>JASSUK010000056.1:0-2928 GCA_031963045.1 Mycoavidus cysteinexigens
AAAAAAAAAAAAAAAAAAAAAAAAAACATCACCGCGCTTCTCAGTTCCATCACCTCTCTGGTCAGTTCCAGCTACAAATGAGGTGACAGACCTCCACTATTTTATTGTTATCTCTGTCTAAAGAATTCGGTTGGGTGCGACTGTGCTAGTTATAGGAACCAAAAGGGGTTGACTTTGTGACCCGTACTTGTTGAAGGAGAACCCGAACCAGAACCCGAGCCTGAGCCTGAGCCTGAGCCTGAGCCTGAGCCTGAGCCTGAGCCTGAGCCAGGGTTTCCAGAACCAGAGCCTCCAGAACCAGGGGGTCGTTTAATAATGCACCAATTATTGATGCCTGGGGAGCATACCATATTATATCCATCACACGAGTCGGTACATGGGCAGTCCATATCGGTAAGACAAGCGGATGTGGCACTGGCCAAGGCTACGATGGCCGCGACCGGATAGACAGAGGGTGGTGAACTTCATGCTTGATTGGTGGTTTGCTGAAGAGGAGGAGAGCGAGGATAGGGTCCAGAAAAAAAGTAAAAGAAAAAGAGAGAAACGCGAAATAAGAAAAAAAGAATAGCAGAGTAACTGAGGTTGGGAAAGTGGCAGCTGCGCTACATGGTCATAACCCCGGGAATGCGCGTGTGGCGAAGTTTTGGGCAAGTCAGATGGATATATTTTTCCCTTCGGAGAACTCAAATGAGAGCCCTTCTTGGATAGCATGCAGGTTTGTTTACCATGGGACTGTTTGGGTTGGCACCAATCCCAGACATTGCCGGCTATATTTCCTAATCCTCGGTTGTCTAAGGGGACTCACAGCCCATCATCAATGTATTTTCTCATACCTTGGCATGGCAGGGACGCTAAACATAGTCCCCTACCGAATGACACACAGTTTTTCCTGTTTCCTTCCTCTGCATGCATGAGTATACCAACGGCCCTTTCCCACCTTAAAGCATACGCGTAAAGATTGATCGTCTCTTAGTTTCTCGGGCCTGGATTTGCTCTCTCTGTCCTTAGAATTGTCATTACAGAAGGCCCTTTCTGTTTGATTTTGTGTCTGGGAAACAAAAACTAACCTGTCCTTTCCAAGCCTGCATTAAACACGAACCTCATCATCTTCATCGCCATCCTAGCCTCATCACCCCCACCTCCAGGACCTCCTTACTCCCCTCATTTGAGTGGACGTAGGAATTCGATTCCAACCCTCGTAAAATGAAGGGACTCGTTGCGAGACTATTCGAAACATCGAATCCTTGAAGTATTGTTTATTTCAAAATTTTGCTCACAACACCAGTACCAACGGTTTGACCACCTTCACGGATACGGAAGCGTACACCTAATTCCATTGCGATTGGGGCTATTAATTTCACCTTCATTAGCAAGTCGTCTCCAGGTACAGCCATCTCCTTGCCTTCTGGCAATTCGATAGAACCCGCAACATCCGTGGTGCGGAAGTAAAACTGAGGACGGTAGTTGCTAAAGAAGGGTGTATGACGGCCACCTTCTTCCTTGCTCAATACATACACCATAGCTTCAAATTCTGTATGGGACTTGATGGAGGCTGGCTTGGCCAACACTTGACCACGCTGTATTTCTTCGTGCTTTACACCGCGCAATAGAATACCGACGTTTTCTCCAGCTTTACCCTGATCGAGTTGCTTGCGGAACATCTCTACGCCCATGCAGGTTGTCTTCACTGTGTCCACTAGGCCAACAATCTCAACCTCATCGCCTATTTTGACAATACCCCGTTCGATACGACCTGTCACCATGGTTCCACGACCTGAGACCGAAGACACATCCTCTATAGGCATTAAGAACGTACCATCCACTGCACGTTCTGGTGTTGGAATGTAGGAATCCAATGCGTCGGCCAGTTCCATAATAGCCGTTATGCCCAGTTCGCCTTCGTCGCCTTCGTTACCTTCTAGCGCCAACTTGGCCGAACCCTTGATAACTGGAACGTCATCTCCAGGGAAACCGTACTTGCTTAGCAGCTCACGGATCTCCATTTCGACCAGCTCGAGCAATTCCGCGTCGTCGACCATATCGCACTTGTTCAGGAATACAACGATGTAGGGCACGCCAACTTGTCTAGCCAACAGGACGTGTTCGCGGGTTTGGGGCATGGGGCCGTCAGTTGCAGAGCATACAAGAATCGCTCCGTCCATTTGCGCTGCACCGGTAATCAAGCTTTTCACATAGTCCGCGTGGCCTGGGCAGTCAACGTGGAAATAGTGACGCATTGCTGTTCCATATTCCACATGTGAAATGTCGAAGTTGACTCCACGCGCCTTTTCCTCTGGGGCTAGATCGATTTTCTCGAAAGCTCTAACCTCACCACCAAATTTAGAATCCAGCACGGTGGTTATTGCTGCAGTTAGCGTGGTCTTTCCATGGTCCACGTGGCCGAGCGTGCCGACGTTGACGCTTGGCATCGACCGCTCAAATTTTTCTTTAGACATGCCTAATCCTCAATCGGACTGTGGAGACTCGTGCGACAGTTGGGGCGGTTTGTGCAGTGGTTCTTGTGGGGGTTGGTGAAAAATAGTTCTTATGAGGGTCCCAGCAGGTGTCGCTGTGACGGCTCTGACGACTCTTGCAAGCTTGTCGCGAATAGAAAGGTGTGAAGAAGGTCTCGTTGAATCTTGGGGAATGATCTGTTGAGATGTAAAATAAACTTGGTCGAGTTTGGGTGTTAGCAGCTTAGAAGTGCATCTCATTTATACGTGAGATGCAACTCTTCTCATTTCCTACCCGGTCTATATCGTAGCATCGCTGTAACCCCAGAGTATAGCCCGCTCTTGCGCCTCTGCTGTTTTTTGGCGTGGGATTTTTCCCCTTTTTTAACAATCCATGCACCCCTATCACTAAACCACAAGCGTCCTTGCGACTCTTTTTTTTTTTTTTTTTTTTTTTTTTTTTTTTTTTCTTTTC
>JASSUK010000026.1:0-2529 GCA_031963045.1 Mycoavidus cysteinexigens
AGTACTGCATCTACCTCCATGCTTTTGCAGCCGCAATCGCTTGCCCCAATGCCCTTGCCGCCGCAATCACTTGCCCCAATGCCTTTGCAACAACTGCCGGTTGTGCCTGCGCAGGCAAAAAGCAAGATGGTGGATTATCTGTTTAAAAAGGCGCTGTCTACGCTGGAATCGTTAGAAGCGTCCAATAAACCCAGCCTTTTTTTGATCTATGCACATGACAATTTAACGTACGGACAGGCCGAGGCCGATACGTCTAAATATTTAATCAATAAGTTATCTCAAGTCCGAGCCAACCTGTATTCGGATCAAACGCCGATGGGGAAACCGTATTTGAGCTCCCCGGAAGATCTGAAAGAAGACGACAAGCTAGAAGATATCTTAATCAGTCAGCTTCGTTTATTGCCCGACCCGTTGCGAGACGATGTAAAACCAGTTGATAAGGTCGTGGTGTGTTGTTCTGAGTTATTAGGACGCTACTTGAGATGGCCGCACTATGAAGAGTTTTACCAGCAAATTCAAGAAGCCTATTTCAAAGATCGAGAAGCCTATCGCAAAAATGGTGCACACGCTGGTACTCCGGCAATACGTCAAGTGGTCAGACAATTCTCCCAAGAGCAAGCCTATAAGGCAGATTTCCATCATGTATTGACGGAAATGGCTTTTTTGCAAATCCGGGCAGAGCAATTGAGAGATCAGTACGGCATTATCCCGGTTTCGTTAACCCCCAATAGCTATGAGCAATGCCTGGCGCCTTTTATTCCAGCGACCAGGGTGCGCATTGAGGATATTCTCCGATTTGACGAGCAAGCCAAAGCAGGACGACAGGTGTATCCGAATCAAGGTCGGCACTTGGTGCTTTTTAAGCTGATCGAGCGGCTTATAGTGGGGAACGATGAGGCCCAAACGTTTCTGGATAAGTTTTGGGAGGGGTACAACGAGTGTATTTCCCGTTTAAAGAATGATTCAATGCTTGACGCGGTTGAGTTTGCCGAGCTCGTAGACGGTATCTTCGGCAAGGTAGAAGCAGAGCTGCGCCGTAAGCTAGTCAATATAGTGCAGGAGGAGCAAAAACAGCTTCCACCCACCATCTCCTTGGCAGATTTGCGTAGCGCTCTCTACCACCATTATCTATCTAACCCTACTACCAATCTATCGATTCAGCGGATATCGGGCCAGATAGCCTCGCTGGATGACTCCTATATCAATCTCGCGATTGTGGAAAGCCATGCTCAACGTGAAAAAGAGTGGGAAGCACTCAAAAAACAAGCGGCGGCTTTCGAACGTCTGCCGAGTGAGGAATACATTCCTGCAGCCAATCCAAATAAGCAGATTGCACTAGAAGCACTCTTTAATCCACAAACATTACGCGATGGCTCAACTGGTGCTCCGAAACGCATCTTGATTCAGGGAAGAGCGGGGATCGGCAAAACTACCTTATGCAAAAAATTGGTCTATGACTATCAATACAACACAGCGTGGCAAGACCGATTTGAGAGCATGATATGGGTGCCCTTACGACAACTCAAGACTTTACAGATCTACAACCTCGAAAAATTGCTCTGCGAATACTATTTTGCAGATGTAGGAGGAAGCCGCAAAGCACAGGCGCTCGCACAGAGAGTGCTAGATCATCAGGATAAAACGCTTTTTATCTTAGATGGCTTAGATGAAGTCGTTAGTGAACTCGACCCCAGCCACCCTTTAAGCCGGTTCCTTACAGAATTGCTCAATAAGGAACAGGTGGTGATCACCTCTCGACCGGCAATGGTGGATGTTTCAAAGCTAAAGAAACTTGATCTTGAACTGGAAACTGTTGGGTTTAGCCCGGACGATGTGCAAGCCTATATTGAGAAATTTGCGCCTGAATCGAACAAAACCGCCATTCAGCAATTTATACACCGTACGCCACTCATACAGAGCTTAGTCTATATCCCGATTCAGCTGGATGCACTGTGTTTTAGCTGGGATAAACTCCCCAAAGATCAAGCAGTGATAACCATGACCATGTTATACGAGGCCATGGTCGATAGATTATGGCGTAAAGATGGTGTGCGCTTAAAGAAAAAAGACAATGGGGAGGTGCTGGACCCCTCCGTGATTGGCACGTTGCTACCGTCTGATATAGAAGCGTTGATGTCTGCCGAGCTTAATTACTTAGGCTATATAGCATTTGAAGGACTAAAAGCAAACGAGAAAATTGAATTTAGTGTGCAGGAGTTGAATCAGTACCGAGTCGCATTTAATAAAAAACCTCTTATAGCAGGCAAGCTGCCTTTGCAAATTACCACCGATCTGAAAAAGACCTCCTATTTACACACGATCGATACGCAGCGCCCTGAATCCGATCGTCGCTACCACTTTTTACATTTAACCTTGCAGGAATTCTTTGCGGCTAAGTTTCTAGTCCACCACCTGCAAGCGTATTCTGAAGTTGAAGGAATGTCTGGCTTAGTGCTGAGTCAAGAGCAACTACAAGCGTTTATCACTGAACATAAATATAACCCACGTTATGAAATTGTGTGGTGGATG
>JASSUK010000027.1:0-25587 GCA_031963045.1 Mycoavidus cysteinexigens
TGAAGGGCATGCTCGTGTAACGAGTGTGAGTTTTTCGGGAGACGGGAATTGGCTCGCTGCTGGGAGTGATGACGGAAATGTGAAGTTATGGAGTGTAGCGAGCGGAACGCTTGGCTTATCCAACGAGTATGAATGGCATGCTCGTGTAACGAGTGTGAGTTTTTCGGGAGACGGGAATTGGCTCGCTGCTGGGAGTGATGACGGAAGTGTGAGGTTATGGAGTGTAGCGAGCGGAACGCTTGGCTTATCCAACGTGTATGGAGGGCATGAAGAGCATGCTCGTGTGATGAGTGTGAGTTTTTCTAAAGACGGGAATTGGCTCGCTGCTGGGAGTGATGACGGAAGTGTGAAGTTATGGAGTGTAGTGAGCGGAACGCTTGGCCTGCCGCCGCATACGTATGAAGGGCATAGTGCTCGTGTGACGAGTGTGAGTTTTTCGGGAGACGGGAATTGGCTCGCTGCTGGGAATGATGACGGAAGTGTGAAGTTATGGAGTGTAGCGAGCGGAACGCTTGGCTTATCCAACGAGTATGAAGGGCATGAAGAGCATGCTCCTGTGACGAGTGTGAGTTTTTCTAGAGACGGGGATTGGCTCGCTGCTGGGAGTGAGGGCGGAAGTGTGAAGTTATGGCGCGTAGCGCGCGCAACGCATGGCCTGTCGCACATGTATGAAGGGCATGCTCGTGTGAGTAGTGTGAATTTTTCTAGAGACGGGAATTGGCTCGCTGCTGGGAGTGATGACGGAAGTGTGAAGTTATGGAGTGTAGCGAGCGGAACGCTTGGCCTGCCGCCGCATACGTATGAAGGGCATGAAGAGCATGCTCCTGTGACGAGTATGAGTTTTTCGGGAGACGGGAATTGGCTCGCTGCTGGGAGTGAGGTCGGAAGTGTGAAGTTATGGAGTGTAGCGAGCGGAACACGGGGCCTGTCGCACATGTATGAAGGGCATAATGCTCGTGTGACGAGTATGAATTTTTCGAGAGACGGGGATTGGCTCGCTTCCGGGAGTGATGACAGAACTGTGAAGCTATGGAGCGTAGCGAACTTAATGTATGACGGGACATATCAGCATGATGGTGCTGTAACGAGTGTGAGTTTTTCGGGAGACGGGAATTGGCTCGCTGCTGGGAGTGAGGGCGGAAGTGTGAAGTTATGGAGTGTAGCGAGGAGCGAAATGCATGGCCATCGTATATATGAAAAAAGGCATGCTGGTGTTGTGAATAGCGTGAGTTTCTCGCCAGACTCGAATCGGTTCGCTTCTGGGAGTGATGACTGTAACGTGAAGCTATGGTGGGTAGGGAACCAATTGCTTAACGAGGAGACATATAAGCATGATAGTGCTGTGACGAGTGTGAGTTTTTCGCCAAACGGGCAGTGGCTCGCTTCCGGGTGTTGGGATGGTAGTGTGAAGCTATGGTCGTTAACCTCAGGAAAATGTGTAGCGACCATTGAAGGTTGTAATAATGGTCCTATTCGTTCGGTTGCATGGCAGGAGACGGCAGAAGGTTATCCTATGCTAGCTATAGGAGGAGAAGATAAAACGGTTAGTCTATGGCAAATAAAACAGGAAGATGACAGCATTCGGGTTATTTTAAGGTGGACCTCCTATCAGGCTAAGTTAACCGCTAAGGACGCATCCATAACAGCCCCCAATCAAGCCTCAGAGCGTTTGAGCTCGATAAATGCCCACCTGCTTGAACAGAGAGGCGCGGTAATATCTTCTGAATAAGATGTAGTAATCACAATCTGATCGTACAGTCCCCCGATTTGACGAGAGCAAATTGTAAGGTCAAATAGAGTTATTCAGAATCGTGATTTTATCTCGCCATACCTCCTTGCCATCAATTAAAGTTTGAATCGGTGTTCGCCCGCAACACATTTTTCCTTGATGCGTGCGATCGTTATTGTAATAAAGCAGCCAATCATCCAAATCATTTTGCAGCGATTCAATAGAGTCGTATATTTTTCGCCGGAATGTAACCTGATAAAACTCCTGCAAGATGGTCTTATGGAAGCGCTCACAGATCCCATTCGTTTGAGGATGTCGAACCTTTGTCTTGGTATGCTCAATGTCATTAAGCGCCAAATAGAGCTGATAATCATGCGTTTCAGGCCTACCGCAATATTCCGTTCCACGGTCGGTTAAGACGCGAATGAGTCCCATTTCATGTTCAGCAAAGAATGGCAACACGCGGTCATTTAATACATCGGCTGCAGTAATGGGCGTTTTGGTCGTATAGAGCTTAGCAGTAGCCCACTTCGAATATGTATCGACAAAGGTCTGTTGGTAGATTCGGCCTACCCCTTTGATAGTCCCTACATAGAAAGTATCTTGACTGCCAAGGTATCCAGGATGGGCGGTTTCGATCTCTCCGTGCGCTACATCGTCTTCTTGCTTCTTCTCCAACGCAACAACCTGTGCTTCAGTCAGAATTTCGCCCGTTGCTGCAACATGCTTTTCTAATGCTAAAAGGCGTTTTTTAAATGACTCCAAGTTATGCCGTAACCAAACGGTTCGTACGCCAGATGGAGAAATAAAAATACAGCGCTTACGCAATTCGTTCGATACACGTACTTGGCCAAAAGCCGGTTGTTCCAGCGCAAATTCAGCCACGGCAATCTCAGTGGCTTCTTCCACTCTATTTTTGAGATTGGGCTTTTTACGATTGGCATTCATCAATGCTTCCACGCCACCCGTTTCTACCGCTGTTTGATAGCGATAAAACGTATCGCGTGAAAATCCCATCACTTTACAGGCGCGAGATATGTTTCCAAGTTCGGTTGCTAGATTCAGCAGCCCTACCTTGTGCTTGATGATATTTTGGGGAACACTATGCATGGGGTTACTCCTGGGCGCTTACGCGCTGGTTTAATAAAGATTCGCTACCTCTATCAAACCGGGTAACCCCACCTCTTGGCAAGGTCTTACTGTACGATCAAGTCAGAATTACTACAAATAAGATCATTCCGGGGTATCTCTATAGGTGTAGTAGTCGATGACTTCACAAAAGAAAGCCTCGCAATCGAAGTGGATCCCTTTCTCTGGGCTACGCGTAGCGCGGGTGTTGGATCGCATTGCGATATGCTACCCCTAGTGAATTTGCTGCTCTATATCTATTTAATAACGCTCACTCTATTTCCATGTGAGGCTAATTTTGGGGAGCAGGTCAAGATAATTCGCACTCTCTAAATAGTAGAAGGGTGCGAGTCATCCTGATGGATATAACCGACAAGCATGCCGCCTAGCCTAAGCAGCAGTTGCAACGCCAGGCATATCATCTCCCATGCTTTTCTGCTTATCTACCAACGGCTGCAAGAGATGGCTCATGCGTTCAAAAAAGCGTAACCCTATCGCTAACAAATTACTAAAAAAACCAAAAAGCGGATTGGGCGTTACGCACTGTGCTTCTTTTAGATCCTCCAAAGCCTGCTTGCAGGCAACCAAACTGGCTTCGACTTTATTGTTCAAAAAGCCATACGCTTCACTCGGGAAAGTATGAATATATTCCTGAGCAAACGTATGGATACTGCTATCCAGAGCCAGGTCATCGAGCTTTTTCAACGTGGCCTGCCAGGTGTCGATACAGTGTGCTGGAATCATTTCATACATATCCGCAAGCACGCTTGTAACACCACGAAGTGCTTCGGCTACTTTTTCTCTTTTTTCTGGATCGGTATAGACGCTATGCATACCTTCATAGATGCTATGGATCCCTTCGTAGCTTAATAATGTAGTGGAAAGCCCAAATAGCGGATTATTACTGTGTATATCCGAATGATTAGAATCACTTAGTTTACATAGAGCTTGGTGACAGATCTCCATATTCTTTTTTGCTTCTTTTTTTAGAGTTTGACGCGTGCCTAGCGGCAGAGTGTCGAGATATTCATCTACCAGCGCATATACCTGTTTATCTAATACCAAGGCATCCAATTTTTTTATGGTGGCTTGCCATGCTTGAAAATAGTCAGATGGGATGGATTCATATAAATCCGTGAGTAGTAGCATGGCTTCGCTGAGTGCTTCAACTGCTTTGGTTTTTTCTGTTTTATCGCTATACAGGGTATGTACTCCTTCATAGCGTGCGCCGTTGACTACACGGTATGTAGATAGTGCATATCCAGGAATCTCATACCGTTTTTTAAAATGTCCCTGTTTGACTTGGTGTTGGATGAGGCCTTCTAAAAAGGTTTCAAACTGCGTTAATAGTTTGGAAGTGGCTTTGCGAGCAGATTCCACGGCATATTGGTTATTTTTTGGGAAGTATTGGGATGGCGTTGTATCAACGCGCATAGGTGGCACAGGCATTTTTTCTCCTTGATACGTGTTTTTTAGCCAAATTCGGCCTTATTTGAGTTTTGAGTAGGCTTTGTTTGCGCGTCTTTATGATTATGACTTTATGTGAGTCACAGCACATCCAAACGGCTTTCCTGAAAGTAATGGGAATGGCTCGGCCTATTTATTCTTCAGATTAACGTTTAGAGAACGCATGCTATGAACGTGAGATGTGCGTTTAAATGCTTTTTCAGAGCGATTGCAGGATTGTTGTTTCATGAAAAATGCGCACTGTTTATTGCATGCGTGCCATTTCAAATGTATGGCGTAGTGCAGCGCTAGATTGGTAAGGTCGGTGTATATGGGATAGGGGGTAATTATTTTGCGAACCAACCGCTACGGTATTTTTTTTATTCTGGCATTGGTTTTATGTGGATCTTCTTCTACGCAAGCTCAGATTCTAGAGGTTCCTCACTTTACGCAATTTCTTCCAAAAGTTGTGCAATTTGGTATGCCAAGCGATAGCACATTTATTTTCTGCCAAAGCATGGAATGTCCAGAGCGGTCTATTAAGCATATTTCGATATCCACCACTTCTGTAGATTGGCAATCTGCTCAGCAGTTTGTAAAAAAAAGCGCAACAGAAAACGCATAAAGGAGTGGCGAATATATGAACGTGACGCAAACCATACCTATAGAAAATGCTATGCGCCAGTGGGGTAGGGTGCTGCTGTGTGTGGGCTTGCTGTGTGGCTTGATGCTGCTGTGCCAGCATGCTTTAGCAAGTGATGGGGATGCCTTAGCCGATGCTTCTAACGGGATTGAACGTCTTCTCAAGGGGCATGGAGGAAAACTCGCCGCGCTGGTCTGTCTACTATTTGGTTCTCTATTTACGGCTATAAAAAAAGATTGGTCCTACTTCTTAGGCGCAGCGGGCCTTGCTATCGGCATTAATCTCATGATTGGCTTCATCAATAAAAGTTTCACGGCGATTATTTAAGAAGGCGAGGGGCCATGTCTCAATCCGATCTGTCTCACTACATCCCGCGCCGTTTAGATGACCCGAGCAAGTTTCTGTTTTGGGAGCTGGATGTAGCGGCAATTGGCTTTATTGGGATGATAACAGGCGTGTTATTAGGTTTTCCGCTATTGGGCGTGTGCTTGGGTGTTCTGCTCGCTTTTTCCTATAGCAAGCTCAAAGCGGGAAAGCATCCAGGGATGATGATGCACCTGTTGTATTGGCTCACGGGATCGGTTGGCACCAAAGCTTTGCCAAATTCGCATCTGCGTGAACTCAATGGCTAGCAGGCGTATCCATCTATGTCCCCGCATATCGCGCAAAATGAACGAGATACGTTAAAAGCCCAAGTACGTTTTCATCGAATGATGAATATGGGCTTGTTGGCCGTGCTTTTTATACAGCTGCTGCTATTGGGCTTTGTGGTGATGCGTAACACCACGCGCATTGTGCCGCCTGAAATTAAACGCCCTTATGAGATAGGCGCCAACCACGCTAACAAAGACTACCTGTTAGACATGGCGAACTATGTGCTTGATAAGGTGCTCACTGTCACGCCGGAGGCAGTCGAATATAACAACGGTGTGATTTTGAAGATGACCCACCCTGATGGGCATCCCACCTTACAAACGGCGCTCGATACCGCTGCACAGCATATTAAGCGTGACCATATCACGACGATTTGGATGCCACATAAAGAGGAAGTGAGCGCATCGACGATGCAAGTACGAGTGAGTGGCAAACTCAAAACTTTTATCGCAGACAAATTGACCTCCGAGCGAGATAAGGAATACCTCGTTCAATTTATCGTAACCCTGTCGGGGCGGCTTTATGTACTCAAGATTGAAGAAGTCATCAAAAGGGATAGTGCTTTGCATGATGGTGTTCAGTCTTAAGGCCCAAGCATCGCAAGTGATCGAATACGCCGATCAGCAGCATCAGCAAGCCACGATTTCCTCTCATGAGCAAAACCGTTTAGCGATTGAAGGCCGGCGTATTACGCATGTCGTGCCCTCTCGCAAAGGGGTGATGACGGTTGTGAAAGATGAGGCGCATGGAGCCATGTATTTTGCGCTTTCGCATGACACGCCTAATCCAGGCACGGTGACGCTTTTTGTTTCAGATAATAAAGGGATTACCTACAAACTGATTTTGGTGCCACGCCCTGTAGCGGGTGAAGAAATTATTTTGCGTCCGCCAATAGCGAAGACTGTGCCTTCCTCCAGTCGAAATAATCGCGCCCTCGCGTATCAGCGGCGTATCAAAGATTTGATGCTGGTCATGACAGATGACACCTCTGAAGATCGTGTAGACAGTACGCCTGTAAATAAAGCCATACCGCTATGGAAAGAGAGTCATTTTGTCTTGATGACACGTTATATCACCCATGAATTAGTGGGAGAGAAATACCAACTCACCAATATTTCTCCTTCGGATATGACTTTGGTTGAACAGGAGCTATACCGTCCTGGCGTTGAGGCGGTCGCGGTCGAACACCACACATTGGGGTCAGGAGACTCCACGCCGGTGTTTATTGTTCGTGAGCGCCATGATGACGAATAACCCCAACGAGCAAATCAAAAAACGCCAGCGCTTGATCGTCTGTAGCGTATTGGGCGGGATGGGTATCGTGGTGATGGCGGGGATGTTTTTATTTGATGACGGCCCAAAGGTGACGCGTGAACCCCCAAAAACCGTTACGTTACCTATGCCAGGCACGATTGACGATAAAGAAGCCTGGCGCTCTCAAGAATCTGCTCGTGGTAAAGCCACAGAAAATTTGGTGCAGGAAATACACGACCAGCTTAAAGCACAAAAAGAAAACAGCACCGAGTTATCTAAAAAAATAGACGCCCTTAGAGCGGAAAAAAAGAGTCAGTCCTATCGAGAGGACAAACCATTTTCTTCTCCTGCCATCATTTTACCCAATCCGCCATTACCGCCAGATATTGGAGGACTCGGTGAACCTGTGCTTCCAGTTCCGGTATCTACTAACCAATCTGAGACGCCAAGTATCACGCTAAATGCGCCGCTGACTCAAAGTATTGAACCACCACCGCGTGAGCTAGAAATGATCACGTTTAATGATGTGGATGAATCTACAAATACCGAGGAAAACGAACTTAATAACCAGAAAAAAACTTTTCTGTCTGGTGACAAAGCGCTAGAGAGCAAGCAAGAAACGATCGACTTTATCCCCGCAGGTTCTTTTGTGCGTGTCGCGATGCTGAACGGCGTGGATGCGCCTACAGGTGGGCAGGCGCAAAGTAATCCTTTGCCGGTGGCATTTCATGTGCTCGATGCGGCGAGCCTCGCCAATAAGCATCAGTTGGATATCAAGGATTGCCGTTTTGTAGCAGCAGCGTGGGGTGAGTTGTCGTCTGAACGCATGATGGGCCGTACCGATTCGCTGACCTGCATTATTAATGATGAAACCGTCGAAATGGACGTCAAAGGGCAGGTGATTGGGGAGGATGGAAAAGCCGGTGTGCGAGGGCGTTTGGTGACTAAACAAGGCCAACTGCTCGCCAATGCGTTGTTTGCGGGTGCGCTGTCAGGAATTGGCAAAGCCTTTCAGCAATCGGCTTCTATTACGACCGCAGGTGGGGGCGGGGTTACGCAAATATCCGATTCTCAAAAGACGGCGCAGGCAGTTGGCGGGGAAGGCGTGGGTAGTGCCGCCAATATGCTGGCGCAGTACTACCTCAAAGCGGCCGATAAGCTGTTTCCGGTCATTGAAACGGATGGTGGGCGCACGGTGGAGATTTTGATTACGAAAGGCGCGGTCTACAAAGGTTCCGCCAACATGAAAAAAGCGTACCCCGGTTTACTAAAACGCGCTGCATTAGAGCGAAGAAGAGACGAAGATGATTAAACGTGTCGTTACCCTAGCATTACTGAGCACCCTCTTTATGACCGCGTGTGCACAACGTACGCCGCTTATCGAGCAATTACAGGCTAAGTATCCCAACACGGCCTTTAAGGCGGTGCGTTCCTCTACGATACCGGGCGTGTATGAAGTCTCGATGGGCAGCAACATTGCGTATACCGATAAGAGCGGACGCTATTTTATCTTTGGTCACTTGTTCGATATGCAGGAACAAAAAAACCTCACTGCCGAGCGCCAACGCGAAGCGCAGAAAATTGCCTTTCCTACACAGGCCTTAGAAAACGCAATCAAGATAGTCAAAGGAGATGGAAGCCGTACCTTTGCGGTTTTTAGTGATCCTGATTGCCCGTATTGCAAGAAATTAGAAGGGGAGTTGGCTCGTTTAGATAACGTGACGATCTACCTGTTTTTATATCCCCTCGAATCACTCCACCCCGAAGCTAAAACGACTGCTATGCGCATTTGGTGCGCGCCCGATAAGGCTGTAGCGTGGAATGCATTCATGCTAACTGGTAAAAAGCCGCCTTTAACAGCGTGTAAAAATCCGATCCATGACAACGTCACACTGGGCGCTAGCCTGGGTATAGCAGGTACGCCGACGCTCATTGCCGAGGATGGCCGCGCATGGCCTGGTTTTGCCTCTGCAGAACAGATTGAGAAATGGCTCAATCAGGGATCGGCGCAATGAAAAAAGCCGCACAGTGGTTAATGTGGTTTTTGGTCATGGCGATGCCGCTAGTAGGGTGTACCAACATGTCAGGCTACGACGCCCAAGCTTCGTTTGCGTGCAAGGCCCCTGATGGGGTGTTGTGCGAATCCATGAGCGGCATTTATGCCAACGCGCTACATAAAAATTTACCTGGTCAGCGCGTCAATACAAAGCAAGCCAAGCGTAGCGCCGCACAAGCGGCACCTCTTAAAAAGGGCGTGATCACCGCTCCTATTTCTAGCGGCATGCCTATACGCAGTGCGCCGCGTATTTTGCGGGTGTGGTTTGCCCCTTGGGAAGATAGCGATAAAGATCTGCATGACCAAAGCTATGTGTACTTGATCGTCGATTCTGGAGAGTGGCGCATCGAGCACTATCAGCAACAGATACAGAAAGCATATCGCCCAGTGCATGCGCCTGCCAAGGTCAGCACAACAAACGAATCACGCTCAATATCTAACATTCAAACGCAAAGTGGTGGTGAAGTTATCGGGGTGCGCCAAGATCGTCCGAATGGAGATCAAGCTGCACGGCTTTTTAATGGCATGCGCACGCCTGCCCAAGTGATGGGTAACCCGTGATGGAAGTACTACACAGCCTTGGAGAAGTATTTAAAACTGCCCCTCAAAAAATCAAAGCGGCAACACAGCGTTTTTGGTACGAAGCCGTGTTGGGCGATATGCCCGATATGGGCAAAAAGCCTGTGCAGGTAAACCAAGCAAACGCTTTTGTTGCGCAAGATGGCCTGCATAGCATTTTGCGGTATGACCAATATAGCGAAGAAACGGGACTTTTCTATAACGATAACTCCGTCTCTTTTTGCTTTGAGGTATTGCCGCAAACCGGCGCAGATAATGAAATGAGCACCCGCCTGGCAACGCTGTTTACGCCTATTCCGCCGCATTATGGAATTCAGTGGTGCCTATTTGGCTCGCCTATCCTCGATGATGCTTTTCAGTCCTATCTCGATTTGCGCGATATTGCGCTCGATCAACAAAAAACCTCTCCTTTTTTTAAGGAACTCGCGCAACGGCGTATTACCTATCTAAAAAGCGCACCGGGTCAGCCTTTATGGTCGGGTAGTAATTTTATGGTCAAGCAAATTCGTTTGCTGTTCTCCATCACGAAGACAGGCTCGAGCCAAGATACCAAGCTTATTGAAGAGATTATGGGCTTGCGGGAAACGTTGCACGCGGCATTACGCACAGCCAGCTTGCCGGCGGTGCCCATGGATGCCGAGCGATTGATACAGTTTGTGTGGCCGTTGCTTAATCCTGAGAGCATGTTTAGTGCGGAGCCGTTTCCTACACTGCAATACGATGCGGGGAAGTCGCTGAAAGATCAAATGACCGTGTTTGGTCAGCACGTGCGGGTTAAATCCAATGAAATACTGTGGGGCCTACCGCCGAAAACAGCCAGTGATTCGGATACTCGCATTGCTGCTCGTAGCTTTGGGATTTTGCAGTACCCACAGAAAAAAGAATTGTGGGAGATGGCCGATATTATTGGTGCATTTTTTAACGATAACTTGCACTATCCCTGCCCCTTTTTGGTGTGCGGGGGTGCGTTTACTCTCGACCCCAATACGGTTGACACCAAAGCGCAAATTAAAAGCGCACGCGCGAAGCAAAACGCGAACTCCAAAATGGCATTTCTGCAGCCGGAATTGGCGATGCAGTCCCAAGACTGGGACATTGTTATGCACCAATTGGGCAACGGCGGCAATATGTGTGAGATCTATCACACGCTGCTGCTCTTTTCTCCTAAAAAGACCATCAATCGCGCTAGCCAAACGGCGCTCAATATCTGGAAAAACGCCCTTTTTACGATCTTCCCCCTCAAGATGCTGCATTTGGCTGCACTGTATGTCAGTTTGCCGATGACATTCACGAGTGAAGCCAGAGAAGACTTACAAAAGTTCCGCCTGATGAGCACTAAAACGACGGTGAACGCGGTCGATATGGCACCCGTCATAGGAGAGTGGCAGGGGGCAGGCGACCCAGTAATGATGCTCTTTGGTCGTCGTGGGTCGGCTACGTTCTTAGATTTTTATAGCAACAAGCAGCAAGGCGGTAACTACAACGTTTTTGTCACCGGTGTATCGGGTTCGGGTAAGTCCGTCATGATGAACGAGATTATCAGTTCCTATCGGGGTATTGGTGCGCGCGTATGGGTCATTGATGTAGGGCGTTCGTATCGCAATTTGATTGCTTTGCAAGGCGGAACATTCCTGGAATTTACGCCCGACACGAAGATTTGTATTAATCCGTTCAGTTGGGTGGGCACCGATAGCGATGTAGATTTTAAATCTGAAATGCGCATGCTGCGACCCGCGATTAGTCGCATGGCTTCTCCGAGCACCCCCCTCACGGAATTTCAATCGTCGTTGATTACGGAGGCGATTACGGCGGTATGGAAAGACTATGGGCCTGAATCGAATCCCACGCTGATTCGGGATTATCTGCAATCGATTAAAGATGAAAAAGGCCGCCCCGAGCGGGTGGCCCATGAACTGGCTAAGCAGCTTCAACCCTTTACGACAGAAGGGGTATACGGCAGCTATGTGAATGGCCCTGCCACACTGCGATTAGACGGGGATATGGTGGGGCTGGAGTTAGAAGAACTGAAGCCCGTGCCTGATTTACGCCGCGTGGTGTTGTTGGTGCTGATATCCCGCATTGCAAACGAAATGTATTTCTCACGGGGCATCAAAAAAGCCGTGATTATTGATGAGGCGCAACAACTGCTTGGCCCAGAGAAAGAGGCGGCGGAGAGCTTTGAAGAAGCGGCGCGGCGTTATCGAAAATACGATGGCATGCTGGGCATTGGCACGCAAGGTATCCAGGATGCCTTTGAGAATAAGGCGACCGAAGCTATTTACAACAATTCCGACTGGAAAATTTACCTACGGCAAGACCCAAAAAGCCTAGAAAAGCTCATTAAAGAGGGCAAAGCCAGTTTTTCCCCTGCGGTGAAGCGCATGTTGCTCTCACTACGCGCAGAGCATGGGCGCTTCTCGGAGATGTTGATTTCTTCTCCTATAGGCGAGGCCGTGGTGCGGCATCTTCCCGACCCTTTTGCACTGCTGATGGCATCGACCAATCCCACCGATTTTAATGAGTGTGAAGCCTTACTCAAGCAAGGCTATTCCACGATGGAGACGCTCACAACCATTCTAAAAAGGAGAGGGCAACTTGCTGCATAAAGAACCGTGGATGACGGCACTCCTCTCCGCCTTTATCACGCTATTAGCGCTTATGCCGGTGGGCTATGTGGTGTATCGCCATCTCCCGCCTCGCGTTGCCACAGTCGATTTGCAAAAGCTGGTCGAGGAAGATCAACAGCGACTATTAAACAAAATTACGCAAGGTGGCCGAGCCACCGAAGAACAGCGTGCGCTGATGCAAGTGCTGACGGTGGATTTTGCCAAGAAGCTATCCGGCGCTGTTGATACCTTAAGTCAAGAATGTCATTGCGTGCTGGTCAATAAATCGGCCCTGCTGGCGGGCTCTCCTGCTGACTATACGGATTGGGTACGCAAAAGGGTACAACAATGAAACGGCGTCTTTTTCACCTCCTCTGTATGAGCGTTATTGGGATAGGTACGCTTTGCTGGGCGCTGTCGCCGTGGTTTGGCATCACGATTAATCAAAGTAAAAGTCTACCCGGTACGGTATTTGTGATCTACAAAGGAAAAGATTTTAAAAAAGGTGATTTGATTGCCTATCGCTGGCAAGGGGGAGTGCACTATCCAGCGGGTTCGATTTTTATTAAGCGCATCGTGGGGATGCCAGGCGATGCCGTGGATCGGGTGGGAGCGGAATTTTGGGTCAATAACCAATATATTGGTTTCGCCAAACCGAAATCACGATCCGGTGTCGCGCTCAAACCTGCCCAAGCTGGGGTGGTTCAAAAAGGCACGTACTTCGTCGCCACGCCGCACCCTGATAGCTTGGATTCGCGCTATGCGATTACCGGGAATGTGCAGCAATCGCAGGTGTTAGGGAAGGCGTATGCGATTTTATAAGTGCCGTTTACTCATCCTCGCTGTTTTAGTGACGCCAACTAGCTATGCAGCACACTTGGGCACGATTGGGCCGATCTATCCCATTGGCGAGGAAAGCGCACTTACGCTGATTATGAAGAAGTTGCGTGAGAAAGCACACAGCGGCGAAATCAAAAAATTACAAGAACAAGCGATACGCCGCTCGATGGGCAGCATTACCACTATGCAACCTGTAGCAGGGATAGTCACGGCCACTGCACGCTTTCAGAGAATCATCGATTCTACCGTCACATATACCCAGGCGCTCACGACCGATAACGGCCAGATCGTGATTCCAGCAGGCACCAAAATCAATCCGCTAGACGTCATGCACTTATCTAAAAGCCTGGTGTTTTTTGATGGTCGAGACCCTGAACAGTGCGAAGCCGTGCACAAGCTCATTGTGCGCTATCAAACTAAGGTGAAACCGATTTTGATTGCGGGTTCTTGGCTGGATATGACCAAAGCTTGGAAAACCCAAGTGTATTACGACCAACACGGCACGCTCACTCAGCGCTTTGGCATTCGTGCTGTTCCTTCGATTATTCGTCAGCAAGGTAGCCACTTGGTGCTCGATGAGATGCCTGCTAAGGAGTTGCGATGAAGCGATGGTTTGCTTTTGTCCTCCTTACCTTTGCGTTAATTTCACCCAGTGAAGCCGCAGGCCGTTGCCAAGGCAAATTTGCGAATCCTTTAACGGATATTTGTTGGAGTTGCTTGTTTCCGCTGGTCTTAGGAGGGATGCCACTTTTATCCATGGAGCAAGAAGACACCGGTAATCCTGGCGGTTTTCTGTGCACGTGCGCTGATCCTCTGCGCATTGGCATTAAGACGAGTTTTTGGGAGCCGGTGCGACGAGTAGATGTAACGCGCACGCCGTACTGTTTTGTGTCGTTAGGAGGCGTGAGTCTGGATCCAGGCATTAGAGCACCAGAAGGAGAAATACGTGTACAGCAAGACAATACCAAGCAATCGAGCTATCAAGTGCATTGGTATGCCGATCCCATTCTGTATTGGCTAGAAGTGATTTTAGATAACCCGTGCTTAGAGACGGGTTCCTTTGACGTCGCGTACATCACCGAAGTAGACCCGACTTGGAATGATGACGAACTAACGATGTTACTCAATCCAGAAACCTTTTTGTTTGGCAATCCGATAGCCCAGGCCGCGTGCGCAGGCGATTGTGTGTTGTCCACAGCGGGATTTGGCAGTAATGCGTTGTTCTGGTGTGCTGGGTGTAACGGCAGTATTTACCCATTGAACGGCCATGTACAAGCGCATGTGTCCCACGTGCAAGCGAGTTCCTTATTAGTGCAGCGTATGACCGCTAAATTACACCGCGAATTTTTAATGTGGGGAACCGCTGGCGCAGATGGTTTGTGTGGCTTGTATCCAGAGCCGGTGATGGATAAGACGCAATATAAATATCACATGCTCTATCCCATTCCCCAAACGCAAAAAATTAATGGCAAATGCTGTCAGCCATTTGGGCGCACCACCGCAGTATGGGGCGCAGGACGAAGCTATCCGTATGCGGGTGAAGATTTCGCCTACATGATCTTTAGAAAGAAAAATTGTTGCATGGGGGTGGGGTTATGAAGCTAGATAAGCTGGTCTTCGCTATCACACTCATAGTTGGCTTTATGAGTAACGCTTGTGCACAAACGCCCACCGCTTTAGAAATTGGAAAAGAGCAGCAGCGCATTGAAGTAGGGCGCAAGCAGATGTTCGATGCTAGCAACCCTGCAACGCAGAACATATCCAATAGCTTTCCCAATCTGCCCACCCCCGCCCGTTCTGGTATGGACATTCAAGCGCTGGCGCGTCAATACGAACAAAAGGCCGCGGTGCAGAAAACAGAGGGCTTGATGATTTTTGCGAGCTTTACGATGCCCAAGGAGTCGTTAAAGCGCTTAGTGAGCCAAGCCAATAGGGTAGGCGCATCAGTGGTATTGCGCGGCTTTAAAAATAACTCGATCAAAGAGACGGCATTAGCGATTCATGCGCTTGGAGAGTCAGGCGGCAATATTGTGATTAACCCCAAAAGTTTTACGCAATACAAGATTGAGGCCGTGCCTACGGTGGTGCTCACTAAAGCAGAGACAATTGGCACCGCAGACGAACAAGGATGTGCGTTGCCAGAACACTTCATTGCTCTATCCGGAGATGTGTCTTTGGACTACGCGTTAGCACACATAGTACGGCGTGCGCCGCAATGGGAATCCATCGCTACGTCTTATTTACGGCAGCTTCAATGAAACCGGCTGGGATATTCGTCATCATGCTGATGCTTATAACGCCACCCTTGCGCGCGCAAGACCCTATCCGTACTCCCGCGGATGCTTTTAATGCAGGGAAGGATTTTGCGAAGGAGGGTAAAGCTGTGGCGGGCGGCACAGTGAACCGTACTACCGGCTCTGCCGAATTGCCCCATTACAGCACGAGCGCCCCAGAAACTAAGCATTTTCAAGGAGGACGTAATCCGATTGGGGAGGCGGGGGTGAGTAAGCAAACCGAGTGTGCAACGCGGCACTCACTGAAGGGCTTTGAGCAACAAGAGTGCGATGCGGTGAATTTCTTGGTTAAAAACCCCACAAAACGGCCCAAATACACGATGGATAAAAAGACCGATCCACTATTAACCGGCTCTAAAGAGACGATTGAAAAACCTGGCCCGATTCCTGGCGATACGAATCAGCAATGCCGTGTTGAAACTATCACCACACCAGGCACATTTATTACTGAAACCTGTACCGAGACTTATGGCTTGGATAACGTAACGTGCGACAAAGTGCTGGTGATTAAACAAAACCCGGGTTGTACGCCAGGTCAATTTCTTGGGCGAATCCTTAAAAATATTTGCCCTTACTGCACAGATCCCTACATCGTGGGCGATGTGTATTGCGCATGGCCAGAGCAGGGTTACACGATGAGCGTATGGACTTCTACAACGAGTGACGGAAATACGCGGTACAACCAAATTTTTGACCGTAGCCCTATCCCTGGAAAGGTGGGTTTGTCTCAAGACAATACATTTATCGGTAATTTCGGGCGGCGCTGTAATTGGCCTTTTTATTACAGTCAAAAGTGTGATGAAAAAAACTGTGACATGAAATTAAGCTTGATTGGCTCAACGTGTAACGGGAGCGATTTTGCCGCGCCAGGGAATTATAAAATTCCTTTCACCTATACGGATTCTTGGGACGATCAATGCGTGTCGCTCGATGGCAGAACCCGTTAGCAGCGTGTTTTTTATTCGCTGCATTTATCGTTTTTTCTGCTTCTGCTTCTGCCTTTGCTGCAGATTGCATTAAAGCAGATGAAGTATGTGTTGATGGGCCAGGTACAAAAGAAGTCTTTGGCGTGCCGCTTTATCGTGCATGCTGGAACTATCGCTCAACCTATCAATGCCGAGGCTCCAAGGTAATCAGCGATTGTCAGGCTCTACGTGATAAAGGGTGTGTGCAAATCGGCTCAACCTGCGTAGAAAAACTTGAAAATGGAGCTTGCGCATTTTACGAGCAAAAGTACAACTGTCCCGATAAGCCAGAAGTCGTCAAAAAAATTACCGTCTGCGATAGCGCGTTCTGCCAAAAAGAGGGGGCAGGGTGTTTTGATACCACGTATCCCGCAGATACGGATTTCGCCAAAACAGCGGTAATGATGGAAGCGGCGCGCCAGGCCGGCGTGTATGGGGTTGATCCAGGCAAGATTGCCCTCTTCAAAGGCTATGACGAATCCTGTTCCATCAAGGTCATAGGCGGCACCACGATTAAAAGCTGCTGTCGCTCTTCTGGAGAAGGCGGCACTTTTACGAACTATGCGCTATTGAGTGCAGGCATGGCTGTAGGCGGTGAAGCAAGTCGTGAAGCGGTGAAGCTAGGTTCGCAATATCTCTACGATGCGCTATACGGCAGCGTGGATAGTAGCTTGGTAGGCAAGGGGCTAGGGGCGATCAATAGTTGGGCATCTGGATTAGGGAATGGGGTGTTTAATCCTTCTTTTAGCTATTACGGGTTTTCGTTTCAGTTTTCGTTTGCGAACGGCTTTCAGATGGTGAGTTTTGACCCGTACAGCTTTGCGTTGCAGATCGCGGTGATGCTCATTAATGAATGGCTATCGTGCAAACCGCCAGAACAAGCGATGAGCTTAAAACGCGGCCAAAATTTGTGCGTGCATTACGACACGTATTGCTCCAAAAAAATCCCCATTATTGGCACTTGCATTGAAAAGAAAGAGCGTCATTGCTGTTTTAACTCAAAACTTGCAA
Organism: Mycoavidus cysteinexigens; assembly: GCA_031963045.1. Lineage (GTDB taxonomy): Bacteria > Pseudomonadota > Gammaproteobacteria > Burkholderiales > Burkholderiaceae > JASSUD01. Next base: position 17,206 of record JASSUK010000027.1, read on the forward strand.
AGCTCGTGAATATGCAAGGCAAAGCCCAATTGGGGCTAGGGCCTGAAGGATGTAGAGGGTTCACGAAGGATGAATTAGAGCATCTAGATTTCAGCAAGATGGATTTGGGAGAGTTTATTGCCGATATCGCCCCCAAAGAAGCCGACCTGAAGAAGATCACCGAGGATGCGCAAGCGTACGTGAAGAAACGTGTGGATATGAAAACTAACTATTACGAATAATGAAAAAAACGCTTTTATTCATGCTGTCGATACTCGTAGTGGCATCTGCCCAAGCAGAACCTATCGTCTATCTCAAACCGCATGATTTGTTTGTAGAGGCAATTAACCAGGGAAAAGCACAAGGGGAGTTGCAGGGCGAGGTGGCGGAGCATTTCACTCGGCAATTTCGCAGTACGGGGATGTTGTTAGCTAATACTAAAGTGACCAAACGGTATAAACAAGAAGGGTGCGCGCAGCTAGAAACCGTATTCACGAAGCAAGATATCGATACGCCAAAAGGCAAGACGCAGGCGGTTTTAAAAACCCAGCTGAATTACTGCAAAGATGGAACGCCTCCGGTTCTTTTGGACTAATGGGTTACATGCACGATGAAAAGGATAGGGTGGGCATTTGTACTGTTAGCGGGCGTAGCGCATGCACAAAACCTGGATTATCAATCTATATGGTCGTGCGGCAATGAGCCTAAGGTGAATTGGTATTGCGATGAACAAGTGCAGGAGGAGACCCTAGAGGCTGCGCCAAAACCATTACCTCAACCTAAGCGTATCGAGATAGAAAATATCGGTACCGCTGCGCAGCTACGCGAAGAACTCAAGCGCCGCGAGGATGTAGCCGTGATGGAGCCGACTGAAGCGAATCTTAAGGACTATCTAGCACTATGGCAACTCACCCAAGAAAAAGGGGCGGTATTTGCCGATAACTGGCGGCGCGTGGTGTGGCAAAACCCTGATTTGGATTATTCGCTCAAACGCCCTGCAAACAATGTAGCGATCAAAACGTATGACGCGCAGCGGGTACAGGATGAAGAAAAACAGTTACGCGCTTTAGCCAAGGAGCACGGACTGATTTTTTTCTTTCGCTCAGATTGTCCTTACTGTCATGCGATGGCCCCGACACTCAAGATGCTTGCGGATAAATACGGAATAGACGTATTGGGAGTATCGATTGATAGCAAAGGGATAGCGGAATTTCCGAATCCGCGTGACGGGCGTGCACAAGCTATTGCTTGGGGTATAGAGCGCGTACCAGCCTTACTGATTGGCTCGAAAAAGACGGGGGAGCATGCACCTATTGGGTTTGGCGTGATGTCTTTGAGCGAGATTATCAGTCGTATTTTTGTGCTGACGGGCACTAAGCCAGGGGATAACTTCTAAATGATGCGGCTAAAGAAAATCACAGTATTGGGAATAGCGAGCCTCTTTCTGACGGGCAACGTCTGCGCTATGTCGATGCAAGAGTTATTTGATTCTATTAACGCACAAGGCAATGTGAGTAATCCTGCGGTATTGCAAGGTCAGACGATGAATCTTTATACCGGCGGTAGTTTGTTTATGCGTATGCCTAAGCGGACGTACAACCTAAGTAGTGCAACCCCGCCTAGCTGGAATGCGGGATGCGGCGGAATTGATTTGTTTATGGGTGGCTTTAGCTTTATCAACAAAGAGCAGTTCGTGGGGATGCTGCGCAATATTGGTTCTAACGCGCTAGGGTATGGCTTCAAGCTCGCTATTCAGAACCTTTGCCCAACGTGCGATAACGTGATGCAGGCACTGCAAGCAACCGCGCAGCAGGCTAATCGGCTCAATATAGATTCCTGCGAAGCCGCTAAAGGAATAGTGAATGCAGCACTACCTGATGCTTGGATACGTGGTAAACAAAATGCAGCAAAGAACTTCGGCGTAGATGGTAATTTCTTTGAAAACATCACGGATGCGTGGACGAACGTTATGCATGATGAACGTCGTGCAAATCAGGCAATCAATGATGTAGCTGCAGCAAAACCGGAAGTCAAAGACCAATTGCCAACTGGGAATGTGGTGTGGAAAGCGCTCAAAAAGATGGAGGGCGTTACCGATGAACACCGCATGGTGCTGATGTCGATGATTGGTACTACGATTTTCCCAACAGATGGGGATGCCAAACTTTCTATTACTCTTGCACGCAAGGAAATTACCGTAGAAACGCTAGTAGGGACGCGCAGTACCTCAGACAGCATCACTGTTCCTATTTGGCGATGCGATACTACTACGGCAGAGGGCTGTTTGCATCCGACCGAAGATGAAGTCACGACCAAAAGTTTCAAAACGATGGTGCGCGAGAAAATGGAGATCATTTCTGACAGGATCGCTAATCGATCTGCGCACGACGATTTGTCTGCTGTACTAGGCTTTTTGAGTGTAACGGACTTACCGATTTACAAAATGGTGGCGGTCACAACGAGCTTAGGCAATACGGCGATGGCCGAAGCGCTGATTGGTCGTTATGAAGATTTGATTGCCGCCAAATATGCCGAAGTGTATATCCAGCGCGCAATCACAGATTTACGTGTGGCTAGCGACAAATTTTTAGCAGTCACAGACACGGCGCAAGCTGCTGTACTTAGTGAAATTAAGCCTCAATTAGAAGATATTTCACGTTCAGCTAAACAAGTCTTAGCTACGGCCTACTCGCAAACCATGAGCACTTATAGTATTGCGCAAGAAGTGCAATATATGGAACGCGCATTAAACGCCAATCTTTCGCAAACGCTGCGTAATTCGCTTGCCTTTGGCAAGAGTTTTCATTAGGCCCGATTGTGCATACCATTGAGATACAAACCTATTGGAATGTCGAAACGCTCTACACGGTCTTTAATGCGGTGGCGTCCGTCATGCAAAGTAGTGGCTTTCAAGGGTTACTGCGGTTTGTGTTTCTCTTCGCACTAGGCATATTCATCTTTGCCTATGCGTTGAATAAACAATTTGAAATAGTTCGATGGTTTATTCAAGCGCTGATTTTTACCACGCTTCTCAATTTACCTATTTCACGAGTTGTATTTACGGATCGAACGGGCCTCGAGTCGCCGCGTGTGGTTGATCATGTCCCATTTACATTGGCATTGATTGCCCAGAGTACCAATTTGGTATTTGGGTGGCTCACCCAAACCTATGAGACGGTATTTAATGTACCAGATGATTTGGGCTTGCAAAAAGGCGATGTAGGCTTTGGACACCGCATTCTTAAACAAGTGAACCGTGCGACGATACGAGAGCCTGGGTTACGTGCTGATTTAATGCAATTTATTAAAGAATGCACGATCTATGATGTACGAGATGGGGAGATTACTGCAGAGCAAATTGTCGGTAAAACCGATGCCTGGGATACTATTTTTAAGCAAACAAATCCGGCTCGGTTTGTGACCTATAACACGCTCTCTGGTAAGCCCGTTACGGATACATGTACTAAAGTCGGGGGCATTCTCAAACAGCGCGTCGATGAAGCGGTGATAGCTGGACAACGCTATTATGGTAAACAAGCTTTTAACCGCGCCTCAAATGACGGGTTAGCTACCAGTCTTTTTGTGTCAGCTATCAGCACTTCCTATGATTGGATTTTAAACAATGCACAGAATGCTTCGGAAGCAATGAAGCAGGCGATGTTTAACAATATTTGGCGGGAAGCAGGGAGCGAATTACCCGCCTTGTTGAATGACCCTGCGCGGGTGACTGAAATGAATGCACTAATAGGAAGCGCTCAAGCGGCGCTTCAGGCCAACAGTTCAAACAGCACATTAAGTCTACTGGCTCAAGAAACTTTACCGCATGTGCGCAATTGGATTGAAGCAGTGCTTTATGCGCTTTTTCCAGTCGTCGTGATATTGATGGTTGTGGTATCCGCAGAGGGCGCAAAAAAGATTATCGCCGGCTACTTTATGTCGCTTGCATGGATTGGTTTATGGCCACTGCTATTTGCAGTCATTAATCATCTTTCGCTGATGCATCTACAACATAAAACTAAAGCACTTGAGCTAGCGGCTGGCGTTCCCTTTCAACTCTCCGATGCTTTTGATGCCACGCTCATTGATGAGCAAGCGATGATTGGATATATGGTGATGCTGGTACCTGTGATGGCGGGGATGATCATCAAACTAGGGCAAGATGGTTTTATGGGCGTTGCAGATCGCATGATGGGGGGATTCGCATCTGCGGGCGCGACGGCGGCTAATCATGCCGCAAGTGGTAATGTTCATCTGGGCCATACTGCGCTCGATACCGCTGCCGTGAATAGCACATCGATGTCCAAATACGATAGCAATATGGGTTTATCGAGCGGGAGTGCCAGCTTTAATCGAAGTGATGGCGGGACGGTTACGATGGCTGCGAATGGTGCCGTAGCGTTGCAGCAGATGCAAAATCGCTTGTCATATTCAATGGGCTTAGATGAACGATTTGAATCTTCGGCCAATCAAGAGGCGCATAAGACGGATATCATCTCGCAAGGCAATCAGCTTTTATCTCGTCATGGGGAAACTTCATTATCTACTCAAGTGAATGCGCATGATAATGCGCGGGGCACACACCAACAAAGCAGTACAAATGCGGAGACTAGCGAGCAAGGTAGCTATGGCAGCTCACATAATGCAGGTCATGCTCTACATAATGAAGAATGTGAAACATCTAACTTTCATCTAGAGGCTGGTGCGAACGATGCAATGAGTATGAATCTAGGTTTAGGTGTGGGGCTAGGAGGAGGCAAAGAAGCGGCTGATTTAGCAAGAAAGCAGGGCGCTAATAATCCCACCCGTACGCCTAACCTTCAAGAAGAAAGGCGTATTGAAAATGCGATGAAACAGGGTGGTGCATCCGCAGAAGAAATTGACAAAGCCTTAATCAATTATCGTGATATTCAGCCTCAAGTAAATAAACAGCCCTTCAGTCGCACAACAGGCCGCCAACCATTGTTTAAAGCTGGATTTGGCTTAAATTCACAAAAAACGTATTCTGCGTCACACGCACGGGATCGCAGCGATACCAACTCGCACTCCCAAAACGAGCAAGCTCAAAAAGAGGAACATTTCTCTGAGTCTGGTTCACGCTCTGAACAGAAAAGTTTCAGCGAACAATCTAGCCAAGTCGACCGTTATGGACAAGAAGCGTCCTTATCAAACGCGGATGAACGTGCGCAACTTCTGGATGATTCTAGGAGGGCTGAATATGGCACGGGCAGCCGTACAAATCGTAGTGAAAGTCATGTATTGGGAATACATCGGGATTTGATGGCTGATCCGTACGTGTTTGAGCAAGTCGCCGCACGCAATAATATGAGTCCAATGCGCTTCATCAATCAATCCGAAGATCGCCAAATGGCCATGTTTAGAGACTATGTAACTGCAAAAGGCATTGCGCAACAGGCCCAACGGCTACCAGAGCATGGTTTATCAGGTGAGGCGCTGCCTATCACGTGGAATCAATTGGATACAGTATCCGCTTCGCAGCGTGCCTCTATGCCCGATAATATTGCTGCACTACATCAAGGAAAAGTAGCCAAAGCAGGCTTTAGCTCTGTCGAGCCGCTTGAAGTGAACACTAGTAGTCCTAAAATAATTAATGACGCTAAAAATACTATTTCTGGACAACTAGATTCCACGACTAAAGACAGCATACCGTCTCGCGCCAGCGCATTAGATGAAAATGTCAGTGCTTGGGCCAGTCCAGATAAAGCAATAGGAAGAGGGCGCTTTAATATGATGCAGGCGGTAGAAGACACCGAAGGCCATGATATCGCGGACTATGGCAGTAAACTGGTCAATGCAGTTATGGGGGGAGATGAAACAGCGGACGGGGAAAAATTGACCGACAATATGAAGCGTAAAGAAGGCGCTCCTTTGCCGATCAATACAGAGATAAAGAAAAAATAATAGGGATAAAAGGATCTTGAGATTTTTAATTATCTAGTTGGAATATGTACTGTTCCCCATGGCTCTTGAATCGTCATACACACTTTCCCCGTGTATGGATCAATACCGCTCGATACGTTAGGGTAATCGAGTAAATCTTGATACATATTCTCAGAATCACTCCCTTCAAACATATTCTTAAAACCATCACTGAGCCACCATGCGAACCAATAAGCTATCCATATAAATGTGCCTCCCGCTAGCACGGCAAGAAAGCCTTGCAGAGTTTTATCGCATAGACAAAAAGCGATAAATAACGGTACACTTATCAGAAGGAATAGCTTTTTTAAATGGCGCATCATCATTTTCTTTCTTCGATGATGAGGTAAAACGATCGCACAGCATTGGCATTAGATGCCGATCCGCTATTCACCACACGAAAACCTTTCTCGTAAATTTCTTTAATACTTTTTACTCTTCCTACATGATCGCAATCAATATAAGCGCCGTAGGTATTAGGTAATGGACTACTAGAATAACAAAAACCACCTTTTAAGCTACCAGCGGCATACACATTGTTTATAAGGCTGAGGGAAGCAGCAATCGTGGCAATAATAGCGAGCAATGTTTTCATGGATTCTCCAAAATGTAGGAGGGGACGAAGAATAAAAATCAGCTATTATGATATTCCTATCCCCATTTCAAATAAAAAATCTTAATCTGTCCGTGAAAAATAGGTACCCAGTCAGTATCTTATTTTTCTTGTAAAAGTTAGAAACTCCTTCTGCATTTTCAAATGAGACTGCAAAAGGGATTCTAGATTACGAAGGCAAGGAAGACCAGTTAATGGAAATGGATAATCCGTTTGGTACGGTCGTCGCTGCACACCTAGCTGGACTGAAAACCTGTTCTATGCCGGAAGAATGCTATGCCTTGAAGCTTACCTTGACCCGAAAACTTTACGATAAGGTTCTTGGACGGGATGTAATTATTAATGTCGGGTAGCAGGAGTCCATTACTACTTAGCCGCTACACCAAAAAAAAAAGCAATATTCGTCTTATGTAAAATTAGTAATTTACTAATTCACTCTTCCCCCCGCAAGCCACATTCAGCCCTGCACGCTTCACTCTAGCAACGGCGTAATCTGTGCGTCTGTTTGGACAGCTTTAAAGGCTTGAGTCACAACAGCAATTTGTTCAGACGTTATAGGAATAGGTTGTCCTAGCCCAGCCGCCGTATAAAAGTGCAGTCTATGGTCTTGAATATAGAGCGGTGTGCTCTCTCTAAAACTCCTTGACAATAAGAAGCTGGTATAAAGGGATCGGATCTGCTCAAGTGCTAAATTTGGAAGGACAGTGTAAATTTGATCCATATGCAAGCCTAAGATTTTGTCAGCCTCATACCTGTAAACTCTGCTTTTATCCCATAGAGCGGATATCAAGGCCTCAATGGCGTCGTCAGGCAGCGTTTCCTGTTTTCTTAATGCACTGGCCGCCGCAGATATGACCGTCAAATCTTTACTCCTTAAAGCCTCGATCAAGGCCGAGATGGCAGGAGCTGGCAGCATTTTCTGTTCGCCTAATACCCCGGCGACCGCTTTCCTTACATCTCTTTCTTTATCCCCTAACATGGCAATCAAGGCCTGCATGGCATCGCCAGGCAGCGTTTTCTGTTTTCTTAATGCACTGCCAGCCTCAGACCTAACGGACTCGTTTCTATCCCGTAAAGCGGAGATCAAAGCCCCAATGGCATCGTCAGGCAGCGTTTTCTGTTTTCTTAATACACTGCCAGCCTCAGACCTAACGGACTCGTTTCTATCCCGTAAAGCGGAGATCAAAGCCCCAATGGCGGTGCCAGGTAGCGTTTCCCGTTTGCCTAATGCCTGAGTAGCTTCAAACCTGACAGACGCGTTTTCATCCTTACCCTGTAATGCGGCGATCAAGGCCTGAATGGCAGTGTCAGGCAGCGTTTCCTGTTTGCCTAATGCCCCAGCGGCTGCAGACCTGACAGACACGTTTTCATCCTTATCCTGTAACGCGGCGATCAAGGCCTGAATGGCAGTGTCAGGCAGCGTTTCCTGTTTGCCTAATGCCCCAGCGGCTGCAGACCTGACAGACACGTTTTCATCCTTATCCTGTAACGCGGCGATCAAGGCCTGAATGGCGGTGTCAGACAGCGTGTTCTGTTCGCCTAATACCTTAGCAGCCGCAGACCTGACTTCCTTTTTTTTATCCTGTAATGCGGCGATCAAGGCCGAGATAGCGTCGGTTGACAGCGTTTTCTGTTGACCTAATGTCTTGGCAGCCACAGAACTGACAAACAATCTGTCTTCATCCTGTAACGCGGTGATCAAAGCCTGAATGGCGGCTTCAGACAGCGTTTTCTGTCCCGTTAACGCACTGACTGCCGCAGACCGGACAGAGAAGATGTCTTCATCCTGTAACGCGGTGATCAAGGCCTGAATAGCAGCACCAGGCAGCGTTTTCTGTGCGCCTAATGCCTTA
>JASSUK010000028.1:0-2275 GCA_031963045.1 Mycoavidus cysteinexigens
ATACCTGTTATCGCTTGCGTGAGCGCTGCAGTCATAGAGATAACTCCTAGCGAAGTCAGACTATACCAAACTAGTGTTGCAACAGGCACAAACGCTACTGCGAAAAGTATTACCCATAAGAATGCTTTGGCAGGACTGGGCAAGCTTTTCTGGAGTGTGACAATCTCTGTGGCGATTTCCTCTATGCATGGATTAAGTTCATCAATGGGCCTTTGAGAATCACTGTGTAGCGTTTGGATCTTTTCACAGAGCGCCTGAACAAGCTCGAGCGCCCGTGTAATTTGTTGCTGTACCAAGTCGGTGTGGGCTGCTTTGCTCTTCTCAAGGCCAATATGGGTAACGGGATCAATCGCAACACCATTTTTCAAAGAGCCTATCGTACTGTGCTGATCTTGGCAGATCCCTTCGAGCTTTTGCAACTCTCCTTCGCGATTCGCCATCCTTACCAAGCTTGCATCCGTGGTACGTATGACGTGCACGCCCTGTCTGAAAAACTTATAAGGCGTGAGTGAATCAGATGCGATATTGATACGAGGATTCCCTATGCCCCAGCTTGAATCTGATAGATCACCATCAGCAGGCATTACCTCTTGATAAGGCGGCTCAGCACGCTGCTTACCTTTACCCTGAGTAGTAGTCACCCACATAGAGGTGTTTGAACTTGAAGAGGAAGCTGCGCTAATAGATGGATTCAAAGCTCCTCCCTTTTTGCCTTTCTGTGAGGCAATAAACTATCGGTCTTGGATAATTCTTATTTATGGACATTTGCTATATGTACCAATAAATATCAATCTCATATATACAGAATAAACCCTATAAAAGGCCTCAGATAGGCCATGCAAATTAAAGGATTGATAGTCAAAAGGGCAAAAAAAACCCCGCATAGCGGGGCAAACCTCTTTTTCAACCATGAGGAATGGCTAGAAAACACCTACGCAGGATTTTCTACTGTTTTCTGATGTGTTGAATGCTGCGTATTAGATTGCTTTTGCACCAGATTAATCAGTAACTCCATGCCTGCTTCAATTCTGGTGAAACGCTGTTCAATTTCATCAAATCGCTCTACAAGACCATCTGCTTTTTTATTAAATTTGGCGATATTGTTGTCTCGCTCTGCGCGTATCGCTTTAATCTGATCGCCGAATAGCGTGGTTTTGCCCAATTCCATGAAATCCTCCATCAACGAGTCACAGATTTCCATAAATCTGACTCGATCTTCAGTGGTTACTTTTTCGTTAAATGCATCAACCCGGTTTTTAATTGCAAGGCCAAAGCCAATAAAACTGCCAATAAAAGGCATATTTTTTGTCACCTCCGGCGAGAGCAGGCCTGACTGCGCTATCAACCCCCAACCAGTCAATATGACAGGACCAAAGAATTCACGTATTTCTTTCCAAATACGCGCCATAGGTCCATCTTGATCACTCGATTCTTGGCCTGCAGCAGGCTTGAGTGTTGCCTCTCCTTTAATGGCTTCTAGCGCATCTAACGCAGTTTGTAGCTGATTGAGATGATCTGCCGTTTCGTGCTCACACATCGATTGTGCGGCTTCGGAGATAAGCGCAATTTGCTCTAATCCGGCTTGGATGTGTTGCTGAATAGTGATTTTTTCATCGTGGAGTATCCAGGCTTTGAACCAGTTTTGCTCCAAATCCACTAAAGAGGCTTCCAGCTGAGTTTTGGCTTTTTCACAGGCCGTTATCAATTTGCCCCACTTCACCACCGGTTTAGATGCAGGATGCTCGATTGCACGGAACGGAGCGCTTTTTATATGCTGTTCTCTCTGTGCGATAAAAGCCTGCATGTATTCCGTTAAGGAGCTCTGCCTTACAGCAGCGGTAGCCGCTTCATACGTGGGAGGGGGAACTACTGACTGGCTTGCAGGTTCACTGCCAATAAGGTGTAACGTACCGACGAAATAAGGATCGCTCTGTGGAGAGGCAAGCGGTAGATTTATTGGATTGGTATTCGACATGTCGCCCCCCCCTTAAGCAGGAAGTGCCAGGAGGCAGACAAAGATAAGGCAATGCGAAACAAGGCTTGAGAAGGCTGAATGCCAATAAGCTTTTAAGTAGGAAAGACAGTAGAAATCAGAAGAAAAATAGTTCATGGCAATCTCTATGTGACGGTTAATTTTCCGCCGCCCCGCGTTCAAACAGGGTGGCAGCCGAACAGGGTTGAACGACCGGCACACAGAAACCGGCGAACCTTAAGTTTTCACTCAAGGCTCCCCTATCCAGCCACCATAGATGGATGCCAGATGATTTCGTATGAA
>JASSUK010000029.1:0-24743 GCA_031963045.1 Mycoavidus cysteinexigens
CCGATGATAGTGCGGATTACCCGTGTGAAAGTAGGGCATTGTCAGGCCACCCCCATTAAAAAAGCCCCCTTCCAGTTCCTGGTCGGGGGCTTTTTGCATGTGCGCCTATTTTGATATCCTTTAGAACGGTAGGTTGGTGGTGAGGTACGAACCCCAACATGCATACCACTTCCCTCTAATCGTGGCCTGCCTTTTGGGCTTCTGTATGCCTCTGTACATAAGGTTTAAGAAAAACAGCAGTACATCACATACCACTCTTACCCAGCTTTAATCTTGGTGGCGATCAGCCACCCCCATAAAAAAAGCCCCCTTTCCAATTCCTGGTCGGGGGCTTTTTGCATATACACCTATTTCCCTTCATCTCTTTTCGGTTGGGGTTAAGCACGAACCCCAACAAGCATACTAGGTCTGGTTCCGAAGATGGCATCTTTTGCCTAGTTCATGTCCTGGCGCATAGTTACTCTTCCTAAAATCTTTGATAAGATTATTCTTATATATATGCTAAGATTATTCTTATTTTTGATGGAGAGTGGCTATCCGCTCAATACTCGCGCACTAGTTACCTATACCGGTGAAGCAGCTGAATAAGCGCGGCAAAAAAAATTAATCCTCAAGTAAAAATTAGAGAAACGCTACCTAAATTTATGGGCAATACATGACAGTAAGGAATAAGTAAAACCAGAAAAAAGTCACTTCGGATTCTTAAAGAATATTTCGGCATAAAGCTCAAGCAAGTATTGATTAGCTGCATTTTTGGCTTTCATGATCAATTACTCACAGGCGCTTCTTATGCCGACAACGCCCATTACTACTAGTTCTGCTCCGAACACCAAGCAAGGCCTTACTTTGCCAGAAGCCTCAGCAACTGCTCGTGCCAGCTCATCACCTATTCACTCTACTACAGAGCATTCTGTGCGATTATCTTCATTACCCCCATTACCCACTAATACTCAACAAAATTCAATCAGTACTCAGCAATCAAATGCACCGACTCAGTTAAGACGTGCGGCAAGCGTGGCAGACCTGCTGGCTACTGCTATTACTCAGCCGCCTCGCCCGGCAACACCGATGTTAATGGTTGATGCTGCTCAACAGCCCATTACACAGACCCGGTTAAGACGTGCGGCAAGCGTGGCAGACCTGCTGGCTACTGCTATTACTCAGCCACCCCGCCCAGCAACACCGATGTTAATAAGTATGGCTGATGCTACTCAACAGCCCACTACACAGACTCTGACAAGACGTAGCAGCCTTGCGGAAATAGCTGGCACGGTTCTTACTACCACTGTTGGTGCCGCCAATATTTTTGTTGAGTCTTTTAGAATAGAGTGTTTTGGTGAAATAGAGCGCGCCCCCTCGGATGATGGCACTGAACTTAATTTTTTTAAGCCAGCAAACTCAGAGGTTGAATATATAAAAAAGCTTGAGCATTTAGGATCTACCACCAAAGGAAAAATATTAACAGCTGCTAGCGAGTCTATCTCCGAATTAATGGGGTACGCCAAATCAATGCGAGAAGACACGGTCGAATTTTTGAAGACCAATGCGCTATATGAATGCATGGAGCTACAACCAGATATAAATCCCACTGACAGGTCTATAGATAAAACACCAACCACTGCTAATGAGAAATTATTCGAGTTATTAAGCGCTCGGTATCCAGAGCTGGATGAAAGGATTAAGGGATGGAAGGCAGAGGCAGAGATAGGGGTGTCCGAATCTTGGTTCATTAACCAATTAAAAGACGAGTACCCAGATGAAACAACAGCTGTAATAAATGAACTACGCTATGATTTTCGTCGCGCAGGCTGTGTACGCTTTACTTTTATTGAAAGCCCTAACGTTGACAAAGGTAAAGCCTTAGGATTAGTACCTGTTGAGCAGCGTTTTGGAACCCATGAGGCATTACCTGACGACTCTATTATGTTTGATGCGTATTGGATACCTGGCGTTCCAGGGAAGGCAACTTTCTTAGTAGTGAATACAGAAGGTCCTTCAATTATCCTCACCTCTCAATTAGGAGGATGCCGCACCACAGTAGCTACTAATCCGGACAATGAAACTGAAGTTGCGCTGCTACATATCCATGCCTTTGCACACACTAGTGATCTACCTGACAGTGCTGAGGGCAAAGAAGCGCGTGAGAAAGAAGGGTTAGAGAAGTTACCTTTTTTAGACCCTCGTATCCGCAGAATTTCTCAAACTTCTGATCATGGAGAGACGGCCCATCAATATGGGGCAGGGAAGGGAGTTGGCGAAGGGGTCAATGTAGTTGTGCTTCGTGATAAAGAGTCAGAAAAGTGGAATACTTATGTGCAACATACTGCAGCAGAAGACAAAAATCTTACTTCAGATGGAAATTACACAGGCGTGGAAAAGCTTGGGCTGTTTAAGAGTAACTCTGGCGTGACAGAGCTTGGGAGAGTTAATGATGTCTCCCAAAAAGACCTGTTAGAGATCGAGTGGCTTGATAATACGGCACTTGATCAAAGGCGAGAGGAACTTGCTGCTATGCAGGCCCTTGCAGCTATGCAGGCGCTAAACCTAACGTCAACTTAAGAACCTGTTTATATACTATCTAAAAGGCGGCCAGCCAAGGGAGGGCCGCCATTAGGTAAATTTCAAGTCTATTAAGCATTCCAAAAAGGATTTCCTCTTTGGGGGATTTGCCTTCATTGCATCTGATAAGCACCCAGCGATTTTCAAATATCCTTTCTTTTTGGCTACCGCCAAATCGGCTGGAGTTGGGTTTGCCTGATACTTAAGAAGCAATTCGACCATACCAAATGAGCCTTGATTAACGGCCATAGAGAGCGGGGATTGCAATTTTTCGTCTTGAATATCTGGTTTTGCTCCACTCTCCAATAAGAGAAGCGCAATATTAGTTTGACCACTTGAGACAGCATGATGTAGCGGCGCGCGTTGTGTAACACTATCGATTTGCTTTTGTGCACCGTGCTCAAGCAGCCATTTGATGAGGTTTATACTGCCACCCAGCACTGCAAAACCCAAAATCCTTCGATCTGTTTCAAGCTGCTTATGGAGATGAATACCACTCCCGAAAGTTAGCTTCTGAAAAAATGCAAAGTAACCATAGCGTGCTGCCCAATGATAGGGTGTAAGTCCCGCATCGTCTTGCTGCGTTACCGCTACCTGCTTATCGAATAGAAATTCTGCCAACTTAGGATTTTTATTTTTTAAAGCAATATGCCAAAGATTTTCATTTTTATGATTGGATAAATGAACATCAGCGCCGTAGCTAATTAATTCTTCAAAATTATCTATACGAGCAGCTTTACAAGCGCTCCAGTGCAAAGGAAGAGATATTGGCTGGCAGTTATTAGCAGCAGCCTGATTATCAAAATTAAAGCTTGGTATATTAGCGAATAACCTACTCTCCAGCATCAGGTCTTTACTTTCCTCTAGATTTTCCTCTAAAGCACGTACTAACCCTCCTGCAATATGTTCACCAGGAATAGCTAAAAAATCTCGCCATTGTTCCTCTGTCAGATCGAGCCGTGCTAACTCGATTAATACCTCGTCACGTAAAAGATGCTGAGCATGTAAGGGGAAGTTAACAAGATCATTACCTCTCTCTTCTGATAATAGTGCTACCTCGGCAAGATTTTTTATCTCTCGCTCAGAAAATGGTTTTGCCAGCATAGCCAGCAGCGTTAAAAAACGCTCTTGCGTAATCTGCTTGCACGCCTTCCCGATTAAGTGCTTGATTACAGTGCTACGTTTAGAAATAACCACCATCGCTTTCTTGGCTTCAAAAGGGTGGTCTGGTGGATAGTTTAATTTTGTGCTCAATACGGCTTGAATATGCTGCATATATTGATTAAAACAAGCAAGAGCAGCTTTTGACACCAGTGCAAAACTTACTAACTCAGACCAGCGCAATTCACGAAAAGTAACCCTTTGGGCATCAACGGGCACATCAAGAAAACGGCGAAGCACATTGCTGTTACTGCGCTGATAGCGCTGTGCATGGGCTATAGCATTTGCATAGCAAGCGCGATTAGATGAAGAAATAGAAGAGGACCTAGACATTTACTGTATCGCTTGAAGTGGATAAAAACTGTTTATCTTATTAAGTTTATTCGCCCAAAGACCATATGCATGCCACCGTACAGTACTCAGCATTTTGGTATTGCGCCAAATGGGTAGAAACTTCTAATACCCTAGAAATAACAGGCTAGCGATAAGATCGATACCGTAGCTATCCCAGCCGAAGGGGAGAATATTTCTTCCGCCAAACGCTGTACTACCGCAATATGACACCATCGCCATCATAGGCTGATAAGCGATAAGCCACCATGCGTTCTTGAGCGCAGCGCCCTAATGATGATTGGCTCGATCGTCTTTCAATGAGTAATTCCCGTTTTTGTGGGCGCATGTTATGGGCTAATTTTCAAAGATTTTTATGGCAGCCCACTAATGCCTCAATCTCTGCAACAGTAACCGGTACATCGCGGCTTAGTAGTTCGCAGCCTTTTTCTGTAACTACTGCATCATCTTCAATGCGAATTCCAATATTCCAATATTCTTCAGGTATATCGGCTGCAGCGCGCACGTATAGTCCGGGCTCTATGGTGAGGACCATATTTTTTTGTAGGCGAATCCAGGGATGTTGATTATCTTTTCCTCGTGGCGCTTGAAGATCTCGGTATAGGCCGCAGTCGTGTACATCTAAGCCGAGCCAGTGGCTGGTTTTATGCATATAAAAGCGTTTGTAGGCTTCTTTTTCAATGGCGTCTTCTAGGCTGCCATATTTATCTGACGGGAGTAGGCCGGTGTCCAGTAAGCCTTGGGTAAGTACGCGCAATGCGGCTTCATGCGGTTCATTAAAGCTGGCACCGGGTTGTGTAGCATCAATTGCTGCTTGTTGCGCTGCTAATACGATTTCATAAAGTGTGCGCTGTGGCTTAGAGAAACGACCATTGACTGGGAAGGTGCGGGTGATGTCGGCCGCGTAGCTATCTAATTCACAGGCTGCATCGATAAGTACCATATCTCCGACACGTGCTCTGGTTGTGCCTGCAAGATGGTGTAGCACGCACGCATTAGGTCCTGCTGCGACGATGGAGGAATAGGCTGTAGATTGGCTGCCATGGCGTCGAAATGCATAGAGTAATTCAGCTTCTAATTCGTATTCACGTATGCCTGGATAGCATTTTTCCATTGCGCGCAGGTGTCCCTGTGCAGAAATGCGTGCAGCACGGCGCATTAAATCGATTTCATGGGGTTGTTTGATTGCACGCATCGGGTCTAACAGCGCGGTTATATCGTATACAACAGGAGGTGCCCGGCGCCCAGTGCGGTTTTTTTGTGCGGCAGCTGCAAGCCAGCGCCGCATATTTTTATCTAGCGTATGAGACTGTCCAAAGGCATAGCAAATTGCAGGAGCCTTTGCTAGCAGTACAGGCATTTCTTGATCGAGTGTTTCAATGGAGTGGGCCTCATCTACTCCTAATGCATTGCGGGCTGCATGAGGTCCAAAACGAAAACCATCCCATATTTCACGCTCTTCATTTTTAGGGCGGCAAAATAAAATACTGGAAGGTGCTTCTTTTTCTGCACTCGCATCCAGTACCAGCATGGCTTCAGGTTCGGTAAAACCGGTAAGGTAATAAAAGTAGCTATCATGCCGGTAAGGATGATCGGTATCTCGGCTACGAGTACGCTCTGGCGCCGTAGGGATGATGGCCAAAGCGCCTTTGCAAGCATTGCGCAATATTTCCAATACTTGCTGACGTCGCTCTATATAAATAGTGCGCATATCAGAGGGCGACAGCGAGGATTCATTGAGTGACTGTGTATGCATTAAAAAAGATCCTGGCTTCATTTTTTTATAAAGAACGGTAGGTTGGTGGTGACGAAGGAACCCCAACATGCACACTACCGGCTTGTAATCCTGCATATACAGGTTTTAAAAGGACCGTGGTCATCATGTTGGGGTTCCTTCGTCACCACCAACCTACAATGCTTTTATACGCTTTGTATTTCTTTCTTTTCTTGGGTTTCTAGGCATTGTTTGTAGGTCTGTTCTAGCGTTTCTGGTGAACTTGCGCGCAAGCCTAAATCCCGTAGATGGCCATCGTGCACTCCATATACCCAAGCATGTACTGTTAGAGGTTGGCCTCGTTCCCAAGCATCTTGCACGATGGTGGTGCTGCATACGTGTACCGCCTGCTCGATGGCGTTGAGCTCAACGAGTCGCGCATGTTGATCAGCTCCTTGTGCGCAACGCTCAAGGAGCGTGTGATGTTGGTCGTGTACATCCCGAATATGTCGAAGCCAATTGTCTGCAAGCCCAATACGCTTACTGACAAGCGCAGCGCCCACTCCTGAGCAGCCGTAATGGCCTACGACCATGATATGACGTATCTGAAGCACTTCCACAGCAAATTGGATGACAGATAAGCAATTTAAGTCAGTATGTACGACTACATTGGCAATATTGCGATGCACAAATACTTCGCCAGAAGGCAGGCCAGTAATTTGGTTTGCGGGTACGCGTGAATCAGAGCAGCCTATCCAGAGGTATTGTGGTTTTTGCTGGTCTTTTAGGCGTGTAAAGTACTCTGGGTCTTCCGCTTGCATTTTTGCAACCCAGTGCTGATTTTTTTCAAATAAGTGTTGTAGAGGGTTGGGTGTGTTGCAATCAATATGATCGGGGGGGGTAGCAAAATCCATAAGTAGTTTTAATCCTATGTAATGCTAAATATAAAAAAGAACAAAAAGTGTCATACATTATTCACTATCATAAATAGTTGGCACCTCTAAAAGGTGGGAGTGTATACGGTGCCAAAGCCCCGGCATACACTCCCAAAAAAAGCCTATTTCTGCATGTTTCGAACTTCTAATACAGGGATTTTTAGCCAACCTAAGTCTGCCAGAATAGGTAAGCCTGCAAGTAGGCCGAGTGTTACAGCAAACGCAACAATCGAATGAAACCCTGCATAAATAAAATTAAAGGTTCCTAGTGCCCCACCTAAAAAAAACATACCTAATAAAGAGAGCAGTAGGCTTAGTTTTTGAGGGTTGGGCTCGCTGAATTGGATATGGGGAGGGTGGGCTATACGTATGCTTGGCTGGATTATTTTTGCAAATAGCCCTTTACCCAATTCCATACCCAGATCCGTTACCAAACCTGTGACATGCGTAGTGCGTATTTCAGCATGCGACATCGTGGTGATGGTAGCGTTTTGTAATCCCATAACAAAACAGAGCAGGCTAATGGTGCCCAGTATAAAAATGCCTTCATACGACTGTAAGGAATCTCCCATTAGCCCAAGTAAGCCTAGAAAACAAGCTTCTAGTAGTAGAGGGATGGCGTAGAGGCTTTCTAGGCGCTTTTGTGTGGACGAAATAATTAAAACCGTAGAAGCAGCCGCTCCTGCTCCAAAAGAAAGAAGCGCGCATAGGCCTGATAAGGCTAAATCAAGTTGTCCTCCCACCAGGCTATCTGCAAGCTGTGCAACTACCCCAGACATATGCCCTGTGTACTGCTCAACGGCTAAAAAACCGCTTGCGTTGATCACCCCAGCAAGTAATGCTAAAAATAGAGCAAGGTGACGATTTGCAGGCCGACTGCGTGTTTTGCCCGTGAGTGAGTAAATATAAAAAAAGGCCGTAGCAGGGGAGGGCATCATTCAAGAAATGGTGGGGTAAATAAAGAAGACTACTCTTCCAAAAATAAAGCTTGTAGATCGTTCAAAAAACGGTATCCAAGAGGAGAAGGAGCAATATGTTGATGTGTGCGAGTCAATAAGCCGCGAGACTCTGCAAGATCCAGTTTTGTGTTGATTATACTGAGCGGCAAGCCTGTTCTTTCTGTAAAAAAATGGGGCGCAAAACCTTCACCAAGACGCAAGATATTAAGCATAAATTCAAATGCAAGCTCTGTAGGTTTGACCTCGTGCTCTTCTTGGATAGGCAAACCTGCTTTGCAGTGATCCATGTACGCTATAGGCTGTTTATGGCGTACTTGTCGCAGGATCTTGTTTGAAAAAGACAGTTTGCTATGTGCTCCTGCGCCAATCCCCAAATAGTCTCCGAAGCGCCAGTAATTAAGGTTATGTTTGCAGGTTCGGCCCGGTTTTGCATAGGCAGAAATTTCATAATTTTGGTAACCAGATTGTGCCAACCGTATAGGAATCCAGGCTTGCATATCTGCACAGAGTTCATCATCTGGAACCGGGGGCGGATATTTCGCAAACCATGTATTAGGCTCAATGGTGAGATGGTAGAGCGATAAATGGGGGGAGTCATAGCTTAGTGCGCGCTCAACCTCTTTTTTACACTCCTCCATGCTTTGGCCTGGTAAGCCAAACATCAGATCCAAATTAAAATTTTCAAAGATACGTTTGGCACAGCTTAGCGCTTCATGCGCTTCTTTTGCATTATGCGTGCGCCCTAGCGCTGCCAGTTTTGCATCATCAAAACTTTGAACCCCCACGGACAAACGGTTAATACCGCTGGCCCGAAATTGGCTAAATTTTTCAGCTTCAAATGTACTAGGGTTGGCTTCTAGAGTGATTTCTGCAGTGGGTTCTAATGGTACGCGTGCCCGAATATCGGATAGCAAACGGTCTACTCCCGCAGCCGACAAAAGGCTGGGCGTTCCCCCTCCGATAAAAATACTATGGACTGTACGGCCCCAAATTAATGGTAGCGCATGTTCAAGATCGGCGCGTAGCGCATCCAGATAGGCATCCTCAGGGAAATTAGGTGTAGAGCTTGGGCTGATATTTTCGTTAATAGGTAAATTTTTACCAAAATGTATCGTTTGCGTCCCTTTTTCTTGCCATGTGTGCGAATTGAAGTCGCAATAAGGGCATTTTCGAATGCACCAAGGAAAATGGACGTATAGAGATAAAGGAGGCAGTGTGGTGAAATGAATCTGCCCAGGTGCCAAAACCGGTTTGGCAGTAAAAAATGAAGTCATGCTGCTCTATTGGATGATGTAGGGGTAGAGGTAGGAGCAAAACGTTCTCGTAATGCCGCTATCCACTGTGTGCAAGCCTGTGCTCGATGGCTGTAACTATTTTTAGCTGGCGCATCCAGTTGTGCCGCGGTTTGGCCCAGTGCTGGGATATAAAACACCGCGTCATACCCAAACCCGCCGCTACCTGCGCCTGCTTGAGCAATTTCGCCCCACCAGCGTGTGCAGGTAATAAGCGGTTCAGGATCTTCTGCATGTAGGACAAAAGCCAGTGCACATACGTAATAAGCCGTGCGATTGGCATGGGGTACGAGTTCTTCCATAAGCCGCAATGCATTCGCTGCATCTTTGCTGGTGCGTGAGGGAAAGCCCCATCTCTTTTGATCAGACTCCGCTGCTAAGCTTGCAAACCGTGCGGAATGTACACCAGGCGCACCTTGGAGTGCTGGTACACACAAACCTGAATCGTCTGCTAGTGCAGGTAAGCCCGTGATGTGCGAGGCGTGTCGAGCTTTCGCTAATGCATTTTCAATGAAGGTGGGATGGGGTTCTTGTGCTTCAGGCACGCCTAGTGCACTTTGACTGATCAGTGTAATAGCAGGTGCTTCTGCGCAGCCCGTTGCATTTAAAGGAGCGTTAAGTAGCGCTTGAAATTCTTTTAATTTGCCTGCGTTATTAGACGCGAGGACGATAGTGCTTGGCCAATTCATATATCTATCATCTGCGGTAGAGAGAGGGACTAAACCTGGCTCGAACCCGGTCATAGCGGCAGCTGTCATGGCGTTACAATCCTATTGGCTCAGGGCAAGGCCTGAATAAAAAAGTGTTTTTCACATTAGGGCACACCCTAGTTCACATGCTCAAAGACCTAGGGCGGCTTTTTGCAATCCAATTAAATGCTCTATCCCTGTTTGTGCAAAATCTAGCATGCCTAAAAGCTGGCTGCGAGAAAAAGGATATTGCTCTGCGGTCCCTTGTATTTCAATAAGATGGCCTTCGCTGGTCATGACAATATTCATATCCGTATCGCACTGCGAATCTTCGTCGTAATTAACGTCTAACAAAGGCGTGCCATTCAAAATTCCTACAGATACTGCAGCAACCCAGTGCTTTACTAAACCATTTTGAAGGGGCCAAAGGCTAGCTTTTTGATCAGCAAGTGGAGCCGCTGCTGCAGACTCTGCGCTCTGTACTGCCTCCATTGGAGCAAGAGTCATCAGTGCTTCATAGGCCGCTACAAAAGCACCCGTAATGCTTGCAGTGCGTGTGCCCCCATCTGCTTGAAGCACGTCGCAATCGATGTGTAAGGTACGAGGTCCCAGCGCTTTAAGATTAAAAGCAGTGCGAAGTGAGCGGCCAATAAACCGTTGAATTTCTTGTGTGCGTCCGGTTGCTTTGCCTTGCGTCACTTCTCGGCGCGTACGGGTGCGTGTGGCACGGGGGAGCATGCTGTATTCAGCTGTGAGCCATCCTTGTCCACTCTCACGTAAAAAATCGGGTACGCCATTAACCAAGCTAGCATTGCACAATACCTTGGTATCACCATACTCAACCAATACAGAGCCTTCTGGATAGGCGCTATAGCCGCGTGTGAAACGTATAGGGCGCAATTGATGTGCCTCGCGTTTATCGGAGCGGGTGGTGGAAGAGGAGGAGGGCAATGAGGTGGGGGTGTTCATAGAGAGCAGGGTGCGAATCAAAAATAGGAGCGGAAAGAGCATTTTCACACACTCTTCTAGTGAGCGAGCCTTATCCGTTTGTCTAGGACCTATTTATCAAGGTTTAAAGGTGTCTATTTTATGGATTCTGCGCGTGTCGGGGAGATAAAGATGAATGTATTTTTAGGGGGCGCGGCTAAGATGTGATAATTTGTCGTTCCCGTATATTTTTAGTGGCGGTATTTTTTGATCCGCTCCACGCTCTAGGGCATGCCCTAATGCTGACTTTGCTTTTTTGTTTCTGACCGATATGACACAGCCCACCCTGCATTCTTCTAGAACGGTATTCATTATCGTGGCGCCCTCAGGGGCGGGTAAGTCAAGCTTGGTGAATGCCTTATTATCGCAGGACCCTGACCTGCGCCTATCCATCTCCCACACCACGCGTGCGCCTCGTTTGGGGGAAATAGACGGGCAACATTACCATTTCGTAGATCTACCCACTTTTAATAGATTGCGTGAGCAAGGTGTTTTTTTAGAAACCGCAGAGGTGCATGGACAGTATTACGGCACTTCGCGCGATGCTATTGAATCTTGTAGGCAGCAGGATCACGATGTGGTGTTAGAAATTGACTGGCAAGGGGCACAACAAATCCGGCGTACTTTTGCGGGTGCGCTGAGTGTATTTATTTTGCCTCCCTCCTTTGACGCGTTACAGTCACGTTTACATAAACGTGGGCAAGATGCACCCAATGTGATTGCGCGGCGCCTATTGGCTGCTGGAGGGGAAATTGCCCATGCAAATGAGTGTGACTATGTGGTGATTAACGATGTTTTTGACCATGCGCTAGAAGCACTCAAAGCTATTGTGGCTGCGGCCCGATTTCGTTTTACAGCACAACAAGTTCGGCATGCAGAGCTGTTTGCAGAGCTTGGGATACATGGTTAAGTTTTAATCTGCCTCTTTTTAGCAATTTTTGGACTGTTTTTTCGGTTTTTTTGCTTGCACTTTTGGGGTTACCCTAACTCGCAGAAAAAGGGACTGGACTTTCTCCGGTAGAATAGCCTCCGAATGGTAGCGCGTGCTCTAACTATTACGCGTGCTTTAGCTCTATTTGCAAGGCGCGCCATAGACTCAACGCTTTTGATAATATATTTGAAATTTTAAGGAAATCTCCCCATCATGGCCCGAATTACCATTGAAGATTGTCTAGAAAAAATTGAAAATCGCTTTGACGTAGCACTCATTGCAGCGCTCTATGCGCGTTTTAATCGCGGCGCGTTGACGCAACAGCAGCAACAAGGAAAAAACACCAATAAGCCTGCTGTAAATGCACTAAGAGCTGTTGCAAGTGGGGCAGCAGGTACCGAAATGCTTTTGAAAATTCCTCTTTAAATCGCTTACCTTAAACCAGAAAAGATACTGTGGCGCGTAAGTACCTCAATGCGGTTTTCGAACATTCTCTGCGGCACCTATTTGGGCCAACGGCGATGCCAGAACAGCCTCGCCAGGAGAATCCAGTCTCTATTGCGCCATTGATCGCGCAAGTAAGCTCCTATGTAAAAAAAACAGAAATAAAAGAAATAAAGGCAGCTTTTAAATTTGGTGATGAAGCGCATTTAGGACAATATCGTCAGAGCGGCGAGCCCTATATCACGCACCCGGTTGCGGTGGCAGAAATTTGCGCGAATTGGAAGCTCGATGCGCGGGCAATCATGGCAGCCTTGCTGCACGATGTGATTGAAGATCAGGGCGTTACCAAAGCAGAATTAACCGAGCGTTTTGGCTCGGAAGTGGCTGAATTGGTGGATGGCCTGTCTAAGCTTGACAAAATGGAGTTCCGCAGCAAAGAAGAAGCGCAGGCTGAGAATTTCCGCAAAATGCTGCTGGCGATGGCGCGTGATGTGCGCATTATTTTGATTAAGCTCGCAGATCGCCTGCACAATATGCGCACCCTAGGGGCCGTACCTGCTGAAAAACGGCAGCGAGTCGCACGTGAAACGATGGATATTTATGCCCCCATTGCCTACAGGCTAGGGCTTAATAAAACCTACCAAGAATTACAAGAAGCCTGTTTTGAAAATTCCCATCCCCAACGCTACGCCACCCTCTCAAAAGCACTACAAGCCTCACGCATTACCCACCAAGAAAGCATTGAGAAAATTTTAGACACCGTAGAGCGTGCTCTAAGTGATTCCAAAATCAATTTCTCTGTGAGCGGCCGAGAAAAAACGATCTGTAGCATTTACAAAAAAATGCGGGTCAAACATATCTCTTTTTCAAATGTGCTCGATCGCTATGGTTTTCGGGTTATCGTGGAATATGCACTAGAGTGCTATCAATGCCTCGGCGTGTTACACAGCCTCTACAAGCCTATGCCTGGGCATTTTAAAGACTATATTGCCGTGCCTAAGGTGAATGGCTATCAATCTTTACACACCACCGTGCTCGGGCCGCAGGGAACCCCCATAGAATTTCAAATCCGCACCCGTAAAATGCATGAGGTTGCTGAATCAGGTGTGGCAGCACACTGGCTTTACAAACAAGGTAAGGCAGAGGCAAACGATATGCAGGAGCGTGCCCATCAGTGGCTCAAATCGCTGCTAGATATTCAATCTGAATCAGGGGATGCAACAGAATTTTTTGAACATGTTAAAGCCGATCTTTTCCCCGATGCAGTCTATGTCTTCACCCCAAAATCCAAAATAATGGCCTTGCCGCGCGGCGCTACGGCTTTAGATTTTGCCTATGCTATACATAGCGATTTAGGTAATGAATGCGTAGCGATTCGCATTAATAATGAACTCCTGCCCCTGCGCACTCCGCTTGAAAGCGGGGATGTTATTCATGTTATTACCGCCCCTTATTCAAAGCCCAACCCCACTTGGTTAAGTTTTGTGCGTACAGGCAAAGCGCGTGCCGCTATTCGCCACTACCTTAAAACCATGCACTTGCAGGAATCGATTAATCTAGGTCAACGTTTATTAGAGCGTGCGCTCAAAACCTATGGCTTTGATTTAGCGCAAGTCAATGTAGAAATATGGGAAAAATTAGCGCAGTGGACAGGCAATACCAGCAACGACGAAATTTTTGCTGACATAGGCCTAGGGCGACAAGTCGCCGCTGTGATGGCAAAACGTATCGTCGTGCTAGAGCATGAAAAAGCGCATGCAGCAAACGGCGCGCTGGGAAATATCGAAGGGGAGGGCATAGTCGATAGTGTCAGCAATAATGCATTATCCGCCGCACACGCTATACCTATCGCCAAAGTAAGCCCAGTAGGAATTACCGGTACAGAAGGCATGTCTGTACAACTCTCTGCCTGCTGCCGCCCCATTCCTGGTGACGATATTATGGGGTATATTGGTATAGGCCTTGGCATGGCTATTCACACCACAGATTGCCGAGTGGGGCAGCGTATCCACCAACGTGATCCAGAGCGTTGGATCGATGTGGTCTGGGAGACGCAAACCGGGCCTACAGGCCGACTATTTGATGTATCAATCAAAGTCCTAGCCTATAAAGTAAAAGGAGCGCTCGCGCGCATCACAGCAGACATTACTGCAGCAGATGCCAATATTGCGCATATTGCAATGGACGAAGAAGTACGATCCGATACCTTGCACGATACCGCCGTTTTGCGTTTGATGATTCAAATACAAGATCGCATTCACCTAGCCAAAGTGATGCGGCACCTTCGTGTAAACCCAGAGGTATTGCGCATAGCCCGTGAAAAGCCGGGAGCAGATCCGCTTGGTAGATTTGAATATATTGGGTAGGGTTGAACTTCTACCGAACTCTTACCTTGTAGGCTGAAACAACTTGACCGTTTTAATGCCATGCGCATCAAAATGTAAAATTTCCATTCTGCAGCCATTGATCTCTAGGCTCACATCACCCTCTGGAATATCGCGCAAGGTTTCAAGAATAAGGCCATTTAGTGTTTTAGGTCCGCTGGTTTTATGGCCACTTTTAGTTACGGGCCCACTGAGCGGAAAATGCAGAGTAAGCTCGCGATTGAGCTCTCGCAGCGAGGCGCTGCCTGGCACGATACATTCTCCTGCCTCATTCCAGCCAGTACGTGGGTCGGTGATGCGAGGCAAAGAGGTGGTAAATTCTCCAATAATCTCTTCAATAATATCTTCAGGTGTGACCAACCCCTGTAACTCTCCATACTCATCCACTACCAAGCCCATACGTTGGCGATGTTCCTGAAAATACTGCAATTGCTGCAATACAGGCGTGCCGCTAGGGACAAAAGAGGGGGTGGAGAGGCATTCGCGTAGCGTATGGTGGGTGAGCTCTCGATGTTGAAGGGTCGCGAGGGCCTTGCGCACATGTAAAACGCCAACCATTTGGTCGATATCCCCCTGATATACCGGCAGCTGATTGTGATAGCAGGTTTCTAACTGGCCGAGTAGAGATTCCAGTGGCATATCCAAATCCAGCGCCTCTATACGTGTGCGCGGGACCATCACATCATCTACAGAAATATTTTCAAGATCAAAAAGATTGAGCAAGATGCTCCGAGGCTTATGCGGCATAAACCCGCCCGACTCCAGCACCAAGGTACGTAACTCATCTTTGGAGAGCCGCGCCTCAGGCGCATTGCGCGTATTAATACGCAAAACCCATAAAATAGCAGAGGCAAAACTATTGGTGAGCAGCAAAAGAGGGCTTGCAACACGCATCAATGGACTAATGACCAAGCTCGCAGGCAATGCAATTTTCTCGGGGTAAGTGGCCCCCACAATCTTGGGCGTAATTTCGCTAAAGATAATAATCAAAAAAGCAATCACCCCAGTACTGACCGACAACACCCATCCTTCTCTACCAAAGGTATGAATAGCAATCGAAGTCGTAATAACAGGAATGATAGTATTGACCAAACTATTGCCAACCAACACCAAACTGAGCACCTGCTCAGTTTCTGCTAGCAAAGCTTGCGTTTGCCGGGCACCCAGGCGATTTTGCTTAACCAGGTGTTTGAGCCGATGACGATTAATAGCCATCAGCGAAGTCTCAGAGATAGAGAAAAAAGCCGATACCATCAACAACACCACAATCCCGCCAATCTGCACCCAGATAGACGAAAAAGCAGAAGAAAAAAAATCGAAAAAAGAGCTCACGTGGAATAAGTAATGGTGGAAAGGATGGGACTATAACAGAGCTGCTCAGAGCACGCCCCCACCTAATTAAATCGGCTATAAGGCTAAGAGAACGGTAGGTTGGCGGTGACGAAGGAACCCCAACATGCGCACCACCGACCTGTAATCATCGCTTTTGGAGCGCATAAGCAAATTTTAGAACGATAGGTTGGTGGTGGGCAACGTTCTCCCAACACGCACGCCACCAACTTGTAATCATCACTTTTTGCCCTGTACATGCAGGTTTTAAAAGGACGGTGGTTTGCATGTTGGGGTTCGTACCTCACCGCCAACCTACATGCTAATCTGCGCACATAAAAATAGCTTACCTAT
Source organism: Mycoavidus cysteinexigens (assembly GCA_031963045.1). Taxonomy (GTDB): domain Bacteria; phylum Pseudomonadota; class Gammaproteobacteria; order Burkholderiales; family Burkholderiaceae; genus JASSUD01. The sequence continues at coordinate 16,090 of JASSUK010000029.1, forward strand.
ACACGGAGTGTATAAAACATGATTTTTTATGTATAAGGCATTTACCCTGTAATACCTATTTCCAGAGATTTCTTAATTTATTAACCCGCTTTCCCCATGCCTGCACACACCCCTTCACACCGCCCCAGAAAACGCTTCGGACAACATTTTTTAACCGACCAAAGCATCATTGCTAAATTGTTAGAGGCCATTTCCCCTAATGCGCAAGCAACGCACCCCGGCACACGGCTTATTGAAATCGGCCCAGGCCTTGGCGCGCTCACCGAGCCGTTGCTCGCGCAAATGGGGCAGGAACAGCTCCATGTGGTGGAGCTAGATAGAGACCTGGCACAATATTTACGCAAACGCTTTGGCGAACGGCTGGTGCTGCATGAAGGCGATGCACTGAAATTTGATTTTAGTACGCTCATACCGGCGAGTTCCCCCAGCCTGCGCATCGTAGGCAATCTGCCCTACAACATCTCTAGCCCTTTACTATTTCACCTCTGCAATTACGCAAGCCAGGTGATAGACCAACACTTCATGCTGCAAAGCGAAGTAGTAGAACGCATGATTGCGGCCCCAGGCAGCAAAGTGTACGGCCGGCTTTCTGTAATGCTCCAATACCGCTACTCGATGGAAAAATGCTTAGATGTACCGCCAGAAGCCTTCGACCCCCCTCCTAAAGTCCAATCTGCCGTAGTACGCATGATTCCCCGTCCTCCCATCTTTTCTCCCGCACAAGCCCAAGCCTTTGAAGCTTTCGTACGCATAGCCTTTTCACAACGCCGAAAAATGCTACGCAACACCTTAGGCATCCACTACGCACACGTTGACTTTAACGCAATGCACTTCAACCTCCAGCGCAGGGCAGAGGAGGTTGGAGTGGAGGAGTATGTTGGGGTGGTGAAGAAACTTTATGCTGAGTGAAATAACTGCATAAATAAAGCTCTCTCCAGCCTCAACGCTTATTTATTTCTCTGGAGGGAGAATTTCATGCCATCATTTAATAATGATAACCTTCATCAGGCTTATCAGGCTTAATAATTTTTTTGAATTGATCAACAGAAACAGCGTCATTGATTACATGCTCATGAAGTGAGCTATTAAGTTCCTGACTGTGTTTGCGTGCCGAGAGCTCATAGATCCCTTGATAACAAGCGGCAATAGCTCCATTTGTTAAAACCCCATATTTTATGGTGCCATTTTCAATACCAGACTTCAATTTCTCTAAATTTTCCAAAGCAATTGAAATATTTTCTTTGTTTTCTTTGTTTTTAAAAAAATCTTCCCACTTTACTCTATGGTTCTCCATGAAGTATGTGATTTTTCCCTCAAAAACCTTTATTTTTACACCCTCCTCTTGGCTAGGAAGATTGGTTCCATTTAATATGGATGTATAGGCATCTATAGCATTTGTAAGGTTGTCAATTTCATGTATTCCTAGTGGTGATTCTAATTTATTAAACTGCTCTATTCTTCTATTTTGATCTATATGGTTAGAGTGTTGTGCTGTGTTGGAATTAAGTAAATAATTTCCCCTATAAGAATCTGTAATCGTGTATTGCTGAAAATGAGGCGCCTGCTGATAGTTCTGTGTTAGTTGCTGCTGCACTCCTCTGGTATCACTACTGTATTGGGGGTAGAAAGTTTGCTGGCTGGTATGGCTTAATTGCGAATACGGGTATGTGGGTTGTGCCAGTGCAAGTGGATTAACAACATAGCCGCTTGGCGGCACATTTCCGGTATTCTGTTTGGTTTTTGGAAACAGCGCATTGTTGGGTGGAGTTTTCGCATGAGCTGGATAAGTATGGGCAGCAAGATTACTTTGTTTTCTAGCGGAGCTTGGCTCAAGACTTAAGAATTTTCTACTGGAAGATATAAATTTCTTAAGTTTCGTAGGCTCCTTAAGAGCCGTTTGAGGTTCGCTAGATGACTTAAATGGATTTTTAATTTTTGGAAAATTAATCGGCATGTTGCACTCCAGTGCAAAAACTTAATATATCTAAAAAAATAAAAGTATTTACATACAGTTATACCTCCTTGCAGGAGGATGTGTGCACGCAATGCGAAAATATGGAAAATGAAGCGAATTATTTTTATGGCTGATATTTTTTGGAGGTAGGCTCAGTCAAGGTCAAATTTATACGAAAAATCTATCCTTACTGGTTTTTTGTAGTAACCAGCAAATATAGAGCTTGCATTTATGATGCGGATAAGCCTGCTTTTTAGGCTAATAGCATCTTGTATTTCTATATTTTCTCTTGACTGGTGATGAGTATCCTCTTCAAAATGTATGCTCGTTGACATGAGCGGAGCTTTTTCGGTAGTGCTGGATGGATAATGTGTCGGATATTGCTTCTGTATCAGCAATACAAAAAATGTATTTATTTCTAGAAGCATTTCTGTGTGTTTTTCATTTTTAATTTCATTGTCGCGATATTCTTCATATGCATTATCATATTTGTAATATAGTGCCCGTAAATTTTCTTCGCTTGGATGATTTTTATATTTTTCCATCAAAGGATATAAAGCATCAATTTTTGCATTTATAAGTGGGCTAGGAAGATTTATTGTGTTTGGAGTAGGAAAATTTGTTTTTGGTATGGTATTTGATTGTGTAGGCAGCTTTACATAGCAATGATTATTTCTTGCATTTTGCAATGGATCTGTATTTTTTAAGATTGACGTTTGAGCAGAGCTTTGTTGCATTCCTTTAATAGCGGGACTTTCTGGATTAAAACAAAGAGAGCGCGTGCTTCCGCTGCTCATAGAGCTGGTTCTTGGTCTACGGTTTTCTATTATTAAATATTTTTCTTTCATAAAACTATCTGCAATAGGTGTTTCCCATTGTGTATTTTTTTCTTTTAATGGTTCTTGTATGATTTCCTCATTAGAACATTTTAATTCTTTTTGTTTGGATGGGGTAAATTCAAAATCATTGGTGAGATTTATGCTTGGCAGATGTTCATAGGCTGCAAGTGCAATTTTTGGGGAAAGTGTAGTAAATTGATTGGATTGAACTGGTTGCGCATTTCGAGATCGCGAAGTATTTCTACTAAATAATTTATTTTGGATCCAACATCTATTTTTTGATGCAGTGGTTTGTGCTTCAGAATTTTTGTGTTTTTCTTTATTGAGCTCTACACAAGCAGTTTCCGATGAAGAAGTTTCTGATATGTGCGATGAACATGGGCTATCAGACGATTGTCTTACCGGAAAAATTCTTGTAGGGAGCTTAAAAGTAAAAAAACTTCTGAGATTAATATCCATATATTTTTCCTATAAAATAATAAAAAGGTCTCATTCTACCTAATATATTTTTTTATATATGTCTACTTGGTTTTACACTATCTGAAAAATAACTTATAAGTCATCCGAAAAATTGTAAAGAAAAGCGAATTTAATTAAAAATATAAATCATTTCCACTTATATATAGGCTTAATTTTTTAGTAAAAATTAGGCTGCTTAAAAGCGAATTAAGTATTAAAATTATATAGTGCATTGCTCATTTAATATATTTTATTTTGATTGGCTGCTATTTTTTCCCCAGTCTGGAGTAGGTGGTGTATTGATATCTGAGCTACTTGTTATAGAAGGTGTTTGGCTTGCGTTATCATATTGAGTAAAAAACGTTGAATAAAAATCTATTTCGAATGGATCTAGAGTAGTGTGTTGATCGATATATGGAGATGCAATTAATTGGCCTGGTTCTGCGGCGCTAGTAAAGGATTTTTTATCTTTTTTATAGACTTTCTCTGTATTTATGTTTGATTTATATATATCTATTTTTTTCGTTTCGTCATGCAGTATTGCAATCATATCGGTGTTTGGTGAAGAAGAAAATTCCATTTCTTCGCATTCTATTTCTTGGAAAGCTTTAGACAGCATAAGGTCATTTTTATCATTATGCATATTTTCTGCAGTCGTAGCATTAGTTGGACTTTTTCCCAAGGTTGGCTCTATATCAGATATTTTATTCGGGTTTGAGTGATCTATGCCGCTTGTGGAAAAATAGATATTTAATGAAATAAGATATTCTATTTCTTCATATTCTTTTTGTGATAAATATGGAGTCTGCATAATGCCATTTTGGTCACTATGCATATTTTCTGCAGTCGTAGCATTAGATGGACTTTTTCCCAAGGTTTGCCCTATATTAGATTTATTATCCTGGTTTGAGTGATCTAGAGTGTTTGTGGAAAAATCGATCTTTAATGAAGAAAAATATTTTATTTCTTTGTTTTCTATTTCTGAAATATCTTGAAATTGCATGATGTTTTCTGGGGCATTATGCATGGCTGCATTTAATACATCTGATTTTTTTGCATAATTATTTTGATCCAGATGTATTTTTTTTAATGCTGTAAGGTGCTGTGATTTTTTCTGTTCGGGTTTGCGAACGGAGGCGCCATCATTATTTGGTTTTAAATACTCCGGTTTTTTATTTTGTGACTTTGTGGCAGGATTAATCATGGCATGACTCTATTAAATTTTTTTAAACCAAAGGGATATGTATCTTTTATATCACTTCGCTACATGTATTTTTTTGGAATGCGAAAAATTATAAAGAAAACCGAAGGTTTTTGATGAGGTGTGTTTTTTAATTTAACTTGTTTTTTTATATGGTCGATAAAGATTTGAGTTGGGTGGTTAGGTGTTGGGGTTCCTTCCTCACCCCAACCTACATTGACGCGTAGGTTGGTGGTGACGAAGGAACCCCAACACCTAACCACCGCCCAATTAAAGACCAGCCTGAAATTGGCAAAAGCAATGATTATAAGTCGGTGGTGCGCATCCATCGCCACAACGCACCGTGCTTTTTTATTATGTGGTTAGATATATTTTATATAATATATTGTTTTTGAAAGTTAATTTTATTTTTTCTGCTAGGCTATTTTTTTTAATATATTCTTTTGCTTCTTGGGTAAGGTATTTTAAATAAGCAATTTGTTCTTCTGAAAATTGCCGATTTTTTGATTCAGTTAAGTCGTTTTCTGTGTTAGTAATATTTTTTAAGTTGCATTTTTTATAAAAAAACCCTTCAAATTTTTCTTTTGGATTGAAGAGTTTGTTTTGAGGAAGATTTTTTAAATCTTGTGCGGTTAAATATAATGCTTTGGAACTGTTAAATGTACTTTTTAAGAGCTGTATATCAAAATAATCTAGCGCATGGCACATAAGCGTGAGCATGGAGGATATTTCTTTTCCTGTAAACGAGGGTATGGTATACAGCGTGTTTTCTATGGTAAATAGGATATTTTTAATAGTGATGTCTTTAAACATAAATAGAGCGAGAGCTAATTGTAAAGAGCGGGTTGCATCGGGTGCGGTTTTGCAGAAATGTCTTTTTATTATATTCGGTTCAAATTTAAAAAAATCATATTCTTTTAAAATCGACTTTTCTAGTCTGCAAGTTTCTCTTTTAATGCCTAGGGTGGCTAAATAGGCATCTATATCGTATAAATCAGGTGGTGCATGCTGGGTAGAGAGTTTTTTTAATCCCGCTGAAATATAGAGCGCCTGTGGATTAATAGGTTCGTATTTTTTACTTATAGCCGCTGGTGTGGTGTGGGGATCTCTTCTGTAGATAGGCAAAGGGCGTGGCAAGGCATGGGAAAGCTGAATACTCTGATGACTAGGCATTTTTTCTCTCTCTATTTAATATTATATGCGGTCCTTTTGGTTATGTTTCGCTTTAAGTATGCAGGTATAGATAATATTTTTCATTGCCTATTGCATGCATATTTATAAAAGAGGAGTTTTCTTAGGGCACGCCCTAGGAAGCGATGATTAAAAGTCAGTGGTGTACAGGTTGGGGAACGTTGCTCATTACTAACCTACGCTTCGAGTTCTCCCAATAACGCTGTGATGGCTCCGTGCGAGAATCCTCTTGAGGCAAGAAAGCGTGCTTGTTTGATGCGTTCTTCGAAGGTGCTAGGAGGGTGGCCGTATTTTTTTTGCCACACGGCATAAAGACGAGCCGGTTCACCTGCTCGTAGATCTTCTGTTGCTTGTTCTATTAGACTTTGATCGAGTTGATGTTGTTTGAGTTCATTGAGAATGCGGCTATTTCCTAGATGGCCAGCGCGCCGATAAAGCAAACTTTGCGTAAAACGTTCATCGGATAAAAAACCGCTGTGTTCTAGCTCATCTAATAGTAGAGAGAGGGTGTGTTCGATATCTTCAGGGGAGGGGGCACACGCATCCTCGTCATAATGGGGATGCGTGTGAGGGGAGGCAGATTCGAATGGATCAGCCTCCATAGTGCTTTGCTCAGAGTGTTCTGCTTTGGCATACGGCAATAGTTTGCGAAAAAGCTCTGCCCGGCTATATTCCCGCCGGGCAAGGTAGCCTAGAGCTCGAGTACGCAAACTACGCTTTTTGGCAGCCATATTGGTATTTACGAGGCAGTTTGTTCAGCAATGATGGGGAGCTTGGCAAACCCTAGTGAAGTGCGGATTTTATTTTCGATTTCGACGGATAGGCTTGGGTTTTCTTTTAAAAATTCGCGCACATTGTCTTTGCCTTGCCCTAGGCGCTCGCCATCATAGCTATACCAAGAACCTGCTTTTTCAAGAATTTTTGCTTGTACCCCTAAGTCGATAATCTCGCCTTCTCTAGATATGCCTTCTCCATACAAAATATCGAAGATGGTTTCACGCAGAGGAGGAGCCACTTTATTTTTTACTACCTTAACGCGTGTTTCTGCGCCAATAGTTTGATCGCCTTTTTTAATGGCTCCAATACGGCGGATATCTAGGCGCACTGAAGCATAAAATTTCAGCGCATTACCGCCCGTAGTAGTTTCTGGGTTTCCAAACATCACGCCGATTTTCATGCGGATTTGGTTAATGAAAATGACCAAGCAGTTGGTGCGGTTGATGGTACCGGCGAGTTTTCGCATGGCTTGGGACATTAAGCGGGCTTGCAGGCCAGGTAACGAGTCTCCCATTTCGCCTTCGATTTCTGCTTTGGGCACTAAAGCGGCAACGGAATCAATGACGATTAAATCTACGGAGCCCGAGCGTACTAATGCATCAGCAATTTCTAAGGCTTGTTCACCCGTATCTGGCTGGGAGATCAAAAGATCGGCTGCTTTTACGCCGATTTTGGATGCGTATTGCAAATCGAGAGCATGCTCTGCATCGATAAACGCACAGGTTCCTCCCAATTTTTGCATTTCGGCAATAACTTGTAAGGTGAGGGTGGTTTTACCCGAGGACTCAGGGCCATAAATTTCAACCACTCGTCCAAGAGGTAAACCTCCTACGCCTAGCGCTAGATCAAGCCCCAGTGAGCCAGTGGATACGACCTGGATATCTTCAGCAGCCTCCGCTGCCCCAAGGCGCATGATCGATCCTTTACCAAACTGCTTTTCGATTTGCGCAAGCGCTGCAGCCAGTGCCTTGCTTTTCTCAGTGTTTAAATTTTTAGCTGCGGGGGTTTTTGTAGAGTCTTCCATGCATGTCCTTTTTTTGGGTGCGGCGGCGGGAGAGGAATTTAGCAAAAAAAACGCGATGGTGCAGAACCTTATTTTTGCAAGATGCGAAAAATATCGTTTTTTTATACTGTATATATCTAGAGAATATGTATAATGCCGCCTTCTTTTTAGAAGCGCTTGGCTAAGCCTTGCTTTTCTATATATGTGTGCAACGGTGGCCGTAGCTCAGTTGGTAGAGCCCTGGATTGTGATTCCAGTCGTCGTGGGTTCAAGTCCCATCGGCCACCCCATCTCATAATGGTTTGCGCCCGAAATGCGTTTGAACCGTTAGACAACTCCAGCTAAATTACACCTAAGTATGGGATCGCACCCATCCTACTACATGCTCAGCATGCAGATGTGTGTAACGATGCACCATCTTGATATTTCCCCATCCTTCCAGTTCTTCAAGCACTCGATCAGGCGTATTGCCCTGGCTATGCCAACTAACCCAGGCATGCCGTAAATCATGCCAGCGAAAATTTTTTAAACCAGAAGCTGCTACGGCTTTGTACCAGGCTTTGGTAGATATATGCTTAATACGCCTCCCCCCCTATAGAAAAAAGCAAATGCTTGTACCTGCTTTTCTATAACCCTACTGTACGTTAAATCGAGGCGGGATCAATATACAATACGCTTGATAGCATAAGGCTTTTGCAGTAGGCGTATCGGTATGTAGATTAAATAGATCCTCAATCTTATGGACATATGAAGCACCCATAAAAAAAGCCCTTTTTATTTAAAGGGCAATTTTTACAGCTTAGGCCAACCTAATTTTTATTTACGGCTTGGCATAACGAACTACTTTTACACCAGTTTACTTACTAGTGTCGCTATTAACTCGTCTTTCTTCTCAATAGTCGCCTCTTTTGCAGCCAGCCGTCGCTCAAGTTCAGCAATTCTTTCTTTTGCTGCTCTTAAATCAGAATCAGGACTAGCCGACTCAGAGCGAGAAGCTAATAACCGGTCAAGCTTCTCATTAGCCTGGAGCCCTAGTTGAGCTGAAGCCGTGGAAGCCAGTGCTGCATTCTTTGAGTTTTCGGCAGCTCGACTAATTTGTGCAGAATCCATTTTCTTTTTAAAATCCTTGTGGGCAGAACGTATAGTCTCGTGACACTGAATAAGGGTGCGTGTGCCAGAAGAAGCACTTTCCGCACACGCATTTTTATATTCAGGCCAACTTTTTAGGAT
>JASSUK010000030.1:0-1699 GCA_031963045.1 Mycoavidus cysteinexigens
TTGCTCGAAAAGCAGTTATGGGAAAAAAGAGCAGAACAGGATGCGATCCCGCTGTTTATCGCTTTAGCGAGTATGGACAAGCCTGAGCATGACCTCATTGCTCAAGCATTAAAGAAAAAAGGGCTGTCTGAATTTCAAATTCAAACGTTAAAGAAAGCACAACAGCCATTTATCTTTATTTTGGACGGCTATGATGAGATTCGACAAACACAGAACCTGTATCTGAGTAATCGGATCAACCAGTCCGACGGCTGGCAAGGCCGGATGGTCATCAGTTGTCGCAGCGAATATCTGGGCCGCGACTATCGAAGCCGTTTTCAACCGAATCCGCATTTGAAGGGCGAGGACCCCTTCTTTCAAGAAGTGGTGATGGAGCCCTTTTCAGAAGTAGAGCGCCATCGCTATCTCACAAAATATGTGGCGCACCATCAAATGGGATGGGCGTTGCAACGCTATCAAGCAGCTCTGCAGCAGCCGCATTTAAAAGACTTGGTGAGCAACCCCTTTTTACTGCACGTGGTACTCGAAGCGTTACCGTACCTCGACAATGAGGGGAAAGCGCGCAGTGCAGTGCAGTTGCGCCTAGATCTGTATGCGCATTTCATCCGACGCTGGTTTGAGCGCAATCAACAGCGCTTAAGCACACAAGATTTAACCCCCACTAAAAAAGAGATTTTTAGAGCATTGTCTGATGATGACTTTGCCGCGCACGGTATCGCATTTGTACAAGACTTAGCGGTGCAGTTGTATACCGAGAATGCAGGTAATCCGGTGGTGGAGTACTCTTTGCGCAAAGACAAAGGAAATTGGAAGGGCGCCTTTTTTGGCATGGAAGAAGAAAAGCAACTGCTGCGCGAAGCCTGGCCCTTGAACCGAAACGGCAATCAATACCGCTTTATACATAAATCCCTGCTGGAATATGGTGTGGCACGCGCGCTGTTCGAGTCGTTCGATGCGTGCATCGCGCCTCACGCCCACTCTCGTCGTGGTAGTGATGCTTCCGTCTATAGTTTTGAAAATGAACCGGTTCTGCGCCCCTCAACGCTGCTAGACGACTCGTTAACCCCCCAGCATTGGCTCGGCGATCTAGGCGTGGTGCGACTATTGACCGAGCGCGTTGTGCAAGAGCCCGCCTTTAAAGAACAGCTTGTAGCAATCATCGAGCGCTCCAAAACGGACCCCACCGTGCGCCGGGCCGCGGCCAATGCAATCACGATATTAGTCAGAGCGGGGATGCAGTTTAATGGAGCGGATTTGCAACAGATACAAATTCCAGGAGCGGATCTGAGTGGAGGGGTATTCGATTTTGCTCAGTTGCAAGGGGCGGATTTAAGAAAGGTGAACTTTCGTAATAGTTGGTTGCGCCACGCTGATTTAAAGGGTGCGCAGATGGCGGGCGTGCGATTTGGCGAATGGCCGACTCTCCAAGAGGAGAGCGAGGTGTTGTCCTGCACATATTCACCGGATGGGAAAACGTGTGCGATTGGCCTTGAAAATGGCACCATCAGCGTGTATTCGACTTCGAATTGGGAAAAAATTCACACCTTACGAGGCCATACCAAACCTGTTTGGAGCGTGGTGTATTCTCCCAGCGGCCAGCAGATCGCCTCGGGCAGTGTTGACCAGACGATGCGGCTGTGGGACGCGCAAACCGGTGCCCTCACGCACACCTTACAAGGGCATACCGACTCTGTTAGTA
>JASSUK010000031.1:0-23984 GCA_031963045.1 Mycoavidus cysteinexigens
TAGCTACATTAGCTACATTAGCTACATTAGCTACATTAGCTACATTAGCTACATTAGCTACATTAGCTACATTAGCTACATTAGCTGCATTAGCTGCATTAGCTGCATTAGCTGCATTAGCGGCATTATCAAAGCCCTCAATGCCATCAAAGATATCGTCGTCAGCATCTTCAGCAAAGTTAGCTAAGTTAGCAGCATTAGCAAGGTCAGCAACGGCAGCAGCAGCAAGATCTTCAATGCCATCAAAGATATCATCGTCAGCATCTTCAGCAAAGTTAGCTAAGTTAGCAGCATTAGCAAGGTCGGCAACGGCAGCAGCATCAGCAAAATCCTCAATGCCAGCAAAGATATCCCCCTCAGCAGCGGGCCCTGCAAATCCATTTAGAATATCGTCATCTGACAATCTCAGAAAATGTTCTGGCTTAGGTGCTTGATCTTTTGACTGAGTCATAAACCACGCTAAATTATTAAAACAATAATCTTGCTGTGCTTTAGTTAGCGGCTTATCCCAATCTATAGCTTCTGTATGCAATTCTGACATGGGGGAGGGAGGGGTCGGCAAATTGAGCAGCCTGAGTAAATCATTTCCAGTCTTAGGTTTAATTTTCGTTAAAAAAAGATCCTCGGCAGCCTCAACGACAGGACCTCTTGTATAGAAAGACGAAAGAGTATGGTTCATTAGCTGTTGGAAAGAAGGGTTCTGCGCAAAGTTAACTTTGGCTCCCTCGGAAAAAAGTAATTTGTGTAATGTATTCTGCTTTTCAGGCGACTTAACCTGAAACAGTTTGTATAGCGCACCCTCAGCCGTGGCAGCACCGGCCATGCTCACATCTAAAATAGATTCCCAAGTTTCAATAGGACAGTAACTCAAGATGTTTATCCATATCTCAAGTGGGTGTCCTAACAACGTTTCTGATTGCGTTGACAAAGTTGTGCTACCCGCAATGGGAGTAAGTTGTGCTGCCTGTTCGTCTGTAACAGTTTGCTCTGGAGAGATAGCGGATTGCGAAGCAGGATAAGGTACTGGAAGTGGTACTGCCGGAGTAAGACTGTTTGGTGCGCCTATCATATTTACTACCTTTGCGAACAGGGTGAAAGAACCTATTTTTTCTACAATTAAGAAAAATCTTAATATACATCTAAATAAGGTCTTTACACTATTCCAATTTCATAAATAATTATTTTTTTTGTGGCGGTGACAGTATTGCTATCCAAGCATGCTTCAGTAAAGCTGCATGGCTTTTCGTCACGTGAATTTCACCATCGCCAGTGCGCACTCCCATCGTATTCTGATGCCTACTTGGTGCAGATTAGCGTGGTGCACGGGTAAGACCGGCGACCCATTTCTGGGCCACCCTCTTTATCGTGGCGATGCTGCTCCTGAGAGCAAAGCAGCTCAGTTTAGTATTAAGCGAAGCTTGGTTTCCTAGCGCTGTGTAGCCGGGCTGCGCTCACGCGCACCATATTTAAAGAGTAGGTCTACCATACCTTTATGCTCTTTTTCCTTGGCACAATCCAACGCACTTACCCCCTCTTCATTAAACACATTTGGATTGAAATCTGCCTCAAGGAGTTTTCTAAGAAAGTCTTCTGCTCCATTCGAAATGGCCCAGAGCACCGGCTCTACATCTCCAGCAGGATCGAAAAATACTCCGGTGGTAAGCATTTTATTGAGTTCCCTTTCATTATGCCGGCCACCTTTATAGGTCTTTATGAGTCCATCGAAGACCAGCCAATGGTTACACGTCAGAAAATGCTCTATATCGAATTTTTGCTCTTGAGTGGAAAGCTGGCCTAGCTGCATAAGAAGATGAAAGCCGAGTGTGTTATGTATTCTCTTATTTAAAAAAGCGGGGTTGTCAGATTTTTCACATAGCCCCATCTCTATCAAATCCTTTCCCATCATTTTTGGATACGAATAGATATATTCCTCTCTCTTTTCGCAATGCTGAGGGAAACGTTTAGACAACAGTAACTGTATGCTTGGAATAAAGTTGATGTTCTTATAGCCTTTTAACACCACGTTTTTGATGAAGCTCTCTAATGGGGGATTTTTTCTTTTGAGGAGTGTTTCTTGAAGGATTTCTTCATGGGGGATGACTTGAGGAATTTTCTCTGCCCATGCTGCTTGACGGCTTGCTAATAAAATATCGTGCAGTTTTTCCGGGATGCCTTCTTTAAAGATTTCTTTCGCCTTCTCAGAAGATAAAAATTGGCGTATTGGCAAATCTTTCACTGCATGAACAAGAGAGTTGCACATGGAACTTGCCAAGCTGAAACTGTGCAAATCTTTCACCTCTTTGCAGTGGATTCCGAGGATCAATATCCAAATTTCAGGGAATAAGTTACAAGGGAACCCTGTATTTAGGCTAGAAGGTGATGCTATCTCTGCGTTATTCTCCGCCTCAATTTCTGTAGAGAAACTGGATAACGCAGTATTCAATGAACTAGAAGCAGTGGTAATGGATACGGTGCCGCAGAGTTTCTGATGCATGTTGACATCTCCCAGGTGTTAAAAAATCTAGGGCATTAGGGCGTATTTACTCTTGCCCATGTAGGCGATATGTTGCAACCTACTTATGCAACATTCCATGACCCACGCCGTATTGCTCTCCCACGGCTCTGCCACTTCTCATGCCAGACAAATAGGCTTGAATGGCCGATAACTTAAATGCTGCGCTGTATTTACTCATAAAAACCCCAAAAAGTTAGATTGGTGTCTAACTTTTTGGGGTTTTTCATTACTATGTCCCAATATGTCCAAGTAAAAAAGTGTGTTTGAAACAAAAAAACTTAGATAAAGCATTCCACTGTATTTCACACAATGCGTTTCACCACGTTCTAGACTATGGAGCGGCTTTTCCATCCTCGCTTAATGAGTCCCGTTTTTTCTACTTTTTAATGGTCCATTTTTTAGGGGAATGTCCGGCAATTGTGCGTCATCGTAGATAGATGAAAATTCAGAGGAAATTAAATTATTAGAATCAGCTTTGAAGCAAGAGAAATTGGACATGAAAGATAATTTAAATGACCTTTTTTCTAATGCAATGGAAATGAAAGCATTGAAAAAAAATAGTTCCACATCAAAAAAACTAATTCGAAAAATATCTATTTTGCAAAAAAATATAAATCAAAACCTAAATTGAAACTTAATCCTAGTAACTTGCGTGAACTCATGAAACTGCATAAAGAACGCAAAGCGGATGTTCTAGATTTGGTGGAATATAGCTTTGAAACAATAAGCGAAATATCGCTTGATATAAAAGTAATAAAAAATGAGCCTGTTCGTAGAATATCTATAGATATTATTAATAATTGAAAGCAAACTACACATTGCTAATGTATAGTTTGCATAACCCATATGCTAGAAGGAAGTGATTCACGCCGAGCCTGGCTTTAGATGGGGGGGAGGTCTGGGAAGTGCCCGCTATCGCAGGAGGTTTCGACAAAATACTTCGTTGGGTTTTGGCGCAAAAAGCATTGCTTCCTCCCCTGGCAGAACCATAAATAGCATGCTGGTAAAAAATACTATGCCATGACCAGTTATACGTACGCTTAACAGCGTGAATGAGGGTTATATCTTGATGATAATAGGACCCCCGAATATTGGCTGATGATGCAGCTGTCGGGGCTACTTTTCTTTCTTATCGAGCTTCGTATTCTTGCCTAAAACCTGGTATCAGGCTTTAGCAGATTTAGGTCTCAAAGGCTTTCGCTGGCATGATTTACGCATACCTGGGCAAGTTGGCGCACACAAAGAGGAGCGCCTGATCGTGTGCTTAAGGAACTTGGGGGATGGGCCAGTATGCAGATGGTGCTTCGTTATGCCCATCTTGACGCTTCGCACACAGAGCAGTGGGTCCATCTCATACTTAGGTGTAATTTAGCTACACTGCCCTTATTTTGGAAAATCGCTTTCGGGCGTAAACCCCTGCTGTACTTGGTGGGTCGTGAGCGGCTCGAACGCTCGACCTACGGATTAAGAGTCCGCTGCTCTACCAACTGAGCTAACGACCCAAGATGGCCGCATCATATAGGTTTCGGCTTTTAGAGACAAGCTGGAAAAATCTGTGAAAGGCTTTTCTTCTATTTTATTCACCTTTCTTTTTTATTAAGCCTTCATGTTTTTCCTTCCTTGTTTTAGATCTCGCACTACTTTGCTTTTATTGCTGTGTGCTTTTGCTGCATGGGCGGTGTTTTTTGCTTCGCTGATGTTGGGTAGTGCGCAGATTGCTCCGGTGCAGGTGTGGTGGGCATTGCTTGGGCGTGGTGATGGGGTTGCGGTTGAGGTGGTGCAGCATTTGCGGGCTTCTCGTGCATTAGCTGGGTTTGGTAGTGGAGGGTTGTTGGCTGTAGCGGGGGCGTTATTGCAGGTGTTGCTGCGTAATCCTTTGGCGGATCCTTATATTTTAGGTGTGTCGGGAGGGGCGGCTAGTTTTGCTTTGGGGGCGATGTTGTTGGCTTTGCCTAGTGGCTCAGTGGAGTTGGCGGCGTTTTGTGGGGCGTTGGTGGCGATGTTTTTGTTGCAGGCTTTGGTGCGGCGTGCTTGGGCATTGTCATGGGCTAATCCTTTGCAGAGTGCCTCTCAGTTATTGCTAACAGGGGTGGCTTTATCCGCTGTGTGGGGTGCTTTGCTTATGCTTATGTTGTCTATGGCGCCTGAGCGAGCATTGCATGGGATGCTATTTTGGTTAGCAGGAGACTTAAATGGTGTGGAGCAAGCATGGCCTGCAGTAGTAGTACTGTTGGTAGTGGTATTGCTAGGATGGCTGATTGCTCCTCAGCTTAATGTGTTGATGCAGGGGGAAGCGCTTGCAAAGACGCAGGGAGTAGAGGTTGGTTCACTTCGATGGCGTGTGTATTGGTTAGCTGCGCTCGCAACTGCTGTGGCGGTCACAACGGTTGGGACCTTGGGGTTTGTTGGGTTAATCGTGCCACATTTTCTGCGTTTGATTTTTGGGTATGACCAGCGTGTGTTGCTTCCAATGGCGGCTTTGGTGGGAGGTACCGTGGTGATGGCCGCAGATTTGGTAGCGCGTACGGTAGTAGCGCCTATGCAATGGCCTGTGGGGGTGGTGTTGGCATTGGTTGGCGCACCTATTTTTTTATATAGATTATTGCGTATACGATGATGGTTGACTCACAAAAAGCAGCGCATTGCAGCTCTACGCAAGCCTATGTAACGCCTATTGCTCCATCTGGCAATTTGAGCGTGCATGACATCACTTTGCAGCTAGGTGGCCGCACGATGGTGAAGCATTTCAATCAGGATTTTTCGCCAGGGCAAATATGGTGCGTAATGGGTCCTAATGGAGCAGGTAAAACCACTTTGATTCACATGCTTGCTGGCTTGCGCGTTCCGCAGAAAGGGCAAGTTTGCCTAGATGGCCGTGCACTGTCTGATTGGCCTCTTATAGAGTTAGCACGCCGTCGCGCATGGATGCCGCAGATTTTGCAAGATGCTTTTGCACTGAGTGTGATGGAGAGTGTGTTGCTTGCTCGCCATCCATATCGAGAAATGTTTCGTATTGGGAAACAAAAAGGTGTGAGGAAAGAAGAGTTCGATCTAGAAAAAGTGCAAGCATTGCTGAGTGCCTTGGAAATAGAGGCGCTTGCAAAACGTTCAGTATGCTCTTTATCAGGAGGAGAGCGTCAGCGTGTAGCGCTTGCCGCTGCGCTGTGTCAGGACACAGGATTATTGCTTTTAGATGAGCCGCTAGCACATGTGGATGTGCCTCATCAGCTCACGTGTTTGCGAGTATTGCGTGCGCGTTGTAATCCAAAAGAAGGGGGAGTTGCGTGTGTGATTTTTTCAGGGCACGATTTTTATATTGCTGGGATTTTTGCTACGCATGTGCTGTTGCTAGATGGGTTGGGCGGAGCCATTGCAGGGACGGTGCAAGAAGTATTGACGCCAGAGTGTGTGAGCCATACTTTTGGGCATCCGTTTAAATGGGTGCCTGAAGGAGTGAATGGGCAAGGCGAGAGATTTTTGATGCCTATTTTGTAGATATGACCATGATAGACCTCAGTCCATATGTATTTTCGAAGAAGCCTTCTTCATCCAAATGGCTAAGTAGAGAGTCAGGCGTGCGTGTGCCTGATAATTCGATAGTATCCTCGTCACCTTCCGTGGAGTGCGCCATCCAGCTTGGTGATGCTTTACTCTCAAAAAGAAAACGACCTACGGTTATTGCAAGCGCTACTAGGCTTAAAAGACCACATCCTATCTGCAGAGCTAAGCTAGAAAAGCCCACAGTCAGATGTATGAGTGGGTAGAGAAGGATAGCCACTTTTTCAAAGTTTTCTATAGAAAAAATTCCCATACAGCGCTTTAAAAATCCAGAAGTATCTTCTAAGAATGCCGCATCAAGGGCGTTCTCCATAGAACTGCTAGTCTCTAAATCTAGAGTTTCTGTACTTATAGAACGTATAGAAGATCCGTAACAGATGCGGTCGGATAATTGATTAGTTGGAGTTTTGTAAGGAAAAAAGGAAATTAATCTACTGAGCATGGCGCTTTCCTTCATTTATTCGCTCTAGTAGGCTGCATGAGAATCACGCTTTCAATGGCCCACAAGATGCCCCTTAGGGGATTTTGAGTATACGCCATAAACAATATTCTTAGAACCTTTTTGCATATATAGTTTTATTCCATCAATTAAACCAGAATGATGTGCCTTGCATAGCATGTATTTTGAATTTTTACTCGGGCATGTAGCCTATTTTTTATGAAAATGGTGCGCTATCCCCCATCCTAAAAACTATAAAATAGATATCAAAAAATTCTCACGCTGCTTGTGAGCCTGCCTTGATTTAACGTGTGCGATCTAGAAGCCACACCAATGATGCTCAACTCAGCATAAGTGAGGTTATGCTGAGTTCTCTTAGGGTATGCCCTAGCATCTTTATACAATACATTTTTATATGGATCGAAAATGAAGCTAAAGTATGTTTTAGCAGCGCTTGCTATTTGCGCATGCGCTAAGTCTGGCTATGCGCAGACAGCAGGCGACTTTACAGTAGGTATAGGATTGAGCCGCTTTATACCTCAGAGTAGCGGATATGTTTTTGACAAGTCAATCTGGTTTGATGCTCCAACGGTTCTGGTGCCGCGGGCTCATGTAAAGGCTTCGGATGCGAACGCACTAAGTTTAAGCGGTGCTTATTTCATTACCGATAATCTTGCTAGCGAATTTATACTTAACTCGCCAGCGCGGTTTAGCGTAAGAGGTATGGCTGATTACTGGGTAGATGGCCCTGATGGACCTAATCCACTATTGAGTACATTAGAGCAATCAAGCTATATGTTACTGCTCAAATATTATTTCAGCGAGCCAGACGCAAAATTCCGGCCCTTCCTGGGCGCTGGTCTTAGCTACAATCATTTTACAAAAGCACGGTTCTATGGAAGCATGTACTTCATCAAGCCGCTCACTCCAGCCACTCTTTCTGTTAAAGACACGTGGGCCCCAGTCTTGAACGGAGGCCTAACCTATCAATTTAATAAGCGTTGCTTTGCCAGTTTATCCGTTTCATATATGCGCCTACAGCCAACTGCTGAGGTGCGGGCAGATTCAGCAAATTTTAGAACTTATTCGAAATTCAAACTCAATCCAGTCATCACTGCTTTGAGCATTGGTTATCGTTTATAAGAATAACTATTCATACGCTCTACCAATTTGCTAGTCACGATTGCACAGCAAAAAAATCCTAATTAACTGATTTATGTAAGTAAAAGCAGATAAATGAAGCTAAAACACCTCTTCTTGGCATTCGCTATGTGCGCATGTCCTATGCTCGTGCATGCGCAAGTGGCAGGCGACTTTATATTGAGCGCGGGGTGGAATTACTCTATGCCGCAGCACAATAGCCATGTTTTTGGAAAACATACTCTTAGCGGTTCCCCAATAGAAGTCCCGCAACCAGGGAGTATTAAGGTTGGCAAAGGGAGTGCACTCAATCTGAGTGGCACTTACTTTATTACCGACAACCTCGCTAGTGAATTTATGCTTAGCACGGGAACCCATTTAAATCTGGATGGGAGCGGCTATTGGGGTAGCCTTGGCAAAGTCGGCTCGATAGAGCAATGGAATTCTGCTCTGGTGCTTAAATATTATTTTGGTAATTCAGAAGCAAAGTTTCGGCCATTTCTTGGAGCAGGAATCAGCCGGGTCTGGTTTACAAATGTGCATTTTGCAGATGAATTTGACGGTCTGCCCACAATCTCAACCCTCTCAGTTAAAGACCAGTGGGCTGCAGTCTTTGATGGCGGCTTTAGCTACCGGTTCAACAAAAATTGTTTTGCTAGCCTGTCGATTTTGTATATGCCGTTGCATACTACCGCTACAACGCGCTCGCGCACTACGGATGAAACATGGATACGAGAGCTGACATCTGAAGCAAAATTAAAACTCAATCCGGTTATTACTTCGTTGAGTATTGGCTATCGTTTCTAATTCTTAATTGATATTACGCAGGTATTCAAAAAGCCAATGGTCTGCATGTTGAGGTTCCTTCGTCACCACCAACCTACCGTACTTTGGATTGATGGAGTTTTCTAAAGCCCTTTTACCTATGCCTCTCGGTAGGTTGGGGTGAGGCACGAACCCCAACATGCAGACTACTTATTTTTGATCTGCTTCTAATTGCGTTTGCCGCACAATATCTAATACTTCGCATAATTGCTTGGCCCCTTGTGCTAGGCGTGGGCCTGGGCGGTCTAGTAGATCGCTATTTATTGTGAAGGTGGGTGGGTAATGGTTGTTTTTGGGAGTGGTGGTGGATTGAGTGTAAGTGGAGTTAGGTGCGCCAGATTGGCTGATTATTATCACGTCTGGCTTCGCAGCTAGCATGGCTTCGGTGGAAACTATAGGGGCTAATGCTTGTTGTGCCGCGAATATATTGATGCCTCCACAGTTCTCTAGCAAGGTATTGATTAATGCTTGGCCATTGAGGGTGATAAGGGGTCTATTTGAGATTTGGTAAAACACCCGTATAGGTTTGCGTGTTGCATAGCGTGAGCGTAGTGCTTGGAGGTCTGTTGTAAATTGTAGGGCTGCGGTTTGTGCAATCGGGCTGGTTCCAAGGAGGGTGCCTAATTTTTCAAGGGTGGTGGCAATGTCTTGGATAGAGTGCGGATCGCTATAAAACACGGGTATATTCAATGTGTGCAGCGCTTTTAGGGTGCGATGCGTGCCTGGTTGCATCCAAGCTACTATGAGATCTGGCTTGATAGCCAGAATATGTTCTATATCCAAGGCTCGATAGTCGCCAACACGCGGTAGGGTCAGGGCATGAGCTGGATAATCGCTATACGCTACGGCTGCTGCTAAAGCGGATTGCCCACCAGCAGCATAGAGAAGTTCGGTGGTATGGGGGGCTAGGCTGATTACGCGTTGTGCAGGTTTGGTGAGCGTGATGGATTGACCTGTATCGTCTATCACGCGCAGAGGAGAGAGGGGAGCCGATGGTGTGGTTCCCCCATAAACAACAGGGGATAGCCCAAAAGCGAGTGCAATGCTTAATAGGTTGATAAAGCGTGCTAGGTGTTTTTTAAAGGGTGGTTTGGGGTGACGCAGAAACCCCCCTATCCATCCAATGTCTTTCAAATAATGTAAAGCTAAAGCGCGCTTAAAGCGTTTGCAGAGGGACATGGTTGCGCTGTTCACGAATGCGGTTGTGCTCATCCACAAATACCAATTGAGGTTTTGCTTCTCCTGAGCGTATTTTTTCTTCTTCAAAAAGCGCGAAAGTAGCGATGATGATCAAGTCTCCTCGCTGTGCCCGCCGTGCTGCAGAGCCATTGAGTGAAATGATGCCGCTGCCTCTTTCTGCGCGTATGGCATAGGTTGAAAGCCGCTCACCGTTATCGATATTCCAGATATCGATTTTTTCGTTTTCAACGATATTGGCTGCGTCTAGCAGATCTTCATCGATAGCGCAGGAGCCTTCATAGTGCAGCTCGCAGTGCGTGACTGTGGCGCGATGAATTTTGGATTTGAGCAAAATACGTTGCATAGAACACCTGGCCCTGGGTAAGGGGTAGTTGAGTGTGAGAGATTGAAGAGGTTTTGTATAGCGTGGAGCTGCATAACCTCTTTATTTCTGTTGGAAGAGGAAATTCATAATATCCCCATCGTGCACTACATATTCTTTGCCTTCTGCCCGCATTTTCCCTGCTTCTTTCGCGCCTTTTTCCCCTTTGTGCTGTATAAAATCGTCAAAGCTTATAGTTTGAGCGCGAATGAAGCCGTGTTCGAAATCACTATGGATAGCACCTGCAGCTTGGGGAGCAGTGTCTCCTAGATGAATGGTCCAGGCACGTACTTCTTTTTCTCCTACGGTGAAGTAAGTGTGCAGGCCCAATAAGCTAAATGCGGCTTTGGCAACGCGATGCAGCCCAGATTCCTTCAAACCCATATCTTCCAAAAAGACTTTTTTATCTTCTTCGTCTAAATCGGCAAGCTCCGCTTCGGTTGCTGCGCATACTGCAACAACGGGGGTTTTTTCTGCTGCAGCGCGGCCCTCTACTGCTGCGAGTAGAGGGTTGTTTTGAAAACCGTTATCGCTCACATTTGCGATATACATCATCGGTTTTGTAGTGAGGAGTTGCAGGGGGGCAAGGCTTGCCATTTCTGTATCAGATAACCCCATTGTGCGTACAAGCTGACCTTCATTAAGCGCTGCACTGACTCTTCCAAGCAGTGCTATTTGCTGCACAGCTTCTTTGTCATTGTTTGATTTAGCAGCTTTGGTGAAACGTATCAGGGCTTTATCAACGGTATTTAAATCTGCGAGAGCAAGCTCGGTGTGAATGACATCAATATCAGAAAGAGGATCAACCGTGCCAGCAACGTGAACGACGTTAGGGTCGTCAAAGCATCGCACCACATGCGCAATGGCATCTGTGCCGCGAATATTTTCTAAAAACTGATTACCGCGACCTTCGCCTTTTGAAGCACCCGCAACCAGCCCTGCGATATCTACAAATTTCACTACAGCAGGAACCACTCTTTGTGGTTTAGCGATGTCTTCCAATATACTGAGTCGATCATCCGGCAACTCAACAATCCCCGTATTGGGTTCAATCGTACAAAATGGATAATTTTCAGCAGGAATGCCTGCTCGAGTGATTGCGTTGAAAAGGGTGGACTTTCCAACATTAGGCAAACCGACGATTCCACATTCGAGACTCATATTAACCTTGTTTCCATAGCTGCAATTTAGCTGCAGTGATTTATAACCTGTTTTTCATTCTCATGAAAAAACTTGAATCTGCACATTTTGGTATAGATTGTGCAGTGATCGCAGTGCTTATGTATGTAGAGTAGAGTATCTGGCTCTGAAGCTTGCTTTTTCAAATGAGATATTTTCTTTTGAAGATTTTAAACAGGTTTTTGAGCCCTGAGCTCGAAAAAAAGCCTTCCGTTTGGAAGGCTATAAATATTGGCGGGTTGTGAACGGCGCAATCTAGGACATGCCCTAATCTAAGGATTAAGATTATGCTGCTCAACCAGCCGAGCTAACAACCCAATAAGCGCGCATCATATAGATTTAGTCTGTTATAGACAAGTTGCGCTTATTTGCTGTGGGCTGCGTTAAATTTATTTTTATTAGTTGGAATGATGGCTTCTTTACACTCTTTTGATTCGGTTCAGGTTGCGGTCGCAGGCGGAGGTATTGTAGGTAAGGCGACCGCTTTGGGTTTGCTTCAGCTTGGGCTTAGGGTTGCATTGATTGATCCTAAAGCTAGTGGTTTTCCTGTTGCAGCGAAAGGGTCTACTAGTGGTGTTAGTACCTTTCCGCGTGCTTATGCATTGTCACCTGGTTCGCAGGCTTTGTTTGAGCGTTTACGGGTATGGCAGGCTTTGGATAAAGCGCTTTTAAGTCCGGTCTATGACATGCGTATTTATGGACGGGCTACGCATGCATCGGATGCTCCTGTAAATCGAAGTGGGGTGTCGCAGCAAGAGCTGCAAAGACGTGAAGATGCAGCTAGCCTGCATTTTTCTGCTTTTGAGGCCAGAGTGCCTGTGCTGGCATGGATTGTGGAAGAGGCACAGCTTGAATCCGCTTTAGATGCTGCACTGTCTTTTCAGCCGCAATTACGGCATTTTCCTACTCAGCTTTGTCAGTTTCAGATTAACCAATCTGGGGCGATGCTTACGCTTGGAGACAAGACGACACTAAATGCAGAGTTATTGCTTGGTGCTGATGGTGCAAAGTCTTTTGTGCGTAGTCAAATGGGAGTGAATCTTACGCGGCGCGAATATCCTCAGTTAGGGGTGATTGCAACGTTTCAGATACAAAAACCGCATGGTGAGACGGCATATCAATGGTTTGATCAGGGTGAGATCCTGGCATTACTGCCTCTGCCGGGCAATCAGGTATCGATGGTGTGGTCTGTTAGTAAAGAACATGGCCGATCTTTATTGGCATTAAGTGGGCCAGAGCTTGCTGCAATGGTGCAAGCGAAGGTGGGGGAGCGGTTTGGTCGACTAGATTGTTTGCCGCCAAGTGTTAAAGAGGGCTCGCCTGTAGCCTGTGGATTTCCGCTCGCGCGCTATAGCGTAGATCATTTAATTGCTCCGCATATTGCATTGATAGGAGATGCGGCGCATGGCTTGCATCCTTTGGCAGGGCAGGGCCTTAATTTGGGGTTGGGTGATGTGTCCACGATGCTAGACGTGGTAGCGCAGAGTCAGGGGCAAACATTTCGATCTTTAGGGGATTTTAATGTGTTGCGTCGTTACGAGCGGGCACGTCGAGAAGATTTGCGTAAGTTACTCTGGGCGACAGAAGGGATTTACCGTTTCTTTTCGGTGCCTGGGGTTTTGGCGCAAGGAGCGCGTATAGCAGGCATGACCTGGCTGAATCGTTTTTCTTTTTTAAAGCGTCAGCTTATTACTCAAGCATTGGGATTGAAATTTCTGCAGCGTTTTTAAAAGTTTTGTTTCATCCTATGAAAAGAAGATTTTTCCTATTCCCGCATTTTTTTCTAGTGGGCTATCTGTAGGATCGACTTGGAGAGAGGCGAAATACCTATTACATAGCCTCTTTGAGAGGCTAAGAGTTATTTGAGAATGTGATCTGCCTAAATAGAGAGGTATCTCACTTCGCATCAAGAGAAAAATATTATCTAATAAAGGCATTGTCTTTTATGTGTTTTTTCTGGGGTGTGTAGTGAAATTATCTAATAATACTCTTCAATCTTGCAATAAGATGGGAGGTAAAATATATGGCAGACCTGCTGATGTAAGTACTATTAATAAAGTGAATAGATGCTCTGCAATTAAAAAAAATAATTCTAAGGCGGTGCATCAATCGCAAATACTGAGTTTAAAAAATGCCCTCTTCCTTAGTCGAGTTGAATTAAATAGTAAGATGGAATTGGCATATTCTTTTTGGGATCAAAGAATAATAAGTGACCTTGAAGAGTCTATCCTATATATAGCCAATAATGAATGTGGAAATTTTTCTAGTTTGTATGGAAAAGTAGAAGCAAAGCTTTTTGAGAGAAAATATATAGGAGTGATAGATGATTTAATGAAGGAAACCCCGATAAGTAGGAGGAGATTGCAATCGTTTTTTATGACCGTTATATTTAATTCCAATAGAAATACAGAAGCTTTGACTAACTGCTTGAGTTCATTATTTTTATTGCACTGCATACATATGGATTTTGTAGAAAAGCAATCTGATGGAATGTGTAAACATAATCTAGCATAGTATGCGTGTTGCGGTTTGTGCCTCATTACCGATACGCCTATGCAAAAAGGCTTTACAAACTTTCACCAACCACAAGAAAAAGCAAAGAACGGTAGGTTGGTCGTGAGGTATGAACCCAAACATGCATACCACAGCCTTTTTGAATACCTGCGTAACATCAATTATTTAATAATCCTCGTCGATATTGGATTGCTTCCGCAATATGGATAGAGCTAGTTTGTTGAGCATGGTCTAAATCTGCAATCGTGCGGGCGATTTTAAGGATGCGGTAGTAGCTTCGAGTAGACCAACCAAATTGGGTAGTGGCGTTGTGTAATAAGGTTTGGCCTGGTGGATCGGGTTGGCAGTGTTGGTCGATATCACGGCTACTTAAAGCAGCGTTTAAGCATTTTTGACGTGCTATTTGTTGCTTGCGTGCAGCTACTACGCGTTGTGCGACGGTAGCACTGGTTTCTGTATGAACAGATTGCGTATGGCGTTGTGCAAGTTCCAAAGGGGTAAGCGCTTGGACTTGAATGTGCAGGTCTATACGATCTAGTAGCGGGCCAGAAAGGCGGTGCTGGTAACGTTTAGCTATGTCTGGTGTGCAGCGGCATCGTCCACGAGGGTCGCCTAACCATCCGCACGGACAGGGGTTCATTGCTGCAATGAGTTGGCAGGCTGCAGGGAAATGTGCTTGGGCTCCAGCGCGAGAAATAGTGATGGAGCCTGATTCAAGCGGCTCACGCAGCATTTCTAGTACGTGTCGGTTAAATTCAGGTAGTTCATCTAAAAAAAGTACGCCATGATGGGCTAGGGTGATTTCCCCTGGCTGGGGAGGATTGCCTCCCCCTACGAGGGCTGCGGCACTGGCTGAGTGATGGGGAGAGCGAAAGGGGCGTTGGCGCCATTGCGCAGCAGTAAAACCCGTGACGTGGTGACTCAGTAATGCAGCACAGTCTAATGCTTCTGTATCAGAGAGGGGTGGCAAAATGCTAGTTAAGCGAGCCGCTAACATTGATTTTCCTGAACCGGGTGGCCCGATCATCAGTAAGTGATGGCCTCCTGCTGCAGCGACTTCAAGTGCGCGTTTGGCGGTATTATTTCCGACCACTTCGGCTAAATCGGGATAGGCATTTTCTTTAATCGCCACTGAGGTATTTTGCTCTTCAGGATTCAAGGGATGAAGTAATCCCTCAGCCTGGTTGGATAAATGCGCACATAGTTCCAGCAGCGTGGCTGCACCAAATACTTTGACACCCGGAATAAATGCAGCTTGTGCTGCGCTAGCTTTTGGTAGGTAGATTTCTGGTACGTTAGTGGTTTCAAAAGAAAGCAGCGGTGTGTTGGTGGCAGCAGCGTCTTGTAGTAATGGCGTGCTTAGTTTCTCAGGTGGGGGGTAGGCGTGCGGTTTTGCCTGCCGATGCTGACGTACTAGTCCACAGACCATTGCAAAAGCGCCTCGCATCGGGCGCAGCGCGCCTGTGAGGGAGAGCTCACCTGCAAATTCACGCCCTTCTAATGCGGTGAGGGGCAGTTGTCCGCTAGCTGCGAGGATACCCAGTGCAATGGGAAGGTCAAAATGCCCGGATTCTTTGGGTAGATCTGCCGGGGCAAGATTGACGGTAATGCGGCGTACAGGGAAGTCAAATTGGCAATTTTGTAGTGCTGCGCGTACACGCTCTCGGCTTTCTTTGACTTCAAGATCTGGTAATCCAACGATAGTGAATGCAGGTAGCCCATTGGCCAGATTTACTTCAACGGTCACTTCAGGCGCGCTGGCAGCAGCTAAAGCACGACTGCGTATGACGGCAAGCGACATCTTTTTCTCCTGTGCCAACAACCAAAGCGTTCATCCTAGCCTTATATCTGTAGGTTGGCGGTGAGGCGCGAACCCCAACATGCACACCACCAATTTTTAATCTTTGCCTTAGGTCATTTATAAGCAGGTTTTCAAGGAAGCAGTGGTCATTATGTTTCACCGCCAACCTACAATGAACGCTAGGTTGGTGGTGACGAAGGAACCCCAACATGCGCACCACCGACTTGTAACCATTGCTTTTAACTTGCATTTGCAGGTTTTAAAAGGACAATGGTCATCATGTTGGGGTTCGTTACAGTAAGCTTTCTAGTTTTACAACGCGTGCTTCTAGGGCTTCGAGTTTGGCGCGTGTGCGTTCTAATACCTGCTTTTGCGTATCGAATGCTTCATAGCTGACGATGTCCAGTTTGGTCAGGCCTTGCTTAAAAAGCCCATCGATTTGGTGTTTGATATCCTGTACGGGGGAATCGCGCAGTAAATCCGCAATTTTGAGCTGAATATCTTCAAAGAGTGCTTTAGGGTTCATGGCATGCAATTAGAAAGAGTGTGTGAAAAGGGACTTAGAGAAAAGCAATGTAGCACGTCATACGTCAGATTCCATCATTATTGATTAAACTAGCCATTTGATAGAGCGTGCATAGAAAAAGAGCGGATTATTTCAGCTTTTTTGCTATGCACATTATTTTTAGACACGGTTTAGTGTTATGAGGTGAGCTATTTGAGGAGCGGGTGCCGCTTTACCTTGACTGTTGGTGTCATAGTAGATCGGAGGAAATAAAGTTTTGAGCTGTTCTGTAAGCTCTTGTGCAAGTTTATGCCTTTGTTCCATTCCTTTAGGTCGTATGCGTTCCCAATTATCTAAAGTGGAATGCAGGGTGCTGCGCGTGGTATACATTAAAACAGCACATATTATTAATATACCTATTTCTTTTATAAAATTCTGGATTTTTTCTAGTACATATACATATATTTTTATTATTGGGTAGCACAGCATGGTATCTGGTCTATCCATGTTTGATATTATTTTTTTTATTTTATATAAGGCATGAGGGGATGCCATAAACATAGATTCATCTTCGACTACTACCCCCAGAAATTTTAAATTATCTATAATGTGCTGAACAACGTCCAATTGATAGTCATCGGATAATAATTGATAAGATATCTCTACCATTTTGCCATGTTCGATTGGCCGTATATTTTGTTGAAAATCTTTTTCAATTAATTTTTTATATTTTTGAAAAATATCAGTGATAGGCGTTTTGGAGGTGGATTCAATTTTATAAGGGTGGTTTTTATGCGTTTCTTTATACGCTTCACAGCTTACTATCAAATAGCTTGCATGCATTGCAGCTAGTAATGGGGCTAATTCTGGTTGAGTTTTTCTTCTCTGATGAATTGGAGTCAGTGAGTAAGCATTTAGAAAATGTTGGATAGTGCTCAAGGCCAACAACGCATTTTCAGTATCGGTGTTGGTATCATCAGCATAAGAAATGCATCTAAATTTTTTGCACATCTCGCACGCGTCAAATTTTATAGGTGCATTGAAAAGAGCTGCAATATTCATTTAATACAATATGCCTATTCGCTTGAGTACAATTAAAAATCAAAAAAACAGCTCTAATAGACCTCTGTTGCAACTCGGTAGCCAGGAGTTCCTTTGATGCCAGTACAGTAGGTTGGTGGTGAGGTACGAACCCCAACATGCATACCACAGACTTCTAATCATCGTTTTTAAGCTGTACATGCAGGTTTTAAAAAGGACAGAGGTCTGTATGTTGGGGTTCGTACCTCACCCACCAACCTACCGTTTACCTGTACTCCCAAAACCCCCTGTGCCCCGTGTGCTATCTGAAAATTCATCTACCACATTAAATTCAACCTGCATAACTGGAACGATAACAAGCTGCGCTATACGCTCAAAAGGCTGTAGCGTGAAAGAGTCCATTCCACGATTCCAGGTGGAGATCATCAATTGGCCTTGGTAGTCTGAATCGATCAGACCTACTAGATTACCCAGCACGATTCCGTGTTTATGTCCAAGACCTGAGCGAGGGAGAATTAAAGCGGCGTAGCCTGGATCTGCTATATGTATGGATAACCCTGTAGGAATAAGGCTAGTCTCTCCAGGTGCTAAGGTTAGGGGCGCATCTAAGCATGCGCGCAAATCGAGGCCAGCACTGCCTGTTGTGGCGTAAGTAGGAAGTTCCTTGCGTAGGCGTTCATCTAGGATGCGTAGGTCGATTTTCATAATGAGTGGCGGGGAAAAGGCTTTAAAAAGATTAGGAAGATGGGCAAAGGGAAGCGTATTTTTTCCGAGCGACGAATGAGGTATCAAACGCGGGTGTAGCGTCTTTTTGTGCTCTACGTACGATTTCCTCAATCAGCTGATGTGCTAAGACTTGTTTGCTCGCCCTTGGTAAGAGTGTGGTGCCTTGGTCATCGAAGAGGAGCAGTTCATTATCATCAGCTCCAAATGCAGCGGGACACAAATTGCCTACTAGAAGGGGGATGTTTTTGTGTAGCCGTTTGGCGTGAGCATGCGCTTCGAGTGCTTCGCTTTCTGCTGCAAAACCTACGCAAAAAGGAGGGTTTGGGAGCCGAGCAACGTGTGCGAGGATATCTGGATTTTCCGCAAGCATCAGAGAGGCAGGGGGCATATTGGGTGATTTTTTTATTTTCTCAGCCTGTACGTTTTGAATGCGCCAGTCTGCAACGGCTGCTACTGAGATAAAAATATCTACATTTTGAATGCTGGCAAGGACTGCTTCGAACATTTGTTGAGTGGTTATGACATTTTGGCGCTCTATATCCCAAGGTGTTGGCAGGTGAGTAGGACCTGCAATAATTTTGACCTGGGCACCACTGGCACGTGCTGCACGAGCGATAGCAAATCCCATTTTTCCGCTGGAGCGATTCATCAGCCCGCGCACGGGGTCAATAGGTTCGAATGTTGGCCCAGCCGTGATAAGAACGCGTTTATTCGCTAGCAATTTGGGATGCAGATGTGCAAAGAGGGCCTCATATAAAATTTCTGGCTCGAGTAATCGGCCTTCTCCGGTTTCTCCGCAAGCTTGAGAGCCTGCATCAGGGCCCAAAAAGATAAGGCCATCTTCGCGCAGCTGAGTGATATTGCGCTGCGTGGCTGGGTTGAGCCACATCTGCTGGTTCATTGCAGGAGCTACGAATAATGGGGGTGTGGGGATAGTGCGGGCTAAGCACAAGGTAGATAACAGATCATCGGCTATCCCATGCGTCAATTTAGCTAGGAAGTTGGCAGAGGCAGGGGCAATGAGGATGGCATCGCTAGATCGTGCCAAGCCAATGTGGGGCATGGCATTGCCCTGATCGGACAGATTACTATCCGCGGTATATACCGGTTGGCCTGAGAGCGCTTGCATGGTAGTGGGCGTGATAAAGCGTGTAGCAGCTTGCGTCATAACCACTTGAACGTGCGCGCCTGCTAATTTTAAAAGGCGTGTGAGTTCAGCTGATTTATAACAGGCGATGCCACCTGTTAGGCCCAATACGATGCGTTTATTAAGAAGTTCCATGGTCATTACTGAGCGCGCCGCACGCGCCGTAGTTCATCCAAAATCAATAAAAAGACACCGCAGGTAATCGCACTATCAGCTAAGTTAAAAGCAGGCCAGTGCCAATTCCGAATATGAAAATCTAAAAAGTCGATCACGTAGCCATAGCGTACTCGATCTATAACATTGCCCAATGCACCGCCGAGAATGAGTGAGAGTGCAGTGCAAAAAAGGCGCTGTTGGGCATGTCGTTTGAGCAAATACACAATAAAAAACGCAGCTATAACCCCAAAGGCTGTCAATCCCCAACGTTGCCATCCACCCGCGTTTGCTAAAAAACTAAAAGCAGCGCCCTGGTTATGCAGTAAAAACAAGTTGAAAAACGAAGTGATTTCTTGCACAGAGGCATAGTGGTGTAGCTGCGATACAGTGATTTTAGTGAGTTGGTCTAGCACGATAACGACTATGGCTACACAAAGCCACTGCCATACATTGGTAGTATGCCCAGATTGGGCTGTAGCTTGCACAGGTTGGCGCGGCTTAGATTCTTTATAGGTTTTCACGATTTTGCCCATCATTTTTTTCTTGCATAGTGAAGTGGAGCGGGTGAGGCTCCGATTTATGCTGCGTGCCTTTGCGATGCTTTTTTTGTAAGCTGGTTGCCAAATAGATTGGTTTTGCAGCGTGTGCATAAGGTGGGATGTTGTGCATCCTCACCCACATCATGTTGATAATGCCAGCATCGTTCACATTTCTGATAGGGCGAAGCGCGGACGTGGATGGCTTCTTCACTGGCATCTAGTGCACGTATAAGCGTAGCCTCAGAGGTGATCAATACAAATTTAAGGTCATCTTGTAGGCTTGCAAGGGCTTCATAACGTACATCGCTGGCATGAATTTCGACGTGCGCTTGTAGAGAAGAGCCTATCGAGCTAGCGCTGGAGGTGCCGGAGCGAGCATCTTCAAGTGCTTTGGTGACATCGCTGCGTACTTCACGGATACGACCCCATTTCGCTAAAAGCGCAGAGGTATCCGCGAGTTCAGGATACGCATAGTATGTTTCGGTGAAGAGGGTGATGGCATCTGGATGCAAGACTTTCCAAGCCTCTTCCGCTGTGAACGACAAAATGGGTGCAATAACGCGCAGTAACCCTTGTGTGATGTGGTAGAGCGCGGTTTGTGCCGCACGGCGTAGAGGATCGCCGGGAGCGTGGGTGTACAGGCGGTCTTTCAAAATATCTAAATAAAAGCCACCTAGATCCTCTGAGCAGAAGGTTTGTAGCAGGGTCACAATGGGGTGAAATTCATAGCGCTCATAGTGCCCCAATAAGGTTTCTTGCAGCGAGGCAGATAACGCTACTGCGTAGCGATCGATATCTAGCCATTCTGACGGGGGGACGGCTTGTGTGGCGAAATCAAAATCGGAGAGATTAGCTAGTAAAAAGCGCAAGGTATTGCGTATGCGGCGATAACTCTCTGTAACGCGTTTTAAGATTTCATCTGAAATCGATAATTCGCCTGAATAGTCTGTAGAAGCTACCCATAAACGAATAATTTCTGCGCCACATTGCTGCACGATGGTTTGAGGTGCAACCACATTCCCAGCAGATTTCGACATTTTTTTGCCTTGCCCATCTACACAAAAACCGTGGGTGAGCAGCGCTTTATAAGGCGCATGGCCATCTAACATCGAAGCGGTAAGCAAGGAAGAGTGGAACCAGCCACGATGCTGATCTGAGCCTTCGAGATACAAATCAGCAGGAAAGCGGAGTTTAGATGCGTGCGAGCCGCGTAGAACATGCCAATGTGTGGTACCGGAGTCAAACCATACATCGAGCGTGTCACGGCTTTTTTCATAGTCTTTGGCTTCGTCGCCCAGTATTTCTTGTGCACTGAGAGCTTGCCATGCCTCGATGCCGTGTTGCTCAATATGTTGTGCAACACGCTCTAGGCCAGCTTGGGTTTGGGGATGCAGTGCGCCTGTTTCTTTATGGATCCAAAATGCCATGGGTACACCCCACTGGCGCTGGCGTGAGAGCGTCCAGTCTGGACGGTGTGCGAGCATGCTGGTTAAGCGTTGCCGTCCCCAACTAGGAAAGAATTGGGTAGCAGCTGCGCCTTCTAGCGCGAGAGTACGCAGGCTTTTCTCTTCGCCGTGCGCAATGCGATCCATGCCTGCAAACCATTGTGACGTGGCGCGGTAGATCAGTGGTGTTTTATGGCGCCAACAGTGCATCGTGCTATGGGGGAGTTTTTCTGCTTTAAAAAGCGTACCCGCTTGTTCTAGCGCTTCGACGATTTGGGGGTTAGCTTTCCAGATAAACATGCCGCCAAAGAGAGGCAGGCTGTCGGCATAGCAGCCATTGCCTAAAACGGGGTTGAGTATGTCCGCATCACTGAGACCTTGCGCTTTATAGGACTCAAAATCTTCCAGACCATAGGCAGGTGCACTGTGCACAATGCCTGTACCGGTATCGAGGGTGACGTAGTCTGCTAGATTAATCGCTGAGGTGCGTTGATAACCCGTATGTGCTTTTGCTAGAGGGTGATGGAATCGCAGTCCTTCTAAGGCTTGCCCGGTTGTAGAGGCGACGATGGTGCCTTCTAGTCCATAAGCTTCGAGGCAGGGTTGAACGCGCTCAGTGGCCATCAAAAGCCGCCCGCGTGCAGTATCAACCAGGCTATAACTGAAATCAGGATGAATGGTTAAGGCTTGATTAGCAGGAAGGGTCCACGGGGTGGTAGTCCAGATGATCAACTGGCCTTCGCTGGCATCGGTTTGCAATCCAAAGGCCTGACTGACTTTTGCAGGGTCTGCGAATGCAAAGGCCACGTCGATTGCCCAGTCTACTTTATCTTGATATTCAACCTCTGCTTCTGCAAGGGCAGAGCCGCAATCAAAACACCAATTGACCGGTTTGAGCCCTCGGAATACATAGCCTTTTTTGAGCATCAAAGCGAGCGCACGGATTTCGCCGGCCTCGTTTGCATAGTTCATCGTTTGATAGGGATTGCTCCAGTCTGCTAAGACCCCTAATCGCTGGAATTCTGCTTTTTGTCGCTCAATTTGTACTTCTGCATAAGCGCGTGCGTGGCGCTGTACTTCAGCGGTTGCTAAGCCTCGGCCATACTTTTTTTCAATTTGTACTTCGATAGGCATGCCATGGCAATCCCAACCTGGCACATAGGGCGCATCAAATCCCGCTAGCGTGCGAGATTTGACAATGATGTCTTTCAAAATTTTATTGACTGCATGGCCAATATGAATATCGCCATTGGCATAAGGAGGGCCATCGTGCAGGATAAAAGTGGGCCGTCCTTTACATGCTTGCCGAATGACTTCATAGACCTGTTTCTCTTGCCATTCTTTGACCCATTGTGGTTCGCGCTTTGGCAGATTGCCGCGCATGGGGAACGGCGTATCTAACAAGTTAACGGGATACTTTGCAGGGGAAGCGGTAGAAGAAGAGGGAGCGTCGCTCATAGTTACCTGTAAGAAGGAGAGGGTGCGGAAGAAGAAGTATGACCTTCCGGAGTTAAATCGAAAAATTGCCGAGCGTCTTCGATGTCTTGCGCTATGGCTTTTGTCAGGGTATCGAGAGAGAGATATTTTTTCTCATCGCGTAGTTTCTTAAGGAATTCAACACGTATACATTTGCCATATGCATCGCCTTCCCAGTCGAGCACATGCACTTCTAATAGGGCTGGCTCTGACGGTGCTATCGTAGGCCGAGTGCCTAGGCTTGCTACCCCTTTTTTAGGCTCTGCAGACTCGCTATCTAGCCCGTGTACGAGCACCACAAAAATACCGGAAAGCGCAAGTTGTATAGAAGGGTGTCTTGCCGAAGACAAGCGCATATTTAAAGTAGGAAAACCCAATTGCCGACCGAGTTTCTTGCCATGCCCCACATGGCCGCTCAGTGTGCAGGCATGGCCGAGCAGATTGCGCGCTGTGTCTAGCTGCCCTGCTTGCAGCGCAGCACGGATAGCCGAACTAGAGATGCGCTGCGCGTTTGAGCTATGGATAGCAGGGATAGATACCGCTTCAAAGGCATATCGCTGACCGTAAGATTGTAATAGAGCAAAGTCACCGCGCCGGTGCGCGCCGTACCGAAAATCATCTCCGACACCTACCCATACCGCTTGCAAGCTTTTAATAATAACTTGCTCAATGAAGTATTCAGGCGTTTGCGCAGCACATTGTGCATTAAAAGGCATGATTACCACGCGATCTACTCCACATCTGCGCAGTTGTTCGATTTTATCGCGCAGCAACCCAATGCGTGCACAGGCTTTAGAAGCCTGAAAAAACTCGTTAGGGTAAGGCTCAAACGTCATTACACATAACGGTACATTACGTGCAGCTGCCGCCTCACGAGCACAGGCAATCAATGTTTGATGGCCGCGATGCATGCCGTCAAAATTGCCGATGGTGAGCGCACAAGGCGTTCTATGGGAGGGGCTTGGGAGCCTGCTGAAAATTTTCACACTGAAATGGCCGCAGGGCGGATCCTGCTTCTTTAATTAGCTAGGAGGTTGTCGAGGTACTTTGAGATTGGCTGAGTTTGTCCTGCTTACTCTGCCCATTCTCTTTTCTCAAAAAGGGGCAATTATAAAGCTTGCATCAACGGGAAGTGGGTCCCATCGATCATAGATGCTAAGAAATAGGCTGCTTCAAGGGCATTTTTGACAAATTGTCTTGTAAGCGGGTTGTCGCGAGCGAGGTAAAACAGCTGGCAGGGCAATGGATTACGCGATACATACAACTGTTTAGGGGTGTGCGGGGCCGGCATCTTTTATTTTTAAACTATATGGTTTATATTTATCCATGTAGAGTAATATTTTTTGCCTATAGAAATTTGCGCTGTGCTCCTAACACAGCGCAAATACACAGTGCCCCCCTACTACTTATTTCGCCT
>JASSUK010000032.1:0-214369 GCA_031963045.1 Mycoavidus cysteinexigens
ATGCAACGTCAGGATTTCCAAGCAGTCGAAATTCTGTTGGCACATCAGGCGGATGTCACCCTAACGAATCAGCACAACCAGGATGCACTTGAGCTCGCTTTTGCTGATACATGGATGTTTGCGATACTCGCCAATTCTATCAATCTACCGCAAGTGACTTGGAGCGTTGCGAACAGTCATAGAAATAACCGGATCAGCGTTATCAAGAAACTGCTATCCAGCACGAACAAGGATCATAACTATCTGTATGAACTATTGACCAGCGTAGTGAACACCGGCTCCGTTGCCAATGCAAAACAATGCATCGTGCTGTATCAGCGGCTCTACCCCGACGCCCCCTCGCTGTTGGAATTAGCTTATCAAGCTTATCGGCGCTCAGAAGAGCCGGAACAAGCAACCCATGCGCGCGTTTTAAGCTGGTTATTAGAGAACCACAGCAACCCCTATACAGCCTTCAACAGCAAACTGGCTGAAATCAAGACGGAGCCCAGGCTAGGTAAAATTTACCGAGATTGGTATGACAAGCAATGGGAGACGCTCACCCAGCACCTCAACCAGAACCTTCAGTTCAATGAGATCGATGACGTTTTGGAGATGTTGAATACGCTGATGCCTCAAATAGAAGCCAGTTGTGAGCAAACTAAAACATACGACGACGCATCCTGGGTGCTGCTGTTCCTATTTTTTGAGAGGGTGATAACCGCCCCAGTCAGCAACATGACGCCTAAAGCGCTGATAACCGCCATACAAAGCGCAGCCACACTCCCTAGGCAAGCCCTTATCCGTAAAGTAGTAGAGCAACCGTATTTACAAGACCTCATGACGAGTCAAGTCTCTCTGCGCAGCAGCTTCGACACATTCATGACGAGTCAAGCTGCTTTGCGCAGCAGCGTCGACAAATGTGTGATTCTCTAGGATGATTTAAATGTTAAATGCAATAACTCCTTTAGCTAATAGGGCTCATCACTATATAGCCCCCACTCACACGGAACAGGACACGTTGCAGATCGAAACGACACTAGCAATAAAAGAAGTCAGAAGTCCAGTCATCGAGCCTGTACGGCAAGTTAAGCCTTGTGATTTCAAAGCAAGCTATCAAGAACATCATTTAGATGGCATTTTGACTGCATTTCGGGGGCCAAACAGTCAGGTTCAATATCCTCTTGGCAATAAAGCGATTCAGACTATCAAAGAGCAACTATTATTAGTCAGAAACTTCGAGCAGAAAATCCAGGATTTTTCTGTTGCTCAGTTAAAGGAATTAATGAGCAGTATCAAGCAAGTACTCCATCCTTCCAGCCACACTTCATCCAATTTACAGGAAGAATCTATATGCCAATTGCTAGCCATTGCCAATCGCGTATTCCCTCAATACTTTAACTTTGAGCCCTATCATGTGCAAATCCTGGCGGTACTTGGAATCCTAGCGTCAAAGGAGAATTTTAAAGGGTGTTTGGCCCAAATTAAAACCGGCGAAGGAAAGTCTACTGTTATAGCGCTGCTGGCACTCATTCTGGCCTATCAAGACAAATGTATCGATGTGATTACTTCTACCGAATACCTGGCAAAAAGAGACGAACACAAATACAAGCTATTTTTTAACTTCTTCGAAATAACGACGTCTCATATATGCGATAAACCACTCACACCCGATCATTTTTCCGGGCAAATTGTGTACGGTACTAATTACAACTTTGAATTTTCAGTTTTATTCGACAAGTTCCATTTAACCGCTAATCGAACTTTATACAACGATAGAAGCAATAGTCGGCCATTTCATGTAGTCATCGTCGATGAAGTGGATAATATGCTGCTGGATAAAGCTTCCAATTCCGCACGAATTGCCTACCCAAGTCAAAAAAACTTAGCCGCTTTATATCCCATTATTTATGATTATGTTGAAAAAAAATGTTCTGCTTTGAAAAAGCCAGACATGGACATCATTTCAGATTGTGCCGTGTTAGTTACACAGTATGAGCTCTCGAAAACACAGTTGGAAGAATTCATCGATAGCGCCTATCGAGCCTGTTTTAAATATACATTGGATGAACATTACTGCCTAAGGAAAAAAACTGAGCAAACCGAGCGTTCCAGACAAGATGAAAACCTTGATGTGGTCATTATTGATAGAAATACCGGACGGTTATCTGGGGGCAGCCGCTGGCAGTATGGCTTACATCAATTTCTTGAATATAAGCACGGTTTGCCCATCCAAGAGGAAACTTTAACCTTAGGTGCCTTATCACACCCGGCATTTTTTGCTTACTATGCGGAAATTTACGGCGTAACCGGCTCATTGGGCGCGGAGATTGAGCGCAATGAGGTTACCGAGATGTACGGTTTGACAAGCTTTGACGTACCAACCCATAAGCCATCACTCAATAAGCAATTAACAACCATCATCTGTGATGAAAAGCCAGCGTTTAATAGCGCTCTGCTCAGCGAAGTATTAAACACGATCAAAGCTGCACGGCCTTGTTTGATTTTATGCCGTTCCATAGCGATGAGTCATATCCTCTATCAATTAATCAAACCGGAAGTGTCTGATATTCGACTTTTAAACGATGTGCAAAATGAAGATGAAGATTTTTTGGTAGCAAATGCAGCGCATAGCGCCTCGGTAACCATTGCGACCAATGCTGCAGGTAGGGGTACGGATATTGCTGTCTCAGCAAAAGCGGCAAAAAATGGCGGCTTACATGTGGTATTTACTTTTTTCCCAAACAGCGAACGTGTTGAAATACAGGGAGCTGGGCGCGCTGGACGCCAGGGGAATCCTGGTAGCTACAGGATTATCGTACCCCATGACGATGAATTACTGCTAAATACCGGCGGTGACAAGATTCAAGCGCTCATAGCATTAATGAAAATAATGCTTGAGAAAGAGTCATTAACCAGTATCCAGTACGCGGCCATTCATTCATTACTTTCAAATAACGGCGGCGACAAGGTTGAAGAACTCAAAGCATTAAGGAATATGATGGTTAAGGAAGAGTCGTTAGCCAGACGTAAGCACGCTAACATTCATTTAGCTCAGCATCATATCCTGGAACACTTCTGGAATGACTTTCAGAATACATTCTCTACCTCCATCAATAAACATGCCATATTAAACAAGTGGGCAGAATTCTATACTGATCTGGATAACATCAAAGTTAATGTAGAGCATGACTTTGATATAACCTTGTTGAACCACAGGAACAAGCTCAATAGGTTGTTTGATCATTTTATGAAAAGTCTCACCGCCTGAAGCAGGAGCTTTGGGCTACTCGGCCACCCATATCAGAAGTTTGAGTCGAGTGCCTCTGCGATTGCAAAACGCAAACGCCGCTCCTTCACACGGCTTATGTCCTAGCGCCTCTTGCACATGCTGCGAGAGGCCATCAATACCTCGTCAAGCGTCAAGAGAAGATGGGCATAACAATGTGCCATCTATCTGCATATTGCCCCCCAAGCTCCCTCCTTAAGTACACGATCAGACGTTTCTGCCTGTATGTGCCAACTGGCCCAGGTATGCCGCAAATCGTGCCAGCGAAAGTCCTTGAGATCTAAAAAAGCAAAAATTAAAAGTCAGCGGTACGCATGTTGGGGTTCGTGCCTCACCACCAACCTACCAAGATGCATATGTAAAAGGGCTTTACCAAGCTCCACCAACCGCAAGAAAAGCAAAGAATGGTAGGTTGGTGGTGAGGCACGAACCCCAACATGCAGGCCACTGCGTCCTTTATGTCTGTGAATCGCACATAAAAATATGTATGTGACTTCGTTCAACAGCACATGTTTTCCCGTTATTTCCTCTATGTTTTCAAGAGTGCTCTACTCTTTGTAGTTAACACAGCATATTTTTTATGCACGAAATAAGGCGTGTTGAATCATAAAATCCCCCAATAAACCGCCGCTTTTAAGTGCGCTTTCATAAAAATAGGGAGAGGAGAAATGACAGCATTGATAACACCCCCCAGCGAAGTGGGCACCCCCCCTTCTTCTGAAATGCACGCTAATTTTGGAACAAATACCCCGTTGCCCTCAAATCGGTATACAAACCCACAAAATAGCAATGCATACATCAAAGAATGGTTATCAAATGTAAAAACATCTGAGTCATCCGAGCAATTACAGCTTGGTCCAAATCGATATAACAATGCAGGGCATCAAACAATAGATCTATCGTCACATAACTCTTCCCATATTTCTATTCCAGAGTCGCTCGATCAAGCTAATCAGGCTAGCACTTCAAAATCAAAAGCTGAGCGCATTAAGAATGCACTTCCATGGATGAGTGCCGCATTGGGTGTTGCAGGAATCATACAACTTGGCAGTGCTTCTTCTGCTGCTGCTAATACGCTTCCCCCATTAACCATTAGTGGGTTTTCATGCCTTATTGGAAGCGCATTAGCATGCTCTTATTACGTTAAAAAATAAATTGATAATTGGAGAGAAATAACAAAAATAACGGACTATTTAGCAAAGATTAAAAGTCAGCGGTACGCATGTTGGGGTTCGTGCCTCACCACCAACCTACCATTCTAAATGGCGCGTAGGTGATGGTGAGGTACGCCCCATACGCATAGGTATATTGTTTACTCAGCGGTATAGCACGTTTTGCGGAGCATTCTCTCCTCTTTGCAGAATATACCTCTATTGCATTCAGACTTGTCTGTGATGTGATGTCAGCGCGCTTTATTTACTTATCAACCAAGTAAAATGCTTTGAAAATCAATGAGACGAATGCATGACTGCCTATAAAAATCTACTCAGATTTTATAAGTGTGCATCTGTATATATAGGAGAGAAAATGACCAGTATAAAAATGGATAGAACCTCTATCGCAAGCATTACACCAACCATAGCAAGCCTTACGCCAACCTTTGTGGGTCCATACTGCAGTAGAGTAGCGTCCATGCGGAGCACTACGTCAACGTATATTGATTTACCTGATTATCAATCAGATTATCTGTCAGAGTATTCCGTAGAGGATAGGATAGACGGTCTTTTTGTTAGTGAAGATTGTTGTGGGCATGCAGAGGTGTTGTTTACGCTATCTGCACTTTTTGCTACGCTCAGCATTGGAGTGGGTTATACAACATTTACTAGCTATGATGACCATAAGCCTGCAGCAGTACCTTTAGCTATTTTCGTTTTACTGACTTTTCTGAGTATAGTGACAGCAGGTTATGGTTTTCATAATAAACATGAAGCGTATTTGGATAAGCTAGCTGAGCAGCATACTGGATCGCAATCTTCCCTAGAGCTTGAAGAATTGGATCAGATTAGCGTTATAAATAGGGCTTATCTTGTTGGCTAACCATTCAGCATTCAAAAGACAACATAAGCTATAAGCACAACATTAGGCATATATTGAAATAGGTAATAGATACATGCTCCACGCATGAATCTGCGCCTTGATGCTCTACCTTTATCGTGTCATTGCAGGCGGCACTCTGTTTCTCATTTCTCGGTCAAGCTTGGTTAGACTGCGATGTACCAGCGGGCTTTGTACCGTTTCCATGCATGGCGTTTGACCACGCCGCTTTGGATCACTCCCCCTCTTCTATCCTTCCTATGCTTTTTTTCTATTCCATTTCAAATGGAATAGTTCTTCTCCACTAGTAATGCAATAAAACTCCTCAAAACCAAACTAGATATACCCCTTTACTTTATCTTTCAGCGCCCAAAGCGAGGAATAGCCTTGAAAAATAAAAGATTTTTGGCGCTTGACCAAGGATTCGCATTACTCTAAAGTGGGAAAAAGTGTTTTTAAGTGTAATTTTGTGTAAAAATGCCCCAAAGTGCATAGGAAAAGTCTATCGGATATATCTGTTTAACAAACAGATTTTTCTTATTTGGCTTAAGAATTCCTGGACCTGCTTACGATTTCTTAGCGGGTTTTAATTTAAAGGCGGGAGCCACACTCCCCTCCCATTCACTATTTTGAACCCTCCCCAGGAGAAGCAGTTGTTTCAAGGCGCGTCTGCGCTCACGCTCGATGCAAAGGGACGTATGTCTATCCCTTCGCGTTACCGGGAAGCGCTACAACTTGCTCCACTTACTGGCCGGATGACACTTACTAAGCACCCGGATGGTTGCCTGCTGCTTTTTCCTCAAAATGCTTGGGAGATTTTTCGGGACAAAGTGGCAAGTCTGCCCATGAATGCGCATTGGTGGCGGCGGATTTTTCTGGGTAATGCTTTAGATATTGAGTTAGATAGCGCGAGCCGCTTATTAATTAGTGCTGAGTTAAGGCTTGCAGCGCAGCTCGATAAAGAGGTGATGTTATTGGGAATGGGCGAGTATTTTGAGCTTTGGAATGCGCAGACTTATGC
The DNA here is from genome assembly GCA_031963045.1 of Mycoavidus cysteinexigens. Taxonomy (GTDB): domain Bacteria; phylum Pseudomonadota; class Gammaproteobacteria; order Burkholderiales; family Burkholderiaceae; genus JASSUD01. The sequence goes on from JASSUK010000032.1 coordinate 6,324, forward strand.
TGCAAAAGAACATATTGCGATGGCTGAAGAGCTGCCCGATACGTTGAAAAATTTCATTTTTTAACGGATGCCCCTTTTAAATATGTTTACTGCTCCTAATACCCATTTACCTGTTTTATTAAGCGAAGCGGTTGATTCCTTGGTATGGCGCCCTGACGGTGTATATATCGACGGAACTTTCGGACGCGGAGGACATAGCCGGGCGATTTTGGACCGGTTAAATGCACAAGGGCAGCTTATTGCATTTGATAAGGACCCGCAGGCTTACGCTACAGCACAAACGATAAAAGATGCGCGTTTTCATATTGTGCATAGCAGTTTTACGGCGCTAGAGCGCGCGCTAGAAATCAGCGGTGTATCGCAGGTGTCTGGAATTTTGCTGGATCTGGGCGTGTCTTCGCCTCAGTTAGATGATGCAAACCGAGGGTTTAGTTTTCAGCATGATGGGCCGCTGGATATGCGCATGGACACTAGCTGTGGTTATAGCGCTGCGCAATGGCTAGCTCAGGTCAGTCAGGAAGAATTGGCGCAGATCATTCAGGAATACTCGGATGAACGTTTTGCAAAGCGCATTGCAAAAGCCATTGTAGAGCGGCAAGCCCAATGCGAAACACTGGGGCCACTGAATCGAACCCGAGAGTTAGCCGAGCTGGTTGCGCGCACCGTGAAAACACGAGAGCGCGGTCAACACCCAGCAACACGCACTTTTCAGGCTATTCGTATTCATATTAACCAAGAGTTACAGGAATTGCGTGCGGTATTGGAGCCTGCTGTACAGATGTTGGAACCTGGTGGGCGATTAGCGGTGATTAGTTTTCATTCACTGGAAGATCGCATAGTGAAGCATTTTTTGCAAAAGCAGGCAGGCCTTACAAACCGGTTGCAAGATTTAGAGCATAAAGAAATACCTCATAAACAACGGGCCCTTTTACGTCGATTGCCCATTCGTTTAGAGCAAGAAGAAGTGTCCGCGCCTTTGATAACTATATTAGGCCGTATACGAGCTGGCGAAGCTGAAATTCAAGCAAATCCCAGAGCGCGTTCAGCTATTTTGCGTGTTGCACAAAGAAGCGGTATTTCGGGCGATTAAAGATATACCCTACCTCAAATTAAGCTATATCAACAAAGGCTGCGAGGCACTTGTGAGCAGATCAATTTTGAGTGCTGAGGTAGGCTTCGTGTCTATATATTTTTGAATGCAGCCTCTAATTAATACCTACCCTTTCACCGATTTAAGCAGATTTTAAACAGGCTCTCATAACGCCCTGAAAGGTTCAACGATGCGTTCCCTGATTCATCGCTTGCATATTATTTTGTTTGTGCTCTCGCTTGCCTGTGCGCTCTCCGTAATTAATGCAACCTATGCGCAGCGCAATCTTTTTATTGCGCTTGAGCACGCGCAAAACCAAGCACAACAGTTACAGCAAGAAGCATCACGACTGCAGTATCAACAAGGAGCCCTCTCCAAGACTTCACGTATTGAGAATATTGCGTTGCGCCAACTTGCTATGAAGCCTGTGCAATCTGTACAAACCCAGTATTTACAACGCACGGTGACTGCTTCTGCGTCTAAACCAGGCATGGGGCCAAGCAATCAATTTGCATCTGCTAGATCTGTGTCCGCGCAACATACCGTGCCAGCAACCAAGCAGGTGGCTCTGTCGAAAAAACAGGATGTCCGCCCGGCTCCTTCTTCAGCAGCACCCAGCGGTCCTCGGTCGCGCACTTCGCCAACAGTGATATCTGTGTTGCAGATAGAGATGGCTTCTTTAGAAAGTGCTAGAGGCCCCTTGTGAAATTAAAAGGCGGCTCACCCCCTGTTGCAGACACGCATCGCACGCCTTCGGTACTTTTGCCTCATACAAGGCATCGGCCTGGCACGTTGCAGCTGCCGATGTGGCGCTCGAAGTTGATAGTCTTTTTTTTATTTATAGCTTTTATGGTCATGTTGGGCCGTGCTTTTTGGATTCAAGGTCCTGGTAATGATTTTTATCAAAAACAGGGTGAGAGTCGTTATCAACGCACATTGGAATTAAGTGCTACCCGCGGCAAAATTTTTGATCGCAATGGGGTAGTCCTGGCAACGAGCCTACCGGTTCGCGCCATCTGGGCTATTCCAGAAGATGTGCCTGATATTTTTTTAGCTTCTACTAAACAATTTGCAGCTTGTCAGGCTTCTGCAAACCCAACAGAAATTGAAAAGCCTGTAGGCAAAATGCCAGGGAAAAAGCAGCGTGCTGTAGATGCTGCACCGCTTGTTTGTGCAGAGATTAAACAACGTACGCAATCTCAATCATCTTCTGTATCTGCACCCGCATCGGTTGCTACTACGCTTTCTGCAGGGCCTGTGGACAAAAAAATTGCGGCTGCAGCGCGCTCACCGGACAAGCTTATTGCACTCAGTCAGCTCTTAGATCTAAGCGTAGCTGAATTGCAAGCCAAACTGGCGTCTGATCGCTCTTTTGTCTATTTGAAACGTCAAGTTTCTATGGAGCGTGCAGCAAAAATTGCTGCGCTGGGAATACCGGGTATTTATCAGCGCAAAGAGTACAAACGGTTTTACCCAGAAGGTGAAATTACCGCGCACTTGATTGGGTTTACCAATATTGAAGATAAAGGACAAGAAGGAGTTGAGCTAGGATTTCAGTCTCAACTTGCTGGCATTCCAGGAAGCCGCCGAGTGATTAAGGATCGTATGGGGCGAATCGTAGAGGATGTCGATCAATTGGTTACACCTCGTGATGGGCAAGATTTAACCCTGTCAGTCGATAGCAAGATTCAGTACATCACGTACACCGCTTTGAAAAAAGCCATTGCACTCAATCAAGCGCGTTCAGGTGCAGCCATCGTCGTAGATGCACGAACGGGCGAAGTGTTAGCTTTAGTGAATTACCCCATTTATAACCCGAATGACCGCACACATTTAACAGGTGAACAAGTGCGCAACCGCGTACTAACCGATACCTTTGAACCCGGCTCGATTATGAAGCCTTTTATTGCTGCGCTAGCACTTGACCTTCACCGCGTGACTCCATCGAGCACGGTGTATACCGGACCTGGGTATTACATGATCGATGGAGCAAAAATTAGCGATGTCAGTAATCACGGAACGTTGAATGTGGCGGGCGTTATTCAAAAATCAAGCAATGTAGGGATCAGCAAAATTGCTTTGCAGCTAAAGCCTGAAGAAATGTGGAATATGTTCACCAGTGTTGGATTTGGCCAAGCCCCAAACGTAGGTTTTCCCGGGGCGGTTTCTGGTCGTGTACGCCCTTGGAAAAGTTGGCGTCGCATTGAGCAGGCAACCATGTCATATGGGTATGGTGTTTCAACCTCCCTCTTTCAGATGGCACGTGCTTACACGGTTTTTGCTCATGGTGGACAGCTCTTACCACTGACGCTTTTCAAACATGATGAAGACAGCCTCACCGGCACACAAATCTTCTCTGCGCAAACCGCACGAGCCGTTAGCTCTATGCTAGAAAGTGTAATTGCACCCGGAGGAACCGCTCCTAATGCACAAGTTCCTGGATATCGGGTAGGCGGCAAAACTAGCACAGCTTACGAACACACCAAAAAAGGATATGACCGCTCTAAATATCGCTCCTCGATCGTTTTGCTCGGCCCTACACCGAATGCGCTTTTTATCGTGGCTGTGTCCATCGACCGTCCCAGTGCAGGTCAGCATTTTGGCGGGAGAGTAGCAGGCCCTGTGGCTTCAGAAATTCTAGGCAGCACTTTGCGCGTACGCAATATCGCGCCGCAAAAACCTTTTGATACTTGCACCGCACCAGCTGGACAAAAAGGGAATGCAGCTAAAAACTGCCCAACTACGGGGAAAACTGCTTCAGCTTCCCGTTCAATGTCGGTTGCACACGCTTCACCTAGAGCTAGACACTTACGATCACGCGACACAATAGACCTCTTTCGCGGCCCCGTAGCAAGGAATTCCTTTGATGCCAGTACACTAGTACGGCAAGGAGGAATGACGCCGCTACGGGGTTGCGAAAGAGGTCTAAGGTCGGGTGCATTGCTGTTTGCATCTATAGCAGGAGGTCGGCCATGACAGTGTTTGCTCCTTTGCAATCTAAATCTTTTGCTATAAATACCATCGCTCCAGCGCTAGATGCCACACTGGAATCTGCTTTTTATACAGCACTTGAGGCGCTCAAAACCCATCTGGCACCCACCGCGCATCTGCGTACAGATAGCCGAGACATTGAGCCTGGCGATGCTTTTTTAGCTTATGCAGTCGAAGGTCTGGATCTCCAATCCTACATCCAGGATGCATTGCGCCAAGGTGCAAGCGTGGTGCTGTACGAGCCTGCCACCTTTTCTACCGTTGACCCTGTTGCACTGCAATCAGGCATGGTGCAAGCCATTCCTGGGTTGGCCAAATTAGCAGGCCCACTTGCCAGCACTTGGTACGGTGAGCCAAGTGCAGATCTCTTTTTGGTAGGGATCACGGGTACGAATGGAAAAACGTCTTGTAGCCATTGGATTGCTCAAGCATTGTGTGGGCTGCATCTGCCTTGCGGAATAATTGGAACACTGGGAAGTGGGCCGCTTAACCAGCTTACTTCCACAGGTTTTACGACACCGAATGCACCGCAGTTTCAGTATCAGCTAGCGCAATTACGTGATGCAAAATTGCGTGCTGTGGCACTGGAAGCCTCTTCTCACGCGCTACATCTTGGCCGCTTAAATGGCACCGCACTGGATGTAGCCGTATTTACCAATCTCAGCCAGGACCATCTGGACTATCACGGCACATTTGAAGCCTACGCAGCAGCTAAGCAACAGCTCTTAGAATGGCCAAATTTAAGCTATGTCGTCATCAATCGAGATGATCCCGTCGGCGCCCTTTGGTTAACACGCATCCAAGGCTCCACGCATGCGATTGCATATGGCATACATACCGATGCCACTAGCCACACTGCACAACCTCCATTGGTAGATCTCTCTAATACAATGGATTGGCCAACCTATGCAGCCACTAGCAAAGCAGCGCAGGCCACGGCTACCGCAAAAGGGAGCACCAGCACGCTACCCGAATTTGTCTATGCCTCCAAATTACGCGCTACCTCACGAGGCACGGCTTTTGAAGTGCATTCAAGCTGGGGGAATGGAGAGGTAGAGATTGCTGCACTAGGTGCATTCAATGTGAGCAATGCGCTTGCGGTATTAGCTACGCTCATCGCTGCGCATATTCCATTTAAGCGTGCATTGGCACAGCTTGCGAAGCTAACACCCGTAGCTGGGCGCATGCAAAAAGTGGGCGGCAATTTACAAGCCAATGAGCCGCTTGTTGTTATCGATTATGCACATACTCCTGATGCACTTGAAAAGGCGCTCAGTGTATTGCGCGCAGTCGCACAACAACGAGGTGGTGAACTAGCCTGTGTAGTGGGTTGTGGAGGGAATCGAGATGCGCAAAAACGCTCGATGATGGGCAAAATTGCCGAGCAGCTCGCTGATAAAGTGGTACTCACTAGCGATAACCCACGCAACGAAATACCCGCAGCCATTATTGATGCCATAGCGCTGGGCATGGACCACCCAGCGCAGGCAAAACGCATTGAAGATCGCGCAGTGGCTATTTTGCAAACCATTCGTCAAGCACATGCGAGGGATGTCGTAATACTTGCCGGCAAAGGACATGAAGCCACACAAGAAATTCAAGGTAAAAAGCTTCCATTTTCTGATCATGACCATGCTCGTCTAGCGCTAGCAGCACGAGGATCTAAAAATGCTTTGTCCCACGCGGCAAACCAAGAAGCCCCCTTGCATAAGCAAAATACATTGCGCGAAATAGTGCCCCACACTGCGTATTCCTCAGAGCCTGCTTTGACGGACGATAGAAAAGGAGGCAAGCAGTGACCGTACTTTCTCTATCATTATCACAAGCTGCAAGCTGGATTCCAGGCGCTCGCGTAGTGGGCGACCCAGCTACGATTTTTACTAGCGTAGCTATCGATAGCCGTACTTTAAAGCCTGGGGCTTTATTTGTCGCACTGCCCGGAGAACGGGTGGATGGACATCAATTTCTGACGCAGGCTGCAACACAAGGCGCTAGCGCCGCATTAGTGTCACAAGCCTATGAACTGGGTAGTACCACAGAGTATGCCCGCACCCTTGTATTGCCTGCACTGCACGTACCCGATACCCGCCTAGCACTGGGTGTGCTAGCGCGGAACTGGCGCGCTTCTTTTACACTGCCAGTAGTTGCTGTGACAGGTAGCAATGGCAAGACTACGGTTAAAGAGATGCTCGCTGCCATTTTTGCGGCAGCAGTAGGTCAGGAGCATCGGCTCGCCACACAAGGCAATTTAAATAATGAGCTAGGGGTGCCTTTAAGCTTGCTGCGTCTCCAAAAGATGCATCGTCTTGCGGTTATTGAGCTTGGCATGAATCACCCTGGTGAAACTAAGTACCTCGCAGGGCTGATTCAACCCACCGTTGCGCTCATTAATAATGCACAACGCGAGCACCAAGAATTTATGGCCAGTGTTGAAGCTGTAGCACTAGAGCACCGAGGCGTATTGCATGCACTTGCCTCGGATGGAGTAGCTGTTTTTCCAGCAGATGATCCGTACACCCCTATCTGGCGTGAAGCAGTGGGCCCGCGTCGGATTCTGGATTTTGCGCTGCACGATGCGCGCAACCCTTCTACACGCACAGAGTCTGCGGCTGTACAAGGCATAGCCATGTCTGATCAAGCCTTGGGTGATAACGCACTACAGATTGATACTCCCGCGGGTTCTATCTCCGTTAAATTGCAAGCACTGGGCGCGCACAATCAACGCAATGCGCTAGCGGCCACTGCAGCGGCATTGGCAACAGGGGTTGAGCTGCAAGCCATCAAGCAGGGTTTAGAGTCTTTCTTGCCTGTTTCAGGTCGCCTAGCACTGCAACCCATCACTGCAGGGGCGTTGGCTGGAATCCGGGTGATCGATGACAGCTATAACGCTAACCCTGACTCCATGCGCGCAGCTATTGATGTGCTCGCCCATTATGCAAGTCCACGTGTACTAGTGATGGGTGATATGGGAGAAGTCGGCTCACAAAGCCTGGCTTTTCACCATGAAATTGGAATCTATGCGCGCACTCAGGGCATCGACACACTCTATACCTTGGGTAAAGACAGCTATTACACCTGCAAAGCATTTGGTGCAGGAGCAACGCATTTTGATGCGCTTGAACCCTTGGTGCGCTGCATGCAAAGCAATGGCTTTGATAAACAGGCCACCGTGCTTGTAAAAGGATCGCGCTTTATGAAAATGGAACGCGTTATCCAAAAACTTTCCGACTCACAGTGTGCTCAATCACCAGGGGCACATTGAGAGCCTGTATAACTCATTTTTACTTTACTGCTCACAGGCAAATTCGACTGGATTCAAGGACGTTTCATGCTGCTACTTTTAGCGCACTGGCTACAAAACGATTTTAGCTTTTTGCGTGTTATCAATTACCTGACGTTTCGCGCCATGATGGGAACGATGACTGCTTTGCTCATTGGACTGCTCTGCGGCCCCATGGTTATTCGCTGGTTAACCGCGCTGAAGATGGGTCAAGCAGTGCGCACCAATGGCCCAGGCACCCATTTGGTAAAGTCCGGCACCCCTACGATGGGGGGAGTACTGATTTTATTAAGTATCGGCATTTCCACTTTATTGTGGGCAGATTTAAGTAACCGCTTTATTTGGGTATTGTTACTAGTGACATTGGGCTATGGCCTGGTGGGCTGGGTAGATGACTATCGCAAAGTCGTACGCCAAGACCCTAATGGAATGGCATCGAGAGAAAAGTATTTTTGGCAGTCTCTCATTGGAATAGCTGCTGCAGTATATTTGGCATTTAGCTTGTCTGAAACCGGCAATGGGAATGCTTTTGACGTATTTATGACCTGGTTTCACCAAGGTTTGCCACAACATTTATCTACCCGTACTGACTTATGGGTCCCCTTTTTTAAATCAGTTAGCTATCCACTAGGTCTGTATGGTTTTATAGCGCTTAGTTATTTTGTGATTGTGGGTTCTAGCAATGCCGTGAATTTGACTGATGGCCTGGATGGCTTAGTCATTATGCCCATTGTGTTAGTAGGTACGGCTCTGGGTGTTTTCGCTTACGTGATGGGCAGTGCCGTATATGCCAAATATTTGCTCTTTCCATTTGTACCCGGTGCGGGCGAGGTATTGGTTTTTTGCGCAGCACTAGGTGGCGCAGGGTTAGGTTTTCTTTGGTACAACACCCATCCTGCTCGTGTATTTATGGGTGATGTTGGCGCGCTAGCGCTTGGCGGTGCACTCGGCACGATCGCTATTATTGTGCGACAAGAGATTGTGTTGTTTGTGATGGGAGGTGTTTTTGTAGCAGAAACGCTTTCTGTGATGTTGCAAGTTACTTGGTTTAAATACACCAAGCTGCGCTATGGCACGGGTCGGCGTATTTTTAGAATGGCTCCTCTACATCACCATTTTGAGCTATGTGGCTGGCCTGAAACACAGGTTGTAGTGCGTTTTTGGATTGTGACTTTTATTTTGGTGATGATTGGCTTATCCACGCTGAAGTTGCGTTAGACCACCAACCTACCTATTATTTTATTTTGAATTGATATTTTTTTATGATGCTCGGCTCCTTTTTACATCCCACCGTCCTTGTTTTAGGACTTGGCGACTCCGGTCTCGCAATGGCGAGCTGGTGCGCACGCCAGGGGTGCGAGCTCTATTTGGCGGATACTCGGCAAACGCCTCCTAATATGGAGCGTTTTGATACACGCGGCATCACCTATCATGCGCTGGAATGCGGCCCTTTTACGCCTGATTTGCTTGATTTGCATGAGACCCATACTCAACAACCTGCACGCTCCATTGAGTTAATTGCATTGAGCCCCGGTCTATCGCCACTAGAGCCGGGTTTAGCGAGTTTGCTTGAAGCCGCGCAAAATCGTGGCATTCCAGTATGGGGCGAACTTGAATTTTTTTCGCAGGCACTCAAAGCCTTACGCCCTCAAGGATATGCCCCCAAAGTCCTAGCTATTACCGGTACAAACGGAAAAACTACGACTACTGCGCTCACAGGTCTACTTTGCAAACAAGCTGGGCTGCGCACCGCCATCGCTGGCAATATAGGCCCAAGCCTACTCGACGAACTTGCTTGCGCACTTAACCCGAAGGGCGATATATCCACGCCCAATAGCAACTGCCTATCTGCTGTAGCGGACATCGCCCCTACTTTGCCTGAAGTATGGGTCTTAGAACTTTCTAGTTTCCAGCTGCAAGCAACCTCTAGCTTCTGTCCCGATGCAGCTGCATTGCTTAATATGTCCGTGGATCACTTAGACTGGCATGAAACCTTTGAAGCTTATGCCCATGCAAAAGCCCGTATATTTGGACCTACTGCCTCTACCTCTGGCGACGGCGACACACACCCCGAGCCACAAACGATACGCATCTTAAATCGAAATGATCCACATACCTTGCGCTTTGCACAAGAACGTGATGTTGCACGCGCGCCCTCTGTTCATCCTCACCGCACAGTGACTTTCGGATTAGATGCTCCTCAATATCCAGGGGATTGGGGCATCATTGAAGCCCCCACTATGACGTGGCTAGTACGCGCTAAACCATCGCAAGAGACGGATGAACCCCAAAAGGCTATCCAGATTGAATACATTATTCCTGCGAATGCCTTACGTATTGCTGGCCGTCATAACTTAGCCAATGCCTTGGCTGCACTTGCACTATGCAGCACACTCGATGTGCCACTTACTTCTTTCTTACAAGGTCTGCGCGAGTATTCAGGAGAAGCACATCGTTTTGAGCATGTCGCTTCTTTTGATGGGCTGCGCTTTATCGATGATAGTAAAGCTACCAATGTGGGAGCAACGCTTGCAGCCCTAAATGGCCTAGTGAGCGATGGCCATCAACATGTAGTGTTGATTTTGGGCGGACAAGGCAAAGGGCAAGATTTTTCCGGACTGGTGGAGCCGGTCGCGCAGACTTGCAAAGCCGTTATGCTCATTGGGCAGGCTGCGTCTGATTTACGTGCGACACTTTTACCGAGCGGCATTCCTCTTTACGACTGCGCAACCCTTGAAGAGGCTACGCGAACAGCGGCTGCTTTGGCAGAACCGGGCAATACTATTTTGCTCTCTCCCTGCTGCGCCAGCTTAGACATGTTTCGCAATTACATCCATCGCGCAGAAGTCTTTCGGCATATGGTCAGCGAACTTGCAGCCGATTCCGGGGTGATGGTATGACACGCATAAAGCACACCACTCCTCCTGCTAGCACGACCCATGCGTCTCTTCCTTCAGGTTCGCTTTTTTCAGGCTCACACCACTCTTTGAGTAGCAAGCGTAAGCGCTTCACACTGCCTGAATACGATCGACTCCTTCTATGGGCTGGCATGATGTTGCTGGGGCTTGGATTGGTCATGGTGTATTCAGCCACCATTGTGATGCCAGATTCCCCAAAATATGCGTCTTACCACCCTGATTACTTTTTATTACGCCATATATTTTCTTTACTCATCGCGCTTTTTGCGGCTGCTTGTACCTTTTGCATACCAACGCGCGTATGGGATCGCTTCGCTCCTAAAATTTTTCTGATAGCTTTAGTGCTGCTGGTACTCGTATTGATTCCTCATATAGGTAAAGGAGTCAACGGAGCGCATCGCTGGATTCCGATAGGGATTATGAATATCCAGCCATCGGAAATGATGAAATTAGCAGTGACGCTCTATGCGGCAAATTACACCGTCCGCAAACAGGCGTTTATGTCCAGCATACGGCATGGCTTTTTGCCGATGATGATTGCGGTAGGTTGTGTGGGCGCGCTGCTACTTTTAGAGCCAGATATGGGCGCTTTCATGGTGATAGCAATCATTGCTATGGGCGTGCTGTTTTTAGGAGGCATTAATGGCACCCTGTTTAGTAGCTTAGTTTTAACAGGAGTAGGGACATTTAGCCTGTTAATTTGGCTCTCCCCATGGCGCCGTGAGCGCATTTTTGCGTATCTGAACCCCTGGGACACGCGCTATGTACAAGGCAAAGCCTACCAATTGACCCATTCTTTGATTGCTTTTGGACGTGGGGAGTGGCTAGGCGTTGGATTAGGAGGCAGTGTAGAAAAACTGAACTATCTACCAGAAGCACATACCGACTTTATTCTTGCTGTTATTGGCGAAGAATTAGGGTTTGTAGGCGTGTTTTTGGTGATTGGTTTATTTTTTTGGATGGTGCGCCGCGCATTTGAAATCGGCCGCAATGCCCTTGCTCTCGACCGTGTTTTCTCCGGTTTAGTTGCAAAGGGAATCGGCTTGTGGATCGGCGCTCAAGCACTGATCAATATGGGAGTCAGTCTAGGTCTTCTACCAACCAAAGGACTGACCTTACCGTTTGTGAGTTATGGTGGTTCTGGCATGTTGCTGAACTGCATTGGCTTTGCCATTCTATTACGGGTGGATTACGAGAACCGCGTTTTGATGCGCGGAGGAAAAGTATGAAGAAAACTACCCCCCCCAACCTTTCTCCGTCTATGCCTACGCTTTTGATTTTAGCGGGTGGCACGGGCGGACACATTTTCCCCGCACTAGCGGTCGCTCAAGAATTGCATGCGCAAGGTTGGCGTATCGTATGGCTTGGTACACGTGCAGGCTTAGAAGCCACACTGGTCCCTCCCCACGGTTTTACGATGCAATACATTGATTTTGCTGGACTGCGAGGAAAAGGCTGGCTTGCCAAACTGCAACTTCCAGGTCGCTTGCTTCGTGCATGTTGGCAAAGCTTGTGTGTATTAAAGCGTGTTCGGCCTAATGTGGTGCTGGGCATGGGTGGCTATATCAGCTTCCCAGCAGGGCTTATGTCCGTACTAACAAGACGTGCCTTCATTTTGCATGAACAAAATTCGATTGCCGGACTCGCCAACAAAATACTGGCCTCTATCGCTCGTCGCAGGCTAGTTGCCTTCCCGAATGCCTTACCGCATGCGCAATGGACAGGTAATCCGCTACGTGCTGCTTTTCTTAACATAGCGCCTCCTAAAGAACGCTATGCCGAACGCACAGGTCCTCTACGGATACTGATTGCAGGTGGCAGCCTAGGCGCTGCGGCGCTTAATGAAGTGGTCCCTGCTGCGCTAGCACTCTTACCGAAAGCGCAGCGCCCCTGGGTGGTGCATCAAGCAGGGCAAAAGCATATCGATGCCTTACAGGCGCACTATCAACAAGCAGGTTTGCTAGGAGACCAGGTTGATTTGGATTCCACACAATACCCGCTAGACGTTCTTTTATCTGGATCCGGTCCGACACCCGAGACGCACACTGAATCTATAGAGTCCACACCAGCTCTGACTTTCTTCAATACCTCCACGCCTACGCTCTTATCTTTTATCGACGATATAAGCCAAGCCTATGCACAAGCAGATTTAGTGATTTGCCGTGCAGGCGCGATGACGGTTGCAGAAATTGCTGCTGCGGGGGTTGCTGCTTTATTTATACCTTTCCCCCATGCAGTAGACGATCACCAAACGCATAACGCAGCTTTCTTGGTAGAACGCAAAGCCGCACAGGTAATACAACAAGCGCAGTTGTCCGCTACCACGCTTGCAGCCTGGCTAAGCACACAAACTCGCGCGCAGTTAGCAGCAATGGCTGAGCAGGCGCGCGCAGGCGCGATGCCTAACGCTGCGCAACAAATTGCACAAATTTGTATCGACGAGTGTCAGAGATAAGGAAGAGCTATGAAACACGTCGTCAAACATTTGCACTTTGTAGGTATCGGCGGAGCAGGCATGAGTGGCATTGCTGAAGTGCTCCTCACCTTGGGATATGAAATAAGCGGCTCAGATATTGCACAAAGCGCAGCAACTGACCGACTCACGACACTCGGCGCACGCATCACGCTCGCTCACGCTGCGCAAAATATTGCGCAAGCCGATGCGGTGGTCGTGTCTAGTGCCATTAGCCAAGATAACCCTGAAATACAAGCGGCATTGCAACAGCATATTCCCGTTATCTCGCGTGCCATTATGCTTGCTGAGTTAATGCGCCTAAAACAGGGAATTGCTATAGCAGGCTCACATGGCAAAACCACCACCACCAGTTTACTGGTTAGCGTACTTGCACAAGGGGGACTGGATCCCACTTTTGTAATCGGGGGCAAGCTCAATAGCGCAGGCGCCCATGCCCGCCTAGGTGCTGGGGATTTTATCGTTGCAGAAGCGGATGAATCCGATGCTTCGTTTTTGAATTTATTCCCGGTTATGGAAGTCATTACCAATATTGATGCAGATCATTTGCAAACGTATGGGAATGACTTTGCACGCTTAAAGCAGGCTTTTGTGGAATTTACGCAGCGCCTTCCTTTTTATGGAAGGGTGGTGTTGTGTATAGATGACCCAGAAATACGCGATATCTTGCCTCATATTACCAAGCCCATGATCCTCTATGGTTTGGCGGAAGATGCGCAGGTGCGTGCTGTAGATTTAAAAACAGTAGGCACGTGTATGCACTTTACGGTACTGCGCCAGGACTTGGATCCTCTACCTATAGAGCTCAATTTATTAGGCATGCATAACGTTCAAAACGCACTCGCAGCCATTGCAATTGCTAGTGAGCTTGAAGTGCCAGATGAAGCCATTCAGTACGCTCTCTCACACTTTAAAGGGGTCGGCCGTCGCTTTCAGAGTTATGGAGAACTCCCGCTTTCAACAGGTGGAAGCTATACCTTGATAGATGATTATGGCCATCATCCTGTTGAAATTGCTGCCACCTTGAGTGCTGCCCGTGCCGCTTGGCCCGATAAAAGGCTGGTACTTGCTTTTGAACCCCACCGGTTCACCAGAACTCGAGATTGTTTCCAAGATTTGATCAATGTGCTCGGAACAGCAGATGTGCTGTTATTAACCGAAGTCTATGCAGCGAGTGAACATCCCATTGCAGGAGCAGATGGGTATGCATTGACACAGGCATTGCGCACTAAAGGAAAGGTAGAGCCTGTATTTATAGAAAATGTTGATGACCTCTCTGGAGCACTGCTAACCCACCTGCAAGATCAAGATCTTGTCATTACGATGGGAGCAGGCTCTATTGAAGAAGTGCCTAAACGTTTAGCCGCCCTCTCAAAAACACCGCTTCCTCTTATTTTTTAAAATTATTTTTAGAACCCGTTTTATGTCCACCCTCTCTCCTCTTGCTTTTGGAAAAGTTGCTGTCCTCTTAGGTGGCGATTCTGCCGAACGTGAAGTCTCGCTCAATTCAGGCAAATTGGTGCTCGCTAGTTTGCAGGCCCAAGGAGTGGAAGCACATGCGTTTGATCCTGCACACCGACCTTTAACCGAGTTACGCACACAAGGTTTTGATCGGGTCTTTAATATTTTGCATGGTGGCAGTGGCGAGAATGGCACGCTGCAAGGGGCACTGGAGTATTTTGGGATGCCTTACACAGGCTCCAGGGTGCTAGCCAGCGCACTCTCCATGGATAAATTGCGCAGTAAACAAATTTGGGCCCAGGCAGGTATTTCAACGCCTGAATTTGACATCGTACTGCGCGGTGAAAACGATGCGGCGCGTGCACAAAGCCTTATCGAAAAACTCGGGTTACCGCTTTTTGTCAAACCTGCATGCGAAGGCTCAAGCGTTGCCATTGCTAAAGCACATGATGCACAAGCATTGATACAAGCGATTGACGAGGCACACAAACATGACCCTGTCGCGCTTATTGAACGCAGCATTGAAGGAGGCGGCGAGTACACGGTAGCATTGGTTGAAGGATTGGATTTGCCTGTGATTCGTATCGTGCCTGCTGGAGAATTTTATGATTACCACGCAAAGTATGTCGCCAATGACACGCAATACTTTATTCCAAGCGGCTTGAATGCGGATGATGAGCAGGTTGCAAAAGTACTCGCTAAAAAAGCGTTTTTGCTTTTGGGATGCTCAGGTTGGGGGCGAGTCGATGCAATGACCGATGCGCAAGGCAGGCTCTATTTCCTAGAAGCTAATACAGCTCCTGGCATGACTGATCACTCCTTAGTGCCTAAAGCCGCACGTGCTGCAGGAGTCGGTTATGACGCATTGATATGGAGAATACTAGAGCAGACTCTGGAACAGGCATCCAGAAAATAAGGTCCAAGTTTATAAAAGCTTGGTCTCACTTAGGGCGTGTCCTCAATTGATTCTAGTTTTAAGGAAATAGTATGTGGAGTAACGCCCGTCAACTAAATCGTCTTGCTGGTGCGCTTTACGGCTTGGTTGCCCTGCTGTTATTGGGTGCAGCGGGGTATTGGACGGTGCAGCAACCGCTGTTTGTATTACGCACTATCCATATAGGTGGAGAGGTTGATCACCTGAATGCGCCCACTATACGAGCTGCATTGATAGGGCATTTGGAAGGTAATTTTTTTACTGTAAACCTGGTAGAAATTCAAACAGCAATCAATTCCATGCCTTGGGTGCGTAAAAGTAGCGTGCGGCGCGTGTGGCCTAACCAACTTGCGATCGTACTGGAAGAATACAAACCTTTAGGTTTATGGAAAAACGATCAACTGGTAAGCCAAGAAGGGGAATTATTTACGGCTAATCCGGAAGAAGCAGGTGAGAATTTGCCACTTCTAAGCGGGCCAACAGGAAGTGAAAAAGAGCTAGTGGCGCAATACCGAAATTTTTCACGCTGGCTAGCGCCACTTGGCCTGACCTTGCACAGCGTCACTCTGTCAGCCCGTTATGCATGGACTGCAGAACTGTCGAGCGGTTTACGTTTAGAAATTGGAATGGAGAGAGATAGCCACACACTAGAAGAGCGTTTTCAGCGTTTTATAGCAGCGTGGCCTCAGATTAAAAAACAATGGGGTGAGCGAATCGAAGCTGTTGATTTACGTTATCCAAATGGGTTTGCGCTGCATATCTCTCAAGCGCCGCCTGCGGAAAATAAAGGCCCAGCACGTTAGGTAACTTGATATTTTTTACAGAGTTTCCATCCTACGCATCTGTGTTTCAAAATGCACTGGATTAGCCCAAAACCTGTTTACAGAAATAGCCCTAAATAGCGTGTGCCAAAACGTAGATTGGGATAATGCAGTAACCCCAGCAAACTGATCATCTCTTTTTCTGTAAACCAAAAGCACTGTGAGCACTTTGCTTAATGAGTACACCATATGAAACAAGACTATAAAGATCTCTTGGTTGCACTAGACATCGGCACCTCTAAAGTGGCGGTAATCGTCGCCGCACGTAAAGAAGGTGGCCACCATGAGGTAGTGGGGTTAGGTGAATGCGAATCAAAGGGCTTGAAAAAAGGCGTAGTGGTCGATATTGAGGCCACCGTGCAATCCATCCAGCGCGCGATTGCTGAAGCAGAGCTGATGGCAAATTGCAAAATTACGCAGGTCTATACGCAAATCGGTGGTAGCCATAGTCGCGGCATGAATTCAAGCGGGATGGTGGCAATCAAAGATAAAGAGGTTACCCAAGCCGATGTGGTGCGCGTAATCGAAACCGCGCAAGCTATCAATATTCCAACAGATCACCAAATCCTGCACGTCCTCACTCAAGAATTTATTATCGATGGGCAAGATGATGTGCGCGAGCCTGTAGGTATGAGCGGCGTGCGACTTGAAGTCAAGGTACATATTGTTACAGGAGCCATGTCTGCTGCCCAGAACATCATTAAATGTGTTCGCCGCTGTGGCCTTGAAATCAATCAAATAACGGTTCCTCCACTACCCTCTAGCCTTGCTGTACTGACTGAAGATGAGAAAGAGCTAGGCGTTGTATTGGTCGATATAGGAGGAGGAACCACCGATATCGCTATTTTTAGTGAAGGGTCCCTACGCCATACCGCCGTGATTCCAATTGCAGGGGATCAAATTACCAATGACATAGCAATAGCACTACGCACTCCTACCGCAGATGCACAAGATATTAAAGTGCATTATGGCGTGGCCAAACAGGCACTGGTTGATCCTAACGAAACCATCGAAGTGCCAGGACTTGGCGAACGCGGACCTCGTATGTTGTCGCGCCAGGCCTTAGCTGCGTTTATTGAGCCTCGTGTAGAAGAACTTTTTTCACTGGTACAACAAGTTATCCGTGAATCGGGCTATGAGGACTTAGTATCCTCTGGAGTAGTACTTACAGGAGGCTCATCCCTCATGCCAGGAATGGCTGAGCTAGGTGAAGATATCTTTTTTAAACTCGTGCGCATTGGGGTACCCAACTACACCGATGGCTTAGCCGATGTAGTGCGCAGCCCACGCTACGCAACGGCTATGGGCCTTTTGCTCGGAGCAGAAGCACAACGACACACGGCATCAGGGCATGCATCTCCCCCATCAGGGACATTTAGCCGTCTTGGTCAAATTTGGCTACGAATAAAGGAATGGTTTGTAAAAAGCTTTTAACGTGCTCCGGGAGACCTAGCCTCTCCTGTAGCAGCATTTAACAGCATCTTATTTTTAATTTATATATTTTTGAAAATCGCATTAATTTAGTGGGAGTTATTATGGAATTCAATATCGTGGAAAATGAAAGGAGTGGCACCGTCATTAAAGTAGTCGGTGTAGGTGGCGCGGGCTGTAATGCCGTACAACACATGATTAATCGCGGGCTGCAGGGTGTCGACTTTATTTGCATGAATACCGATGCACAAGCACTCGCTCGCTCACAAGCACACGAAATTATTCAGCTTGGCAAAACAGGGCTAGGAGCAGGCGCTAAACCTGAAATGGGTAGCGCTGCTGCAGAAGAAGCGCGTGAGCGCATATCCAATGCCCTCAAAGGCGCGCATATGGTATTTATCACCGCAGGCATGGGTGGTGGTACAGGCACAGGTGCTGCACCCGTAGTGGCACAAGTCGCGCGTGAAATGGGCATCCTCACCGTAGGCGTAGTCTCTAAGCCGTTCGAATTTGAAGGTGGAAAACGTCGACGTGTAGCAGAAGATGGTGCACAAAAACTAGAAAGCCAAGTCGACTCTCTCATTATCGTGCTCAATGACAAGCTTTTTGATGTCATGGGTGGCGATGCTGAAATGGATAAATGTTTCCAGTGCGCCGATGATGTATTGCACAATGCCGTGGCCGGGATTGCTGAAATTATCAATGTAGAAGGTTTGGTCAACGTCGACTTTGAAGACGTCAAAACCGTCATGAGCGAGCAAGGTAAAGCCATGATGGGTACTGCTACCGTCGCAGGCGTAGACCGCGCTCGTCTGGCTGCTGAACAAGCTGTAGCCAGCCCCCTACTCGAAGGCATCGATTTGTCTGGTGCACGTGGTGTATTGGTCAATATCACAGCCAGCCGTTCCCTGCGTTTATCCGAAACACGCGAAGTGATGAACACTATCAAAAGCTATGCAGCTCCTGATGCAATTGTTATCTTCGGTACGGTATATAACGATGCAATGGGCGATGCGCTTGGCGTCACCGTCGTAGCAACAGGCTTAAGAAAAGCAAAAGTAGAACCCCAAGTTCCTATGACCCTGCTTAAGACCGGCACAGACAACGAACCCGCCGATCTCAACAATCAAAGCAACTTCAATGGAAATGGATCCACTCCTTCAGTTTGGCGCTCAGGACGCAGCTCTGCAGACCTATCTTCCAAACACATCGACTTGGAAGTACCCGCTTTTTTACGCAGACAAGCTGATTAAAAATACACAGATAGAACAGTAGGTTGGTGGTGAGGAACGAACCCCAACATGCGCACCACTAACCTCTAATTATGACCTTTTGCATATATAAGCAGGTTTTAAAAAAGGTCTGTGGTCTGCATGTTGGGGTTCGTTCCTCACCACCAACCTACCGGCCGTTAAAAATTAGGGTAAAGAGTTATAACCTATTTTTTTCAAGCGCCCTAACCCGCTCTTAAACCCTGTGCAAACACCCGTATCTCCAGGATTTTTATGCTAAAGCAGCGCACGATTGCCACGCTTATCCATACCACCGGCATCGGCCTACATTCCGGGCGCAAGGTTGAATTAACTTTTCGGCCTGCAGCAGCAGGAACCGGTATCATTTTTACGCGTACCGACCTAACTCCTGCTATTAGCATAGCTATGAGCCCTACGGCAGTAGGAGCAACACAATTAGCTTCGGTCTTACAAAAAGACAATGTACGCATTTCCACTATAGAGCACCTACTCTCCGCCTGCGCAGGTCTGGGGATCGATAATTTATATGTAGATGTAACCGCAGAAGAAATTCCGATCATGGACGGCAGCGCTGCATCATTTGTTTTTTTATTGCAGTCCGCAGGAATCATAGAACAAAATGCCCCCAGGAAATTCTTACTCATCAAAGAACCTGTGGAAGCACGAGACGGCGACAAATGGGCCCGCCTCGAGCCCTATTTTGGCTTCAAACTCAAATTCACCATTGCCTTCGGCCACCCTGCTGTAGATAAAACCGGCCAAGTCTTCGAAGCTGACTTTTCCCACACGTCCTATGTACGAGAAATTGCCCGTGCCCGCACCTTCGGTTTCGCGCATGAAGTAGAAACCCTGCGCCAAATGGGTCTAGCACGCGGAGGGAGCTTAGACAACGCCATCGTGCTAGATGAATACCGCATTTTAAATAACGACGGCCTACGTTACAGCGATGAATTCGTCAAACACAAAATGCTCGATGCCATTGGAGATCTGTATATAGCAGGCTACCCACTCCTTGCCGCCTACACCGCGTATAAATCAGGCCATGGCTTAAATAATTTACTACTACGCAATTTATTTGCCCAACCGCAAGCATTCGAAATAGTAACGTTTGAAGATTTAGAAAAAGCACCACAAGGCTTTTCGTTTGATCCGGTATTACTCTAAGGCTAGGTACCGTAATGCACCTTGATACGTGATCACGCAAGCGAGCAGGCCATGGAGGCGCTGGCCCAGCAAGCGCAAGAGTTGGATATGGGTACCAATGAGGCACTCACCATTCACGGTCGTCTACGATGCCTGTGTGCTGTATCCGGCACCTTTGCGAGATTTCTTGATGTGGCTCTAGGGCTATCAGGACAGTCAAAGATTAAGAGTCGGTGGTGTGCATGTTGGGGTTCCTTCGTCACCGCCAACCTACCGTTCTTTTTAATCGCTGTTTGTTATTAAGATTAAGGGGTGCTGATAGTGCAGACGAAAAAAATCCGGCACAAGGCCGGATTTTTTTCGTTCACTACTTAACTGCGATTAGGCAGCCGATGCGTGAGCATCTGTGTCCGGCCTGATGTCCGTTGCTTGCAAGCCTTTAGGGCCTTGCTCGACAACAAACGTCACGGGAGCACCTTCGTCTAGTGTTCTAAAACCATCCATTTGAATAGCGGTTTGGTGAGCAAACAATTCATCTACTCCCATTCCGTTACCATCTGGATCAGGCGTAATGAATCCGTAGCCTTTGCTGGCATTGAACCACTTAACCTTCCCTTTTTTTCTGGGCTTCTCACTTGACATACAACTTCCCTTACTTATTACTTATTACTTGCAATTGCGAGCACACCCCAAAAGCTAAATGGCTTTCGCCACCGCTTTTCAGGGAGCCCGCCCTGACCTCTTCCGCCTGAAATACCATTCCAGAAGAAACGAGTAGCTTGATTGTTCGTGCTCTTTAACCAAGAGTCAAGTTTTTTTTGAAAATTTGGCCATTTATCTTTGGGAATAACCGTTTTTACTCCAAATGAAATGGAAAACACAGATAAGTATCGGGTTTTTACAGGATTTTATCTTTGAAAGCTCATATTTCCTTATTCTGTATTATTTACCTTATGGCCCTCTCATTTATTTTT
Source organism: Mycoavidus cysteinexigens (assembly GCA_031963045.1). Taxonomy (GTDB): domain Bacteria; phylum Pseudomonadota; class Gammaproteobacteria; order Burkholderiales; family Burkholderiaceae; genus JASSUD01. Next base: position 27,093 of record JASSUK010000032.1, read on the forward strand.
TTGCGCGCAGCAGTTGGGCTGCTTCTAATGCAAAATAAGTCAATATCCCATCTGCTCCCGCTCGTTTAAAAGCAAGAAGCGACTCAAGCATGGCTTTATCGTGATCTAGCCATCCATTTTGCGCAGCGGCTTTCAGCATGGCAAATTCGCCACTGACTTGATAACCGTAGGTTGGAAAGCAAAATGCTGTTTTTATTTTATGGACCATGTCCAAATAGGGCATACCAGGCTTGACGATAATCATGTCAGCGCCTTCTTGTATATCCATTGCGACTTCTCGTAGCGCTTCATCGCTATTTGCTGGATCGATCTGATAGGTCATTTTGTGGGTTTTATTCGAAATACTAGAACCCACTGCATCTCGAAAAGGCCCATAGAACGCAGAAGCGTATTTAGCGGCATACGCCATGATACGGGTGTGTATATAACCCCGGGCATCAAGCATCGCCCGTATGGCCCCTATACGGCCGTCCATCATGTCTGATGGAGCAACAATGTCTACCCCTGCTTGCGCATGCACATTAGCTTGCTCTACAAGCAGCTGCACCGTCTCGTCATTTTGCACATACCCTTGCGCATCCAATACGCCATCTTGGCCATGGCTAGTGTACGGATCAAGCGCTACGTCCGTCATTACACCCAACTCAGGGAAGTGTTTTTTGACTGCTTGTATCGCACGCGGTACAAGGCCCGACTCAGAGAGTGCTATGCGTCCGTCCAAAGTTTTTAGGGTGTTGTCTATAACGGGAAACAACGCAATGACGGGTATACCTAAAGTCACACACTCTTGCGCTACTAGCAGCAACTGATCGATCGACAAACGCTCTATACCAGGCATAGAGGGCACGGCTTGCCGTTGTTTATCGCCTTCTATAATGAAAACAGGATAAATAAAATCGTCTACGCTCAAGGTATTTTCACGCATCATGCGACGAGAGAAATCATCTCGGCGCATGCGCCGAGGCCGGTGTGTAGGGTAGTGCAGTCCTAGATTATTTACGGGAGTCATTTTGTCAAGTCAAAAAGAATGCGAAAATCGCTTATAGAACCGCTCCAGCAGTTAGATGGAACGTAATCATTAGAAGAGGGGTGAAACGAGAAATCTTGAGCTGATTTTAAGAATGCTCCAACCAGCCTTCAATACAACGATGCGCTTGCTCAAAGCCGACATGCTTTGGAGCAGAAAAGAGTTGCACGGTCACATTGGGCACCGGCTTCGCACTTCCTAGGCTCTCAGTTTGAATAGCTCGAAGCGCATTTTCTGTATTACGCAGCGCTAATACACTTTGCTGGCGAGTAAGTTTGTCAGATTTTGTCAGCAAAACATGCACGGGCTTTCCCGTTGGTGCGAACCATTCCAACATACGGCAATCCAGCTCTGTACAGGGATGGCGAGCGTCCATTAACAACACCACTCCCCGCAACTCAGCATGCTCTTGCAGATAACGGCTTACTAGCTGTTCCCAGTGGGCTTTAGATTCTTTAGGGGCTTTCGCATAACCGTACCCAGGCAAATCGACCAAATAGGCATCATCGGCTTGCTCACCTACAGCAAAATAATTGATGTGCTGCGTGCGACCTGGTGTTTTGCTAGAAAATGCTAGACGTTTTTGCTGGCACAGCACATTGATTGCGGTAGATTTACCTGCATTCGAGCGCCCGACAAAAGCGACTTCTGGCACGCCTACGTGAGGTAAGTCGCGGAAGTGATTAACGGTTATAAAAAAGCGTGCGCTGTGCAAAAGACGAGGCATGGGAGGGGCACCACCAACAAAAAGAGCCGTTAAGCTCTGAAAAATCCTGCAATTGTACAATGCATGGCTTTTTAAGACCCCTACACCCTTCCCATTAAGGCTATTTCGCAGTGCGCTTCGCTCCTTCTTCGCTCTTTATTTTTTGGCAACGCCGTATCGTCAAACCTTGCATTGAACTTCTCAGCTCCATGCGTTTTGCGATCGCTCTTTTAGTCGTGTTAGCCCTCGCCAGCGTCATTGGAACGGTACTCAAACAAGACGCCAGACAGTCAGATTACATTGTCCAATTTGGGCCATTTTGGGCAGATATATTTGCGGCCTTAGGACTGCAAAACGTCTATAGCTGCGTGTGGTTTTTAGGCATTTTAGTTTTTTTAGTACTCTCTTTATCACTGTGTGTCGCTCGAAAATGGCGACAAAAATTGGCCCATATGCGCAGCTGGAAAGACCATATTCGGCTAGAGAGTTTGCGCACCTTCCGCTACCACGCGCAGTGGAAAAGCCTCCAAACATGTTCTTTGCTTGAAGAAAAGCTCCGCGCCCTACTTCAGAGCGATGGATACCGTTTTGTTGTGCGCCATTTTCCTGCAGCCCCTGCTGCTGCAACTTCGACGACTGCTTCACCGCCTCTTCTCGCTGGCAATAAAACACTCATTGCAGCAAAACGCGGAACTTGGAACAAGCTGGGCTACTTTGCAACCCATATCGCGCTTATCGTTATTTGTTTAGGCGGTCTGTTAGATAGCCATTTACCCTTACAAGCTCAAAAAACATTTCTGGGCAAACGCCCACTGCCCATCGCGGATCTGAATGCACTGCCGGCAGGGAGTACACTCGAATCTATCAACCCTATTCATCGGCTCTCCAGCGCCAATCCCACTTTTCGAGGGTATGCTTGGGTTCCTGAAAAACAGACGGTTACTACCGCCTTGATCAATGAACAAGAAGGCGTTTTTCTCCAAGAGCTGCCCTTTACGCTAGAGCTCAATAAATTCATCGTTGAGTATTATTCAACCGGTATGCCTAAACGTTTTGCAAGCGAAGTTACCGTACGCGAACGGGTAAGCGGGAAACAGCGCCATGCGCTGATTGAAGTCAACCGACCTCTGGTTATAGAGGGTCTAGCGATTTATCAGTCGAGCTTTGAAGATGGAGGATCGGTATTGCAGATGACGGCATACCCGATGGCCGGCAGGCAAAGCAATACTGCGTTAGTCAAAGGCAAAATTAATGAGGTGCTTCCGCTAGCGGGGCTTAAAGCAGTAGATATCACCAAAAACAGCGCCGCAAAGCTTGAGCTCACAGGTTTTAGAGCGATCAATGTCGAAAATATAGCGCCCCTTCCAGATACCTCTGCAGTATTACCTCCCCCCAACCAAGCGGCTTCTAGCGAGCAAACAAAGTCTTCGGAACCTTTAGCCCCTTCTCGCTTAAATACATTGATAGGCAAATTCAAGCAGCATCTAGGCTCAGGTGCCAAAGCAGCCAAACCTACGACCTTGCACAATATCGGGCCGTCTATTCAGTACAAAATACGGGATCAAAACGGACAAGCACATGAATTTAATCAATACATGCTGCCCATTCCTATCCCTGCCAAAACATCAGCACAACAAGCGGGTGTAGAACAAGCTACGGAGCTCTTTTTCCTCACCGGTATGCGCGCGAATCCGTCTGAATCCTTTCGCTACCTACGTATCCCTGCCGATGCGCAAGGTTCCGTTCAAACATGGATGCGCCTACGCGCTGCATTACAAGATCCTGCACTACGCGCCATTGCAGCTAAGCATTTCGCACAGCATGCAGCAGAGCGCACGGCATCTAATACACCCTCTATGAAAAGTGCACTACAAGATAGTGCACAACGTGTGCTCACTCTTTTTGCAGGTAATGCTAAACACGATAGGCCAGAGACTGCAGATTATTTTGCAAGCAACTCCATAGATCCCACACAAGGAGGTTTTGGAGCCCTAGCAGCCTTTATCAATCAAGTAGCCTCACCTACAGAGCAAGAGCGAGCAGCAGGCTTGTTGCTGCGCTTGCTAGAGGGTTCTATATGGGAGCTCTGGCAAGAGGTTCGCAAACAAGCACACCAACCCACTCTGAACGCTGAAAAATCCACACCAGAGCAACGTCGCTTTTTAGAATCCTCCATCAGCGCACTCTCCGAACTCCTCTTCTACCCCGCTCCACTCTTTTTACAACTTGAGAGCTATCAACCCATCACCGCTTCCGTTTTCCAAGTTACCAAAATGCCGGGCAAGCTTTGGGTCTATCTCGGCAGCCTCTTTTTACTGCTAGGCATTGTGATTTTGTTTTATGTGCGTGAACGACGAATTTGGGTACTTCTGCGAGACGCACCGGTTTCTAACAGCAGCTCTACTGCGCATGAGCCTTGTGTAGCCATTACCTTGGCTTTTTCAAGTCCACGCCATAGCCTGGCAAGTGAGAGAGAATTTTCAGCGCTTAAAGGGCGTGTAGCCGCTCTGATTGAGCCTATTGCCTAACCATTTGGTCAATAAGAGTTAACTCCATTAAAAAGCAAAGAACGGTAGGTTGGTGGTGAGGAACGAACCCCAACATGCATACCATTTACCTTTAATTATCGTTTTTGACCTGTATATGCAGGTTTAAAAAGGACAGCGGTCATCATGTTGGGGTTCGTTCCTCACCACCAACCTACCGTTCTATGGATATTAATGATCTGCATAAACACCGCTCACGCCTTGGAAGATGTATTTCTGACGCATTAACTCTTAATTCGCTCTATTCCCAAAAATCGCACTTCCTACCCGAACCATGGTTGATCCCTCCAGCACAGCGGCTTTAAAGTCAGCAGAGGTGCCAAGAGAAAGGGTGTCTAGCTCTAAAGCCTGCTCTTGCAATGAGCAGTAGAGACGATACATCTCGCGATAGGGTAAACACTGCACTTCTTGGATTTCATTTTGTGCGTCAGGCTGTGTCATTAAAGGCGCGCTCTTTTGCACAAGGGGTTTAGGAAGTGCCATCAGCCCGCGCAGGCGCAAGCGTGGTAATGCAGCCACGGCCTGGGCTAATGATCCAAGTGCTTCTGGAGTGACGCCGTTTTTTTGAGGTTCACGACTAATATTGACTTGAATGCATACATTCAAAGGAGGGAGAGATGCTGGGCGCTGATTGGATAAACGCTCTGCGATAGAGAGGCGGTCAACTGTATGCACCCAGTCAAAATGCGTGGCGATAAAGGCGGTTTTATTACGTTGTATGAGCCCAATAAAATGCCATTCCAGCTCTGCACGCAGCGAGGCAAGCGCAGTTATTTTACTCTGCGCTTCTTGTACATAATTCTCCCCAAAGGCTCTCTGACCCGCTGCATGAGCAGCTTGGATTCTCTCTGGGGAAAAGGTTTTTGAGACGGCAAGCAGCTTCACTGAAGAGGGGCTGCGCCCCGCATCTGCAGCGGCCTGCGCGATAAATCGTCGCACACTCTGCAAACGGGGGGCAAGGTCCTCAAGATCGGTTGCCTTGATTGGATTAAGACTGCTCATTCTTACGAATTTTGCGTCGTTTTTGCACTGCCTGGGCCAGATCATCTAGTACTGCCACGCTATCTCCCCAACCTAAACAGGCATCGGTGATGCTTTGGCCGTAAACGAGCTCTTGTTGATGTCCCTCGCGTAAATCCTGCCGCCCGCCTATTAAGTGCGATTCAATCATCACGCCCACGATGCGCTCTTCACCAGCGGCCAATTGCTCACCAATGTTCTGGCATACGCCGATCTGATTCTCGTGTTTTTTATTACTGTTGGCGTGACTGGCATCTACGATCAATCTTGCAGGTAGATGAGCTTGTCGGATTTCGGAAGACGCGGCTTCGATACTCGCTGCGTTGTAGTTAGGCGTTTTGCCTCCCCGCAAAATCACATGACCATCAGGGTTACCCACCGTCGACACAATGGCGGAATGACCGCTTTTGGTAACTGAGAGAAAATGATGAGGATGGGCAGCTGCTTTCACCGCATCGATCGCAATTTTAATGCTGCCTTCCGTGCCATTTTTAAACCCAATTGGGCAAGACAAGCCTGAAGCCAATTCACGATGGACTTGCGATTCCGTAGTACGCGCGCCAATAGCTCCCCAAGAAACTAAATCTGCTAGATACTGAGGACTAATCATGTCTAAAAACTCGGTCCCGGCTGGAACCTTCAACTGATTAATTTGCAGCAATAGTTGCCGGGCAATGCGCAATCCGTCGTTAATTTTAAAGCTATTGTCTAGATAAGGATCATTAATTAATCCCTTCCAACCCACGGTTGTACGCGGTTTCTCGAAATACACCCGCATGACTATTTCTAAATCTTCGGCAAAACGCTCACGCTCAACAGCAAGCCGCTGCGCATACTCCAGCGCGGCATCCGTATCATGAATAGAGCATGGGCCTATAACCACAATCAGGCGATCGTCTAAGCCATGCAAAATACGATGCACCGCTTGCCGTGCATGAAATACCAAATTGGATACGGCTTCTTCGCATGGAAATTCACGCATTAAATACGCTGGCGGCACCAATTCTTTGAGTTCTTTAATACGTACATCATCGGTACTGTACACAGCCATATCCCCATATCCATTCTTACACTCTATACACGTCCAATTCACATACCGCTCCTAGGACGTACCGCCTACAGTCAGGCTGTCTATTTTTAAAGTAGGTTGCCCCACGCCAACAGGCACCCATTGGCCTTCTTTGCCGCATACCCCAACGCCAGAATCCAGCCGCATATCATTACCGATCATACTCACTCTCTGCAATACGTCAGGGCCGCTACCGATCAATGTGACCCCTTTAACTGGGTAAGTTATGCGGCCATTTTCAATCATATAGGCCTCTGAAGCCGAAAAAACGAATTTACCATTCGTAATATCGACCTGCCCTCCCCCAAAATCTACGGCATAGAGGCCATGCTTCACAGAGGCAATAATTTCTTCAGGCGTTTTATCGCCATTCCACATATAGGTATTCGTCATACGTGGTAGGGGCATGCAAGCATAAGACTCACGTCGGGCATTCCCCGTTAACGGCATCTTCATTAGTCTCGCGTTTAATGAATCTTGCATATAACCACGCAATATCCCATCTTCAATAAGTACAGTGCACTGCGTTGCATTGCCTTCATCATCTATATTAAGAGATCCGCGACGATTAGCTAAGGTGCCATCATCCACTACATGGACGCCAGGCGCTGCTACACGCTCACCAATGCGCCCAGCAAAGGCAGAAGAGCCTTTGCGGTTAAAGTCGCCCTCAAAACCATGCCCAATAGCCTCATGCAACAAAATGCCGGGCCAGCCTGATCCTAAAACAACGGGCATCACTCCGGCTGGAGCTGGGCGGGCTTGGAGATTGATAAGTGCACCATGCACTGCTTTGTTGACATACTCTTCCAGTTTTTCATCTGTAAAGTAAGTATAGTCAAAGCGCCCACCGCCGCCGCCATGCCCCATTTCTTGACGGTTGTTTTCTTTCGCAGTTACCGTAACCGACACCCGCACTAAGGGCCGCACATCCGCAACCAATGCGCCATCGCTACGCGCAATCAAAACAAAATCATATGTTCCTGCCAGACTAGCCATAACCTGCTTAACACGAGGGTCACTGCGACGTGCCATCGCTTCAATACGCTCTAGCAAGGCTACTTTATCCGCCGCTTTTAATGAGTCTAGAGGATCTTTTTGCCTATACAGATCTAACTGATCTACGGACTGATCTGCCGCTTGTGCAGACACAGGCTTACCAACACGAGCACGTCCGCCACGATGGCCAATGACACGCACTGCCTCTGCGGCATCTTTCAGTGCATTAGGCGATATTTCATCGGAATAAGCAAATGCGGTACGCTCACCCGATATGGCTCGCACCCCTACACCTTGATCAATGCTAAAGCTCCCGGACTTCACTTGCCCTTCTTCCAAGCTCCACGCTTCACTACGCGTCATCTGAAAATAGATATCGGCGTAGTCCACCCCTTTAGCCAACATCGTACCCAACACAGTACGTACTTGACCTTCATTCAAACCGTTGGGTTTAAATAAAATGGCCTCTGTAGTAGCCAGAGGATTAAGGGGGAGTGTGTCATTTTTCATGGTGTTTTGAATCTTCTTTGGAGTTTTCTGACAAGTTTTGGGCAAGCTTGTCAGTTTGCACGCGCTCAATCACGGGGTTTTCCCAAGATCCTGACACGGTGTAATGCTGTAAAAAATTATGGCTCAAGGATGCAGATAAAACTTGCTGCGCAATATAGCTACCTAGCCCTAACACTGGGTTTAGCACTGTAGCAGCAAGTACAGCTGAACCCGCATTAATGGCTGGTTGTATGGTCAGCAGCAGCGTTTGTTGGCGATCCGCCAAATTTGCGCTACCTGCTAGGGTGATATGCGCTGGGGTACTACTCACCGAAAAGTCATCGATATAGGCCACTCCATTTTGAATTACCGCGCTACCCTTTGCATAATCAAATGCTAACCCTCTTCCAGGTAAATATCGAAAATCTAAAACCAATAGGTGCGCCAAACTCTGCAATGACAATGCTCCAAGCAAATTGCCCACGCCCGGCTCGGCCTTTAATAAGCGTCCATGGTTCAAATCAAGCTTGAGATAGCCTGTTAGAGAATCATAAGAGAGGCGCTCTGGCCCTCCTCGCCACTGTATCTGACCTTGTGCGCTCCCCACACCACCTTGCAGCATTTTAGGAATACCAAGACGTTCAAGTAGCGCGCCAGCATGTTGAATAGTTAATTCAAAATTAAAAGCACTCCGCCCCGATTCTCCATTTTTTAGGTTTTTTCCAGGCGAGTTAGCAGCCTGAAGAACGTGATCAACCCACTCTCCTTTTACACAGAGTGTGGCATCTGGATTGGTGATCTGCAGCTTTTCCAGCCACCACTTTGACTGATTGCGCTTGGTATCTGAGTGCGCCACTATAGCAACCCGCCCTAGAGGTTTACCTTCTAGGGTTAGATCATCTACCTGTAAGTCTAATGCAGGCCAATCTTTAATAGGCAGGTCCGAATGCACCACAGGATGCGCTACAACAGCTTCCTCATCCTCAACAGGTGGTAGTGTGAATCTCAAGAATTGTGCTCTTAAAGCCCCTGTATCTGGGCGATCAGCAGGTAGATTCAAGCGTACAGAATCCGTACGGGGTGTCCATGCAAGCTGCCCAGCAAATTCTTTGGCGGTTACCGCGGCTTGCCATATTCCATGCCTATATGCCGCATCCAACGACACAGCATGCCAAACACGCTGCGCAGCCGATACGGTGCCTACGCGTGCATGGATCTTAGTGGGCCTGTAAGACATCCATGGCGCTGAGCCTGCCGCATCGGAGGACTTAGCTGCGCCTGCCTTAGATAGAGAAGCAAGCACTGCATGCCAAGCATCTATATCTAATTGATCTGTTTCTAAGGTTGCCACTACCCCCTTTTCTGGCAGTTTTAGAGTTTGCCAATTATTTCGAAAAAGCACTTTTTCCGGTGTGCTAGCAAGCCCGAAAGAAACCACCTTCGCAGCAGTTTGAGCAGCAGCAGTTGTATCCAAACGTAGCGCTCCGCTAACCACATTGTATGCATTCCGTGAGGAAACGCTACGTACTCGATATGCGGCTAGAAGGGGTCCAAACTCGATATCAATACGCTTATCTGGTAGCCCTGAGCCGCTGTTTTTCGCCAATTTATCGTACTGATCAAGGCTTACACGCAACTGCATAGATCGATGTTTAACTTTAGCAAAGGGCGCGGGCCAATCAAAGGCCAATTTAGTTAAATCAGCTTGGAGCTCTCCTGTGGCACTGCCTTGACGAGAAAAATTCAAATCAAACTGATAGGGTATACCAGAGGAACCCTTCACACCCAAGCGCTCCATCAGCTGCACACACACTCCTTTGCAAACCTTGGTATCGTGCAGCCAGGCGCGCAACGCAGCGCCTAGCGCGTGACCTTTTGCATGCAAATGAGTAGATCCATCTGGATAAACACTCACCTCCCCCTCTATGCCCCCTTTTAGCCACTGCGCAGTGGCAGATTGCAGTGTCAGACTATGATCGGTAAATGCAAGCACCCCTTGCAACTGGGTTAATTCAGGCAACGTATACCCAGGAGTTGGCTTAGAACCTCTACTAGGTTTAACACCCGGTTCAGAAATATGGGTAGTTATCGTATTGCCCGAAAAAGTCAAAGCCCCTTCAACACCTATTTGCTTTGTACCAAGGCGTGGGAGTTGTAAATGTAATGCGAGTTGCGCAGGCCCCGTTGCGGCAAACCAATCGCTTACATGGCCTGTCCAAGTAGGAATAGGACTATGTTTAACATAGTCCAGCATAGTGTTTAAAGGACCACTGGCATGGATTTCAATCAGCAGATCCTCTGTATTAGACAAATGCGCAATCTTGCCTTGGGCCTGTGTAATCTTGACATCTTGGTAGCGCCCTTGCGCTACGGAAAATTTGAGCGCATCCCTATCTATCTCAAAAACCCCTTCAAGTCCCTCTAAAACAGGCCAATTTGTATTATTTTCGGCAGAAACCGTCATCGGGCTTTGAATAACACACGTGTTTGCACTTTGGTCCGCTTTAGCGCAAACAGCACGCTGAGCAGCAGAAAAATCTGATTTTGTAGAGGGCGCAGACGGATCAAAACGCCCGTCATAAAATGGCGCTCTTATTCTAAATATACCCGCTGGATTCGATGGTCCGAATGGGAAATCTTCTAGGGCCCCATATATTTCGAGCGTAGCGTGCTTAGTAACCCCCCCTTGCAGCGCATGCTTCAAATAATCGCGTAACCCTTTATCTAAAGAAGAGGGCAAATAATGTGGCACTTGCGCAATCAAAGCGTGGTCAAGACGTAGGGAAAGATTAAGTACACCTTTACCAGATGTTGTTTTATATACGGTTTTTTTATTAGCCACTTTTTCATTGTGCGAAAAGTGCCCTATATTCTTTAACGGCAGCTCATCCTGGTTTTCTAGAGTGAATAGTGGAGGATATCGATGCGAGGTACTCGCCTGCCTTACAGGCGCTTGGCCCATCATATTTGCAAGCTCTGTAGGCACCTTCACCTGTTTTTGATACGTGGCATTTATCTCACCTGCACCATCTTGGTTAGAAAAGATCAGCGGCGCTGCGGCAAGCTTCAATAGATAACCCGTTTGAACAGGCGTTAGATCCCATTTCACTCGCCCTTTCAGCACATCAAATAGCATAGTCGGCTTACTCAATCCCTGCGGCATACTAAGAGAGCCGTCGCGCGTGTTGAGTAACAAACTACCACCTTGCTCATTCGCATCGATGGACCCTGAGAAATGGGTCACACCTATAGGCGCTCCAACGTGCGATAACAGGGTAAGACGGTCAAAATCTGCTTTCAGACGATAGTACTTTTGCGCTGTACGCCCAAAAGGCTTAGGCAAAAAGGTCATAGCTACGTGTTTTTTTGGAGCAGAAGGCCATGGATAGGTCATATCCAAAAGATAATTACGTAGTACCCCGCACATTTCGATAGATGGCTTCGAAGATGCCTGCGGCATAGCGGGTAGCGATTGCCCTTTAAGTAGAGAAGCAGGGATAACCGCTTCCCATTTAAATCCAGAAGCAGCAGAAAACGGCCGTATAAGTGTAGAGATAAAATCCAAATTCAGCGTATCGCCGGCTATGGTGAAACGCCCACTCTTTTGACGATCTGGCATTTGATACGCTAGCTTCATCCATGCGGATTCAAACCGTTGCCTCTCACTTGGCGATCCAAGCTCTATGACTACATCACGTATCTGTGCGGTAAACAGGCCTGTGTAGCTTTGCGAAGGATGTTGCATTTCAAGCAGAGCTGGGCGGTAGGATGCGCTGTAGCCTAAAGAAAGATGGGGGATTTCAATGCCTGGCAAAACACGGTTTTGTAAAACCTCGGAAGGGAGGGAGCTTAGATTTTTTTGAGCGTTCGATGAGATATCCAGGTGTGTTCCCAACACATTTAACACCCCATTCATATTGCGAATGCGACCGTGTTTAAAGGTGAACCAATTATGGGCCGTGAGGGTTCCACCCGTTAAATGCACCGGAATAGGGAGCAATGCATTGAGCTGCTCCAGTGGAATAGCCTCTGCACGCATATACCCGTTGCCGACCCAGCCTGCAGGGTTGGTAGCTTTAGCCCAGAAACTATGCTGAAAATGTAAGCGCATATCCACCAAGCTAGCTAGCTCAGCTCCTGCAATATGCGCTTGCATACCTACCTGGTGATGATGGCCCTGATTGAAAATCGCAAACTGAATGGCTTTGATATCGGAAGGCAAACGAGCTGCGTCATGATTAATCTTCCAGGAAGACAAAGGCTCTTGTACCTCTACATGCCCATTATTAATCTTGAATGCTTCTTGACGAAACAGCCAACGCAGATTCGATAACCCCTCTTCCAAAAGAGCCAAAGGAGGAGCACTTGAAGAGGAAGAGCTGAGAAAATCAGATAAAGTGGAAGCAGGCACTAAAAAATTGCCCACCATCAACCCTCCATCTGCTGTTTTGTACATCACCGCATGCGGAGCATCGATATGGATATCTGAAAATATTAGTTTAAATTTAGATAAGGTACGCCAAGAGAGGGTCGCCTCGAAGTGCGGCACTTCTAATATTAGTCGACCCTGTTGATCGCGCAGGGTGAGCGCATCCATAGCCACACAGGGCTGCAGACCGCGCCACTGTGCATGCAGTGCGCGTATATCCACCTGCGCATGCACAAGACGGCTCAGTGCTCGCTCAGCTGGAGCACGCCCTATGTCTAGGTGTGGGAAAACAATATAGCGCAGAGTCAGTGCGCCTACGATCACCGTCGCACACAACGCAAGCAAGAGCCAAAGCGCAGCCTTTATGGCCCTAGTCAATATGCGCATGAAAGTGCGCCTTCTAGAGAAAAAGAGATCGAAATCAAAACCAAATAAACGCGTCCATCAAAGCACTGCTATACAGCAACGCAGAGGCATCATAAAATTTACGGATAAGCTGATTAAAAAAGAAGCAGCAATTTAACACAGCCTACTAGTCATGTGGAACCAAGCACTATGCCGTTTTTAACTTCTACCCCCAACTCGCATCCCCCTCTTTTAATCGCCCAGGCTTCTCGCTATGCAGCGCGCATGCTGCAAGCTCACCCTGAGTTGGGAACCACCATTGCACAAGCTAAAAACCAACCACTCACACTGGGGTATATAACCAAACGATTAGAGGAATTATTCGCATGCAACCTTAAAAAGGCATGTTCTTGCTCTACCAAGGACGCAAGCTATTCTGAGCGTATAGAAGTGCTCGCTCAAAGTTTGCGACTACTGCGCACCGAAGTGTTTTGCTTATTAATGGAAAGAGATTTATCCGGCGCGGCAACGCTTGATGAAGTTCTGCAAACAATGAGTTTGCTTGCAGAGCAGGTACTGCAACGTGGCGCAGCAGAACTCCATGCCGCGCTCCAAGCACAGTATGGTGTGCCATGCAGTGCGCGCGATGGTAGCCCTCAGACATTGGGCATTATTGGGATGGGGAAATTGGGTGGGAGTGAGCTCAATGTCTCTTCGGATATTGATGTGATTTTTGTGTATGGCGAAGAGGGTCATACAACAGGTGGAACGGTAGGAACCCTCTCTAATCACGATTATTTTGTACGCCTAGCACGCCAACTCATTCGCATTATTGATGAATATACTGCGCACGGCTATGTGTTTCGAGTCGATACACGCCTACGCCCTAATGGACATGCAGGCTCTTTGGTATGCAATCTAGAGAGTTTGCAGACTTATTTTGCCAATCAAGGTAGAGCTTGGGAGCGGTATGCCTGGCTTAAAAGCCGTTGGATTCAGGAGCCACACAGCGAAGCCAGCCAAGCTTTAACGCGTAGTGGCGAAGCATTAGTGCGCGCATTTGTTTATCAAACCTCAACACACGCTCCCCTTGCGCCTTCTTGCACTCCTTGCCCTATACAAGATAGAGCAACACTCATTGATGCTATCCGATCAATGCATATACAAATTCAACAAGAAGAAAAACGCCGCGCCTATACCGGCCTAGAAGGGACTACACACAAACGCTCCGTCACAACAACACACGGCCGGGACAATATTAAATTGGGTCGAGGCGGGATTAGAGAGATTGAATTTAGCGTGCAAGCTGTACAACTTTTGTATGGGCAGCAAGACCCTCTTTTTCAAAGTCAATCCACTTTGAGCGCACTGCATTACGCTGCTGCAAAACACTATATAGATCCAGAGCGTGCAGCGCAGCTTCAACAAGCTTACTGCTTTTTACGTCAAATCGAGCACCGCCTGCAATATATAGATGACGCTCAAACACACACCTTACCCAGCGAAGCGCATGGACTAGAACGCGAGCAGCTTGCTCTGTCTTTGGGCTATGCCAATTACACGGCCTTTTATCAAGATCTACAAATACATCGGCAAAGTGTAGAACACCACTTTGATGCGCTTTTCGCACCTCAAAATCAATTAGCTATAGAGCAAAGCAAACCCACTCCATCGTCTTACGCGCTTTGGGGCAGCTTAGCACTTGCCTTATGGACCAGCTACACCAGCACATTAAGCCGAGTACTCCACGCCATTACACGCTCCCCTTGGGCAGCGCATCACCTTTCACGTCATCCGGAAGTATTGCCTACCTTATTAGAGCCACGCACAGCATGCTTTGAATCAGATTGGGCGCGCTTTAAAAATCAGCTTATGGTGCAATTAACGCATGCCACACCGGAAGAGCAAATGGATTTGCTGCGCAATGCGCATCAAGCTGAAATGTTCCAAATCTTTCTAAGCGATCTAGCTGGCAAAATGACCGTTGAGGACATCGGCGATCGACTCTCTGATCTGGCAGACACCGTACTCGATGTAGCCTTGCAAGTAGTCTGGCAACAGCTACCCGCCCGCTATCATCCAACTCCAGACATAGCGGCACCGCGCTTTTGCATCATCGCGTATGGAAAGTTAGGCGGTAAAGAATTAGGGTATGCGGGAGATTTAGATTTAGTTTTTGTCTATGACGACCCTGATGAATCAGGCAGTGAACGTTACTCTGCGTTTGCTCGGCGATTAATGGCCTATCTGACCAGCGCCACAGGTGCTGGGACGCTTTTTGATGTAGATCTACGCTTGCGCCCAGGCGGCGCTTCAGGGCTTTTAGTTACCTCAATGGATGCTTTACGCCTATATCAACAACGCGCAGGTGAACGAGCAAATACAGCAGAACTGTGGGAACATCAAGCACTCACTCGAGCGCGTTATTGTGCGGGAGATGCGCGCATTGGGGCTGATTTTGAAGCACTACGCATACAAATACTCACGCAACAACGAGAAGCGGCCGTACTTGCCCATGACATCGCAGCTATGCGCCAACGCGTACTCACAGAGCACACTACGCGGAGCACACTCTTTGACATCAAATATGGCCAAGGAGGCATGATTGATATCGAATTCGCCGTGCAATATTTAGTACTGTTGCATGCCCATACACACCGCGAATTCCTTCAAAACAGCGGCAATATTGCCCTACTCCACACCGCTGCCCAACTAAACTTAATCACCCCGAATGAAGCTACGGCGGTAGGCGACGCCTACCGCCTATACCGCGCACTACAACATCGATTACGCCTCGAAGGGATTGATGTTGCAGGAGTGCCTCCCAAGCAAGTAGCAGAACAACAAACCGCTGTGCTTGGGTTAACTGCAAAGATTTTTGACAAAATAAAAGCACAATAAAATGTGATTTCATCCCATTCACGCATGGGGAGCGGTGCGATCACCCGACCCTACTCCTCTTCCCCAAATCGCTCTGCTATCAAATTTAGCAGGGCGTCCAATGCCTTTTGTTCATCAGATCCTTCTACTTCGAGGTATACGGAGCTACCACAACCGGCGGCGAGCATCATTACGCCCATGATGCTTTTTGCATTGATGCGGCGATTGTTTTTAGTCATCCATACATCAGACTCATAGCGCGCAGCAAGCTGAGTAAGCTTGGCGCAAGCGCGCGCATGTAAGCCTAATTTATTTATGATCATTACTTCTTTTGATTGCATAGTTTCAACTTTAATTTTCTGCACCCAGCATGCAAGGATTTTTGTACGCTTGTTTCTGTAATGGCGCTGCAGGCGGCACGGTGCTCGGGTCAATGACTTGGATGCCTCGCACCCCTCCAGCTACCGTTTTTTCGACTAATGTATTTAACGGCATAGCCCGATAGCACAGCGCGCGCACTAGCATAGGCAAATTGACGCCCGTGATCACACGTACCCTTGGTAGATCTGCCAATTGCGAAGCAATATTGGAGGGTGTGCCTCCATACAGATCGGTAAGCGCTAAAGCGCCATGTCGACGGCCTAATCTGAGGAGCTGCTCACGTGCGGCCTCTACCAACTGTGCCGGTTCGTCATCTGGAAATACATCCAGCGCATCTATGCGCGCAGGCTCACTTCCATAGATATGCGCAACACACGCTTTAAGCGCACTTGCTAAAGGAGCATGGGCAATAATTAAGATTCCAACCATACAGAAACCCTGAAGGTCTTCCACTAGGGCATGTCCTCAACCGCCCCAAAGGGCCCATCTTTGAGGTCGTGCGGTGCTCGGGATCCTCACTGTACTTAAGTACAGCTCCGGTCCCTGCGCTCCTGCTCCCCCAAATATGAACCCTTTGGAACAATTGAAAACACGCCCTAAAGCTAAAGCGACACGCGGTTAGCGTGTCGCAGGTCTAAAAACAAACTTTCTTAAAGCTAAGCCTGTAATCCCGTTTTAGAGGCATTACCACTCACATTAATTGGTACGGCCGCTAGTTCCATCATATCGGCTCCTCTACGCTCTTTGCCCAGTAGAACTAATCCGGCTAGCACCACCGCAACCGTACCGGTGACCAATCCCATTGCCAGCGCGTAATTGCCCTGGTGATGAATGGCAATATAGGCTTGCAGAGGAGCATTCACCGCAGATAATAAATTTCCAAGCTGATAGACCAGTCCTGGAAATGTGGCGCGAATGCTAGAAGGAGAAATTTCATTGAGATGGGCAGGAACCACTCCCCAAGCCCCTTGCACAGCAAATTGCATCAAAAAGGCACCGATTGCAATCCACACAGAGCCTGTTGCAAAAACCCATAAAGGCAATACCGGCAAGGCGACAATCGTTGCTATAAATATGGCACGGCGTCGGCCAATTTTTTCGGATAGGGATCCAAAAAAGAGCCCGCCCAAAATCGCACCAATATTGTAGATGATAGCGATCCAAGACACCGTATAGGCATCAAAGTTGCGCTGTTCGCGCAAAAAGGTCGGATATAAATCTTGTGTGCCATGACTGAAAAACGTAAAGGCCGTCATCATTGCAATCGCATAGATAGATAGCTTCCAGTTTTGGCTCATGGTCTGCATAAAACTGGGTTGCTTTTCTTTTTCAAGCATGCGCCAAGTGGGAGATTCAGGCACATAACGACGAATATAGAGCACGAGTAAGGCAGGCAACACCCCTACAAAAAACATACCTCGCCAGCCAATATAGGGATACAACACACCAAATGCCACCGACGCTAATAGGTAACCACTAGGATAGCCTGCTTGCAAAATGCCTGAGACTAGGCCTCGTGAACGTGCAGGAACGGTTTCCATCGTCAGCGCAGCCCCTACTCCCCACTCTCCGCCCATCGCTATGCCAAATAAAGTACGTAGCACGATAAACATGGTGAGGCTAGTTGAAAATCCTGAGAGCAACTCCAATACGGAATAAATGGCAATATTAAGCATCAGCGTCGAGCGCCGGCCATATTTATCCGCGAGACGACCAAAGATAAATGCCCCAAGTGGGCGCACCGCTAAAGTCATGGTGATTGCAAAAGCAATCGCAGGCATCCCTGTTGCAAACTCAGATGCAATATCTTTCAATACAAACATCATTAGAAAAAAATCAAAAGCATCGAGTGTCCAACCTAAATAGGCAGCAATCACCACGTTCTTTTGTACTCTCGTCCAGCCCATACAGCTCTCCACGAAAAATGCTTTTTATCTTCTTTAATTGATGTTACGCAGGTATTCAAAAAGTCAGCGGTACGCATGTTGGGGTTCCTTCGTCACCACCAACCTACCGTCCTTTGCTTTTCTTGCGGTAGATGGAGTTTGATAAAACCCTTTTACATATGCATCTTGGTAGGTTGGGGTGAGGCACGAACCCCAACATGCGTACCGCTGACTTTTTGAATACCTGCGTACGTTATACAGCCCTGCGCCCGGAGCATACTCCAATGCGGCACAAAGACCACAAGCAAGTGCTATGAAGGCACAACTTACTCTTTTGATCGACTACACCAGTCACGCACAAACTGCGAAGCGACGCGCCCAGAGCGCGAGCCTCTCTCTAATGCCCAAATTAGGGCCTCTGAGCGAGCGCGTTCACTGTCTTGCTCTATTAATCCTGCACGTTGCATCTCACATTGCACAATATCCAAATATTCGTCTTGTTTAAATGGATAAAAATGCAACCATAGGCCAAAGCGCTCAGACAGCGCAACTTTTTCATCTACGCCTTCGCCTGGATGAATTTCACCTTTTGGGTTTGACGATGTGGGTTGGTTATCGGAAAAATCTTCAGGCAGCAGGTGACGACGATTGGACGTTGCATAAATCAACATATTGTCAGCTTGCGCTGCAATAGACCCATCCAATGCGACTTTTAGCGATTTATAGCCTGATTCACCTGCTTCAAAAGAAAGGTCATCGCAAAACACAATAAAGCGTTCTTCACGCGCGGCTATAAGCTCGGCAATGGTAGGAAGATCATGCATATCCTCCCTATCGATTTCGATTAAACGCAAACCTGCTGGAGCAAATTGATTCAAACAGGCTTTCACCAACGAAGATTTACCGGTGCCCCGTGCTCCTGTCAGTAGCACATGGTTCGCAGGCTGCCCTTTCATAAACTGCCGTGTATTTTGTTCTATACGTTGTTTTTGACGGTCGATATGTTGCAGATCTTTTAATGGGATAGAGGCATGTTTCATCACCGGCTTTAAAAAACCACCCGCCGCATTAGACTGCCAACGAAAAGCAGGAGAAGCAGACCAATCTATTTTTCTATGCTGAGGTGACCCCAACGCATCGAGACGATCCACTAGATCATCCATACGCTGCAAAAAATGCTCTACCCAAGGTTTAATACGCTCAATATCATCACTGTCCATATAGGTCATTTTTCAAAAATACGTTTTATATGCTCTGCCAGCACTTTTGCAACTTCGGTCCAGGTGGCATGCACACCCAGTTTTGCCATATCTATGGTTTGCAACCCCGCATAACCGCAGGGATTAATATTATTAAAGGGCTGTAAGTCCATATCTACATTTAGGCTTAAACCGTGATAGCTACACCCTTTGTGGATCTTTAAACCTAAGGCAGCTATTTTGGCTCCATGCCATAGGCGTAGCTTTTCTCCTGTAGCGCATAACGCCGGAGACAATGCTTTTAGATAAATGCCTGGCGCTCCAGTTCGGCGCTCTCCTTCAATGCCATAGTGCAGCAGAGTATCCAATACAGCTTGCTCGATCTGATTGACCAGTTCGCGTACCTTCAAGGTGCGCCGGTGCAAATCTAACAAAAGATAGGCAATGACCTGGCCTGGACCGTGAAAAGTGATTTGCCCTCCTCGGTCTGTATGCACAACAGGAATAGCACCTTGAGCCGTCAGTAAATGCGCTGCCTTTCCTGCCTGACCTTGCGTATAGACCGGTGGATGTTCAACAAACCAAATTTCATCCAACGTATCAGGTGTGCGCGCCTGCGTGAAGGCGCGCATAGCCTGCCAGCTCTCTGTATAAGGCTCAAGGCCACGCCAGAGCAGGCGAAGTGGAAAAGCAGGAGAGGGGGGACGGAGCGTAGAAATAAAATTCAGATTTTGGAAAAAAGCTTATAAAACGTAAGCCACTTTCGGATGTGCCGTCAACGCGCGGTATATATCATCCAAATGGGTACGGTTTTGGGCATACACGGAACAGGTCAATCCCATATAGCGGCCTGCGCTGGAGGAGCGTTGTTCAATACATTGTGCGTCAAACCGTGGATCGAGCTGACACACTACCGAGATAATTTCATCCATGAAATCGCCCTGCGATTTACCCAATACTTTAATGGGAAAGTGGCAGGGGAATTCAAGCAGAAAAGCGGGCGGCACTGCAGTAGTCGCTGCAGCCTGCGTAACGTTGCCCGCCATTTCCGTCGACGGACTACTATTTGCAGAGCGTTTTGCTTCTTCTTGAAGCCTTGCACCCTCGTCGGATGCGAGGCTTGAGATCTTTGCAGAAGAAGCCTCTACGCCATTAATTTCTATCTTTTGTTCCATTTTTCCTGAATCTTCAACAATAACGCATCCCAGTAGCGGCCAAATATATTGGACTCAGGAACAGCTTCCAGTGCTACTAAAGGCAGCGTTGTAAAGGGTTTGCCATCCACTTGCACAATAACAGAGCCTACAGCATGGCCTTTTGCAATAGGCGCTAACAAGGGCGTCTTAGATTGAATAAGGGTTTTAATTTTATCACCCGATCCACGAGGCACACTCACGATAGAAGCTGACGCGGTACCTACTTTGAGTTTATTCAGCTTACCTTTGTAAACACGTAGTGCCTCAATAACCTGCCCTTCTTTAAATAAAGGAACAGCATCATAGGCTTGAAAGCCGTAATTGAGCATTTTTAAACTATCTTGTATGCGATCAGATTCTTTACGCTCACCCATCACCACTGAAACTATGCGGCGATTTTGTCCAGCCACATTAGGCATAGGACGTTTTGCGGATGCGATCAAGCAAAATCCAGCCAGCTCAGTATGGCCTGTTTTCAGTCCATCGACACTCGGATCAATCCAGAGCAGTCGATTTCTGTTGGATTGGCGGATCCGGTTATAGGTAAATTCTTTGACCGAAAAGAGGGAATAGTACTCTGGGAAATCGCGAATCAGATGCGTAGAAAGCACGGCCAGGTCTCCAGCTGTCGTGTAGTGCTCTGGATCCGGCATGCCATTCGTATCAGCAAAATGCGTACGCGTTAAACCAAGGCGCTGCGCGGTTTGATTCATCATCGTCACAAAATTGGCTTCACTTCCTCCTACGAGCTCCGCTAGGGCAAGCGCTGCATCATTGCCTGATTGCACAATCAATCCATGGAGCAATGCATCAACGGTTACAGGCTTATTCGCTTCAATAAACATACGCGACTCATCGCGTTTCACGCGTCGCACTATGTCACTTGGAATAAACGTTTGTTCCATCGAAATTTTTTTGTCTTTCAATGCGTCAAACACAATGTACGCAGACATAAGCTTCGTGAGAGAAGCAGGCTGTACTCGCTCCTCAGCATTCACGGAAGCTAATACCTGATTACTCGTAGCATCCATCAATACCCAGGAAGGCGCTAAAACAGCGGGAGGAGGCACTTGGGCCCAGGCCGTAGCCGCACTCCCCATCCATAAAGAGGCAGACAGAGCCGGCACAAACACAACTCTACAGGCAAAACGGCAAATCAGAGAAGAAGCAGACATAAGGAAGAAGAAAGATAAAAAAAGAAAACCGATTAATTATACGCGCCACGCGCCTTGGATAATTTGCCGCAGAAGATGCAGCTTTCGATGAAAAAAATGCGTACCACCAGGAATAACCGTCACAGGCAAATCTTGAGGCCTTGCCCAATCAAATACATCCGACAAAGGAATCACATCATCACTCTCTCCATGAATGACGATCGTATCGTGCGGCACATTTGCAATTTTCCAGCGCGTAGTTGCAGTTCCTGCTAACACTAAACGTTGAATGGTTTCGCCTTGATCAGCTAATCGCTGAGCCAAATGGGAAACGACAAAGGTTCCAAATGAAAAGCCGGCCAGAACCAAGGGTAATTCAGCATAGCCTGGCTGTGCACGCATATAACGCAACACCGCCATCAAATCGTCTTGCTCGCCTATGCCGTGATCATGCACGCCTTGTGTCTCGCCCACTCCACGAAAATTGGAGCGCACCGCTATATAGTTCATCTGCGTAAACGCACGAGCCAGAGTTTGCGCGACTTTATTATTCATCGTGCCCCCTAATAAAGGGTGAGGATGCGCAACTAAAACCAATCCCTTCACCTCTTTTGGCATAGACACCATATCACTCTGACGGACGACATCAGGTAGGTCTATAGCCATTTCGATATGACCAACAGGACCTTCAATCAATGTTTTTTGCGTATGCAAGTTCATAACAATATGCCTTCTTTGTATACAAGGAATGCTGATACTACTCAGTCCACTCTGGAATAGGTTTATACATTGTCCGAATTAAGATTGTGCTGTAGAGCGGCCATTAAGGCCAAAAAAGCACGGGGATATTTGCATATAAAAGGATTCCAAAGCCTACGCCCCTACCAAAATAGGGTTTTTTGATCCATCCAATGCATACCCTACGTTTAACACCACTAAATTTCGGAAGTTCTACAAAAACAGCCCATACGACCTATAGCCCCACTCGCGCAGATGTGCGATTATTTTTTCAATAGCTATTTTTAATGCATCACCCAATTTATAGCAGCGCTTCTATACATAGCGCTGTTCAACTTCCTGATACGCTGCTTCTTAAGTGTAATGAATACATCACACACAGCACCCTTGAAAACTACGGCCCCATTGCAAAACGATATGTTGGATGATGCACTGGACTTTGTCCGCGAACATGCAAAAGCGTTATGCCTGCCCTCAGGCGAGCCTGCTATCGATCATGCATTAGGCATGCTTAGCATCATTCAAACCCTGCACGTTGATTCAGCCACGCTAGCTGCGGCTGTGCTGTGCGATATTGCACAGCCCTGCGACCTCTCCCGTGATCAGCTACATACACGTTTTGGGGCGGATGTAGAGCATCTGATCAGCGATGTATGCAAGTTAATGGAACTAGGCCTAAAGGGAGAAAAAGCAGCCAATGCGATTGCTTCGAATGCTAACCGTGCACAGCGCGATGGCAAAACCCTGCGTCATATTCAAGTTGAATCCCTGCGGAAAATGCTGCTTGCATTTGCGCAAGATATTCGCGTGGTACTCATTCGTCTCGCCTCTCGCTTACAAACACTACGCTACTACGCTGCAGCCAAAATTACGCCACCACAAGACTTTGCCAGAGAAACCTTGGATCTGGATGCGCCGCTGGCTAACCGCCTTGGTATATGGCAAATCAAATGGGAACTAGAAGATCTCGCTTTTCGGTTTGAAGATCCTGATACCTACAAGCAAATCGCGCGCCATCTCGATGAGAAGCGCGCAGAGCGCGAATTATTCATTGCAAGCGCAGTGGAGCGATTAAAGGAAGAACTGCTAACAGCAGGCATCCAGGCTCAAGTGAATGGGCGTCCTAAGCATATCTATAGTATCTGGAAAAAGATGCATGGTAAGCAACTCAGCTTTGCCCAGCTCCATGATGTGCGTGCTTTTCGCATCATTGTCCAAGATGTGAAGGAATGCTATGGAGCATTGGGGATCGTCCATCATATTTGGCGCCCTATCCCCAAAGAATTCGACGACTATATTTCAAGGCCCAAGCCCAATGGCTATAAGTCTTTACATACCGTCGTACTAGATGAACAAGACCGTACGCTAGAAATTCAAATTCGCACGGTCGACATGCACCGTTTCTCTGAATATGGTGTAGCGGCGCATTGGCGCTATAAAGAAGCAGGAACCAAAGGCTATCGCGGAGAATCTACGGCCACAGGCTCGCATGATGAAAAAATTGCCTGGCTGCGTCAACTGCTGACCTGGCAACCTCATCATGCCACAGGGGAAACCCTAGACAACACGCCTTCTGCATCGATACTAATGGCTATGCAAGAAGCGCCTTCTTGGCCACCCGCACACCCCTCGTCTGCAGAAGAACCTATTTATGTGCTAACCCCACAAGCACGGATTATTGAGCTGCCTCACGGAGCCACTCCCGTCGATTTTGCCTATCATCTCCATACAGAGCTTGGGCATCGTTGCCGTGGCGCACGTATTGATGGCGCTATGGCACCGCTCAATACACCTTTGCAAAATGGGCAAACCGTTGAAATTATTACAGCCAAACAAGGTGGACCTTCGCGTGATTGGCTCAATATGCAGCACGGCTATTTATGTAGCGGGCGTGCAAAACAAAAAGTACGGGCATGGTTTCACGCAATAGAGCATCAAGAAACCTGTGCAGCTGGGCGTGCGACGCTGGAAAAATTCTTACAACGCGAAGGCAAAACGTCGATCAATTTTGAAGAGCTCTCTGGCAAACTCGCATTTAAATCGCCTGATGATTTATTTCATGCCGTGGGCAAGGACATTATCAGCCTACGTCAGATTGAGCACACACTAAATGTTGCCCAGCCTGAAGAAAGCCCCGCCAAAACCTCTCACGAGGAACTACTCGAACCATTAACACGTGAGTCCAGTCGATCCAGCGTCACACGCGGCGCATCTGGCGGCGTGCTGATTCTTGGGCAGCATAGCCTAGTTACGCAATTCGCTAGATGCTGCCGTCCTGCACCACCTGATCTGATCTCAGGCTTTATTACCAGAGGCAAAGGTGCATCTATTCACCGCGCACAATGCAGCAACTTTTTACGCTTGGCCAAACATATTCCCGAACGCGTTGCGCAAGCCTCCTGGGCGGATAACGCCTTACATACCAGCAGTACAACGCTCTACCCTGTCGATCTCTACATCCAAGCCAAAGACCGCCCAGGATTACTACACAATATATTTGAAGTCTTTTCCCGAGAAAGAATCAATATTACCAACGCCAGTAGCAACGCTAAAAGCATGCTGAGCACCATCCAACTCACCATTGAAATCCCTCACGCAGCCCGTCTTCAAAATGCCCTTAAGACCCTCGCTTCCATCCCAGATATTTTGCAAGTTACGCGGAAAAACTAATAATTAACGGATGTTGCGCAGGTATTCAAAAAGACAGTGGTATGCATGTTGGGGTTCGTGCCTCACCCCAACCTACCGAGAGACCCATGTAAAAAGGATTCACCAAACTCCACCAACCACAAAAAAAAGCAAAGAAGGGTAGGTTGGTGGTGACGAAGGAACCCCAACATGCATACCACTGCCTCCTTGAAGACCAGCTCACAAACTACCAAAAACAAAGATTAAAAGTCAGAGGCATGCATGTTGGCACACGCGAAAAAAAACCTTCCAACTGGAAGGCTTATATAAAGTGGCACAAATCAATACTTCTACCGTAATACATAGAGGAGAACATCTCAAATATCTTGGAAATCGCCCTAACAGAATATTGGGGTTCCGCTGTCACTCCAATATACAATTGAATTTAAGAAGGCATGATGGAGGTTTCGGAGAATGAGAAAATCTTATTGTTGGATACAATAAAATGATCCAACAGCCGGATATCCATCACCTTCAGCACCATATGCAACACTTGTGTGAGTTCTTTATCGGCTTCACTAGGTGTAACACCGCCAGAAGGGTGGTTGTGGGCGATGATTAAAGAGGCGGCATGGAGTTGCAGCGCCTCGCGCACGATTTCTCTAGGATAGACTACTGTTCTCGTCAACGTGCCGTGTGCGACTTCCCGCGCACAAATTAGGCGATGGCGCGCATCTAAATATAAGCACACGAAAACTTCTTGTTGGCGCCCCCCTATCAGTAGCCTAAGGTAATTACGCACGGCCGTAGAGGACTCAAAAAAAGTGCTTTCTTTTAGCTCTTCTGCTAAAGAGCGGTGCACCAGTTCACTGATAGCTTGCAGTTGAGCAATTTTGGCAGCACCTAGGCCATGTACTTTTTCTAGTGCTTGGGCTGGCGCGCTTAAAAGCTCACGTAACGAACCAAAACTGTTGATAAGACTACGCCCCAAATCTACTGCACTGCATCCTTTGACGCCGGTACGTAAAAAAATGGCTAATAACTCGGCATTAGATAGCGCAGCCGCTCCTTCTGCGAGCAATTTTTCCCGGGGACGTTCGAGTTTAGGCCAGGCATGAATAGGGAAAGAGGTGCTTAGTATACCGCTATCCCTCTCTTCCTCTTCCCCCTCTTCTTCTAAAATAAAAGAGGCGCAACGCGACCCATCTGCTACGTACTCTTCTTCTTTTTCCGCATCTTCGAAAAGCATAGTCCATGCCCTTGTAGGTAGATCCCTTACAATGTGGCCTTTCCTAGATTAAAGCCTCTAGTAGGCGCTATAAAAATGAAAACTACCATCGAGCTTGAGTCTCACGTGACATTGCATTACCGTTTAACCCTCCCTGATGGCCGGGATGTAGTGAACACGTTCACCAGCAAACCTGCAACCTTGCTCATAGGCGCGCAACAAATCGCTCCACCCCTAGAAGCTATTTTGCTTGGTTTAGAGACAGGCTGTCACTCTGTCTTTCAGCTACAGTCCGAAGAAGCATTTGGTGCACGTAACCCCGATTTGATTCAGAAAGTTTCACTGAACTT
This sequence comes from Mycoavidus cysteinexigens, assembly GCA_031963045.1. Taxonomy (GTDB): domain Bacteria; phylum Pseudomonadota; class Gammaproteobacteria; order Burkholderiales; family Burkholderiaceae; genus JASSUD01. The sequence continues at coordinate 53,363 of JASSUK010000032.1, forward strand.
GCTGCGCTCGCATAATGTGGACATAGCAAATTACCAGCCCGGTGATATTGTCGAATTCAATGCGACAGGGGGACGCTTTGCAGGCGTGTTAAAAGAGATAGAAGGCACTGCTGCACTCTTTGATTTCAATCACCCGCTTGCAGGCCAAGCACTCACTTTTGAAGTGCAAATTATTGGAATTTTGTAACGTGTCTAATAATGAAGATCAGGCTGAGATTTTGCTCGCACAACCCCGAGGATTCTGCGCCGGAGTAGATCGTGCGATTGCAGTGGTAGAGCACGCGCTAGAGCAATTTGGTGCGCCTATTTATGTACGTCATGAGATTGTGCACAACGCCTATGTAGTCAATGATTTGCGCAGCAGAGGTGCCATTTTTGTAGAATCTTTGGAAGAGATTCCAACGGGTAGCACGGTAGTCTTTAGTGCACATGGCGTATCTCAAGAGGTGCGTAATCAAGCAAAACATTATGGCTTACGCGTATTTGATGCGACCTGCCCTCTAGTGACTAAAGTCCATGTCGAAGTAAAAAGAATGCATGCGCAGGGTTATGAAATCGTGATGATTGGGCATCGAGGCCATCCTGAGGTAGAGGGCACAATGGGGCAGCTCGTGCACAATGCCTCTACGGCTTCCGAAGAGGCAAACACGGGTTCAAACACCCAAACTGCTTCTTCCTCACCCATACCTCGTATACATTTGATCGAAGATCTAGAAGAGGTCGCACAACTGCATTTGGCGCAACCAGAGAAAGTGGCCTACGTCACACAAACGACCCTTTCTGTTGACGATACACAGCATATTATTGAGGCGTTAAAAGCACGTTTTCCTGCTATTTGTGGTCCTAAAAAACCAGATATTTGCTACGCAACCCAAAATCGGCAGGATGCCGTGCGCTTTATGGCACCGCAATGCGATTTGGTCATCGTAGTAGGCAGCCCTAATAGCTCGAATTCCAATCGTCTTCGCGAAGTAGCGGTGCACAGTGGAGTAACGGCTTATCAAGTAGATGCGCCAGAGCAAATTGATCCAGCTTGGGTAGCTGGCAAAAAACGCATTGGCGTCACAGCCGGCGCCTCTGCCCCTGAAGCACTCGTACAATCGGTGATAGCGCGTTTACGTGCATTGGGCGCGTTGCGTGTCAGAAATTTAGAAGGGGTCAAGGAAACCACCACTTTTCCTCTTGGTCTTGGTACAAAGGCACGTTAGAAGTTAACCTCTAATATTTATCTTCTTTGGAGCATGTGTGGATATTTTTATCCAACAAATTTTGAATGGTTTAGTCCTAGGGAGCATGTATGCCATCCTAGCGCTCGGGTACACGATGGTGTACGGCATTCTGGGGATGATTAATTTCGCGCACGGCGAAGTGCTGATGGTAGGTGCGTTAGTCACCCTCTCCGCCATTGGCTTTTTGCAGTCTTATTTCCCAGGCTTGAGCAATGTGGCTGTGCTTATGATCGCTCTAACCATTGCCATGTTAGTGTGTGCGGTGCTGGCTTGGTTTATTGAACGCATAGCCTATCGTCCATTGCGCAATGCTCCTCGCTTGGCTCCATTGATCACGGCCATTGGTATGTCGCTCTTACTACAAACACTGGCTATGTTGATCTGGTCTCGCGATCCATTAATGTTTCCCCAGCTTTTGCCGGCAAAGTTCATCGAGATATTACCAAGCACACCAGAGCGTGCAGGCGCTGTGATTTCACTACTAGAAATCACGATCTTCGGGGTAGCTTGTACCGTAATGACAGGCTTATATATTCTGATCCATAAAACGCGCTTGGGCCGTGCCATACGTGCTGCCTCTGAAAACCAGGCTTCTGCCGCGCTCACAGGCGTTAATCTGAATCGAATAATTTCAGCCACGTTCATGATAGGTGCAGCCCTTGCTGCTTTGGCCGGCGTTATGATGGCCTCTGAGTATGGCAATGCCCATTTTTATATGGGGTTTGCTCCTGGTATGAAGGCTTTTACAGCAGCGGTGCTAGGAGGAATTGGCCATCTTGGCGGCGCCATGCTCGGTGGTTTATTGCTCGGTATCATCGAGCAACTGGGCAGTGGATATCTGAGCGATTTAACAGGCGGAGTACTCGGAAGCAACTATCAAGATGTACTCGCTTTTATGGTATTGATTGTCGTGCTTATTTGCCGACCATCCGGATTATTAGGAGAGCGGGTTGCCGAACGTGTTTAAACCCAGTCTGCAGCCTGCACTCGGAAAACGCTGTTTTTACATAGCTTTGGTTGCGTTAGGAGTCTTAGCTGCTCCTGTAATCGCCAGTTATGGCATAGGGCATTACGGAGTGAGAGTACTCAACTTTGCCTTACTCTCTGTTATCTTGGCGCTCGGGCTCAATATCATTGTGGGCTTTGCCGGCTTATTGAGTCTTGGATATATCGCTTTTTATGCGATCGGTGCTTATACCGCTGCACTGCTATCTTCCCCGCATTTAGGGACCGAATTTCCATGGATGTGCGCATATCTTCCGCTGCATCTTCACTTACCTCCTGCTTTAGCAAGCTTAAGTGTAGTGCTTATCGCCATGGCAGTAGCTGCGCTTTTTGGTGTATTACTAGGCGCTCCGATCCTACGTTTACGCGGAGATTACCTGGCTTTGGTCACGCTGGGATTTGGCGAAATTGTGCGCATCTCCCTCAATAACCTAGATCGCCCGCTAAATCTCACAAATGGTCCACAAGGTATTTCAGACATCGCGCCCTTATTTGTACCCGGCGGCAGTCTGGCTCAAGAGCATCTTGTCTTAGGCTTCATGCTCTCTCCTGCTCAACAATATTACTACCTCTTTTTAGCTTGTGTGCTATTGGTAGCATGGATATGCCAGCGTTTACAACGCTCTAGATTGGGCCGTGCTTGGGCTGCTGTTCGAGAAGATGAAGTAGCCGCACAGGCTATGGGTATTCAAACGCACAAGATCAAGCTTTTGGCATTTGCATTAGGAGCCGCTTTTGGCGGTTTAGCCGGCGCGCTATTCGCTTCCTTTCAACAATTTGTATCGCCTGAATCCTTTTCTTTTTGGGAATCGGTCATGGTGCTTGCCTGTGTAGTCTTGGGCGGGATGGGCCATATTCGGGGAGTCATATTTGGTGCGCTCCTCCTGTCTCTTTTCCCTGAATTTTTACGCTTGGCTATTGGGCCTTTGCAGCTGGCGCTATTCGGTCAAGAATGGGTCAGCGTAGACGTGATACGTCAACTGGTCTATGGATTAGCAATGATTGCGATCATGCTCTATCGCCCAATGGGTCTCTGGCCTATAAGTGGCAAGCGACACTCCCATTAAAAAATAGGGCGTGTTTTCAATTGCCCAGCCCATCTTCGAGGCAATTGAAAACACGCCCTACTCCCCTGCGGAAAATACGTGTATGCAAGATGTTATTGGCACCTCCAACCGGCCTCCTCGGCTTCTAGTCGAAAAGGTCAATAAACGATTTGGTGGGTTACAGGCTTTATCCAATGTAGGACTGCGGATTGAAGCAGGGCAAATCTACGGGTTAATTGGACCGAATGGCGCAGGGAAATCCACGTTTTTCAATACCTTAACAGGCTGGACTAAGCCTGATTCAGGGGTATTTACGCTTGATGGCCACGCTTATGAGCCTAAGATGGATGAAGTTGCCAAAGCAGGCATCGCACGTACGTTTCAAAATCTTCGTCTCTTTGAAGGATTAAGCGTACTAGAAAATGTGATGGTTGGCCGCCATGCTCGCACCCGAGAAGGCTTGATTGGAGCGATTTTTAAAACGCAACGCCAGCGCCAAGAAGAACATGCGATTCGCGCTCATGCGCTCGCCCTGCTCCATTATGTAGGCTTAGCTAAATATGCAGATGCGCCTGCAGGGAGCTTGTCTTATGGTCACCAACGGCGCCTGGAAATCGCGCGGGCCTTAGCAGGCGAACCTAAGCTACTAGCTCTAGATGAGCCTGCAGCAGGCATGAATCCAGCAGAAAAAATAGCGCTCCAAAAGTTACTACGTAAAATTTGTAGTCCTAAAAATGGGCTGAATTTTGGCACACCCGCCTCTTCCTCCCAACCAGGCGATGTCTTGCATAAAGGCCATGCAGAGGGCGAAGGCATCTCGATTTTACTTATCGAGCACGATGTGCAATTTGTCACAGCACTGTGCGACCAAATCACTGTGCTCGATTACGGCCAAGTTATAGCCGAAGGTCCGCCACAAATACTCTTAAAAAACCCTAAAGTTATTGAAGCGTATTTAGGGGCAAGCGCATCGTCGCCTAACATCACCATTGCAGCGACGCCCACTTCAAGCAAAAAAACCCCTGCGAATGCAAACCATACAAAACAAATGGAGCACCATGCTCCAAACCCACCCCCTTTATTACGCATTCAAAATTTACATCTGAACTATGGCGCTATCCAAGCGGTAAAAGGCATTAACTTAGAGATTTACCCAGGTGAACAAATAGCCCTTATTGGCGCAAATGGAGCGGGCAAAAGCACCACACTCAAAGGTATTAGCGGCTTAAAAAACTGCGTGCGTGGAGAGATGTATTACCAAGGTGTTTCCATTCGCAATGTGCCACCTCACAAACTGCTCGAGCGTGGGCTTGCCATGGTTCCTGAAGGGCGAGGCATTTTTTCCCGTATGACGGTGTTAGATAACTTAAATATGGGTGCGTATTTGCGCCGCGATACCGCTCAGGTACTGCGTGATAAAGAAAAGATTTTTGATTTTTTCCCCCGCCTCAAAGAACGACTCTCGCAAATGGCTGGCACGCTATCAGGCGGTGAGCAGCAAATGCTTGCTATCGCACGCGCATTGCTTCGAGGCCCTGAGTTAAAACTTTTATTGCTAGATGAACCTTCAATGGGGCTTTCCCCACTGATGCGCGAGACCATTTTTGAGGTCCTTCCCAAAATTCCCGAACAAGGCACAGCCGTACTCATCGTCGAACAAAATGCACACCTTGCGCTCAGCATCGCAGATCGGGCCTATGTAATGGAGTCGGGCCGCATTACGATGGAAGGTGAAGCACAACAGCTATTGAGCGACCCTAAAGTACGTGAGGCCTATTTAGGAGCGTGAGAAGCTGTTTTTTCGCCTAACTACAGAAAGAGCAACCTGTTCTGCGAGAAATATTTCGCTTAGTAATACATTTTTCCCCACTCTCGCCTCTCTATTTTCAAGCATTTCCTACACTGATAACAAAAGCACTGCAACTGCCTTGTAAACAGGATAAGGCTCGTTAACGATAGGATGGTGTTTCTGCCATTGCCATCTAACTCATTTTTCCATAGAGAGGGGGAAATGATTAATCCAATTAATAGCTCTAGTTCCATGTCTGATGATTTAGAGGCAGGAATTCCTAATTCACCTCCAACCCCAAGCAAGGCAAGACACCACTTGCAGAGGCTATTATCATTCACAAACCATACGAGAAATGCGGTTACACAAAGGCTAACAGCAAGCTTGCCGCAAAACGATATGGAGCGCCAGTTCGCTAAGACTGCAGCCTATGCATCTGCTGCAGTCCTCTCGGCCGCTGCATATATCGACCTAAGCGGTAAGTATGGCAGCCCAACTGGTAGCTCCCTTGCCTTACTCTCCACCTTAATTAGCTTCCACTATTTTGGCGCTCAAGCGCTTTATAACGGCAGGGAGGCGCATGGAATGAGGACCTATATTTCATCTTATAACAAAGAGTACCCACCGCCTCCACCCCCTTATCAAGACAGCAGCGGGAATGGAGATCTTCTAGAGTGAGCCATAGCAGCTTCTCTGTTTTCATTAGATCTGCATGTACAATTTTCTCATAGCACACCGACCCTCCTTGAAACGTCAACTTCAGTCATTATGACCTTGTCTGCACTGTCTATCTCATTCATATTCATTCATCGATTTTTAACCCTGTATATTGATATTGAATATTATTATGGACACTACCTTCTTAGGTCAGACAAAGTCTGTTACTGGTCACGAAAGCAAAACAACTTTAATGACTATTGAAGATCCCTATCCAAATCTTCATCAATTACGCATGCGTTCTCCCATGCTTTTTATACCGGATATTTCTACTTGGTGGCTTACCCGCTACGCAGAGGTCAGCGCAGGTCTACGAGATAAGCGTTTTTTAATAAATACTCCATATTTGCCTGAAGATGCTCCAATTACTAAAATCTTCAAAAATTTTATTCTATTTATAGATCCGCCAAGACATAAACAACTTCGCAGCATTCTGTCTCCAGTATTCGAGCCCAAAGCAATGGGCAGATTGGAGGGCTACATAGCAAAAAGGACAGATGATCTCATTAAGAATATGCGCCAACAGGCGAAACCAGACATTATTCGAGATGTGGCCCTTCCTTTACCAATCAGCATCATTTGTGAAATATTGGGTATTCCGCATGACGATGTACCTCTTTTACAAGTATGGGTAAAAGATCTTGAGCAAGCATTAGACTCCGCTGAGTATAAAAATACGCCACAGATTGATAAGAGCGTAGCGGAATTTGTAAATTACCTGCGTATACACATAGAAAACACGCGCAAAACGCCACAGAACAATGCTTTTCTAGCACAGGCACTTGCAGCCAATGAGAAACAGTTAAGTTCTGACGAGTTAATAGCTCATTACATAATGATGTTTGGTGCCGGATTCGAAACGACTATGGGTGTAATTGGGAATAGCATATTGGCATTTTTACATAATCCGCATCAACTGAAATTGCTACGAGAGCGCCCTGAGCTGGCAGAAAATGCCGTAGAGGAGTGTTTACGCTATGAGGGCACTATACGCAATGTATCGCGCATTGCTTCAGAGGATATAGAAATTGGAGGGGCACTCATTCAGCGAGGCACTTCAGTCATATTTGATTTGGCAGCAGCAAATCGTGACCCTGCAATGTTTCCTAATCCAGATCAGTTGGATATAACACGTAAAAATGCCAAACAGCATGTGGCTTTTTCCCAAGGAATACATTATTGCCTTGGGGCCGCTCTGGCACGACTGGAAATAAAAAGCTTCATTAAAGCAATCGCGCAATACGATTTATCTCTCGTACCAAATGGTTTCAAATGGCGAGCAAGTCGTACTTTTAGAACGCTTGAGAAACTCGAAGTAGTATTCAAATCATAAAATTTTCTTTAGAGACAAGTACTATATACTTTTTCGGGTTCTGAACCGTCTCTAAAGAATCAGCCTTCTTTTTATTCCACCGTAACCGACTTTGCCAAATTTCTGGGTTTATCTGCATCTGTGCCACGTGCACAGGAGGTGTGATACGCCAAAAGCTGCAAAGGGACTACGTGCAAAATAGGAGAGAGCTCGCCATAGTGTTCAGGCATGCGGATCACATGCACTCCTTTTTCATTGGCAATGCGCGTGTCTGCATCGGCAAAGACATAAAGCTCACCTGCGCGTGCACGGACTTCTTGCATATTGGATTTGAGCTTTTCTAATAAGGCATCGTTTGGCGCAATGGTAATAACAGGCATGGCTTCATCAATTAAAGCCAATGGCCCGTGCTTAAGCTCTCCAGCAGGGTAAGCTTCAGCATGTATGTAGGAAGTTTCTTTTAATTTCAGTGCACCTTCCAACGCAATGGGATAATGCAAACCGCGCCCTACAAATAGCACATGCTCTTTGCGTGCGAAGATTTCAGCCCAACCGATAATAGGTGCTTCAAGGGCAAGCACGCTGTTTAGCGCAGCAGGCAAATGGCGTAGAGCCGATAAATAGCGCGTTTCTTCTTCTGTTTTCAAGCGATGTCGGCATTTGGCTAGGCTCACCGTCAGCATAAATAGCGCGACCAGTTGAGCTGTAAATGCTTTTGTCGAAGCCACGCCAATTTCAATACCTGCATGGGTTAAAAATGCCAACTTTACACGCTGTACCATCGTACTAGTCGCTACATTACAAATCGCTAGCGTGTGCTCATGCCCCATGGACTGCGCATGTTTTAAAGCTGAAAGCGTGTCTGCTGTTTCTCCTGATTGAGAGATAGCAACGACTAAGGCATTTGGATTCGGTATAGAGTCTCTATATCGGTATTCACTGGCTACTTCCACTTGTGTTGGGATGCCTGCAATCGACTCTAACCAATATTTTGCAGTCAACCCAGCGTAGTAACTTGTGCCACACGCCACTATCAAAATACTATCTATTTTTTGAAAAATAGCTTGTGCTGCTTCTCCAAAGTGCCATGGTGCAAATAGGTCTACCGCAGGCAAAGTATCTGCAATAGCTTGAGGCTGCTCAAAAATTTCCTTTTGCATAAAATGCCGGTAAGGCCCCAGCTCAACGGCAGCCCCATGCCCTAAGACTTGCTTCTCAGCGCGTTGCACAACCGCCCCTTGCGCATCTTGAATCTGGTAACCCTCGCGCGTAATTGAAAAAACATCACCCTCTTCCAGAAAAATAAAGCGGTCGGTACTGCCTGATAAAGCCATTGCATCCGATGCAACAAAATGCGCTCCTTCTGCTAAACCCAGCACTAAGGGAGATCCTTGGCGGGCACCCACAATATGGTCGGGCTCTTCAGTGCTCAAAACGGCGATCGCGTAAGCGCCTCGCAGTTGTTGAACAGCACTATGCACAGCATGCACTAGGTCGCCGTTGTAAAAGCTATGAATCAGGTGTGCAATGACCTCGGTATCGGTCTGGCTCTCAAATACATAACCTTGTGCGCTGAGTTGCGCACGCAAAGCTTCATGATTTTCAATAATGCCGTTGTGCACTAGCGCTATCGTATTGCGCGACACCATGGGGTGGGCATTATCCGAGACCGGTGCACCATGCGTTGCCCAGCGGGTATGTGCAATTCCAATCGAACCTTGGACCTGCTCTTTATTGACTTGTTCTTGCAAATCTTCCACACGCGACACGCTACGTACACGCTTGATTTGTCCGGTCTGAGAAGAAGGCGAAGGCATGGTCAGCATGGCAATACCGCAAGAATCGTACCCACGATATTCAAGCCGCTTTAGCCCTTCGATCAAAATTGGAACTACCTCACGGTGCGCTACTGCACCGACAATGCCACACATAAAAAAATCCAAAAAATGAAATATTCAAGCCTGCATATGCAGGTTAAAAGCGGTGGTTACCATTTAGAAGTCGGTGGTATGCGTGTTGGGGTTCGTGCCTCACCACCAACCTACGAGAATGTACATCATGTGGTTTCATGTTGGGTTTTAGGGTTTTTTACTAATACTTCTGCACTAACGTCTTTCCACAAGGTGGTGCCTGCAGCGACCTTTGCACCCTGCCCAATAGTTAAAGGAGCAATAAGCTGGCTATCTGAGCCGACAAATACATCGTCTTCAATCCGGGTTTGGTGCTTCTGTTTACCATCATAATTACAAGTAATTACACCGGCACCAAGATTCACGCGTGCTCCTATGTGCGCATCTCCTACATAAGCTAGATGATTGACTTTGGAGGCATGTCCAATCACAGCTTGCTTCACTTCAACAAAATTACCAATACGCACTTCAGGTCCCAGATCGGTACCAGGGCGTAATCGTGCATAGGGTCCAACTATGGCACGGGTACCAATGTGTGCACCTTCGATATGACTAAACGCATGAATCACTGCATTTGAATCCACCACTACATTTTTCAGCACGCAGTTCGGCCCAATATGCACGCCCTCTTTGAGCACAACCTGGCCCTCAAATACGCAATTCACATCAATCGCTACCTCTTGCTCGCACTCCAAAGTGCCGCGTATATCTATACGTGCAGGGTCGGCTAACTTCACGCCTTGCTCTAGCAGTGCAGCAGCCAGATTATGCTGGTAAATACGCTCTAACTCTGCAAGCTGCATTTGCGTATTCACGCCCAACGTCTCCCACGCATGTGCGGGTTGTTCTGTCATCACCTCTACGTTATCTGCGCGAGCACAAGCAACGATATCCGTTAAATAATATTCATTCTGCTTGTTGTGATTATTTAAAGCATGCAACCAAGCGCTGAGCTTGCCTGCAGGGATAGCCATAATGCCGGTATTGATCTCACCAATACTAAGCTCTGCTTGAGTGGCATCTTTGTGCTCAACAATACGCACCACCTGCCCTGCATCATTACGCACAATCCGCCCATATCCGGTTGGGTCTTCCAGATTCACCGTCAAAATGCCATACCGGTTTGCACCTGCTGTATGCACCAATTTTTGCAATGTGGCCACGTTAGTGAGTGGAACATCCCCATACAACACCAACGTAGGTGCTTGCTGATCCACAAAAGGCAAGGCTTGCAAAACAGCATGCCCTGTACCTAATTGCTGCTCCTGCCTAGCAAATAGGACATCAGGCGCTGCCACGGCTTTTTCAACCACTGGTGCGTTGTATCCGGTGACCACAATAAGTCTGCGAGGGTTCAGTGCACGTGCTGTTTCAAGCACATGCACCAATAATGGAGAGCCCGCCAAGAGCTGCAATACTTTAGGCATGGTCGAGCGCATGCGGGTACCACTACCGGCGGCAAGGATGACAATATTCACAATAACCTGAAATTCAGAATGAAAAAAATAATAAAACGAAAGGGCTTAAAAAAACTACGTCAACCACAGCAAAGCACGGTAGGTTGGTGGTGACGAAGGAACCCCAACATGCGTACCGCTGACTTTTAATCTTTGCGCTCTGCCTATCGCTTTTGCAAATAATCTAGCGTTGCCTGACGGTAAGCAGGCTTACTTCCGCCGCTATATAAGCTACCAGAAAGCGGGGCGGCACCACGATTTTGGCCTGAGGAGAAATGACTCGATGATTTACCTGCCCTAGCTACTGCATGCTTTACAAGCCTAATTGCAGTATCCCCCATTTTAGATGCAGTCCATAACGCCCCCTGCTTTGCCGTTTCGGCTATGCGGCTGGCTGGCTGAAACTGGAAGGAAAATCCACCGGCTAATCGTATAGCCATTGCCATCACCCCTTTCATAACGCCATAAAGGGCAACAGCAATAATCAAAAGCTCGAGCGAAGCACGACTGATATTCAAAGAGGCATCACTTATCTTAAGCTTATCAAGCTCATCGCCATATACGGTCACACTGATAGACAGCATCATTGAAGTTAAGACCACAACCAAAATATGGTTTAAAACAAAATGCAGCCAGTAATCAAAAAAACGGGCCATCATAGGCCATATCATGCAAATAATAAAAAGCGGGCCCACGGCAAAAGCCACTTTGATCATAGAGTGTGATACCAAAATACTAACGCCACCGACCACCACGACAAAGGCAAAACCTGCAGCAATAAGGATCGCGTTGATATACCACCCAAACATCGCACCAATATGCCGCCAACCAGCCGATTTCGCCATCTCTAAACACGCTGATATGACCTCAAAGCCCTTGGCCAAAGTAGCATCTAAAGAAGCATACAGCGTCGTTCCAATATGGTTATTGCTTAGTGTGGCAGTCAGCGCATCTTCTAGACTGGAAAACCCTTCTACAATCCATGTCAGATAGGTGTCTGTATTCAGAGCCAAGCTACCTACCACCAAAATTTTTGCACACTTCATCAAAAAGTCTGAAAAGGGTTGCTGCACCCTCCCTACCATCAACAAATAGCCATACAGCGTGAAATACAGCATCACCCCTGCTATAGCCCAAGGGGTAATCCCTCGAATAAGCTGGGCCGAGATTGAACTCACAAAAGTAGCCAAGGCATTATCTATACTACCGCCAATACCCTGAAAAACATTATCTGTAAAAGACGGCATAGCCCACACCTCGCAAATAAAAGGCCCTGCATTGCTTAGGACGTGTCCTCAATTAGCACCCCGTGTAAATGTCTTGGGCTGCACATTAAGACCGCCACGTTTAGCCGCGTCGCGCATGTGTATTTCGTGCATTCTTTGTACTTGTAAACGCTCTTGTGCTGTAGAGACTAATTCGTACATTGCTAGTTTAATTTTCTCATTCTGAATATTAGCCTGCTCTACAGCAATACGACCTTGTAGCTCGGTAATAGCCTTAAGGTCCGTTGTGCTATTAATAGCTTCCATCAGTTGTTCAATCTGGAGCACACGCTTTTGTGCAATCTCGTAGGCTTGCATGGCAAAGGCCTGATCTTGCGCGGCTTTACTGGCTTGCGCTTCGCAAGCCAGTCGCTGATCCCCTGCTGGTAAAAAATGGCAACTATCAAATACTTGGCTCGACTCATGAATACGCAGCGCCTCGCCTTCTAATCCTTTATAGCCTTTTTCTTGCAAATCACGGTAGATCGTGGCCCATTCTGGCGGCAGATAATCATAAAACGCTGCATTATTGAATATGGCACCCAGTTTTCGTGTTCCTGAGATGGCTTTGTATTGTTGTTCGAGCTGCTTGATTTGCTCTTTCAACTTCCCAATGGCTTGCAAATGGTGCTGGATCTGCGTCGTATCTATCACGGGCATCTGTGCATAGGTACTGGTACTAACTAGTAATGCGGATACTAGAATATAAACCCTTTTAGATAATGAGAAGCACCTCCTGAGACCACGGCTAAACAGCGTGAAGTGCATCCTCCTTTTTTTCTGCCTCATGGGTGTCCTCCACGGTATGGTTGCTGCGTTCTTTCTTTACGTTTTTTATGAAAAGCCGGCAGCCAAATAGTGGGGTCAGCACCTAACTCTTCGATGAGTTGATCTACTAGCGCAATATTGTCTGTACTGCCCGATAGTACGGCTAGCTCATCCTCCAAACCACTTAGGTCTAGACAGCCAATGGCAGCTCGATGACCTTGTTTAATGAGAAATAAACGACTGTCTTCATGGAAATGTTTAATGATTTCAAATTCTGCTTCACTGACTTTGAAACCGTGCACATAGTCATGGTGATCGGCTTTGGGGTTGGGAAGATAGATTTCTGTTGCGCATTGCTCGATGAGTGTTTTTGCGATTTTAGATTGCAGCACGTCTGAAGGAGATTGCGTGGCAAATACGCCTAAACCATTTTGCTTGCGTATGGTTTTCTGTTTATTGAATGCAAAGTCTGAAAAAGCATCATCTGCAAGCCATTTCCAGAACTCATCCATATAGTAGATAAAGCGGCGTCCATCAATAACGCTCTCCATACGATGCAATAAATATAAAGCTAGCGGATTGCGCACGACGGGGTTATCCAAAAACGCAGTGCCATCGAATCCATAGCAGCTATGTATATTGAAATTGAGTATATCGGTCGGGTTATCAAATACCCAGGCAAATGGCCCTCCAGCACACCAGCGGCTTAACCGCTTAACTAAGCTGTTTTCACGTTCTTTTTTGTCTAAGCCTTCCGTCATATTTTGTGTCACCGTCGTCAGGCGACGCAATGCGATAGGCATGCGCATGACCGTTCGTACTGCACTGGCAAGGCGTGACTCGTCGGCTGTAGTGAGCGCTTGCCCATCTCCTGCGAGGAGTGTGCGAATCCACTGCTCTAGGAACAATATATTCGCTTGTGTTGGTTCCAATGCAAAAGGATTAAAACCAGTAGGCTCGCCATTGCGCAGAGTGAAGTATTGGCCCCCCATCGCTTTAATAGCGATTTTTGCGCCTTCGTCTTTGTCGAAAAAAACAGTGGTGTATCCATTGGGAGAGGTATGTTTAAATTTTTGAGATTGGCACAGTAGAAGGCTGAGTAAAACCGTTTTACCAGAACCAGATTGTCCAATCACACTGGTATTACCTAGCAGCTTTTTGTCAAATGCCTCTTCATCCACCCGGCAGGCGTGATAGTTAAAATACAAAGGCTGGCCCGATGGCGTTTTGAACAAGGTCACAGCAGGCCCCCACGGGTTAGCATCTCGCTTACCCGCCATAAAATTATGAAAACTGGCTAATCCTGCAAAATTTTGACTAGTGAGTCGGGCAACTCGCGGGCGATAGCGCCAATTACCAGGAAGTTGCGCGTAATACGCAGCATCTGTAGCTGTATTAATCGATGCAGCTAAAAAGCCAAGGTCTTGAATAATCGCCATAGCACTAGCGCGATAACGTGTAACGTGCGCAACACTCGGACCAAAAATCATAAGCGAATAATGATATTCCCCCATAGCAAACTGACCTTGGATCAGTTGATCAATGGCATCTGACAAATCACTCACCTGTGTTGCAGAACCATCCTCTGCACTTAAGAGTTGGTTTTGTTGCCTTTCTAAAAAATCTTTGCCCTGGCGCTTATCCATAAAAGAATAAGATTGCGTCATGACATATTCATACTCTTCATACATTAAACGGTTCAATAGCCCTGGCTCGGTATGAGACGTATAGTCTTTAAAATCTAAGGCCTGAGCATACCGGGTGTGCATGGCAGTACGTAATTCTATGGTTTCCATTCCTACGAATATCCACGCATGGCCGAGATAGTCATACAAAGGTGCAGTAGGCAACCTAACTTTTTGCCATTCACCGGTTATAAGAAAATTTAAAAAAGAGAGTGCCTTTGAACATAAGGCCCCCTGCTCATCTTTAAAGGTAGTCAGGGTTATTAATTCATAGCGCCGCATACTCGCTTGTATTTGATGCGCCAATTCATCCAATTTTTTAATAGCACTATGCTGATCGTGAAGTATATCGCTAGCAGTACGCCGACCTGACTTTGAAAAAGTACGGGATATAGCACTAGGAAAAGGGCGATAAATAAGGGTCAAATACAGCTCATTCGCCATCATCTTGTAGCCAGCGAAAGAGTCATAGTATTTTTTGTCTAAAGTTTGGCAAAAATCATTATCGAATGTAGCATGCAGTCGTTCTGATATTTGGCGGCGAATGGTATGTGTCCATATAGCAGTATGTCTTGAAGCAATGGAGCGAAGCATGGTATTCATTTGCTCTTTACGCAGCGCAATTTCTTCTGGATCTATAGTTTCAAAACTGATTCCGGACACCTTCCAAATACGCAAAAAATCTCCCTGTCTAGTCATGATGGTATTCTCTGAAATATGACTAGAATAAGGAATAAATGCAGCGCACCCTCTCTCTTTATTTATTTGAGTACCGTATTTTGTCTGTGCTGCCATGGTTGGGCCTTATACACTTTAAAAATGCTTGGTTCAGATACGTTGGTTTAATTTTTCTTTTTACCTATATTCCATTTTTACTGCATGGCGCTTTTTGAATGTAAGGGGGCTATAAGCAGAAGCCTTCCAAAAACGGCCATTTTGAAAGGCATATTGAAATCGGAATAAAATTTTGAGGCCAGATAAACGGAATTGCTGATCATCATGTTTTGCAATAGCCCGCATAATAGCGAGTGCAGGAAACAAAAGGATGGTCATAAAAATATGAATCCAGATGCTTGCTAATACAATTATTCCACCCACTATAGTAAGCGGAGCCATAGGCACGCCAAAAATCATCGCGGGCCGTGTGCATCCTTTGAATAAAACATCCCCACACTCTGTCATTATCATTTCCCCCTATATTATTTTTATATTACTCATGCAGACTTTGTACAGCACCACCCCAACCATTTGGCCCTTTGTGGCAATTGAGAACACGCCCTAATGAATGAGCAGATAATTTGCTAACTCAGCAGATCCACCGATTAACAACCCCCCTGCCAAAATTTTTGCGCACTCTGCAATATCTGCTTGCTTGAATAGGAATTTATAACCAGACCACATAATTGCCATGGTGACGACCCCCATAGAAACACCATGCAAAATTTTTAAAATATTGTCCATAAATCCATTCACTCTTTCCAAACCACCCTCTGCCAGAGCAGGCTGCGAAAAGAATATAAAAACACACCACCATTTTATAAAAATAAAATTGGTATATTTTATTAAAATATGGAGTATATTTTTACAGAAGGAATATTCTTTTACACTCAACCTCATCGCCCTTTCTCCCTCTATGCTTTAAAAATATATTTTATTGTGGACATTTATTTAAAAAATTCTGTCTAGCTTGAGCAGTTTTAAAACGTTTTTTAAATTTAATTGCATAATATTTTTTGAGAGAAGGGGTACATTCTTTTATAGTTGACTTTGAATAAATGCATAATGCTGCTTCGCACGCAAGCTCCACATCCCCTGTAAAAACAGCATGCGCGGCACTAGAATGTAAAATACCTGCCGACAATCCGATTACGATACCTTTTCTTATAAAAACTACCATTGATATCCTGCTCACTGCTTGGCTCCTATTTTTTATTCATAAAATAGCTCCACTGCTACTGGACTATTTTTTCCATATAAAACATTCCCTTCCTCCGCTTCCATCGAATCATCGTTCACGGCGTAATGCATGGAAATAATAGATGGCAACACTCCACGAGAAAGCAAATACCGTTTTATAGCGCGTGCTCGCTCTAAAGAAATTTTCTCACTAGCTGCATCAGAGTGAAAATAATCAGATCGACTTCTAATTTCTATATGTTTTGTTTTTTTAATATAGGGTAACAAAGCCATCTCTTCAGCAGGGGTAGGTTTAAAAACCGTGCTTGTATTTGCAAAATAGAGATATACCACACGCGAACTAGAGTGATCGGGTTGCAACTTTATAGAGGCCGTTTTATATCCTTGCTTTTCTAATGTATTTTTAATATCTAATAAATCCGCATGTAGTCTTGCATATTCAGATGGCATATCATTATTAACCGGCCGCACTTTCATACCTTGTGTATCAGGCAATGTCTCGAGCCAAGTACACCCTGAAATCATCACCGCCAATAATAAAAATAGATTTTTATACATAGGGGCACCCTATAAATTTTTAATTCGAATGCATCTTTATTTCGTTACTATCTCCAATACTTCTTTTTTTCAATGGGTCATACCAAAGTTCTGTGATATGCCTGCCTTTTTTTAACTGCATATCGTTGTGTATATGAATCACTACATCAACTACTTGGTAGAGCAATTGCCGAATCACTGCATACGACAAAGCGCGCCCTTGTCGATTTTGCAAAATCATTAAAGCCAGTCTCTCAAAAGTCAGCTCAACAGAACCCGCATGGCAACTCGTAATGCTTCCACCATGTCCAGACGCAGCAACCTGCATAAAATCGAAAGCCTCCCCTCCTCGTAACTCTGCTAACAAAATACGCGTGGGTTTCATTCGCAAACAGCTTTTTAAAAGTGCGGCTGGAGTAAGGAAAGCGTTTTCTTCTTCTTTAGCTTCACTCGGGTAAAACAAATGCACATGGTTGTGATGATTAGGCAGACGCAGTTCTGGCACATCTTCAATCGTAATTAAACGTTCATCTTGTGGAATTTCTTCGATCAGCGCTTTCATGAATGTGGTTTTGCCTGACCCCGTTTCTCCTGAAACTACAATGACTTTTTGAAGCGTGACGGCCATTTTCAGGAAATGGGCATATTTATATTCAGCTTTGAGCGCCATCAGCCTATGCTCTTGCTCACTGAGTTCTTGAACAACAGGGCGTATACCGTTGAAAAAGCCTTGTTTGTCATAGTCCGCAAGGGTGTGTTGCGCCAAAGAAGGTTTACGGATCGTCATAGAAACCGTGCGGGCTTCACAAGCAGGAGGCAATACGATTTGTATACGCTCCCCCTCTGGCAAAGTGGCAGATAACAAAGGATTGCTCTCTGAGAGGTCATGTCCTGAAAACTGGGCAGTTGCAATAGCAAGCGCTTTGAGGTGCTCGAAAGTCAAAGAAGGCACTATGTAATGCGTCCACTTTCCTGCTTGTTCACAAAACACCTCTCCAGGCCGGTTCACGCATATTTCCGTAATACTTGGCACACGCATCCACTGCACAAGAGGCTCTAGATGAAACAACAGTGAGCTTGCGTGGTGCAGTGCACTAACAGGCAAGGCGCCGGTTTGCGTCTCCTGGGCTTGCGCTTTATTCGACCGATACATCGTAGACCTCTGAAAAATCTAGATCTCTGGCAAGGTAGACCCCAACACTTCCCCCTTGATTTTTATAGAGCGTAGATGGAATGTTAATCGTGCGTTTCAGCGCTTCGGTTGCCATATCTTGGCTCGTTTGATGGGTGCTGCCAAAGTGGATAGTGGTGCCGTTTTTCTCCGTATCGTGCATGGGCCGTGCCACATTCCCTATATCATCTATGAGGCTTATTGCCATTGCGCCGCCAAAGCGCTCCCAGAAATGCGTATCCACATGACCGGATAACCCTGTTGCACCTAGTGCATCGGTTGCAGGAGAATCGAGGTCGATCACTGTGCCATTTGGCGTTTTAAGGCGACTCCACAGCACAAAAACCCGTTTAATACCCTGATCCATGCCTGCCTGATATTCCCCAAACACTGTAGAACCTCGCTCGATTAGAACCACTTTGCCGTTGTCGCTATATATATGTTGCGTAACCCCGCAACGCGTCATACCGGCGACCGAAGTATCTAGTTTGGTTTGCAACACACAGTTGATAAAAGTACCTTTAGGGACTATGAAATTCCGGTTTCCTAGATGGCGCGCACGTTGCATAGGAGTATTTGTGGATTGAAGTAGCTCTCCTAGACCATGCGTCTTCATGCCTTGGGCAGTGTGGTTAGTTGGCGCGCTTTCCTCCGTTTGAGGTACTTCCATTGCATTCATGGCACCCATGGCTGAAGGTATATCTGGCCTACCAGTCAATCTACCCAGTGAAATACCGTCCATCACACTTACAGCAGAGCTGCCTGGTGCTACCTCTTTGCTCACCATTAATGCAGAGCTGGATTTATCTAGCGAAGACGATTTTTTCTCACTTTGTTTTTGCATCCAGGCTGGCATAACCATAGGCTGTATAGGCATGCGCATTGGATAAGGAAAAGTAAATTTCATGTCCGGCAAAGGTCTATCAGGCATACCCGAAGCTGTGCGCGTGATAAACGTCTCCGCAGAAGATAAAGAGGTGGGAGTGGGGGGTGATGCAGCTAGAGCGGCAGGCTGACGATCAAAAGAACGATTGGGTATAGAGCTTTCCATCATGGGTGGTTCACGTTTTTGTGCAGCATGAGAAGCCACAGGCACATGCTTTTTATAGGTGTAATGCACAAGAGCTAATGCCAGCAAAAGAAGCCCAAAGACAAATGCAGAAATCCAAGTGCGAGGAAGCGTGGCATTTAGCGTTTTAACTTGTGGAGCACCTCGCTCTCCTTCAAGGGTATGCAAAGTATTAGGGAGATCAGACTGATTCGCATCTGTATGCGGCTTACCATGCTTCATAGTGCTCCTCCCTCTTCTGTGCGCAACACACGCTTTAAGCCAAGGATGCTGCTGCCATTGCGTGGCGCAATCCCGCCCGCATTGAAATGGTCGTTGTAAATACTGACCACCGATTTGCCCGAGCGCAGCACCATTTTTGGCGCCACTTGATGCACTACCAGTAAATCTTCTACTTCCCCTGAAGTACTAGCTTCCACATGCGTATTCACTACACGCTCAGAGCCATCTGCAGCGCAGACAAATACGGCAGGAAAATCTTGATTATTTGGAAATTGAAAATAGGTAAAACGTCCATCGTCATACGCCATAGATGGCACAATGTTCTGTGAATTTTTACCTACTTGCATCGAATACTGTCGATTCACAACAGCGGGTTTTTGCGATAAACGCGTGTGTACAAGCTGCTGGCGGCGAATGGCTTTTTCTTTAACTATTTGCTCTTTAGGGTAATGAAACAAAATACGATAGGCGGGCCGCGCATGGATAATACGGCTAGATGGCCGAGTACTTTTTTGAAGATTTTTTCCGATATTTTTTGAGGTGCGATGGGCCGTTTCTTTACTGTCATTACCAGCCATCAAGTACAGATCAAACGCATAGAAATGCTTAGTGGTAGTCACTAATAAATTCGTATTCCACTTCCCTGCCTCTGGCAAAAGTATTTTTTCATCACTGACTTTCACCGATTTTGGCTTTAAATACAGTGCATTTCTTTTATCTAAAATCTCCCAACCTTGGGAAAAGCCGCAGGCTATATCTAAGATTTTTTCATCAGATGAAAAAACAACTTGCGTACCCAGCCCAGGGTAGGCCTGGATAACGACTACATCGTCTTCGTTATAGTCTACGTATTGGATTCGCGCGTCGTACTTTGAGCCTTGGGGCAAATGGGTTGCTAGCGTTGTTTTTGCGAAGAAGGCGAGCGCCATACCAACTGCTACCACTAGCTTGAGCCTTCTCTTTGAAGCCATACCAGCCATCGCACACGTGCACATTGGCGCATTTTTCATAGGGTTTCTCCTTTGACAAACTCAGGATCAACGCGATAACTCAGCACCTGAAAACCCAACGGATTGATTAAGCGTGCGCGCTCTTTCATGGCAGAAGGATTTTGGTAGCGGTAAGCAATAGTGGCTATCCAGTGTGTAACAGTACTAGGGCCTGTGCGATCTGTAGATTGGCTGGTCTTCATAAAACGCACCGTCCCGCGACCTTCAGAGGCAGGCACTACACTTAAAATATCCACTCCTATGTGCAGGCTATTACCCCACTTTTTATCTATCGCTTCTTTACCCTCAAAGCGCTCTGCATACTGCGCACCAACCTGTTTAGAAGATAAAAGCCCTACTGTGTCGTAATCACTTTGCAGGGTGTGCCAATCGTAAGCTTCACGAGCACGCACATATTTTGCTAGCCAATATGTATTAATCGCTTCTTCGTATTTCACATTCTTAGTGTTTAGCGTGGTTACAATATCTGGCACGCCTGTTACGCTATCGACGCGTATTAGATAAGGCAGCGTAGTTTTTAAAGGCATCATAAAAATAATGGCCAATGACGCACTAAGCGCTACCGCACAAGCACCTCCCGCAACTTGCCACGCGCGTCGCGCAGCACGTTCGATATGTTCAATACGCGAAGATTCCCAGTCGATAGCCGAATCAAAATACGTTTTGGCTAAATCCGTATGGGGTTTTGTAAGAGGGACCTCTTCGGAAGTCGAGAAAAGCGCCATGCTGCGTCCATTTTTTGCAAATATCAGGAGATGCCCAGTCAGAAATACTTCTATTTCCGTCTTTTGAAAAACACGCTCAGAGGCATCCAGCTAAAAATTTTAGAGAGCCCTTTCAGAGCATCATTCAGAAGAAAAGCAGCTTATCGCTCAGATTCTTTTAAAACTATTTATCGTTTGGCTAGGGCATGTCCTCAATCGCCCTTTAGTTTTTTAAAAAATCCCATATAGAAATAGGCTGCAATCTTGTATGATCTTTAGCTTGGGTAAAACGGTAATGGAGCATCCCCTCTTTGGGTGCTGTACGAGACCGAGCAAATAAATTTGATTTGGATGGACGAAAAGCAATGCAAAACACACTTGAAAACCAGGTACATGAACGCATTCAACAACTTCTTGACGCGCATACCGTCGTCTTATTTATGAAAGGCAATGCGCAATTTCCAATGTGCGGCTTTTCAGGTCGGGCCATACAACTTCTAAAGGCGTGTGGAGTCCATGGGTTTCATACGGTCGATGTTTTGAGCGATAACGAGATTCGACAAGGCATTAAAACGTATAAAAATTGGCCAACGATTCCGCAACTCTATGTGCGAGGCGAATTTATAGGTGGCTCAGACATCATGAATGAGATGTATGAGTCTGGTGAGCTGCAAGCTTTATTTGCTGCAGCTTAAAGCCGTCACCGCTCTTAGATATGAGTGCGACTGCCACACACCTTTCTCCCTCTTCGATTTCCAAACGTGCGCCCACACGTTTGGTTGTAGCCATCACAGGTGCTACAGGGGTACGCTATGGGGTGCGTTTGCTTGAAATATTGCGCACTATCGATTCCGTCGAGAGCCATCTGCTGGTCTCCGCCGCAGGCTGGCTAACGTTACGGCATGAGCTAGGCCTTGATAAGCCTGCTGTACGTCAACTTGCAGATGTGGTGCATTCCGTTCGAGATGTGGGCGCTACGCTGGCTAGCGGTTCTTTTATAACGCACGGCATGGTCATTACACCTTGCTCTATGAAAACCCTTTCCTCTATAGCGCAAGGTTTTTCTGACAATCTCATCACGCGGGCAGCAGAAGTCACACTCAAAGAGCGCCGCCGCCTTATTTTGCTCGTGCGCGAAACGCCTCTGAATCTAGTGCATCTGCGCAATATGACTACCATCACAGAAATGGGCGGCATTATTTTCCCCCCTCTCCCTGCTTTTTATAATCACCCGACCTCTATCGACGATATCGTTGACCATACAGTGGAGCGTGTGCTGGATTTATTTGGCCTTCATAGCGCAGAACATCCCACGCTCAGATGGGCGGGACTCTCACCTAATAGTTAATCCACAACCCAAAGAACGGTAGGTTGGTGGTGACAAAGGAACCCCAACATGCATACCAATGTCCTTCCAATCCATGGGCGGCCGCTGTGCGCGGTATGAGAAATACATCACGTTAAGCCGTCCGACTCATGATAGGGGTGGTATATGCCGTTCACTGCTGAAGGATTGGCGTTGTAGAAGATAAAAGGATCATTCAATCATGTTGAGTCAAGCTGCTTCTCAAGCACTACTAGTCAAGCAAGCACAGGGACTCGCGCAAAGCTATCTAGGTCAGGCGCAGCTGCATGAAGAATTACAGCATACCGAGTGGGCTTTAGCCTTGTATGGCCAAGCGAAGGTGACCTTCAAATATATTGCGGATGCGCAGCAGGTATTTCCCTTGGCAGAAGCAAAAAGCGTGTTAAACCAGGCTCGCACCGGTCAAACAACCGAAGCGGAAGCTTTGCGACAGCAGATTGCCGAAGTGTATGTTGAGCGCGCCAAGCTCTTGCAGAAGTTGGGCAAAATTGACAAAGCGCAGGCGAGTATTAAAAAAGCAAAAGCTTGGGGGTATCAGGATATAACAGCCCTATCTGACAGTGGGCAAGCTGAGGCAGAAGAGAAAACTACAGAAACTGAACAAGGACGCAAAGCGGCCATTGTTTCCTTTGAATCCCCACCTGTTCTGATTCAGATGGCTCTACTTACCCAAAGCCCACCGGTACTTTCCTTTACTGAGAAAAGCGCGCTATTAGACCGTCTGTTTGAAAAGGCGATTTCGATGCTTGCCTCGCTGAGGATACCGAATAAACCCAGTTTGTTTCTGGTATACGCGCACAACAATCCAACTTATGGACAGGCTGAAGCAGATACAGCAAGATATTTTATTGAAAAGCTCTCTCAAATTTGCGTCAACCTCTATTCAGATCAAACACCGCTGGGACAACCTTATTCAGAATCTTTGCGAAAACAAAAGCATGACGGCAGGATAGAAGATATCGTAACTAGCCAGCTTTGCTTGCTGCCCACTCAGTTAATCGAGGACGTAGCCCCCGTTGATAAAGTGGTTGTGTGTTGCTCTGAGGTATTAGGCAATTATTTGAAGTGGCCAGACTATCAAAAATTTTACCAGGCACTGCGAGTTGCCTACGCCACAGATCAAGCAAGCTATAGCACCAACAGCGTACAAGCGCGCGCGTCAGCTATTCGTAAAGTAGTCGAAACGTTTTCTCAACAGCAAGCCAACTTTCACCATGTACTGACAGAAATGGCTTTTCTGCAAATTAGAGAAGAGCATCTGAAAGATCAGCATGGCGTTATCTCGGTTCCCTTAACGCCCCAAAGCCATGCATCTTGTCTAGAAAAATTTATTCAAAATACCGCTGTTCGGATAGGCGATATTCCTCGAATTGAGGTGCAAGCCCAAACAGGGCAACAGGTTTATCCCAATCAAAGTCGGCATAAGGTGCTGTTTAAATTGATTGAGCGATTGTTAGTAGGCAATGATGAGGCGAAAACGCTTTTGGATAAGTTTTGGCTGGGGTACGATAATCTTGTCGCACGTTTAAAGAAGGCTACTTCAACCTTAGGCGCTTTGGAGTTTGACAAACTCGTAGAAGACATCATCAAAGACTTTCGTGCCGCATTGCTTCGTCAGCTGGCACTCATCGTGGAAGAGAGCCAAGCAATGCAGAGGCAGGCGCTGCAAGCCGCCGAGGAACCACTGGCGATACTGGGCGATAGCATCAAACAATTTAAGCGAGCCTATCAAGAAAGTTTAAAAAGGACAGGGGAAAGTCATGTCTTATCTATGTATGTGCCTCTGCAAGGGATCAAGAGAGGCCAGCAAGGCGAACAGATAGTAGATCTTGACGCAGAGTTAGAACGATTTTTTGCGTCAGAAGCAAGCGTATTTTTATTACTAGGGGTGGCAGGCTCCGGAAAGTCGACCTTTAATCGACATTTGGCACTTAAAAAACTCACAGATTATCAACATCTCTCTCAAGCCCCCAATGGTCGACCACTGGTCTTCTTTATTGAACTCAGAAATATTGAAAATCCCAACAAGCAAGTCATCCAACAATTCTTACAAAGCAAAGGTTTTGCCCCAGAACAAATTGAGGCGTTACGTACGCATTCGCATCAGCGCTGCATTTTTATTTTTGATGGCTATGATGAAATTAAAGAGCGCAATCGTAATTTTTATGAACTCAATGAATTATGGCAATGGGAAAAAGCGAAGTTTGTGATCACGAGCCGTCCTGAATACTTGGACACGAATTATCAAATGTACTTCTGCCCTAAGGCATTGCCTCAAGCCTTGTGGGAAATATCCATGGCGCCGTTTTCCTCAGCACAACGCACCCGCTATATTCAGCACTATGTTGAAAAAAACCATTCGCGCTGGAACATAGCGCAATACGAGCAAGCATTAAATCAATTAACACAGCTTAGCAAGGAGTTGGAACGGCCGGTGGTATTGCGCATGCTTTTTCAGATCTTGCCTGAATTAGAGCTAACCCATCAAGACACTAAGCGCTTAACGCTAAGTGCAGTTTACGAACAATACTTTCAACATTGGTGGAAGAATTGGCAGGCCCGTTTAAGTGCAATCCCTTTAACACCTGATGAAGAAGAGGCTAAGCGAGCGCTCGTCGAGTGCAAAGGGGGGTTTATCTCACAAGGTTTTACCTTTATGCAAAGCTGTGCGCTAGCACTGACCAAGGTGGGGCTAACAACTGCTCAGGATAGTGACAGGTTTGAAAAGCGCTACCCTGAGGTTTACAAAGCTTTTTTTGAGGAAGGAGCTAAAACTCGATTGCTGCGCTTTAACGCGCCTCTGCAAATCAAGCAAAGGCAATATTACGCGTTTTCGCATAAATCGATGCAGGAGTATTTGGTAGTACGAGCCATTTGCCCCCCTGAATTTGAGGAGACGGAACCTCATCTAGAAGATGAGCTCAATCAGTTATCGATAGTCAACGAGCCAGTGATCTTAGATTTTCTGGTTGAGCAGGTTAAAGCACAACCGCTATTTAAGGCATATCTTCATGCTTGGATAGAGAGGTCTAAGGTTGCTGAACTGTCTGTAACAGTGGGAGCGGCTAATGCGATCACGGTGTTAATAAAAGCAGGGGTGCAGTTTAATAGTGCAGATTTACAGGATATTCGTATTCCTGGCGCAGATTTGAGCTATGGCGTATTTGATTCTGCACAGTTGCAACGGGCGGATCTAAGCAACACGAACTTAACTGGCACGTGGTTACGCAACGCAGACTTAAAGGTCGCGCGCATGCACGAGGTGCAGTTCGGAGAGTTGCCGGGCCTGCAGTTGAAAAATTCTGTTAGTGCTTGCTGCTATTCTCCCGATGGGCGCTACCTAGTAGTCGTAATATATGATGAGATTGCGCTATATGAGGTAGAGACGTTAGCGCATGTGCATACGTTCAAAGGACATACCAAAGGGGTGAAAAGCGTGGCATTCTCAAGCGATGGCCGAACGCTGGCATCAGGCAGTTGGGACAATACGGTACGGCTGTGGTCGGTAGCCGAGAAGAAACCGTTGCACACGCTCGAAGGACATACAAGTCACGTGGAAAGCGTGGCGTTCTCAAATGATGGCCAAACATTAGCCTCGGGCAGTTATGACTTCACAGTACGGCTGTGGTCGGTCGCCAAGAAAGAGTGGTTGTACACGTTCGAAGGACATACCAACCAGGTGACAAGTGTGACGTTCTCAAGCGATGACCGAACGCTGGCATCAGGCAGTTGGGACAATACGGTACAGCTGTGGTCAGTAGCCGAGAAGAAACCGTTGCACACGTTCGAAGGACATACCAGTCACGTGGAAAGCGTGGTGTTCTCAAATGATGGCCAAACATTAGCCTCGGGCAGTTATGACCACACAGTACGGCTATGGTCGGTAGCCGAGAAGAAACCGTTGCACACGTTCGAAGGGCATACCAGCTATGTGAGAAGCGTGGCGTTCTCAAGCGATGGGCAAACACTTGCCTCTGGCAGTGAGGACAGGACGGTGCGGCTGTGGTCGGCAGCCGAGAAAAAACCATTGCGCACATTCGAGGGACATAACAAGAACGTGACCAGTATTGCTTTCTCAAACGATGGCCAAACACTGGCCTCGGGCAGTGGTGACAAAACGGTACGACTGTGGTCGATAGCGGAGAAAAAACCGTCGCACACGTTTGAAGGACATACCAAAGAAGTGAGAAGTGTCATGTTCTCAAGCGATGGCCAGAAGCTGGCATCGGGAAGCTATGACCAGTCAGTGCAGCTGTGGTCAGTAGCCGAGAAGAAACCGTTGCACGCGTTCGAAGGACATACAAGTCTCGTGGAAAGCGTCGCGTTCTCAAACGACGGCCAAACGCTGGCCTCGGGCAGTTATGACAATACGGTACGGCTGTGGTCGGTAGCCGAGAAGAAACTGTTGCACACATTCAAAGGGCATACAATCGGCGTGACAAGCGTGGCGTTTTCAAGCGATGACCAGAAGCTGGCATCGGGCGGTAAGGACAAGACAGTGCAGCTGTGGTCAGTAGCCGAGAAGAAACTGTTGCACACGTTCGAAGGACATACCAACTATGTGACAAGCGTCGCGTTCTCAAACGATGACCAAACATTAGCCTCGGGCAGTGATGATAATACGGTACGGCTGTGGTCAGTAGCCGAGAAGAAACCGTTGCACACGTTCGAAGGACATACCACCTCGGTGACAAGCGTCGCGATCTCAAACGATGGCCAAACGCTGGCATCGGGTAGTTTGGACTTCACAGTGCGGCTGTGGTCGGTAGCCGAGAGAAAAACGTTGCAAACGTTCAAAGGACATACCGGCTCAGTGAGAAGCGTTGCGTTCTCAAACGATGGCCAAATGCTGGCCTCAGGCAGTTGGGACAATACGGTACGGCTGTGGTCGATTATTTCAGGCCGATGTTTAACCGTGATTCAAGGTTTTAATGGGTACACCAGTTCCGTTGCTTGGTACACAAGTGCTAAAGAAGTTTGGCTGGCAACGGGAGGTGAGGACAAAGTGATGCGCCTTTGGCAAGTGCACCGGGACGGTGAGGCGTGCCACGTGATATTACACTGGGCCTCAGCGCAAACAACATTGACGATGCCAGATATGTGCATTCAAAATGTAATCGGCCTCAGTGCGAGGAATACAAAGCTACTCAAGCAACGCGGAGCAAGGGGAGAGCCGTGCGAGACCGAGGAGCAAGAGACACTATCATTGCTGACAAAAAGAGCAGAAGCGTTGATATTAACGCAATCTGCACAAATAAATAGCCGATCTGATGCAATTCCTCTTAATCTTGTTTGAAGTCAGGTGAGTTCGACATCGCTCAAGCTACAAGGCGGTGGCGCGCTTGTTGGGGTTCCTTCGTCACCACCAACCTACCGAATGACTATGATTCAGAGGTGCGCGTTTTTCATAGATAGACTTTTACTTGAACCGTCTATAAGAATCCTTTACAATCGCGGCCTTTTGTCTTTAGCGGGCTTCTCTGCTTAAAGCAAAGGCTTTAGGCATGCCTAAAATTGCCTTACCAACCCATTTTTTGCTTTTTTGACCACTTCTTTTTGTTCATTTAGATGACGGCGCACAGCACTACCCCTCCCGATCCCTCAGGGTACATTGCTCATCACCTGCAGAATTTCTCGAACAAACCGCAAACTGCGATTGTCGATTTTTCTGTATGGAATTTTGACACCTTGTTTTGGTCCATATTGATGGGGCTCGTCACGATTTTGGTCTTGCATCTCGCGGCTCGCCGCGCGACTAGCGGTGTTCCTTCGCGTTTTCAATGTGCGATTGAGATGCTAGTTGAGATGGTAGAGACCCAATCTAAATCTATTGTTCATGGTAGTCGGCACTTCATTGCTCCCCTCGCATTAACGGTATTTGTGTGGGTAACACTCATGAATTCGCTTGATTTGATCCCGGTTGATTTGCCAGGCACGATCATTCACCACCTCGGGCTCTCCAGCATTATTCCGTCACACCGCATTGTCCCTACTGCTGATTTAAATGGCACACTCGGCATAGCATTGGGTGTATTGGTTTTAATGCTGTATTACAGCGTTAAAGTTAAAACTCTCTCTGGTTTTCTACACGAATTAATATGCTCACCTTTTGGCGCGCATCCGGTTTTGTGGATACCCAACCTAACACTGAATATTGTTGAATACTTAGCCAAAACCGTTTCTCTGGGTATGCGGCTTTTTGGAAATATGTACGCAGGCGAGTTGTTATTTTTGCTGATCGCCTTATTGGGCAGCCTGTGGAATTTTGGCCCCGACTCGACAGCGCTTGGTTTAATCAGTCATGTGATTGCAGGTAGTATTTGGGCCATTTTTCATATTTTAATTATTCTGCTTCAAGCTTTTATTTTCATGATGCTGACCTTGGTGTATTTGGGTCAGGCACATGAGAGCCATTGAGCCATCAGATATAGATTTTGTAATTTTCGTTTTTAATTTTTATTGAACAAAGGGAAATCATTATGCAAGCTTCCATAGCGCACATTCAGGGCCTGACTGTTATTGCAATCAGCATCATTATTGGCCTCGGCGCAATTGGTGCATGTATCGGTATCGCACTAATGGGTGGTAAATATATTGAAGCCTGCGCCCGTCAGCCCGAACTCATCAACCCACTACAAACTAAAATGTTCTTGTTGGCTGGTTTGATCGATGCAGCCTTCTTGATCGGCGTTGGTGTGGCTATGCTTTTCGCATTTGCTAACCCACTGCTTGCCAGCTTAGCCGCTTAATTGATCGGATCCTCTCTAAAAATTCAATACAAGACTGTGATGTAACGTGGATGGCAATCTTGTTGGGGTTCATACGTCACCCCAACCTAGCATCCTCATTTTTCCAGTCTTGGATAGATTGAGGTAACGAAGGAACCTCAATATCGGCGCACCACCAACCGATAATTTATGAACGGGTATTCTTAGAACCGAACGCACTTTTGGTAGGCCCTATACAGTAGCCTCCCCTTCCGATTTAAAGAAAAAAGATGAATCTCAACGCCACCCTGATCGCGCAGATGCTCGTGTTTTTGGTTTTAGCGTGGTTCACGATGAAATTCGTGTGGCCTCCGCTAATCCAAGCGCTGGATGAGCGCGCTCAAAAAATTGCGGACGGTTTACAAGCTGCAGAGCAAAGCCAATCCGCTTTGGAAAAGGCACAGCAAGAAGCAGCTCAAACGGTAGCAAAAGCACGCGAACAGGGACAACAACGCCTAGCAGAAGCTGAAAAACGTGCAGAAGCAGCGGCCGTTGAGCTGCGTGAACAAGCACAGCAAGAAGCCAGACGCATCGTTGCACAAGCGAAGGCAGAAGCAGAGCAACAATTTGTGCAAGCGCGTGCTGCGCTGCGCAAGGATGTTGCGGCTTTAGCCGTCAAAGGTGCGCAGCAAATCTTGCAACGCGAAATTGACAGCCAAGCGCATGCCGATTTACTCCGTCAACTCACTGCCGGACTTTAATTGAAAGATGACTGAAAAGGCCCACCAGGACGCAAACAAAGCAGCGGCTTCGCAAGATGCACAGCCCTTTTTTGCCCTGCAACACACCTCACATCAAGATGCAGCGTTAGCGCGCCCCTATGCGGAGGCATTATTCCGTGTAGTTTTAAAAACACAACAGAATGTGGAGGCCTCTAATGCAGCTAGCGGCGTTCTATCACTCTGGTCTGCTTGGCTCGCAACGCTCGCGCAAATAGCCGCCCATGAGGGTGTGCGCAGCTTAGGCAGAAATCCTGCCATTGAGCCAGCTCAAATTGAGGCGATGGTGTGGAGCATTGCTCCACTGCCTGAAAAATTGGCCTTTGCAAAAAGCATTGCAGAACACTTTGTGCATCTGCTTATCACTCGCCATCGCTTAGATGCATTGCCGGAAATTACCCAGCAATTTGAGGTATTGCGCAGCGCGCATGAGGGCGTAGCAGATGCAGAAATTTTGACTGCATTTCCATTAGATGATGCTGCTTTAAAAGAATTAGTCACCGCTATGGAGCGCCGATTTGGTCGCTCATTAAAGGCCCATGTACGTGTTGATCCCGCGCTTATAGGCGGTGTATGTGTGACCGTTGGCGATGAAGTATTTGATACCTCGGTGCGAGCGAAGTTAGCTGAGTTGCACGACCATTTAATGGCGGAATAAAAGTGCTACATTTTGGCACACGCCGATTTAACAATATCCTGCAGGACTAGGAATGACAACCCAACTTGATCCCTCTGAAATCAGTGCCTTGATTGAGCAATCTATCGAAAGCTTAGAATCAAAGACCGACATTCGCAATCAGGGTACGGTGCTCTCGGTCACAGACGGTATTTGCCGAGTCCATGGCCTCTCCGATGTTATGCAAGGCGAGATGCTCGAATTTCCAGGCCAAACGTATGGACTCGCGCTCAACTTAGAGCGTCATTCAGTTGGTGCCGTTATTCTGGGTAGCTACGAGCATATCTCTGAAGGCGATACGGTTAAATGCACAGGCCGCATTCTGGAAGTTCCTGTAGGAACTGCTTTGTTAGGGCGTGTTGTAGATGCCCTAGGCAAGCCTATCGATGGCAAAGGCCCTGTAAATACCACTGAAACCGATGCAATTGAAAAAATTGCTCCCGGTGTTATTTCACGCCAATCGGTTTCCGAACCTGTACAAACAGGTATCAAATCTATTGATGCAATGGTTCCTGTTGGCCGCGGTCAGCGTGAACTTATCATCGGTGACCGACAAACCGGAAAAACCGCTGTAGCGATTGATGCCATCATCAATCAAAAAGGCAAAAACCTGATCTGTATTTACGTAGCTATCGGCCAAAAAGCATCGTCGATTATGAACGTGGTGCGCAAGCTCGAAGAGCATGGCGCAATGGAATACACCATCGTAGTAGCAGCGACTGCTTCTGATTCCGCAGCTATGCAATTTATTGCGCCTTATGCAGGCTGCACGATGGGTGAATACTTCCGCGATCGCGGTCAAGATGCACTGATTGTCTACGACGATTTAACCAAACAAGCTTGGGCATATCGTCAAATCTCGCTGCTCCTTCGTCGCCCACCAGGCCGTGAAGCATATCCAGGTGATGTATTTTATTTGCATTCCCGTTTACTAGAGCGCGCAGCACGTGTGAATGAGCAATATGTTGAGCAATTCACCAAAGGCGAAGTAAAAGGCAAAACAGGTTCACTTACCGCTTTGCCCATTATTGAAACGCAAGCTGGTGACGTAACGGCATTTGTGCCAACTAATGTGATTTCTATTACCGATGGACAGATCTTCTTAGAAACAGATTTGTTCAATGCGGGAATTCGTCCCGCCATCAATGCAGGGATTTCGGTCTCGCGTGTAGGCGGTGCAGCACAAACCAAAGTTATTAAAAAGCTATCCGGCGGTATTCGTACCGATTTAGCGCAATATCGTGAATTGGCTGCTTTTGCGCAATTTGCCTCGGACCTCGATGAAGCAACTCGTCGCCAATTAGAGCGCGGCCGTCGTGTTACTGAGCTCTTAAAGCAGGCGCAATATCAACCGCTTCAAGTTTGGGAATTAGCTGCGATCTTATTTGCAGCGAATCATGGCTATCTCGACAACGTAGAAGTGGAAGAGATTACCCGTTTTGAACATGAGCTCCTCGCCCATCTCAAAACTAGCCATACCGCTTTGGTTGACGCTATTGAAGCTCAAAAAGAATTGTCTAAAGAAAACGAAGCTGCACTGCATGCTGT
This sequence comes from Mycoavidus cysteinexigens, assembly GCA_031963045.1. Lineage (GTDB taxonomy): Bacteria > Pseudomonadota > Gammaproteobacteria > Burkholderiales > Burkholderiaceae > JASSUD01. The sequence continues at coordinate 85,252 of JASSUK010000032.1, forward strand.
TTTCAAAGCATTTACACAACAGTAATTAATCTGTCTTAGAACCTGTTCTAAGCCCTCTTTCCTGGGATACACGCCCTATGGCAGGCATGAAAGAAATTCGCGGCAAGATCAAGAGCGTGCAAAGCACGCGCAAGATCACTAAAGCCATGGAGATGGTTGCGGCATCCAAAATGCGCCGCGCCCAGGAACGCATGCGCGCTTCGCGCCCTTATGCAGATAAGGTGCGTGAAATCATCGCGCACATGCACCAAGCCAATCCTGAATACCAGCACCCTTTTAGTGTGCCGCATCCGGAGGCCAAAACTATTGGCCTCATCTTGGTGACCACCGATAAAGGCCTGTGCGGTGGGCTCAATACCAATATTTTGCGCATGGCGCTGGCAACCATCCAAGAGTATGAAACTAAAGGCATACGCACACAAGCCACAGCCATCGGTAGCAAAGGTTTGGGATTTTTGCAGCGTTTAGGCGCAAAGCTAAGCTCGCATGTAGAGCAGCTTGGAGATACGCCCCACCTCGATGTATTGATCGGCTCTGTCAAAGTGCAATTGGATGCGTATTTGGAAGGGCGGCTACAAGCGGTATATCTAGGCTATACACGCTTTATCAATACCATGAAGCAAGAAGCCGTACTGGAACGTCTGCTTCCGTTGGGTGCAGCAATCTCTTCTACAGACGTAACGTCAGCCGATTCCAAGACCTCCAGCATGCCTGCGCATAACTGGGATTATGTCTACGAGCCAGATGCGCAGTCTGTTATTGATACGGTGATAAAACGCTATATCGAAGCACGTGTATATCAGGCCGTAGCTGAAAACATGGCTTCTGAGCAAGCTTCGCGTATGGTCGCCATGAAATCCGCTTCGGACAATGCCGAGACGGTAATCGACGAGCTAAAGCTGGTCTACAACAAGAGCCGTCAAGCTGCGATTACGAAAGAGCTCTCAGAAATTGTCGGCGGCGCAGCAGCTGTATAGTGCATCACACCTATATTTATTAAAAGGCATGCTTTGCACTCTATTTATTTAGATAGCTAGGCATGCTTTGCAAGCGCCAATATAAGCTTAAAGCTGGCGCGGCATTTAAGATACAAAAAAGACTTAAGAGGAAGCTATGACGGCAACGACCACTAAAAAAACCGATGCACAGCAACACACTGGCACGATTGTTCAATGCATCGGCGCCGTTATTGACGTCCAGTTTGCACATGATCAATTGCCCAAGATCTATGATGCGTTGATCCTCGAAGGTTCTGGACTGACCCTCGAAGTTCAGCAGCAGTTAGGTGATGGCGTAGTGCGTACCATCTGCTTAGGCTCTGCCGAAGGACTGCGTCGCGGTCTAACCGTAGTGAATACCGGAGCAGCCATTCATGTACCCGTTGGCGCGCCTACATTAGGCCGCATCATGGATGTGCTCGGACGCCCTATCGACGAAGCCGGTCCTATTGAATCAACACAACAACGCGGTATCCATCAACAAGCTCCTCGTTTTGATGAACTCTCTCCTTCTTCCGAGTTGCTAGAGACGGGAATCAAGGTTATCGATTTGATCTGCCCCTTTGAAAAAGGCGGTAAGGTTGGCCTTTTCGGCGGTGCAGGGGTAGGCAAGACCGTCAATATGATGGAGCTTATTAACAACATCGCCAAAGAACACGGTGGTTATTCCGTATTTGCCGGCGTGGGCGAGCGTACACGTGAAGGGAATGACTTTTATCACGAGATGAAAGACTCCAACGTGCTCGACAAAGTAGCCCTCGTATACGGTCAAATGAATGAGCCCCCAGGCAATCGCTTGCGTGTGGCACTCACTGGCCTCACGATGGCTGAGCACTTCCGCGACGAAGGCCGCGATGTATTGTTCTTTGTCGATAACATCTATCGCTTTACTTTAGCGGGAACAGAAGTATCTGCGCTACTCGGCCGTATGCCTTCTGCTGTGGGTTATCAACCTACTCTTGCTGAAGAAATGGGTAAATTGCAAGAGCGCATCACCTCTACAAAAACGGGCTCCATTACGTCCGTACAAGCCGTATACGTGCCAGCGGATGACTTGACTGACCCATCTCCTGCAACCACCTTCGGCCATCTTGACGCTACCGTCGTACTTTCACGCGATATCGCCTCATTAGGTATTTACCCAGCTGTAGATCCGCTGGATTCTACTTCCAGACAAATCGACCCGAACGTTATCGGTACCGAGCACTACAACATTACTCGCTCCGTACAATCGATTTTGCAACGCTACAAAGAGCTACGCGACATCATCGCTATTCTCGGCATGGATGAACTCGCCCCCCAAGACAAACTGATCGTCGCACGGGCACGGAAAATTCAGCGCTTCTTATCCCAACCTTTCCATGTTGCAGAAGTCTTCACAGGTGCACCAGGTAAATATGTGCCCCTCAAAGAAACCATCCGTGGCTTCAAAATGATTGTCGAAGGCGCCTGTGATCATCTGCCTGAACAAGCCTTCTACATGGTTGGCGGAATCGACGAAGCTTTCGAAAAAGCAGCTAAGCTTCAGGCCTAGAATAGAGAGAAAACTATGGCAACCATTCAAATAGAGGTCGTGAGTGCTGAAGCGCCTGTTTTCTCAGGGCAGGCTACTTTCGTAACCCTCCCCGGCATAGCAGGCGAGTTAGGAATTTTACCCGGCCATATCCCGTTGCTCACCACATTACGTCCTGGCGTAGTGTCGATCCAAACCGCAGACCAACAAGAAGAGACTATCTATGTGGCCGGCGGTATCTTGGAAGTACAACCTCACTCCATCACCGTACTAACCGACACCGCCATTCGCGGCCAGGATATCGACGAAGCAAAAGCCCAAGAAGCACGGCGTCGCGCAGAAGAAACCCTCCAAAATACCAGCGCCAACCTTGAATATGCAACAGCCCAAGCTGAGCTCTCCCATGCCACAGCCCAGCTTGCCGCTATTGCACGATTGCGCAAAATTAAACGCTAAAAGTACTCATTGTTTATCTGGCAAGCGTTGCGGGATATAAAACTATTCGAAACCGTATCGCTTGATACGGTTTTTTTTTGACGGTCTTTTCGTTTAGCAAATACGATATACACCGCGTTCTCGAGTTTATAACCATGATCGACGCTGCTTTTGTAAACGATCCCTATTCGGTTTACCGTAGGCTGCATGCCGCAGGGCCTATTCATTGGAGCACGGACTTCTTCGGTGGAGCGTGGCTTCTAACAAGCTATACAGATGTAGCCCATGCACTGCGTGATCCCCGCTTTTCCGCTCAGCGTGCTGGCGGATGGGTGAATCGTAGCCATCCACAGGCACGGACTGAATTAAGAGAATTTAAAAGAATCTTTGCCCGGTGGATGCTTTTTTACAATGCACCTCAACATACCCGCTTACGTAAAGTGATGAATGTGGGTTTTACGTCGCTAGCCATAGAGAATATGGCGCCGCGTATTCAGTCCATCGTGGATGCATTGCTAGATAAACTAGAAAAAGCCCATGAAGTAGATTTTATTCAGGACTTTGCGCGTCCGTTGCCCGCACAGATAACTGCTGAGATGCTAGGCATCGATACCCTGGACCGTGCAGATTTTGCTGCTTGGTCAGATCATATTGCGGCTTTTATCGGTAGCCCGACCCCTTCATTGGAAACCGCGCACCAAGCGCAAAAGAGTTTGGTTGCGTTAAATGACTATTTCCGCGCACTTTTGCCTAAGCGGCGTCTTAATCTTGGCGATGATTTGATCAGCTTATTAATCCGTGCTGAGGAAGCAGGAACCGTCATCACGGAAAAAGAGCTGCTTGCACAATGCACGATGCTACTGTTTGCTGGATATGAAACTACGCGCAATTTTCTGGGGAACGGTCTTTTTGCTCTGCTCAAACACCCTCAACAATTACAGTCGCTCAGAGAAACCCCAACACTCATGCGATCTGCGTTAAAAGAGCTTCTGCGCTTTGATAGCCCCGTTCAATACACCGGTAGGCGCATGTTGAGTGATGTAAAGGTGCATGACACCTTACTCAAAAAAGGCGAACTTGTGATTGCGCTTATTGGCGCCGCTAACCGCGATCCAAACAAATTTAGCGAACCCGATACCCTAGACCTGGCACGGGATCAAGGCACTTCTTTGTCCTTTGGTTATGGACCGCATGTGTGTATTGGCGCACGGTTAACGCAACTTGAGGCGCAGATTGCCTTCGAGAGCATTTTGAAGCGCTTTTCCACTATTACGCTTTTAGATGAGGCCCCAAACTGGGCAGATAACGCTGTATACCGAGGGCTAACAACGCTTCCAGTGCGGTTTGAAAAATAACCCGTATATGCCCATACACCATGCTTGATATAGAGTCCCAGCTTGATCAACTTAGGCAAAGCAGCCTACTGCGCATCAGACCTATTGTAGAAACGCCTCAAGGCGCTTATCTGAAAATTGATGGCAAAGCGTATTTATCGTTTGCCAGCAATGATTACCTTGGTTTAGCGAATCATCCCAAGCTGGTTGCAGCGGCCCATCGTGGATTGGATGAATATGGCGTCGGAGCCGGTGGATCTGCGCTGGTGACAGGGCATACTCGAGCGTTTGAAACCTTGGAGAAAATGCTAGCAAAATTTACCGGTTTACCCAAAGCCTTGTATTTCTCCACTGGTTATATGGCAAGTTTGGGGCTTATTCCAGCACTGGTAGGACAAGGCGATACGGTGTTTTGCGACAGGCTTAACCATGCCTGCCTCATTGACGGCGCGCGTTTGTCCCGCGCCCAATTCCGCGTCTATCCTCACTTGAATCTAGAAGTGTTGGAGCGACTCCTTATCAAGTGCACCAGTCCGAAGAAACTAGTCGTGTCCGACGCGGTATTTAGTATGGACGGCGATCTTGCCCCCATTCCTGAGCTAGTAGCACTATGCGAGCGCCACAATGCATGGTTAATGCTAGATGATGCGCACGGTTTCGGCGTGTTAGGAGAAAACGGCCAAGGCGCTTTGGCGCACTTTAAAACGCACTCTTCCCGTATTATCTATATGGCTACGCTTGGCAAAGCAGCCGGCGTATTCGGTGCTTTTGTCGCCGGCGCAACCGAAGTCATAGAATGGCTGATGCAGCGTGCCCGCCCTTATCTATTTACTACAGCAAGCCCTGCTATGCTAGGCACGGCATTGCTGGAGAGCTTGGCAGTCATTGAGACTGAATCGTGGCGGCGAACGCATTTACAAGCGTTAATTGCTCAATTAAAAGAAGGGTTGGCTGGTTTGCCTTGGCGCTTACTGCCTTCAGAAACCGCTATTCAACCGTTGATGGTGGGTGACAACCAAGCAGCGCTTACACTGATGGAAGCCCTGCGTGAGCAAGGGATATGGGTACCAGCAATCCGTCCTCCTACCGTACCCAAAGGTACCGCGCGGCTGCGAATCTCTCTTTCTGCCGCCCATACGACTGAAGACGTGGAGCGCCTGGTCAATACTTTATCAAAACTGGCAGCACAATATGCATCTCGGTAGGTTGGTGGTGAGGCACGAACCCCAACATGCATACCACTGTCTCTTTGAATACCTGCATAACATCGGTAAATTAACAACAAACCAATGGTAGATTGAAATGAATGATTCAACTTGGGTGGAACGTAGCCTTAAATCGGTTTGGCATCCGTGCACACAAATGAAGCATCATGAGCGGCTACCGCTTTTACCCATCGCGCGCGGTGCAGGAGCATGGTTATACGATACGGAAGGGCGCCGATATCTCGATGCCATTAGTTCATGGTGGGTCAACCTTTTTGGGCACGCCAACGCGCATATCAATAGCGCGCTTAAAGCGCAGCTCGACACCCTTGAACATGTCATGCTCGGTGGCTGTACGCATATGCCAGCGATTGAACTTGCCGAAGCGCTTAGCCGGTTGACAGACGGTGCGCTGGGCCATGCATTTTTTGCATCCGATGGCGCATCAGCGGTCGAAATCGCGCTAAAAATGAGCTTTCACTATTGGCGAAATAGCGGCCAGACCAGCAAATCTGAGTTTGTTTGCGTGGCAAATGGCTATCATGGGGAAACGATCGGGGCACTGAGCGTAACGGACGTCCCCATTTTTAAGGATGCATACGATGGCATGCTGCGCCGTTCGCATGTCATACCCTCACCCGATGCACGCAATGCAACAAATGGCGAAACCGCAGCAGACGTTGCACAGCGCAGCCTTGCAGCCACCGAGCAATTGCTCTGCACCCGCCATACGCAGATCGCAGCGATTATTATAGAACCGCTAGTGCAATGCGCCGCCGGCATGGCAATGCACGATCCCACCTTTATTTCGGGACTGCGTGCACTGTGTGACCGCTACGAAGTACATCTGATCGCCGATGAGATTGCGGTTGGATGCGGTCGCACCGGTACTTTTTTTGCGTATGAACAAGCAGCCATTCAGCCTGATTTCCTCTGTTTGTCTAAAGGCATCAGCGGCGGTTATTTACCGCTATCCATCGTGCTCACGCGCGACGTGATTTTTAATGCTTTTTACGATGACGATATGGCACGTGGTTTTTTGCACTCGCATTCGTACACAGGTAACCCGCTCGCCTGCCGTGCTGCGCTTGCAACGCTTGAACTGTTTGAAAAAAACCAGGTATTGCAGCACAATCACATCCAATCGACCCAACTTGCGCATCTTTTTGAGCCGTTTGCTGAGCATCCGCGCGTGCGTAATCTACGTCGTTGCGGAACCATCCTTGCATTTGATGTGGCGTCGCCTACCGATGCACTCACTAAAACTTTCTCGCGCCGTTTTTTTGAGGCTGCCTTACAAAATGAGCTTCTGCTGCGCCCCATTGGCAATACTGTATATATAATGCCGCCTTATATTTTGTCTGACGATGAAATCGAGTTACTTGCTAGACGCATGCGCGCAACGCTCGAACAGGTAATTAGCCAGGAACCGCTTTGATTCCATCCTCTGCGCAGTCTTTTTTTATTACTGGCACCGATACCGAGATTGGTAAAACCCTCGTGTCAACGGCTTTGCTACGCGCGTTTAGCACGCACGGTTTGCGCACAGCTGCGATGAAGCCGATTGCAGCAGGTACGGAATATCGCAACGGGGTATGGTGTAATGAAGATGCAGAGCAACTTGCTAGCGCAGCTAGCGTTACCTTGCCCTCCTCTATTTCAACACCTTATCTGCTTGCCAAACCTGCAGCGCCGCATATTGCTGCTGCAGAAGAAGGGGTAACGCTCCATATCCCTACGATTCTTGACTGCCACGCACAGGCGCTTTTAATGGCAGATGTAGTTATTGTTGAAGGAGTCGGCGGCTTTCGGGTGCCAATCAACGATACGCAAGACACCGCAGATATTGCGTGTGCATTGCATCTGCCTGTTGTGCTGGTGGTCGGTATCCGGCTTGGATGCTTGAATCATGCGCTTTTGACCGCAGAGGCGATCACAGCACGAGGCCTAACCCTCGCAGGTTGGGTAGCGAATCAAGTTGATCCGATGATGCCTTATGCTCAGGAAAATATCGACGCACTATGCATGCGCTTGAACCAGCAATACCGCGCGCCGCTACTTGGCAGCATTCCCTATTTACAACCCGCATCTGCGACTACCGCGATGGACTATTTGAATATCACCCCATTGCTTACTCGTATTCGCAGTGGCCTTCAAGCCGCTTCCTAGTAAAGATTGCCGACCGTGACTGAATCTACTCTGCTTCAACCTGATTGCGCCGACAATATAGTCAGCCCCCATCACGTTCTTCCTCCCTCTACTTCTGATCACACACGCATGCTTAATGCCTCTGATACTGGTGCACTCTCGCCACTTCCACGTTGGAGTGTTGCTGATGTAGTCGCGCTTTATGCCCTGCCCTTTAACGATTTATTGTTCCGTGCGCAACAAACGCACCGCGCGCATTTTGATCCGAATGCGGTGCAATTATCCACGCTGCTCTCTATCAAGACCGGCGGCTGCCCAGAAGACTGTGCGTATTGTCCGCAATCTGCCTCTTATGACACGCCAGTCCAAGCAGATAAATTAATGCCGCTTAACAAAGTACTCGAAGCGGCACAGGCTGCTAAGAGCCAAGGCGCAACACGTTTTTGTATGGGTGCTGCATGGCGTAGTCCCAAAGAGCGAGATATGGAAGCCGTAGCGGAGATGATTCGCGGCGTCAAAGCACTTGGTCTCGAAACTTGTATGACGCTGGGCATGCTCAATGGTAGCCAAGCGGAAACGCTCAACGAAGCAGGTCTAGATTACTACAACCACAATCTCGACACCTCACCCGAATTTTACGGACAAATCATCAGCACTCGCACCTACCAAGACCGGCTTGATACCCTTGCGCACGTGCGCAATGCGGGTATTAATGTATGTTGTGGCGGTATCGTAGGAATGGGCGAATCACGTCGCGAACGCGCAGGACTCATCACACAACTTGCCAATCTAGATCCCTATCCTGAATCAGTACCGATCAATAATTTGGTACAAGTCGAAGGTACGCCGCTTGCTGATGTCGAGCCCCTCGATGCATTTGAATTTGTGCGTACCATTGCAGTCGCACGCATCACCATGCCACGCGCAATGGTGCGCCTCTCAGCCGGCCGTGAACAGATGGATGAAGCCTTACAGGCATTATGTTTTCTGGCAGGGGCAAATTCCATATTCTATGGTGAGCAGCTTTTAACGACAGCCAACCCCCAAACACAGGCAGATCGTGCCCTACTTACCCGACTTGGCATACATGCTGCCGAGGCTGCACCTTATAAAGCACAGCAAACGTAGAGACCAATCACATTAAATAAGCGCATTTCGGCACAAACTGAGTCCAGTACTGGACCGGACTCAGTAAAAAGGCAACTAGCAAGCAATTTTAGGCAACCGCTCTCCCACGCTCCTGCTCCAATTGCGTTATGACTCGCCGGTAAATCGCTGCAGAAAAACCTCCTAGATTTCTTGCAATTCGCGGTACAGGCCGCCCATTAAAGTAGAGATCGGGGCTATTTTCATTGTCCACTTGTGTGAATGGATAGAGTCGCTCATAGATTCTAGACAGGCCTACAGCGTAATTAATTGCCCATATAATGACTGCCACACAAAGCGCCTTATCCGCATTTTCGCCTCTGGAGACTTGTATACAGCCAGCTATAAAAAAAGCTATAAAGCTGCAGGGCCCGATAACTGAAAAGCAGCCTGCTATTGCAAGGGATGCCTTCCTAGCAGGCGATTGACTCGCCAACCATTGCATCCGTCTTTGCGTCTCCTCCCGTGAGCCCCACTCAGGCGTCTCGCTCCTCGTCTCACTCCTCAATAGTGGTGTGGTTTCTTGGGTAGGGATAACCTCCAAGCGAATATTGGATGGAATTTCTGCAATAGTAATCATGCAATCACCTTCTGTATTAAGAAATTATTCTCGGAAATAACAAAAATAGTAGCTGACATATACTCCTCATTCCAATTACACACATCCAATTGAAATGCCCAAACACACTTGCGTCCCTATAAAGCTTCTGCCATTCCCTCACCATGCCCCTATTCGATACCCCTCCCACTGCACCCCTTGCTGAACGCTTACGGCCGCAAACTATCGAAACCTTTATCGGCCAGAAACATCTTTTGGCGCAAGGCAAGCCTCTTCAAGTGGCTTTTGCTTCAGGGCAGCCACATTCTATGCTGTTGTGGGGTCCACCAGGTGTAGGAAAAACGACCCTCGCACGATTAATGGCAGAGGTATTCCATGCTGAATTTATTCCCCTATCTGCGGTACTGTGTGGAATAAAAGAAATTCGAGAGGCGGTTGAATTAGCACAGGCCATGCAGGCGCAAGGAAAGCGTACCTTAGTTTTTGTCGATGAAGTGCATCGCTTTAATAAAAGCCAGCAAGATGCATTTTTACCGCATGTTGAATCAGGGCTATTTATTTTTGTTGGGGCCACCACCGAGAATCCTTCTTTTGAAGTGAACCGTGCGCTGCTCTCTCGTGCGTCGGTCTACCTTTTAACGTCATTAACCGAAGACGATCTATCCGTTTTATTAGAGCGTGCTTGTGCTGAACTAGGCCAAGTGCAACTTACTGATGCTGCACGCGAGCTTTTAATTCAGTTTGCACAAGGGGATGGACGTAAATTACTCAACCATCTTGAAATTGCAATACAGGCTATGGGGGTAAATAAAGGCCTACTGGATGAAGCTACCCTCTCAGCAACGCTGGCATCAAAAGTACGGCGCTTTGATAAGCATGGCGATATTTTTTACGATCAAATCAGCGCTTTACATAAATCCGTACGCGGCAGCAATCCGGATGCAGCACTATATTGGTTTTGCCGTATGCTCGATGGGGGGGTAGATGTGCATTACCTAATGCGGCGTATTATTCGCATGGCCTGGGAAGATATTGGTCTGGCGGACCCTCGCGCTGCGCGCATTGCACTAGATGCAGCACAAACCTTTGATCAGCTAGGTTCACCAGAAGGAGAACTGGCACTCGCTCAAGCCGTTTTATATTTGGCAGTGGCACCTAAATCTAATGCAGGCTATAACGCTTATAACGCAGCCCGACGCTTCGTGCGTGACGATAGTTCGCGTGAAGTCCCCCTGCATTTGCGCAATGCCCCCACTGCGTTGATGAAAGCCCAAGGGTATGGAAAAGCCTATCGCTATGCCCATGATGAACCGAATGCTTATGCAGCTGGGGAGACCTATTTGCCAGAAGGGCTCCACCACCTTAACTGGTATAAACCTACCTCCTATGGGCTAGAAGGCAAAATTGCCGATAAGCTTGAGCGTCTACGCGAACTTGATATGCAATGGGAGAAAGATAGGCAGTCTCGGGATTGAGCCTATATATAGCGTTAAACCAGTAGCCCGTTACATCAATTAAATGGAATGTAATCTATTTATCTTCCTATCCTAGATAGGATTGAGTTATTGGACTCGCTATAAGCTGGATGAGGTTCATATGGGGGAAGATCTTTTCTTTCATTAAGGAAATTTCTAATCCAAATTCTATTTTCTGCTCTGGGATTATTTAATACGCATTTTTCGGCTATTTCAAAGAATGTGGATCCATATAGTTCTAAGTATATGTCCGCTGTATTTTGAACTAAATATTCTACTGCTCCAGCCTTCCCTAACTGTATTGCTATGCACAGAGGACTACGTCCCATATTATCGCCTATATCAATATCCCCTATATTATTCTCAAGCAATATATCCATCATACGAGTATTTTCTGTTTTTATAGCTGCACATATAGCACTTTCCATTGAGCCCTTTTCGTTAAAACTCGTTCGCTTTGCCCCAGCTTTAATTAGACATTTTACCAGCTCTTCGTTCCCGTTCTGCACTGCCACATATAAAGGCCTTGATTTTTCAAGATCATTGAATGGTTTGTTTACATCTATACCTTTTTTTATTAAAAGTTTTATCACATCTAAGTTCGATCCGCCGGCTTCACTCATCGCTACTTGCAAAGGATTATTCCCGTTTGCATTCAAAACATTAACATCGCCAGGGTAACTTTCTATAAATATAAGGTCCCCTCTTAATACTGCACGAGATATAGAATACCCTAATGTAAATTTAAAAGTTGTGGCACCATTTTTAAGCAAATCAAACTCTGCAGACTGATTATTCAATTTTATCGCGGTATCTAAAGGTGTTTCACCATTAATATTTTTAACATGTATCGCATTTTTTTCGCATAAAAAACGAAGCACTTCTGTTTTTTCATTCAATACTGCATGGTGCGCCGCAGTATTTCCTTTTCCATCAGCAATATTTAAGTCTACTCCTTCTGCTTCCAATTTTTTTAGCGTTTCTAGATCTCCTGTCTGCGCAGCTTGCCGTACTTTATGTATTAATGAAGAAACACCTTTTTGAAGCAAATAGCTCTCTATCTGTCCATGACCATTTTTTATCGCAACATCTAAAGGCGTTTCATTATTCAAATTTTTAGCATGTATGGCATTGTTTTTGCCTAAGAAAAAAAGTGTTGCTATGTTTTTATTTTCTGCAGCATAATGTGCAGCAGTATTTCCTTCTTTATCGGCAGCATTTAAATTTACTCCTGCATTAGCCAATTTCTTGAGCGTTTCTAGATCTCCTGTCTGCGCAGCTTCCAGTAATTGATGTACTGGGGAAACAGCACCTTTTCTGAGCAAATAGTCCTTTGCCGCTTTACGATTTTTATTTATTGCGACACTCAAAGGTGTTTCACCCTTTGAATTTTTAGCATGTATGGCATTGTGTTTACCTAAAAAAATAAGTGTTTTTAGGTCTCCTTTTTCTGCGGCGTAATGCGCAGCAGTATTTCCTTCTTTATCGGCAGTATTTAAATTTACTCCGGCCTTTTCCAATTCTTTGAGTGTTTCTAGATTTCCTGTCTGCGCAGCTTCCAGTAATTGATGTACTGGGGAAATAGCACCCTTGCTGAGCAAATAGTCCTTTGCCACTTCATGTTTGTTATTTATTGCGATACTCAAAGGCGTTTCACCCTTCGAATTTTTAGCATGTATGGCTCCGTACTCGCCTAAAAAAGTAAGTGCTTTTAGAGCTCCTTGTTCTGCAGCATAATGTGCAGCAGTATTTCCTTCTTCATTGGCCTCATTTAAAATAACCTTTAAAATAATTTTAAAATTTACTCCTGCATTAGCCAAGTCTTCGAGCTCTCCCAACCTCCCTTCTCGCGCTAATTTTTTTAAATCCTCCGCTGATATTCCAGATGGCGCATTAGAAGCAGGAAGAGTATTATTTCTTTGTGCATTCTGATTCGATGGTACTCGACGACTTAAATTACCAAAAATATGAGAAGGCGAAGACGTATTACTTGATGTAATTCCAGGGGTGCTAGGTCTAAGTGGTGATTGGGATGGAGGCGCCTCGTTTGGCGAGAGCATGTTATGGATATGCGTATTATTATTTAATTGTCCGCTCATTAATCAGCCCCTTCCGTATTTTTTTCAAATACATACACTATTAAACATTTTTCATATCGCCGCGATTAATAACAAATATGTAAATGAAAAACATAAAAGATTGTTTTTTATTTACTACTTACTTTAGACACACAACGCATGTCGCACTATTGGTTTACGAAAAAATGCATTCGAATACGAAAATCAGAACGCATACTCCTATATTGAAATTTTTCTCACATCTTAATCTACAAGGCTTTGTCTTTTTTAAGTGAGAACAGCCTTAAATGAAAAAAGGCCTATCATTTCTGATAGGCCTTTTTTCATGGTCGTTGCGTAATGGTCAGTTCATAACGAGATTACGCAGGTATTCAAAAAGACTGTGGTATGCATGTTGGGGTTCGTGCCTCACCACCAACCTACACCGCATATTCTGCCAATACTCCTCGCATTTTTTTTAGTGCAGCGTCTTGAATCTGGCGAACACGTTCGGCAGAGACGCCCATTTCTTCTCCGAGTTGCTGTAAATTCACGCGCGCATTGCCTTCTTCGTCTTGGTTAAGCCAACGTGCTTCAATGATGCGCCGGCTGCGTGCATCTAAAACATCCAGGGCTGCGGCTAAACCTTCTTTTTTTTGCTGTTCATGCTGATGGTGCGCCAGCGCTTCAGAGGGTTCAAGCGCGGGGTCAGATAAATAGTTAATGGCGGAAAATTTACTGTCATCGTGCTCTTCGAGCGGATCAAGCGCGATTTCACCGCCATTAAAGCGTTTTTCCATCTCCCGCACTTCAGCGGGTTTCACATTGAGTGTTTCGGCTATAGCATCAATATCGTTTGTAGAAAGCGTGTGGCCCTCTGTTTTATGGCGGCGTAAATTAAAAAACAGTTTGCGCTGGGCTTTGGTAGTCACCATTTTGACCATACGCCAATTACGGATGATGTAATCGTGAATCTCTGCTTTAATCCAATGCAAAGCGTACGAAACCAACCGTATATTGCGCGTTGGATCAAAGCGCTTGACGGCTTTCATCAAGCCGATATTACCTTCTTGAATCAGATCTTCATGAGGTAAACCATAGCCCAAATAGTGGCGCGCAACCGATACCACTAAACGCAGATGGGAAAGGACTAAGCGCCTAGCGGATTCCAGATGCTGGTTCTTAAAATACGCATTCGCCAGCTTTGCCTCTTCTTCTGCGCTTAGCATGGGTAAGCGATTTACCATTTGGATATAGGCGTCCAGACTGCCTATCGAGCCGGTTAGGAAAGTGGGCCAAGCAAGCGTTAACGCGCTTGAAGTGGCGTCAGAAGAAGGGTGCAAAAAGCTATCAGAGGAAGTTGCCATAATCGTGGTAGGAGCTCTCTAAAAAGTAGGGCTATGCCATTTAGCTAGTTTTGGCGCCAGATTGCATAAGTAATCACACAGATTCTAGGTTTACTAAGAGCGCTTATATTAGCACTCTTGTTATTGGAGTGCTAATCATGCATAGCAAGCTATTACACTGGCAAATAAGATGTATCACATTATTAAAAGCTCTTTTCTTATACTGCATATAATGGAGTAAGCTCTAACTTATTCAAAACGTCTGCAAGCGCGTAGGTTGGGGTGAGGTACGAACCCCAACATGCACACCACCCACGTCCAATCATTGCTTTTGACCTGTATATATTAGATCACCGCTTTTTATAAAAGTCCTATGAGAGAGATCTATCCATCGAATAAAAAATTAGGTATGTCGCCTTCTTTTTTAAGGGTTTGCCCACGATTTATTCAGAAACTCCTCACCATGCTCAAATGCCCGCGCTCAAGGCATAGGACGTGTCCTCAATTGTCCCAAAGGGTTCATATTTGGGGGAGCAGGAGCGCAGGGACCGGAGCTGTACTTAAGTACAGTGAGGATCCCGAGCACCGCACGACCCCGAAGATGGGCCCTTTGGGGCGATTGAGGACACGTCCTAGGTGGGTTACTTTATTTATAGCGCTTAGCACCTGTTTCATGCATCCAAATGTAGCAATAGCGCAAGAAGCTTTGTCACCATGGGCTTTGCAGTTTGGTGTGGGGAAAGGCTCTCATACAGCGCGTAAAATAGATATCGCTCTAGTCTTTGATCCCAAATTGAGTTGGTGGGATAACGGGGAATGGCATTTTTCTGTAGTGGGAGAAGCGCATCTTGCGCAATGGCGGATCTTACATAGCAAAAATGTCACGGAAGCCGGCCTAACACCCGTGCTTCTCTACGCAAAAAATACGGGGTCTATTCGACCTTATATTGAAGCAGGAGTAGGAATTCGCTTGCTCTCACGCGCACGCATGACGGATGACTATACCCTCTCTACGCGTTTCCAGTTTGCAGATATGTTGGGTGTGGGAGCCACATTTGGCCCCTCCTTGCGCTACAAGGCAGGAGTACGTTTCCAGCACCTCTCCAATGCGGGGATTAAAAAGCCTAATCCTGGCATTAATTTTACTGAGGCTTTTATTCAATATAGTTTTTAGGATGTATCCCTTATCATCTAATTTCTGAGAAAATCATTCAGAACTTACTGCATCATCCCAACTATGCTCTTCTTTGAGATAGCCGGAGTAAAAAACAGGCGCTCAAAAAATGTAATGCACTATTAGGGTATGTCCTCAATTGTCCCAAAGGGGCTCCTATTTGGGGGAGCAGGAGCGCAGAATCCGGATGTACTTAAGTACAGTGAATACCTGGCACCGCACGACCTCAAAGATGGGCCCTTTGGGGCGATTGAGGACATGCCCTAATCTAATTTGACCTTTTTATGACTATGTGGACTTCTATTTTTTCTGGCTTTGGATTAAGCCTGGGTTTAATTGCAGCTATCGGCGTTCAAAGTGCCTATGTACTACGGCAGGCCCTACAACGCAGTTATGTGCCGTTGATCGTAACCTTATGTATTTTGATTGATTCCGTGCTGATTGTTCTAGGCGTAGCAGGTATGGGTACGCTTATGGAACATCAACCACAGTTTGTTCAGTGGATAAAATGGGCAGGCGCTATCTTTTTATTTTGTTATGGATTGCGCGCTTTTTATGCTGCTTGGAAAGGTATCGGTATATCTAATACTAACGAGCCCCCAAAACAGTCGGCAGGCGCGGTCATTATGACGGTGTTAGCGATATCGTTACTCAATCCTCATGCCTATCTCGACACCATGGTAGTAATCGGTGTGGTGGGCGGCCGATATCCTTGGCCAGAAAATATAGGCTTTACGGTCGGCGCTATTTTGGCTTCTATTACTTGGTTTAGTGCAATAGGCTTTGGGGCCAAATACTTAAACCCCCTCTTTAAAAAGCCGATCACTTGGCGCGTACTTGATATCTCTATCGGCTGCATTATGTGGACTATTGCTGTGTCATTGATCGCATGGAAAGGATAAATGCTTTACTGATGCTACGCTGGTATTCGAAAAGATTGTGGTATGCATGTTGGGGTTCGTGCCTCACCCCAACCTACCAAGATGCGTATGTAAAAGGGTTCTATCAAACTCAACCAACCACAAGAAAAGGCAAAGAACGGTAGGTTGGTGGTGACGAAGGACCCCCAACATGCATACCACCGACTTTTAAACTTTGCGCTCTCCCAATAATGCATCTACAAAAGCTTCTGCATTAAAAGCCTGTAAATCGTCAACGGCCTCTCCCACTCCAACAAAATAGACTGGAATCGGCTTTTGGCGGGCAATGGCGGCCAGGATGCCGCCTTTTGCGGAGCCATCGAGTTTGGTAATAATCAAACCAGTTAAGCTTATAGCCTCATCAAAGGCCTTTACTTGCGCCAGCGCGTTTTGCCCTGTGTTTGCGTCAATTACCAGCAGGACTTCGTGCGGCGCGCCTTCCATCGCTTTGCCGATAACGCGACGTATTTTTTTGAGTTCTTGCATCAAATTGAGCTGGGTAGACAAACGTCCTGCTGTATCTGCAATCAATACATCCATATCTCGGGCTTTCGCTGCATGCACTGCATCAAAAACCACGGCTGCCGGGTCTCCATTTTCTTGGGCAATCACACTAACTTGATTGCGCTCCCCCCATACCCTTAGTTGCTCACAGGCAGCAGCACGAAAAGTATCTCCAGCAGCTAGCAACACTGACTGCTGGTGTTTGCGTAAGTGCTGTGTCAATTTACCAATACTAGTAGTTTTACCCACCCCATTCACCCCTGCCACCATTATCACAAGAGGCTGTACACGATCTAATACCAGTGCGCTTTCAAGGGGGGTTAATAATGTAATGAGGTGCGTGCGAAGGGCTGCTTTTACAGCATGCGGCTCAGTCAAACGCTCTATGCGCACTGTTTCACGCAATGCATCAAGCAAAAACTGGGTGGCTTCCACACCGGCATCCGAGCTTAATAAAGCTTCTTCTAACTCCTCATACAAAGCTTCATCAATAGTCATTCTACTGAAAAGCGTTGAGAATCCTGCTCGTGTTTTAGACAATCCAGATTTCAACCGAGTGGTTAACCATCCCAGTTTATTGACCTCTTTCATTGGAGGGGGCGGTGCTACCGCATCGGGTACTGGTTCACGATCTGATACCTCATCAGCGGATGTATTTTCTTGAAAAACTTTGGGTAATTCGCGATCTGATTCAGGTAATTGCGCAATATCAGAGGCAGGTCCTGCCGTATCTGCACTTACCTCTGAATTTTTAGAGCGTTTAAAAAAACGAAACATAGAAAGGCTATAAAAAAGAAATTTTTGTGAAATATCAAACGCTGCTCAATGGACAGCCGCACCTTGCATACCCGATTTGGGTTTTGTGATCCACACTAAAGCAGCAAGCGCTGTAAAGGCTAAAGAACTGAACCAAAAAAAGTCATTGGTCGCCATCATATAAGCTTGCTGTGTAATAAGCTGATCTAAACTGGCAGACGCCACTTGGCCTGTAACACCGAACGCATCTAACTGATTGATAAATTCAGTAGTCGGCATGGAATACGGTGTAACCGATTCACTGAGCCGAGCATGGTGGTAAATAGCGTCATTTTCCCAAAAAGTAGCGCTCAGCGCTGTACCGATTGCCCCAGAAAGCGTGCGCAAAAAGCTAGTTAATCCTGCAGCACTAGCCATTCGATCAGGCTCCACACCTGAAAGCGTAATGGTTGTCATCGGCACAAAAAAACAAGCGATGCCAATACCCTGTATGAGTCTAGGCCAGACCATATGGCTAAAGGCCATATCAAGCGAGAATCTTGAATTGACGTATGCGGCCCAAGCAAATACTAAAAATCCAAAACACGCTACCGCCCGCAAATTCATTTTATGCAAATTGCGCCCAATTAGCGGTGAGAGAAACAAAGCAAACACACCGATGAGCGCGGTGGCAAAGCCGGCTAAGCGCGAGGTATAGCCCATAACCGTTTGCAACCACAATGGGAAAATCACTGCTGAGCTGAAAAAAGTCATATAGCCCAACGAGATAATGAGCGTACCGAGCCAAAAATTACGTCTTTTGAAAAGCGAGAGATCAATAATAGGATCTTTTTCGGTAAGCTCCCATATCAGCATAACCGTCAACGAAATCGCTGCTATAACACCTAGTATTTGGATAAAACCCGAATTAAACCAATCATGATCTTTACCTAAATCCAGCATCATTTGAAGACTACCCACTCCAAGTATGAGTAGCATCAAACCTATGGTATCAATAGGTTGCTTCACTTTTTGCGTCTCTTGCCCACGCAGCAATACAAAGCACGTGAAGGCGGAAAACAAACCCACTGGGGCATTAATTAAAAAAATCCACGGCCACGTGTAATCATCCGTAATCCATCCTCCCAACATGGGGCCGCAAATGGGAGCAACAATCACCGTCATTGCCCATAGGCCCAGCGCCAACCCTTGTCGCTCTACAGGATAACTTCTAAGCAAAATGGTTTGAGACAGCGGAATCATAGGGCCAGATACCACGCCTTGTATTAATCGAAAGGCAATGAGCGATTCGAAATTGGGAGCCAAACCACACAACACCGAAGACAAGGTAAATAAAAGCACCGACGCTATAAAAAGCTGCACCTCACCAACACGACGCGCTAACCAACCTGTTAGTGGAACGGCAATGGCTGAAGCGATCGAATAAGAGCTAATAACCCATGTTCCTTGGCTAGTAGCAACACCTAAATTACCGGCAATAGTGGGCAAAGCCACATTCGCGATAGACGTATCGAGTACCTCCATAAAGGTACCTAATGCTAAACCCAAGGTTAGTAAAGCAAGCGCGCCCCCTGACAAGCGGGCAGTGGGAGACATGTGGGAATCCATAGTTTTTTTGAGAAATTGCAAATAAATTTAAAAAATACAGTAAATACACCTAGACAAATCTCAATAATTTATTGCGTATTTTCTTGTTAATGGATATGATTCGCTCTGTCTCCTCCATATCTCCATGGTATGGACTTTGGCCTGCCCCTGTGGGGCAGGCTTTTTTTTGCCAAAATTTTATACAGCCTCTCTAAAAACCTGGGCCTATCTTATAGGCTCAAGCTTTTTTAGAGGGGCGTAGCTGGAAATGTTTTGAAAGAAGTATCAGGGAGAGGCACCTCAGCTATAGAGGCTGAACGCGTACCTGGGAGCGGTGCGTTACTGATGCCGTGATACGTGAAGACTAGTGAAAATTTGACAGCATCGCTGAGATTTTGTTGCGCAAAATGCAGCGTATTGCAATGAAAAAAAACCACGTCGCCTACGCGTAATTCTGGAGAAACTGCGGTACGAATCAGCGCTGCATTGCCGGGTAGATCTGTACGAAAAAATTTGGCCTCGTCAAAGCACTCTGCAGGCAAATCTAATTGGTGGGATTGAGGCACAAACCACAAAGCACCATTTTCTACATTCTCTGTGCCTAATGCGAGCCAAACCGACACTAGATCATCACGCTCAAAACTCCAGTAGCGGGCATCCCGATGCCAGCTGGTGAGGCTGCCGTAATGCGGGTGTTTAGTCATGATGCAGTTGTGATGTGCACGGGATAAAACGATAGATTCCCCGAAATAGTCCGTCAGAATTTCACGCACAACGGGTGATTTTGCCCATTCTCTAAATACAGACTCACGCTCATAGGCAGCAAGCAGTCGACGCGCAGTCTGCCCACCGACCTCCTCACGCGAAGTAGGAGCACCGGCATACTGCAAATCCGCCTCTAACTCGAGGGGCGTGATACGCCGGTTCAGATGCTCTTGGGCCAATTTTTTAAAACTGTCGCACAGTTTGGGGTCGAGAAGTCCTCTGGCAACAGCAAAGCCCTGCTTACGCAGGGTATCGGAATAGTCCATGTAGGCCCTTAATGTATACCTAATAAATCAGTACGCGCAGCACTGTACTCAGACTTGAAGCGGTCAATCAATTCAGCCACCTTAGGGCAGTCCTCTATGGATCCAACGCCCTGACCAGCCCCTAAGATATCTTTCCAAGCTTTTACTTTAGGAAGATCCTCTAGTTTTGCTATTTGCGCATCTGGAGCTCGACTAAGGTTATTGGGATCAAGGCCTGCCTGCACAATACTATCGCGTAGATAATTACCGTGAATACCTGTAAAAAAATTAGTATAGACAATATCTGCTGCCTGCGCTGCGATGATTGCCTCTTTGTAGCGCTCACTAGCCTGGGCTTCCTGCGTCGCAATAAAACGAGTGCCTATATAAGCTAAATCCGCTCCCATCGCTTGCGCGGCCAAGATTGCTCGGCCAGAAGTAATAGCGCCAGCTAATGCAACGGGTCCTTTAAAAAAACGCCGTACTTCTGTTATCAGTGCAAACGGTGAGAGCGTACCTCCATGCCCCCCTGCTCCTGCTGCCACGACAATAAGACCATCAACGCCTTTGTCTACCGCTTTATGAGCATGCCGCAGATTGGTTACATCATGCAACACAATCCCGCCATACGCATGGACCGCATCGATCATATCTTGCGTTGGGGCCTGCAAGCTAGTAATAAAAATGGGGACCTGATGCTCTAAACACACTGCTATGTCTTGCTCTAATCGCACATTAGAAGGATGCATAATTTGATTCACGGCTAGAGGACCTAACGCCTTATTAGGATTTGCTAAGCCATGCGTTTTTAAATCAGCTTTAACTCTAATGAGCCACTCGTCAAGAATACTGGTTGAGCGCGCATTCAAAGCAGGAAAAGCACCCACTATCCCTGCACAACACTGCGCTATCACCAATTCAGGATAGCTCACAGTGAACATAGGAGAGGCAATAACAGGCAGAGTCAAAGACTGAAGCAGTGTAGGTAGAGACATGCCAGACGTGTTGGTTAGATGTAAAAAAATAAAAAAAGCTACGCCACCAGGGCGTGTCCTCAATTACCTCGAAGGGGCTCCTATTTGGGGGAGCAGGAGCGCAGGATCCGGATGTACTTAAGTACAGTGAATACCTTGCACCGCACGACCCCGAAGATAGGCCCTTTGGGACAATTGAGGACACGCCCTATGCGCAACTCGAAAAAATGGCCCGAATTTCAGCAGGTCTATCTGTCAAAATTTCGGGCCAGTTTGAAAGAGCCGTTTATGGCGTGCCTCTAATTGAGGACATGCCCTATGGAGCAATAAAAACGGATCTGAAATTTTGTCGCCCAAAAGCGCTCACTTCATATCCCTGTACGGTGTTGCGTAACAACACCGCAGCACTAGGGTGCGCCAGAGGCAACCACAGAGCTTGGTCATGAATAATTTTTTGAGCGTCCTGATACATTTTTACACGCTCTGTAATAGCTGCCGTCTGCTTACCTTTAGCAATCAAAGCATCAAGAGCTGGGTCACAAAAGCGCGTGAAATTGGTCCCTGAGCGCACCGCTGCACAGCTAAATTGCGGGGTCAGAAAATTATCCGGATCTCCATTGTCTCCAGACCATCCCATAAACAGAAGATCGTGATGCCCTAGTTTGGCAGAACGGATTAATTCTCCCCATTCGATAACTCTGATCTTTGCATTAATACCAATCCTGGCGAGATCGGCCTGTAATACAGCAGCGCCTACTCTAGGATTTGGGTTAAGCACACTGCCCGTGGGACGTGTCCAGATGGTAGTTTCAAAACCGTTAGGGTATCCCGCTTCAGTAAGTAAGCGCTTTGCAGCAACCTGGTTATATAAATAAGGCACTAACGTTTTGGAATATCCCAATGTATTAGGGGGATATATATTAGTGGCAGGCAGTGCTGCGCCTTCAAACACCGATGACACATAAGTAGTGCGATCAAAAGCCAGATTAATAGCTTGGCGCACCTTGATATTATTAAAAGGGGGGCGTTGTGTATTAAAGGCAACAAAAGCGGTCATGAAAGCGGGTGTTTCTACGACCTTTAGAGGATGCTTTGGATTGGCATCTTGTTTAGTCATCACAATATCGCGCGGCCTTGGCGAGAGTGCGATAGCGCACTCACCAGCAATGAGCTTTTGCTTACGAACCGCCGCATCAGGCGTAATGGCGTAAATCAATTTGCTGATTTTTGGCTTCTCCCCCCAGTATTGCGCATTGGCGTTATAGCGAATTACCGCATCTTTTTGGTAACTGCCAAAAACAAAAGGCCCTGTACCAATAGGCTGGGTGTTCATGCGCTCAGGGTGGCCCGTCTTTTGCAGCAGATCCGCATATTCAGCCGAATAAATCGACGCAAATCCCATAGTCAAAAGAGAGAGGAAGGTCGCATCTGGCTCACTGAGCGTAAAGCGAACCGTGTATTCATCTAGTTTATCGATAGATTGAATTAATTTAGGCAATTCCATGGACTGCGCATGGGGAAAGCCACTGGGGCCCGTCACTTTATGCCAAGGATGCTTAGGATCCAGCATGCGCCCAAATGTAAAAATCACATCATCGGCATTGAATAAACGTGTGGGTTTAAAAACAGCGTTCGCATGAAAAGGAACATCGCGGCGCAAATGAAAGGTGTAAACCCGGCCATCTGCATTTACTTCCCATTTTTGTGCCAGCGCAGGCACCACTTTGTGCTGCTTTTCATCAAAAGCAACCAGTCCGTCAAACAGCACATCCGCCGATGCATTCGTGGTGACTAGCGAATTGTATTGCACCACATCAAAACCATCGGGGCTCGCTTCTGTACACACGGCAAGCGTAGAAGGTTTAGCACCTACCGCCGGAGAAAACGCCAACAAAGCCGAACAAACCGAGAACAGCATAAAGGCACTGCGAACACCGCAGAGTCCTGTTTTGCGTGCAAAAGATAAAAAGGCGCTAGGGCGTGCCCTCAATTGCCCCAAAGGGCCCATCTTCGGGGTCGTGCGGTGCTCGGGATCCTCACTGTACTTAAGTACAGCTCCGGTCCCTGCGCTCCTGCTCCCCCAAATATGAACCCTTTGGAATAATTGAGGACTCGCCCTATTACTTGAAATAAGGTTGGGTACTAAATGCATAAACCCTCCATCTGCATATTTTGGAAAATACCGCTTAAACCCACTCTAAGACTACTGGACTGCTTTTTGTGATTGAATTGTATTTACTAAAACATCCAATACCTGAACGGCCCCATCCAAACTGCCTGTCATGGCAGGAGAAGTTAAGTACTGATTGTCTATGATCAGTGCGGGAACCCCATCAATATTATATTTTTGGGTCAGTGCAATATCTTCAGCAACCGCTTTAGTCACCCCATCAGAGGCATAAACTTGTAAAAAACGCGCAGCATCAATACCGTGCTTAGATAAAAATTGCGCTTGCGTATCGGGCGTCAGTAAATAATTTTTCTGGACTTGTATCTCTTCAAAAATCTTCGCATTTAATACAGAGAGGGTTGAAGTAGAAAGCCCCATCGCGACTAGTGTGTGGTAGAGCCTTTGATGTGATTCAAGATCTTTACTAAATGCCACGGGCACTTGCTTAAAATGCACTGATTGGCCATTACGCTTAAGCCATACGGACAACTTGGCGTCCAATGTTGCGCAGTGGGGGCAGCCGTACCAAAAAAACTCCATAACTTCTACAACCGGCCTAGCCTGCTTATTTTTTTGTTTTTGCAAAGCCGGCGCATTTTCTTGAGCACTATCTACACTTATTGCTGGCAATGGCTTTGCACCAGGAAGCAGCTGATAATCGACATCCGCTTGCGGCGCAGCAGGAGAGGCATAGGCACTATGCGCCACAAAGTTAAGCGCAATGAGTAGTCCAGTAATATATTTTTTCATCGAGATAGACCCAAAAATTTATTTTTTATTAGGGCATGTCCTCAATTACCCAAAAGGGCCCATCTTTGAGGTCGTGGGGTGCCAGGTATTCACTGTACTTAAGTACAGTTCCGGTCCCTGTGCTCCTGCTCCCCCAAATATGAACCCTTTGGGGCAATTGAGGACAACGCCCTACATAGGCCGCTTTCGCAACCCGGTAGCCAGGAATTCCTTTGATGCCAGCACACTAAATTGGCCGGGAGGAATGACGCCGCTACGGGGTTGCGAAAGCGGTCTCATCTACTTTACATCTTGCACAATGATAGCGTCGACGCCCGCATCGGATAATTGCGTGCGCACGGCACTGACATCACTGGGCTGCGTGAAGGGGCCAAGGCGAACACGGTAATAGGTTACCGAACCCGCGGTATGTTGCGTGACTTTGGAAGAAAACCCTTGCAAAGCAAGGCGAGCATGCTGTTGTTCCGCCCCTGCTCGGGTTTTATAGGCCCCCGTTTGCAAATAGTAACCGGTACTTTTTGTAGGGGTCGGTGCTGCAGAGCGGCTGGGATTTGCACGCTTGGGAGCTTGAGAAATTACGGTTGCAGGCGCAGCAGGTGGGACTTCCATGATCTGAGGTTCATCAAATTCCTCCGTAGGTTCATGGATCTGTTGCTCTGCAGCAGTTGTACTCGGCGTGCTTTGATCAAGCTGTTTGGGCTCACGAAGTTGTAACTCCAACTTCTGTATGGCATCCATTTTTGACGCCTGCCCCGCAGAAGATTCTTCTTTTCGAGGCTGTGGCTTAGGAGAATGCGTAATATACAGTGCAGCTAAAACTGCAATTGCCAACCCTACAATCAGCCCAAGGACCAAACCAAATAAGGTGCCTTTACTGCGTTCGGAAGGCTCACGAGGATAGGTCATCTGAATGGATCCCAAAAACAATTGAATATATTTTCAAAATGGCGCTCATTTGAGCAGCGTTTATAAGACGGTTCACAATCTTAGGGCATGCCCTACATTTTTACAGGCGTTGAAACGCCTAACAACGACATACCGTTCACAAAAACCTGGCGCGTTGCAGCAAGCAGTGCTAAGCGCGCCTGCCGCACGAGAATATCGTCTACTAAAACACGCTCAGCATTGTAAAACGAGTGAAATGCCGCGGCCAAAGTGCGTAAATAAAAAGCAAGCTGATGAGGAGAAAGCTCTTCTGCCGCGCGCGCAAGCATGTCAGGATATTCCGCCAAACTTTGCATCAGCGCTAATTCGGATTCACTGGTTAAGACCGACAAGTCTGCCTGTAAAAACACATTAGCAAAACGAGGTAAATCATGAATATCACTGGGTATATCGCCCAATATAGCGCTAGCCTGCACAAGCACTGAACAAATACGTGCATGGGCATATTGCACATAGTAAACGGGATTTTCATCGTTTCGCTGCAGGGCGACATCCACATTAAATACAAATTCCGTATCGGCTTTGCGCGAAATCAGAAAAAACCGCACTGCATCACGACCGCGTTGCAAAGGATCCGCATCTACCGACGGCTCTAGCATACGCGCAGCAGGTGTAGATGATGTATTTTCTGCTTCGAGGGGAGCCCCTATACCACTTGACCATTCGATCAAATCGCGCACTGTCACATACCCACCAGCCCGCTTAGAAATTTTAACAATCTGTTGATTGCGCACCACGGTCACCATTTTGTGCAAGATGTAGTCAGGGTAGCCCTTAGGAATACCTAAACCAATTTGCTGCAAACCTGCACGTACCCGCGCAACCGTACCGTGGTGGTCGGAGCCTTGAATATTGATGACTTGCTTAAAGCCTCGCTCCCATTTCGTCACGTGATAGGCAATATCAGGGACAAAGTAGGTGTAATCGCCATTAGATTTACGCATTACCCGATCTTTATCATCCCCCTCCTCTGTAGTCTTTAACCACAGAGCGCCTTCACTCTCATACGTTTTGCCGGCATGAATAAGCGCTTGTACCGCCGCTTCTACCCGACCCTCGGTATATAAAGAAGATTCTAGGTAGTACCTATCAAAATGCACGCCCAGCGCTTGCAAATCTACATCTTGCTCATGCCGCAAATAGGCGACAGCAAAGCGGCGAATTGCATCGAGATCTTCTATATCTTTCTGTGACTGTATTGGGCTGCCATCTTTGGCACAGACTGTTTCACCGCGCATATAATCTTGCGCGATATCCGCAATGTAATCGCCGTTATAGGCTGATTCTGGCCAATTTGCATCTTGTGGCGTTAACCCACGTGCTCGCGCCTGTACAGAATGTGCGAGCGTCTGGATTTGTACCCCTGCATCGTTGTAGTAAAACTCTCGATATACTTTTTTACCTTGCGTATCCAATATATTGGATAGCGTATCGCCCAGCACCGCCTGGCGACCATGTCCAACATGCAACGGTCCTGTAGGATTGGCAGAAACAAATTCAATTAATACAGAAGGAACCTCGCTGGTGCTCTGCGTTTTTTCCGGGTTCGATACACAGCCAAATTGTTGTTGCGAACGCAATATGTCGGTCACTACCGCTTGGTGAGCCGCCTTTGACAAACGCATATTAATAAAACCTGGCCCTGCAATCTCTACCGTATCAATCAAGCCTGCCGTACGTGCATCCTCTTGTATAGCGTCTGCGATCTGTTGCGCGAGGGCGCGAGGCGCCATACGCAAAGGCTTAGCCAATTGCAAAGCAATATTGCTCGCCACGTCACCCATCGCTGCAGCGGGTCTCTCCAATACAATAGATGCCGTTGAGGCATCAGGGGCAATACGCGCTACAGCATCTGAAAAAATAGAGTGAATGATTTTTTTGTGAGTCGGCAACATAACGCTCTGCAGCAAAAGAAAAAATAATAATGAAAAGTTTAATTGCAAATAAGCTACAAACAAATAACAGCAAAAAACATGAAAAGCAAAGCATACCTGGATAATTCTGATACCGTCACATCAATCCCCTGTACAGTAACGTACTTCGCGTTTTTAAAAAATGAGAGCACACTGGAAATAACTTGATCTTCTCCAAAGCACATCGACTTGCGCAAATCTTTGATCGACGAGCGCAGACCTTCTCAGAAGTGGCTTTTTTGCCTCGCGAAATCGCCCAACGCATGCATGAACGTCTAGACTATATCGTGCTCAAGCCAAAACGAATACTCGATGCTGGCTGCGGGCCAGGCCAAGATTGGCCGACACTACAGGCTCGCTTTCCCAATGCAAAGATTGTGGGACTAGATATTTCCAGGCGCATGCTCTTAAAAGCACGCATCAAACCAGATGCAAGTATATTGCGAGAAACACCACTCTCACATCTTCTTAAGATTTTTCGCAAACTTTATAATGGGCTTGTTAAAGTAAAAGAGACAGCCTATGCCGTACAGGGCGATCTGAACACCTTACCTTTTGCACCAGCCTGCTTTGAGTTGCTATGGTCAAACTTAGCTCTACCTTGGCAAGGTCCTTTTCTTGAACCAGTCAACCATGGCGCGCCGGATGAGCACACCATACATCCTCTCGCGCGCTTATTTAGCGAATGGCAGCATGTTTTAGGTGCAAATGGCTTGCTTATGTTCAGCACACTAGGGCCTGACAGTTTGCAGGAATTGCGCAGCGCTTGGGCCGAGGTAGATGCAGCGCATCCACAAGCTAGAGTGCTAGATTTTGTCGACATGCATGATATAGGCGATATGTTGGTCCGTAGCGGCTTCGAAAACCCGGTCATGGATGCAGAAAAGCTGACGCTCACTTACCGGAATGCGGAGTCTTTACTGAAAGATATACGTCGCTGGGGGGCGTACCCTGGCGCAAAACGTGCTGATGGTTTGATGGGAAAAGGCACTTACCAAGCCTTACTTGCAGCACTCAAAAAGCAGCAGAACCCACAAGGTGTTATTTCTCTTACATTCGAAATTGTGTATGGGCATGCCTGGCGCGCTGCGCCCACAAGCGTATCGAAGAAGCACAGTAAGGCTTCTGAAGAGTATGCTCCGGTGCAATTTCATCCCCCAGGTAGCGTGCGCCCAAAACACTAAAAAACAATAGACCTCTTTCGGAACCCCCGGTAGCCGGGAATTCCTTTGATGCCAGGACACTAGACTGGCCGGGAAGAATGACACCGCTGCGGGGTTCCGAAAGAAGTCTAAGAATCAGCTCTTGCCTTTTCAACGCACATATTAAGGTGTGCCTATAATTGCTTAAAAGAGCTGAAACCCGAAACGGAAAATGCCTGTCTAACTATCATCCTATTGAATCTTTTTTAAATAGCGTTTTTTACAGACTTTTCCCAAACACTTGAATTTACTGGCTTTCCATCATGTGCGAACTTCTAGGCCTCAATTGTTCAGAACTCACCGACGTCACTTTTTCCTTTACCGGCTTTTCCGCAAGGGGGGGTGGGACTGCGCATCATGCTGATGGTTGGGGCATAGGTTTTTTTGAAGATCGTGCGTGCCAGATTTTTATTGATCATCGCCCTTCCTGCGAATCTCCTGTGGCGGAGCTGATTAAGCGCTATCCCATAAAATCCAAAAATACTATTGCGCATATTCGCAAGGCTACACAAGGTATTACCGCCCTTGAAAACTGTCATCCTTTTAGGCGGGAATTGTGGGGACGGCACTGGCTCTTTGCACACAATGGGGACCTACAGAACTATTCCCAAAACGCGCTAAGCACAGGGAATTTTTATCAACCTGTTGGGTCCACGGATAGCGAATATGCCTTTTGCGCATTGATGGAAGGCATACGCAACGCCTTCCCTACGCAACAGCCTACGCAAGAAGCGCTATTTGAAAAAGTCACGGAATTGACACAAAAAATTACCGATTACGGTATTTTTAATTTTTTATTGTCTAATGGCCAATTCCTTATTTCATATTGCTCAACACGCTTGCACTACGTCGCACGCCGCTGGCCTTTTTCAACGGCGCATTTGATTGATGCAGATATGTCCATGGATTTTGCACAGCACACCACACCGGAAGATCGAATCGCGGTCATTGCAACGCAACCGCTGACTGACAATGAAATATGGCAAGCCTTTGCGCCAGGCGATTTATGCTTATTTCAAGGTGGTGAGCTCAAACTCAAAGCGTTTGTGCCGGTCTTGCCTGAAGTCATCGAGCGCGGCAAAAAAATGGAACAGGAAGCACGTGCAAGAGCCTCGCTTGCGGCAAAAGAGCGTGCAGCCCTTGCCCGCCCCCCTGAAGCAAAATCAGCTTGATATGAAAACGCCTCCTGTTATTCGTTCAATCCCTGCCAAATCGCACAGGGAGCGCACCTGCGTCGCTCCCTGTGCATGTAGCGCTGCGCGCACCGCAGCGGCCTGGTTATAGCCATGCTCCAACCACAAGGATCCTCCAGCTTTTAGCCTGTCGGGCGCACCCTGTATCAAGATCTGCAAAGCTTCTAATCCATCCGCCCCATCAGTAAGCGCCTGCGCAGGCTCAAAACGCAGATCACCCTGTGCAAGATGGGTATCGTCCCATGGTAAATAGGGAGGATTACTTACAATCACATCGAAGCGCTGCATGATAGGGTTTGCATCTGCACGGAGCGCACCATACCAATCTCCTTGCAAAAAAGTTAAAGCACCTGCTGGCCGATCCCTTGCTAATAAACGCGTCGCATTCGAGGCCGCTACGGCCAAAGCACGGGGACAACGATCCGTCGCCACTACAGATACTTCTGGGAGCTGATGCGCAATCGAGATTGCGACCGCTCCGCTCCCTGTTCCTAGCTCTAACACGCTAGCCTGCTTTTTCCCGTAGAGTGCCTGCAATCCACACTCTACAAGCCCTTCGGTCTCTGGCCGAGGAATCAATACATCAGGCGTCACGTGGAATTCCAGGCCAAAAAATTCCCGATAACCTAGCAAATAGGCTATTGGTACTCCCTCTATGCGCCGCTGTTCTAATGCATAAAACGTATCAAGACTTTCCTGCTCTATAGCCCAGTCTGCTTGTGTAATTAACTGCGTGCGCGTCCACCCCAAAACAAAGGCCAGCAAAAGCTGCGCTTCTAGTGCAACCAAAGGGGAATTACGCAAAAGATAGCTAACAGTTAAGGTCTGCTTACGATTTTCCAAAAGAATCCTTTATTTTTTTGATATTCTGAGGCTGTATAGGGGTAGGTCTTCCATAGCCTAACTTTTTGGCTATGCTATGGAAGACCTACCTTGCGTCTTTATGCCGTTTCCTTCATTGCTTTTACTACTATTTTCTGCCGTCTTTTTCCATGAAAACTAGGATTATCCCTGTTACGCCCTTTGAGCAAAACAGTACCTTATTAATGTGCGAAGTGAGCGGCCGGGCTGCGGTGGTGGATCCTGGTGGAGATTTAGAACGCATAGAGCAGCAAATTGACGAATACGGGGTTACTTTAGAGAAAATTTTTCTAACCCATGGGCACCTCGATCATTGCGGCGGAGCGCAGATTTTGGCACGTCGGCATGGGGTACCTATCGAAGGACCGCATGAAGATGAGCGTTTTTGGCTGGATTTATTGCCAGAGCAAAGCGTACGCTTCGGTTTTCCACCTGCGCAAGTATTTGAACCGGATCGTTGGTTAAAAAATGAAGATCGTGTGTATTTTGGAGAGGAAGTACTAGAGGTTTACCATTGCCCAGGACATACCCCCGGACATGTTATTTTCTTTAGTCGAGCGCATAAGCTTGCCTTAGTAGGCGATGTGCTATTTTCTAACTCCATTGGCCGCACCGATTTTCCACGCGGTAATCAAACTGATTTGATTCACTCTATTCGAACCCGACTATGGCCACTTGGAGACGATGTCACGTTTATTCCAGGCCATGGCCGCACCTCGACATTTGGTCAGGAGCGCAAAACGAATCGCTACGTTGCAGACAGGCTATTTTCATGATCCTTCAAAATCTATTCAAAATCTTTCCAAAGAGATGGTATTTGAAAAAGCCAATAGCACACCCATTGTCAAAAGCTCCCTGCCAATCGCACACCGGTAAAATGAAAAGCCATGTAGGTGCTTCGAGAAAACAAGAAGCAGAGGTTGAAATTTATGTCAGCACCGATGTGGAAGCAGATGGTCCCATCCCTGGACCTCACT
The DNA here is from genome assembly GCA_031963045.1 of Mycoavidus cysteinexigens. Lineage (GTDB taxonomy): Bacteria > Pseudomonadota > Gammaproteobacteria > Burkholderiales > Burkholderiaceae > JASSUD01. The sequence continues at coordinate 116,404 of JASSUK010000032.1, forward strand.
CGATGTTGAGTTTTGCCTCTGCAGCTTACACAGCAGACAAACAGCTAATCGCTACTTTTTCTGCCAATCTAGAGATCCTCCCCGGCGCTGGCGCCCACCCTATTCAAGCAGCATGGTGGAAAAAACAGCCAAAAGCCTGGGCAGCATGTCGCAATGATTTACAGTCTCCTGAAAACGCATTACGTGCCTATGTGAAATGGGTTGAAGCCTTACCAGGAAAGCCTGTTTTTGTCGCCTTTCCAGCAGGTTTCGATTTTACGTTTATGTTCTGGTACATGATGCGATTTGTAGGACACTGTCCTTTTTCATGGTCTGCGCTTGATATCAAAACCCTGGCTTTCGCTATGAGCGAACCTGCTCGCCCTTATCGTCGCTGCATCAAACCACATCTTCCTAAAGAGTGGTTTGATGATCTACCGCACACGCACATCGCACTCGATGATGCAATTGAACAAGGCGCGCTGTTTTGTAACATGCTAGCTAGATTACGGCAGGCGCAGCAAAATAAAGGCAATTCCTCTATCCCTTCTCAAGAAGAAACACCTTCAGCGCCGTTTTTTTCCAAAGATTTCGAGAGTTAAAAATCGGTTTAGCCTAGCGCACTTACCACTTCAACAAAATTTACTTCCTGCATAAAAGGACTTCTTCATGACCGCCCAACTCATTGACGGCCGGGCCCTGGCACATACCCTACGCAATCAAGTTGCACAGCGCGCCGCAGCGTTAACAGCTCTTGGCCATCAGCCAGGCTTGGCAGTGGTTCTTGTTGGCAACGATGAAGCTAGCAGTACCTATGTGCGCAGCAAAGAACGCGCCTGCGAGGAAAGCGGACTGCATTCAGTTTGTTTACACCATCCTGCAACGATTTCTGAAGCGGACTTACTCGCCCATATTCACGCTTTAAATAGCGACCCCACATTGCATGGCATTCTCGTACAGCTCCCCCTTCCATCACACATAGATACGCGCCGCGTTATTGCAGCAATTGCTCCTGAAAAAGATGTAGATGGTTTTCATGCCTTGCATGCAGGTGCGCTTATGCTGGGTACACCCGGTTTTCGTCCGTGCACACCCTATGGCGTGATGAAAATGCTAGAGGCCTACCATATCCCCATAGCCGGAGCAGATGCTGTCGTGATTGGTCGCTCCAATATCGTTGGCAAACCCATGGCGCTTTTATTATTAGAGGCCCATGCGACTGTCACGCTCTGCCACAGCCGTACGCACAATCTTAAAGAGCACACGCGCAGAGCTGATATTGTCATTGCTGCAGCAGGCCAACCCCGTATGTTGCGCGGCAATATGATCAAGCCAGGCGCCACCATCATCGATGTGGGTATTCATCGTGATGCGTCGGGAAAATTGTGTGGAGATGTAGATTTTGAATCCGTAAAAGAAATCGCAGGCTACCTAAGCCCCGTACCTGGCGGAGTTGGACCGATGACTATCGCTATGCTGTTGGTTAATACATTACAAGCAGCGGAACAAAGCTTAAAACTTGCGTCTCTCTAGGGCGCGTCCTCAATTGCCCCAAAGGGTTCATATTTGGGGGAGCAGGAGCACAGGGACCGGAACTGTACTTAAGTACAGTGAGGATCCCGAGCACCGCACGACCCCGAAGATGGGCCCTTTGGGGCAATTGAGGACACGCCCTAAAACGTCACGGAACAAAACAAACGTACTCGGCGCACGCCCAACTCGCGAGCCAGTCCTTTTGCCGTTGGCGCTGCGACTGGTTGCGATGTTTTCCCTTGTGTAACACTAGCCATACAGGGCACTACACACCAGGTCTGGGGCAGATAAATATCAAGATCGATCTGTTCATGTAAGTAATGGATCGTAATGGATTCAAAAACCAATCCATAAGGCTGTAGCACACGCTGCACGCATTCTTCCAAAATATCGCGCGTCGGAAGGTCTATATTGCCCTGCCCACTCCATTCTTGTAGAGATTCCGTTTCTAAAGAAGTCGTCGGCGTATCATCTTCAGGATCCACGTGAATCAGTGCATCTAGTACACGTTCCTCCTTTAACACTTCTCTTCGCGCATACTCCGCAATGTAATGTCCCTCTGAAACACTCAGTGTTGGGTCTACCAAAATATGCGCATCGACTAAAGCCATATCACCCATCTTTCGGGTGCGCAATCCATGCACATCGCGCACTCCAGGCGTTGCCAATAATAAAGCGCGCATGCGTTCGGTTGCGGCTTCATCTAAAGCCCGGTCGGAGAGATCTTGCAAGGCATCCCAAGTAAAAGAAAACCCCATCTTGCCAACCATCAGCCCTACGAACGCTGCAGCCACTGGGTCTAGCCAGCGCACCCCTAGCAAGCTACCCATAATGCCAATAGCAACGACTAGAGAAGATGCCGCATCGGATCGTGCATGCCAAGCATTCGCAATCAACATAGCAGAGCGAACTTGCTGCGCGGTCCGAAGTAGATAGCGAAAAAGCCCTTCTTTTAAAAACAACGTCACTATAGCGACCCAAAGAGCCATGCTGTGCACGGGAGCAATAGGCCCTGCGCCAAGCATACGGCTACCAGCTCGCCAGAGCAGGCCTACTGCCACCATTAGGAGCAGCATTCCTAAAAAAAGAGAGGCTACGGTTTCATAGCGGCTATGTCCGTAATGATGATCTGCATCAGGCCGCGCATCGCTGTGTCGGTTGGCAAACAAAACCATGCCATCCGCCACTAAATCTGCAAGCGAATGCACCCCATCTGCTATCAAAGCTTGGGAATGCGCAAAGACCCCCACGCCCATTTGCAAAATAGCGGTAAAAATGTTCGCTACGATGCTAACGCATGTGGTTTTACGCGCAACATTACGTTTATCTTCAAAAGCGTTCACGGGTTCAGAGTATGAAATCAAAAAAATAGAAAATGAGAAGCAGTCTCTAAAAATGCACAAAAGTAAGAAAATGCCGCAAAAAAACCAGTGGGAAAATTTCTAGAAGAGAGCGTAGATAAACAATAAGCAACGGATAAAGGCTCTGCTTAAAATAGGTAGGGATACGTATATTTTTTGAAACCCGTAAGCATGCCAAAAAAAGTTAGCAACAGGAAAGCGCAATAAAAAGCTGCTTTCATTCAAAAAAATGCACCTTGGAAAATACTTAACAATAGGAAATTTCTTTGGTGTCTTCGCATCTGAATGCCTAGCTTTATATATGCACGCGTTTAAAAGACTGCCGTAACACCTAAGCGGTAACGAAAACCAAAAAATAAAAAGTAGCGCTCCAGACATGGAGCTAGATGACGGATGCAAATAATACGGCAACAGGGGAGAGCAACCAAGTAGCGCCGAGAAATTAATGCAGAGAGAGTGCGCGCAACAAAAAACTAAGCAGACACAGAGACTTCAATATACGCATTACCTTGTGCCTGAATAACAAGCGCAGAGGGCGTACCTAAAAACAGGGTAGGGCAAAAAATTTCACCCTACCCTGCTTTCAAATTTTAGCGATTAATTAAAAATTCTTCGCGTGGACGGCCATCAATCCATTTAGGTGCTTTACCGCGACCAGACCACAGTGAGCCTGAAACTGGATCTTTATATTTTGGAGAAATGCTGCCCTGTTGACGGGGCTTGCGGCTTTTTCCACGACCGAATCCAAGGTCTTCAGGAAGAATACCATACTCTTCTATTTGCTTTTTGACAGCCTGAATGACCGCTGTATATTCAACTTCTTTTGCTGTTTTAATTTTTCTTTCAAGTTCTGCGCGCTGAGCGAGCAATTCTTTGTAGGAAGACATAGAGAGTCCTTTATAAATCAAGAAAAAGAGATCAGCTGTTTCCAGCTTTACTCAAGTTCACACCAATGTGTAATGTTTCACAAAAAAGCATTTGTTTTGAGAGCAAACTTTCCGGCAGTTCCATATTTTTATATATGGTTGCCAGCGGATCCGAATAATACAGAGGTATTTTCAAATACGCAAAGTGTAAGCACAAAAAAAACAATAAAAAATTCTATTCATCACCCTGTAGTACAAACTATACGTCCATTTTTTTTGATTCGCATAGTATTCCACACGTATACTTTATTAATTGCGTGCATAGAGGACCTGATTTTTCATGGCCGATGCTGTTAAACCATCGTAAAATTTATTTAGGATTTTTCAAAAGTAAACGTATTTGAATGCTCCAGTTACTGCATCCACACTACGGTACTTTTCTAAGCAATGCGCGCACATACATTAATCACCCCCTTGCGACCATCTTTGGTTTAATTTAGCCAAGCTCACTTTTTTGTTTTTCCAGGCCTTGATGCTTTTTTCTAGATTCCGTTTTACGCAACCCACCCGCACACGCTTAGCCACGATGGGGCTGTTTTTTATATTCGGATGCATGTATGCCTCTTGGGGCATTCATATTCCCACCATAAAGGGCAAGTTCGATTTAAATGCTGCCCAGCTCTCTGTAGCTTTTTTCGCTATAGCAGCAGGATCTATCGCCACACTCATTTATGTAGGTAAATGGATAGATCGCGTAGGGAATCGCATGGCTTGCACGGTGGGAGGCGCACTGATGTGTTCGAGTGCGGCTGGAATTCTGCTAGCGCCTTCTTTTATTACGCTTAATCTTATATTGGTCATTTTTGGAATCGGGACAGCCATCCTCGATGTAGGAGTCAATGCCCAAGCTAGTATGCTGGAAAAAACGCTAAATAAACCCGTCATGTCGTTCATGCATAGCATGTACAGCACGGGTGGTATTGCTGGGGCCACAGGGGGAGGCATTCTTTTATCGCATGGCATGACTTCTACCGCTCATTTTGTCAGCATCGCTTTATCTGGTCTGGCATTAGTGTTTTTTGTCTGCCCCGCACTCACAGGTAAAGAACCTGCCATTGCTCCGCCGCCAAACCTTATACAAAACCCTCAAACTACACGCATTGCACGTATTCACCGAGGAATTTTGGCATTGGGATGTATTGCACTCATTGGCCTTATCGCCGAAGGTGCGGTATATGACTGGATTACGGTATATATGCGAGAGAACTTGCAAGCAGGGCCCGCTTTAAGTAGCACCGCCTATGCGGCATTTTCTGCAGGCATAGCCTGTGGCCGTTTTGTAGGTGATTTTTTGCGAACCCGCCTTGGAAATAGACTTCTTTTAGCATTAAGTGGATGGGTTGCCTGCACAGCCATTACAACCGGTTTATTATTTACCTCTCCCAGCTTAGCGTTGATCAGTTTTGCCATAGCAGGGCTAGGCTTTGCGAATGTCTATCCTATTATGATTTTTGCTGCAGCACGGGTAGAAGGCATACAAGCCGCTCAGGGCATAGCCCATGTAGCAGGAATAGGGTACGTAGGCTTGCTCATTGGCCCCGTACTAATAGGCACCATTGCCCAACTCACCTCCCTATCTATAGGCCTTACAATCATTGCACTCTGCGCGGCCGTCGTCGCATATACAGGACCACGTGCTATAAGACATGTACTCGCACAACAGCGTTAAAATGAACACTAGACCTCTTTCGCAACCCCATAGCGGCGTCATTTCTCCATGAATCCAAGTCAACAACAAACTATTTTGAGTGTGCACCACTGGACCGAGTCGCTCTTTAGCCTCACCTGCACACGCGACCCCAGTTTTCGTTTTGAAAATGGGCAATTCACATTAATTGGCCTTGAAGTCAATGGAAAACCCCTGATGCGTGCTTACAGCATGGTGAGCGCCAACTATGAAGAACATTTAGAGTTTTTGTCGATTAAAGTCCCTGATGGCCCTCTCACCTCGCGCCTGCAGCACGTCAAAGCAGGCGATTTGCTCTATATCAGCAAAAAAGCTACAGGTACGCTAGTGGCGGATAGCTTGCTCCCCGGACGCACTTTATGGCTTTTGTCCACAGGCACAGGCATCGCTCCATTTATGAGTTTGATCAAAGACCTCACACTCTATGAAAAATACGAACGGATCGTGCTTACGCACACCTGCCGTTTCATCAATGAGCTGGCCTATTACGACCAGATCACCAATGCGCTCCCTCATCACCCCTATGTAGGCGAGTGCGTACAACAACAATTACGCTATTACCCCACTGTCACGCGAGAGCCTTTTGCTACACAGGGGCGCATTACGGATTTGATTCAAAACGGAAAACTGTTCTCCGACCTCGAGCTCCCTGCATTTTCTGTAGAAAATGATCGTTTAATGCTATGTGGCAGCCCAGATATGTTAAAAGACACCCGTGCACTACTTAAAGAACGTGGCTTTACTGAAGGAAGCCATGCCCAGCCAGGTCACTATGTGGTGGAAAAAGCTTTTGTAGCCTAAAATTTTGCTTGCTACTCAAAAAACCACCTGAAGTTTTTATTATTTTTTAACGATTACTTAAATCATATGGTGCAGATCAAAGACGTTTTGTCTCTACCTGCTAGGCTCGCATCCCATTTTGCCCAGGCTACCCCTCCCTCTCTAGCTATTGCTAGTGACGCATATTCATACTCCCGCTTGGGAAGGGCGGGGGAAGAGTCACTCCGCATACAGGTTTTTGAATTCGGAGGCTACGATGTGGCAGACACGCCGCCTACCTTCGTCATCAATCAAGAAATGTATTCATTTTCTCAGGTAGATACCCCCTCTGAAATAGATACCATTTCTAAATTTAAAGCATTTTTTAATGATCAATTCACCAAATTTAAGACCGATGGGGCAGTCGTTTCTAGCCAGATCGTAGATACATTTCGAAAAGCAATCTGTGTCCAGTCTATGGAGGATTGGAGAAGTTTTCTCGAGTTTTTATCTCCAGAAGAACTCGCCTTCCTCGTTTCCTCCTTAGCTATCAAATCAAATTTCACGGAAGAGGATCTCGCTGCACTCACAGAAGAATATACGCATGCATACACAGCACTGAGTGAATTATCCAAAGCCAACACACTTTTCAGCGTCTCGAATATCAGTAAAAATTACTGGCTGACTGCCGAAGAAAAATACGCAATTGAAAAAAACACCCATTCCGGTGCTGTTTTAATAAATCAAGCGCTAGAAATAGTGTCTACGCTTAAATCTATTCTGGATGAGCTGAAGAAAAATGATTCTACAAACGTCAAGGAATTACTTGAACTGCAATTGCTTTCTTGTTGCGAATTAGCCAAATCGATTGGGGACCTTAGGCAGCTTGAGGCATCTATAAAATTAGATATTTTTTCAAAACCTAAGATCATCCAGCTCTTAGAGTCCGTGACTTTGAATAAATTTTTGGCTTCTGCACCTGCCTTCACAAGTGGCATGCTCAGCGCCTCAATCTATGTAGGATTGTTGATTTGCTCCTCGGCCCAAATATCACTTTTTGTTACGATTGCGAGCGTGCTTGCCATCATCGTTAGAGTGGGTGCAACCACGGCAGTATGGTTATATGATCACCGAGAAGTGCAAAAAACCAAGGACAATAAACAGATAAAAGTAGAAATATTTGGCAAATTAAATTCTTTTTTGGAAAATTCTTTTTTGGAAAAGAGATTAAATATGTCTGCGGATATCTCACGAGATATCCACTCCTATACCACTGCAGCGGTGAGTCGTGCATTTAGTAAAACCAAACAAACCTTTGCAGATGAGTTAGCAACGCTTAAAAAGAAATATAAAGAGCTCGAAGCTGAAAATAAAGAGCTTAAAGCTAATTCTGCAATGCGGTTCGAGGTCATAGAAAAAAGATTACAACAGGTAGAGCACTTCATGTCCGTTGCTTAATATCCGCTGTATTGGCAGTCATGCAAACAATACTATGGCTGAAAAATCTGTTCGCGCGCTTTGCAACAATATGGTCAGCTATAGTCCAAAAAACCGGAAAATGCTATGGTTCTTGCCTGATTGAATCGTATGCAATCCACCTACAAAAATAAATTACGCACTGCCACCCCGCCTGCCCCACCCTCGTATCCATATACTGGTTAAATCTGTACATAATTAAATTTACCCAGTAAATTCGAAATCATGGATAATCAAGTTCCTTTTTTCTGAAAAGGCTTATTAGAGACATACTGCTTAACCCTCTGCCAGCTACTATCAGAACGTATGAAAAGAGCTTGCTTGCAATTTGCTACACACGCCGAGAGGTAATCAAGGAGTCATGCATTGGAATTACAAAAAGGAGACCTTACATGAGCGTCAGCACTACTTGCTCAGTTCTAATTGTTGACGATCACAGCTTAATGCGCGAAGGCTTACGCATTTTGCTTAGTTCGATTCCAAATGTAACCGTGGCGGCAGAAGCAGCGGATGGACGAGAAGCCATCACACTGTGCCGCTCGCTGCAGCCTACGATCGTTTTGATGGACTTAAGCCTACCGGAATTGGACGGCATTGAAGCTATTCGTCAAATCCATCGACGTTTTCCCAACATCAAAATTCTGGCCCTCACAGCCACAGAGGTACGTGCAGCAGATGCGATCAATGCAGGTGCAGCAGGCTACGTACTAAAGCGCAGCGGTAAAAAAGAGCTTTTGCAGGCGATTGAAACTGTCATGCAAAATCGCTTGTATTTAGACCCGGCTTTAGATGAAACGCAAATCCGCGCTTTAATGGCGAATACGGGCAAAGCGAAGCAACATGCGCTCACGGCACGGGAACGCCAAGTTCTAAAACTCATCGCTCAAGGTAACCCCAACCGGGCCATTGCTGAAATCCTCATCATCAGCTTAAAAACCATTGAGACACACCGTCTCAATCTGATGCAAAAACTCGACGCACACAATGCCGCAGAGTTAACGCGTTGGGCATACAGGTTAGGCGTATTAAGCGACGATATTTTGTAGGTTGGCGGTGAGGCACGAACCCCAACATGCATACCACTGGCTTTTAATCATCGCTTTTGAAACCCATACGCAGGTTTTAGAACGGTAGGTTGGTGGTCATCATGTTGAGGGTCGTGCTTAACCTCAACCTACAGGCCCATTCCTGCAAATGAGCGCTGTGCTTCTTCAGGCGTTAAGCCTTGGCGTTGCGCATAGTCTTCGAGCTGATCTTGCCCCATTTTCCCTACAGAAAAATAAGTGCTCTCAGGATGTGCGAAATAAAAGCCGCTCACACTTGCTGCAGGCAGCATGGCCCACGATTCGGTCAAAGTCATACCGAGGGCCTTGCAGCCCAACACATCAAATAAGGCGGTTTTAATTCGATGATCTGGACAGGCTGGGTAGCCAGGTGCAGGACGAATACCTTGATAAGACTCATTGAGTAATTCCGCAATAGACAAGGTCTCATCAGGCGCATATCCCCATAATTGCGTGCGCACCAGTTCGTGTAAACGCTCAGCAAAGGCCTCTACCAAGCGATCGGTCAGTGCTTTGAACATAATGCTGCTGTAATCATCGAATGTTTCTTGAAACCGTGCTTCCTGCACTTGCGCTCCAAGTCCTGTAGTTACAGCGAAAAGGCCAATATGATCTTGCCTACCAGATGCTTTGGGGGCAATAAAATCAGCCAAGGCGCGATTCGGACGACGGATACGCTGCCCATCCTCCGCAGTAATCACAGGCCGCTCTGTTTGCTGGCGAGCGGTATGCCAGGTCAGCGCCACTTGCGTACGCGAAGCATCGGTATAAATTTCAATATCATCGTCGTTAACCGTATTTGCAGGAAGCAATGCCATCACACCATTGGCTTGCAGCCAGCGTTCTCGCACCAACTGTTCAAGCATGCGCTGCGCGTCGGCATACACACGCTGTGCGGTCTCTCCAACAACAGGGTCTTTCAAAATTGCCGGAAAAGGCCCTCTCAGATCCCAAGTTTGGAAAAAAGGACCCCAGTCGATATAACGGACTAATTCTGCTAAATCATAATTTTCAAAAACATGGCGACCTGGCACTTTGGGAGGCACGAGTAAAGCATTCGCCCAATCAGGGCAAAAACGGTAACTTCGTGCAGCGGCAAGAGAAATAAGGGGCGTTGCTTTTTTCTGAGCATGCAATACACGAATGCGCTCGTAATCTTCTGCTAACTCAGCCAGATAGGCCGTTTTATGCGTCTCAGACAACAAATTAGAAGCCACTGGCACCGTACGCGAAGCATCCGGCACATAAATAACGGGCCCTTCATAATTCGGAGCGATTTTAACGGCCGTGTGCACACGGGAAGTAGTCGCTCCCCCAATGAGCAATGGCATGCGGCGACTACGAAAATAATCATCGCGCTGCATTTCAGAGGCCACATACGCCATCTCTTCCAAGCTGGGCGTGATCAACCCAGACAATCCAATAAAGTCTGCATCATGCTCTTTGGCTGCAGCCAAAATCTGGGCGCACGGCACCATCACGCCTAAGTTAATCACTTCAAAGTTATTGCATTGCAATACCACCGAAACAATATTTTTGCCGATATCGTGCACATCCCCTTTCACCGTAGCAATCACCATGGTGCCTTTACCTTTATTGCGCACTTTATCGGTAGAGTCGGGCAATGCACCCGCCCCCTGTAACGCGGCTGCTTGACGCGCTTGCTCTTCTTTTTCCGCTTCAATAAACGGAATTAAATGCGCCACGGCTTGCTTCATCACGCGAGCAGACTTCACCACCTGCGGCAAAAACATTTTGCCTGCGCCAAATAAATCGCCTACTTGATTCATGCCGTCCATTAAAGGACCTTCAATCACTTCAATAGTGCGCGTAACCGTCTGCCGCGCCGCCTCTGTATCGTCAACGATAAAGGCATTCAAGCCATGTACTAGGGCATAAGCCAAACGCTCAGCCACTGGCAGAGAACGCCAAGCAAGCCGTGCAGCGTCTTGCGCAGCGGTATCACTTCCTTGACCTTGATAGCGCGCTGCGATTTCTAGCAAGCGCTCTGTCGCCTGAGGATGGCGGTCTAGCACCACATCTTCAACACGCTCACGCAAATCCGGGTCAAGTGCCTCATACACACCTAACTGGCCAGCATTGACAATGCCCATATCCAAACCCGCTGCGATCGCGTGATACAGAAAAACCGTATGAATCGCTTCACGCACAGGGTCATTACCCCGAAAGGAAAATGACACATTCGATATCCCGCCGCTCACTTTAGCGCCCGGTAAATTCGCCTTAATCCAACGTGTGGCCTCTATAAAATCGACCGCGTAGTGGTTGTGTTCCTCGATACCTGTAGCAATCGCAAAAATATTAGGGTCAAAAATAATATCTTCAGCGGGAAAACCTATCTCATCTACCAATAAGCGATAACTGCGCTCGCAAATAGCAATTTTGCGTTCATAACTATCTGCCTGACCTTGCTCATCAAAGGCCATTACCACCACAGCGGCACCGTAACGACGCACTTTTCGAGCTTGATAGGTAAATTCTGCTTCCCCTTCTTTAAGCGAAATGGAATTGACAATCGGTTTGCCTTGCACGCATTTCAACCCCGCTTCAAGCACGCTCCATTTTGAAGAATCCAGCATCAGTGGAACACGTGACACATCCGGCTCAGAGGCCAGCAGATTCAAAAAGCGCGTCATTGCCGCTTTGGAATCGAGCATCGCCTCATCCATATTAATATCAATAATCTGCGCACCGTTTTCAACCTGTTGACGGGCCACTTCGAGCGCAGCATCAAACTGGTCATTCAAAATCATGCGAGCAAATGCTTTGGAGCCAGTGACATTGGTGCGCTCACCAATATTGACGAACAGGCTTTGTGGACCAATATTAAAAGGCTCTAGGCCGGATAGACGCAAGAGGGGGGAAGGAGAGTGTGGATTCACGGGGGGAACAAAAAAGATAGTAAACAAAAGAACGGTAGGTTGGTGGTGAGGCACGAACCCCAACATACGCGCCACTGGCTTTTGATTTTTGCTTTTAAGCATTTATAAGCTGGTCTTCAAGGAGATCGTGACTTGCATGTTGGGGTTCGTGCCTCACCACCAACCTACCGTTCTAAAATCTGCGTATGGGTTTCAAAAAGTCGGTGGTCTGCATCTGCATATTGAGGTTCGTGCCTCATCACTAACCTATTGCGGCAACACACGTGGCGACAAACCTTGCAGAGCTTGCGCAATTGCAGCGATATGCGCAGGGGTGGTGCCGCAGCATCCTCCTGCCATATTAAGCAGACCGGAATGAGCAAACTCTGCGAGCAAGCTGGAAGTCACGTCCGGGGTTTCATCAAAGCCCGTATCACTCATTGGATTGGGCAACCCCGCGTTTGGATAACACGAGATATAGCAATCACAGCACTGCGCCAGCTCAACAATATAAGGGCGCATAAGGGCTGCACCGAGCGCACAGTTCAAACCAAATACCAGCGGCCGCGCATGGCGCAGGGAATTCCAAAAAGCTTCCACGGTTTGGCCTGACAAAATACGGCCTGATGCATCGGTGACGGTACCTGAAATCAAAATAGGTATATTTTCACCCGTGTGCTCAAATAACTCATCCAACGCAAATAGCGCGGCTTTGGCATTGAGTGTGTCGAAAATAGTTTCAACCAAAAAAACATCTACCCCGCCTTCCAGCAGCGCTTGCGCTTGTTCATAGTAAGTCTCGCGCAAACTATCAAAATTCACATTGCGCGCACCAGGATCGCTTACATCAGGAGACAGGCTAGCCGTTTTAGGCGTAGGTCCCAGCGCCCCAGCGGCAAAACGTGGACGCCCAGGGGTGCTATACGCGTCACACGCTGCGCGTGCGAGCTTGGCAGAGGCGAGATTCATTTCTCGCACCCATTTTTCTAAACCGTAATCGGCTTGCGCCACCCCGGTCGCACCAAATGTATTGGTTTCAATAAGATCGGCCCCAGCAGCAAGATAATCAGCATGAATACGGCTAATTAAATCGGGGCGCGTAAGCGAAAGCAGCTCGTTATTCCCTTTTAGATCTTGGGTGGCATCGGCAAAATGGGTTCCGCGATAGTCTGCCTCACTTAAGCGCTCACACTGAATCATCGTGCCCATCGCTCCATCGAGTATCAGAATGCGCTGCGCTAGCAAGTCTGGCAGCTTGCTGCCACGTGTGTAGAGAGAGGAAGGAAAAAGCGCCATCTGAGAAAAAAGAATCCATACAGGTTGCTGCATGTAAGCAGTCAACCAAAGTCAAATAAAAGGCCAAAATAAAAAAGCATCTTGACCACCTTATAGCGCCCTAAAAAACCCGCTCCAAGAAAGAGCCCATGCTATCATCGCGAATGTATTTACTGGTAGACTTCTTCGGGCATCTTCAATGATTTCCCTTTATCTCACCGTCTTTACACCTTTTCTAGCGCGTTCTTCCCGATATACCTGATGGCGCCCCATAATAGGGCAGCCCTTTTGACTAGCCAACGCTTGCAGTCAAATAGGATCATCGCATGGATGGCGCACTAGAAACATTATTAGAATCGTTTGTACTTTTGTGTCTATTTTGACGCAACCAAACGCCACATACTCCCGTATATCAAGAGGCTCTTATGGAAACGATGCTGTATCCCGATCTTTATCAATCGCTCGAAGCTATTCGCTGGAATATGGAAAAGGATATTCCATGGGACACTTTTGATGCGAGCCTGCTCTCAGATGAGCAAGCCAAAACGATCAAAATGAATGCGATTACCGAGTGGTCTGCACTGCCTGCAACAGAAATGTTTTTGCGAGATAACCGTGATGACAGTGACTTTTGCGCCTTTATGAGTATCTGGTTTTTTGAAGAACAGAAACACTCGCTGGTTTTGATGGAATACTTAAGACGCTTTCGCCCTGAACTTGCGCCTACCGAAGAAGAGTTGCATGCGGTACGTTTCCCCTTTGACCCAGCGCCCCCCCTTGAAACATTGATGTTGCATTTTTGTGGGGAAATTCGTTTAAATCACTGGTATCGCCGAGCAAGTGAGTGGCATACAGAGCCCGTCATCAAACACATTTATGAAACCATCTCACGCGATGAAGCACGGCACGGCGGCGCCTATTTGCGCTACATGAAAAAAGCATTGAACCGGCAAGGTGATGAGGCGCGCGTAGCATTTGCAAAAATTGGGGTACTTATGGCCTCTGCACGTCGCACCGAAAAGCCTTTGCACCCAACTAATCTTCATGTGAACCGCGATCTTTTCCCCAACGACACTGTGCAATCGCGCTTGCCAGATCCTGAGTGGTTAGAGCACTGGCTCGATGAGCAAATCCGCTTTGACGGAGAATGGGAAAAGAAAGTCATTGACCGCATTTTGCACAACCTCTCGCTGCTCTTTGGCGAGTCGTTTAAAACGGTACAAGAGCTTAATCGTTTCCGCAAACAGTACGTTGCCAAGCTTGCAGAGCATGCCGCTACAGATTCAACTGCAGCATAAGAAAACGTTTTTTTGATATCTCAAAAGGGTGTCCGTGCATAAAGTACGGGCACCCTTTTTTGCACATTACCTACTCGTGCTTCACCACCAACCATAAGAGAAGCAAAGTACGGTAGGTTGGTGGTGACGAAGGAACCCCAACACGCATACCACGGCGTCCTTGATGACCAGCTTATAAATGCTCAAAAGCAAAGATCAAAAGTCAGTGGTACGCATGTTGGGGTTCGTGCCCTCACCACCAACCTACCGTGCTTTTCTTGTGGTTGCCGGAGTTTGAGTCAGTTTAACCAAGGCTGACTAATTTTTAACTGCACCTCAAATTGCTTGATTTTTTCAGCGTGATGCAGCGTGACGCCAATATCATCGAGCCCATTGAGCAAACAATTCCGATGAAAAGGGGAGATATTAAATGCATATTCCACTCCCTCCGCCAGGCGTATGCGCTGCGCAACCAAATCGATAGTGAGCTCGTAACTTTTAAGCAAGCGCGTTAAACCAAAAAGATGATCCATCTCTGATGATTGAAGCGTAATGGGCAACAGGCCATTTTTTAAGCTGTTGTTATGAAAAATATCTGCAAAGCTATGCGCCAAGATGGCGCGAAATCCATATTGCTGTAACGCCCATACCGCATGCTCACGCGAACTGCCGCACCCAAAATTGTGGCCTGCCAGCAAAATGGTTGCTTTTTGATAAGCGGGTTGGTTAAGAACAAAATCAGGATTTATCACGCGCACTTGGTCGGGCTGATCAGGCTCTCCACAATCGAGGTAGCGCCACTCATCAAATGCATTGGGGCCAAAGCCTGTGCGCTTAATAGATTTTAAAAATTGCTTCGGGATAATCGCATCCGTGTCGACATGATCCCGATCAAGTGGCACTACTGCGCCTGTATAGACCGTAAATTTTTCCATCGTATGACCGTAGGTATTTTTGGGTAAAAGTAGAAGAGCTATACGCCTTTAGGACATGCCCGAGCAAACTATCAATTTGCGTTACCTAACATCAGTTTGCGCACATCCACAATATGCCCTTCAATAGCAGCCGCAGCGGCCATAGCAGGGCTCAATAAATGCGTGCGTCCACCTGCTCCCTGCCGCCCTTCAAAATTGCGATTTGACGTAGATGCGCAGCGCTCTCCAGACTCCAAACGGTCTGCATTCATAGCCAGACACATCGAGCATCCCGGCTCTCGCCACTCAAACCCTGCTTGTAAGAAAATTTGATCTATCCCTTCTTTTTCAGCTTGTGCTTTCACTAAACCGGAGCCGGAAACCACCATCGCCTGCCGTATCGTAGGAGCAATGCGTCGCCCTAATGTTTGCACCACATGGGCTGCGGCCCGTAAATCTTCTATACGACCGTTCGTGCAAGAGCCAATAAAAACTTTGTCTAATTGAATAGATTCAAGAGGGGTATTAGGTTTGAGCGCCATGTAATCTAGTGCACGCTCCATAGCTTGACGTTTACTGTCATTGCGTTCTTGTGCTGGATCGGGAGTAGACCCATCAATAGGCAACACCATTTCTGGCGAAGTTCCCCACGTTACCTGCGGTTTAAGCGTACTTGCATCGATTTCTATCACATGATCAAAGTGCGCACCCTCATCCGACACCAGCGTGCGCCAGTACGTCAGCGCTTTTTCCCGCTGCGCACCTACTGGTGCAAATGGGCGATCACACAGATAATCCAATGTGGTGTTATCTACGGCAATCATCCCTGCCCGTGCACCTGCTTCAATAGCCATATTGCATACGGTCATACGCGCTTCCATACTCAAAGCGCGAATCGTTGAGCCAGTAAATTCAATCGCGTAACCGGTGCCTCCTGCTGTTCCTATACGACCAATCACCGCCAAAATCACATCTTTTGCTGAGCATCCATCAGGCAACGCCCCTTCGATGCGCACTTGCATATTTTTGCTTTTCTTTTGCAGCAAAGTTTGCGTGGCCAGTACGTGCTCAACTTCTGAAGTACCAATACCAAAAGCCAGCGCACCAAAAGCACCATGCGTTGAGGTATGCGAGTCTCCACAGACAATCGTCATGCCAGGCAGCGTTGCGCCCTGTTCAGGTCCGATGATATGCACGATACCTTGACGCACATCATCCATTTTGAATTGCGTAATACCATGCGCTTCACAATTCGCATCTAGTGTTTGGATTTGTAATCGAGAAACAGGATCTGCAATCCCTTGGCTACGCCCAACAGTCGGAACATTGTGATCAGATACTGCGAGGTTAGCAGATACACGCCATACAGGACGCTGCGCCAAACGCAGGCCCTCAAAGGCTTGTGGGCTAGTCACTTCATGCAGTAAATGACGATCAATATAAAGCAGCGTGGTGCCATCTTCTTCGACGTGCACCACATGCGAATCCCACAATTTGTCGTATAAAGTTCTAGCCATTTTTTACATTCTTTCTTTTGAAATAGTACGAAGTGCCGTCATCTCACGATGTAAGGTTCAGGCTCCAAATGCACGCCAAAACGCTGTTGTACATCATGCGCAATACGCTGTGCAAGCTGCCAAATATCCGCGCCCGTTGCTCCACCATAATGAATTAAAACTAAGGCCTGTTGAGCATGCACACCTACTCTACCTTCTTGCCGCCCTCTCCAACCACATTGATCAATAAGCCAAGCGGCTGCCAGCTTAACATTGCCGCTAGGTTGGGGATATGCAGCCATATTAGGGTAGGTACGACTTAATACTTGGAACGCGTCTTTACTCACTACCGGGTTTTTAAAAAAACTGCCTACATTACCTTGTATGGCAGGGTCCGGGAGCTTGGCGCGTCGTACGGCCACCACGGCATCAAAAATATCACGAGGCCCGGGCTCTTTTATTTCACGCCGTTTTAACTCATCAGAGAGTGCCGCGTACTGTCCAGAGGGCTTCCACGCTTTAGGTAGACGAAAAGTCAAAGAAGTAATGGCAAAACGATTTCGCCCTGCCCTTTTAAAAAAACTATCTCGATAGCCTAGTGCACAAGCAGCAGCATCTAGCGTTACCCACTTTCTGTTTGCCAATTCGAGTGCACGCACCTGCATTAAATAGGCACTCACCTCCATGCCATAAGCACCAATATTTTGTATGGGCGCAGCACCGACTGTTCCAGGTATTAGTGCTAGGTTTTCTAAGCCAGGCCAACCTTGTTCGAGCGTCCACTCCACAAAGGCTGCCCAATTTTCACCTGCGCTGACTTCAATAAAGCGATGTGTGGCATCTTCATGGACCAAACGGCGGCCCTTGCAGCCTATATGCCACACAACCCCTTCAAATACCTCACTCAAAAAAAGTACATTGCTGCCAGAACCCAAAATGAGTCTTGGGCACGCGGCCGTACGCGGCTCTGCGCATGCGCTCAAAAGGTCTTCTTCACTTTGAATAAGATAGGCATAGCGCGCGCGCGCTGCTAAACCAAACGTATTGTGGTCTTCTAGTGAGTAATCGGTAAGAATGGTAGACATAGTGCTATTCAATGAATAAATAATCTCAAGATCATTTTTATCTGATGGGTATTAGAGTTTTATCTGTCTACCAATGGGAAAATAAAGTAACACATTACTTTCTAGATTTTCTTTTTAAGTATGCAGGCGTACTAAAAAATAATGTACCCTTTTAAAAACAAAGCAGCACCTCAGCAACAGTAGCTATACTGAGCGCGCCAGCCAGAGAATTCTAAAAGGAAGTCCACCGTACCACTGAGCTACAGAGCAGTATTTGAGAAGGCTTGAAGCAGATCCTATCCATTTACGCCTTTGTACAGGAAGATTAGAATACATGTAATTTTCCAATACGCTTATTTTTAATCGTTAGACCAAATAGTTTTTGAAATTCCTCTCTCTTGCAAGCGACCCTTAAGTTGTGATTCTCTACGAACACCCTTTTAATGAGCGCATCCGGACGCTATTGCGGCTTGAAGATCTCTTTGAGCGCTTTGCCTTTTTTCTAAGTCAAGATCATGTCAGAGAACACCATTGCGCTCTGATGACACTCTTTGAGATCGCAGATGTAACCAGTCGCACTGACCTACGATCTGAGCTTATTAAAGAGCTCGATCGGCAGCGGCATTTGCTAACCCTGTATCGGGGTAACCCTGACATCGAGCCCAATATGCTCGAAAAAATGCTTTTAGATATTCAAGGTACCCTTGATACGCTCAATAAAATGCATGGCAAAGCAGGGCAGCATCTGGTCGACAACGAATGGTTAAGCAGCATTCGTAACCGAGCCAATATTCCTGGTGGAACCTGTCGCTTCGACTTGCCATCGTATTACGCCTGGCAGCAAAAATCATCTGAACAGCGCCGCAGCTATATCCAAAAATGGGCAGTACCCTTTTTAGGAATACGGGATGCAATCAGAATCGTGCTCAAAATAGCCCGGGAATCCAGCCAGGTAACCAAAGTGATGGCCGTTGAAGGTAGCTATCAGCAAATGCTCTCCGGGCGTGCCTATCAATTGATGCAAATACGCGTTGCCCCAGAGCTTAATGTTATTCCTGAAGCTAGCGCCAATAAGCATATGCTGTGGATTCGCTTTACTATACAAGACGGCGATATGCGTCCGCACCCTATAGATGACGATATCCCGTTTCAGCTCACTTTGTGCAATTTATAAGAGACGATTTACGATCTGCTAAAAGTTACGGATTGAAAAAGGCAGGCACCACGCCTGCCTTTTTCAATAGTGGTATCTTAGACACCTCATAAACGCTCTAGAAAGCTAAATTGCTATGCCTCCTACCATTGTCCCCTGCCCCATCTGCAATAAACCAGTCGAATGGAATGCAACAAGCCCATTCCGCCCCTTTTGCTCAGAACGCTGCAAACAGATAGATCTAGGTGCCTGGGCATCTGGCAGTTATACCATTGCGCAGTCCACAGAAGAAAAGAATGAGGATGCGTAGTAAAGCAATAAAAAGCGCCTGGCTTTCATAAAAGCCAGGCGCTTTTTATTGTGACGCTTCCCGTTTTTTCTGCGTCCTACGTTTACGCACTCATATTTTCAATCAATACCTCACCAAACCCCGAGCACGACACCTGCGTTGCACCAGGAATCAAACGCGCAAAATCATAAGTCACACGTTTTTGCATGATCGATTTTTCCATTGCGCTCAAAATAATATCAGCAGCTTCCGTCCACCCCATATGGCGCAGCATCATTTCTGCAGAGAGTATTTCTGAGCTAGGGTTCACGTAATCTTTGCCTGCATATTTTGGAGCGGTGCCATGGGTTGCCTCAAAAAGAGCCGTGGTATCAGACAAGTTTGCGCCCGGCGCAATACCAATTCCGCCAACCTGCGCGGCCAGTGCATCAGAGATGTAATCTCCGTTTAAATTCAACGTTGCAACCACGTCATACTCAGAAGGACGCAGCAGGATTTGCTGCAAGAAAGCATCGGCAATCACATCATTCACCACGATGTCAGCGCCGGTTTGAGGGTGCTTAAAATGCATCCAAGGACCACCATCGAGCAACGTTGCGCCAAATTCTTTTTGCGCTAATGCATATCCCCAATCACGGAAGGCCCCTTCCGTATATTTCATGATGTTGCCTTTATGCACCAGAGTAACCACTTTAGAGTGATTATCAATCGCATATTGAAAGGCACGGCGCACTAGACGCTCTGTACCTTCGCGCGACACAGGCTTAACGCCTATACCGCAGTGCTCTTCAAAGCGGATTTTTTTGACATTCATTTCTGTGCGCAAAAACGCAATCACTTTTTTCGCTTCAGGCGAATCGGCTTGCCATTCAATCCCAGCATAAATATCTTCAGAATTTTCTCGGAAAATAACCATATTTGTTTTTTCAGGCTCACGCACAGGAGAAGGCACTCCGTTGAAATAGCGAACCGGTCTAACACAAACATATAAATCCAGATTTTGGCGCAAAGCTACATTTAATGAACGAATACCTCCACCAATTGGAGTGGTCAACGGACCTTTAATAGAGACGACATATTCTTTTATCGCTTCACAGGTTTCATCGGGCAACCATACATTCTCACCATATACTTGCGTAGCTTTTTCACCAGCATATATTTCCATCCAGTGAATTTTTCTTTTGGCTCCATACGCCTTATTCACTGCAGCATCTACCACACGAATCATTACAGGCGTAATGTCTACACCAATCCCATCTCCCTCAATATAAGAAACGATCGGCTGATCAGGCACCTGTAATTGCCCTTTCGCATTCACTGTAATTTTTTCACCGCCTGGAACTTTAATGTGCATATAAGTCATATGATTTCATCCTAAATACAAAGCCATGTACATCATGGCTCATTAATATAACGATATCTGTTTATTCATCAACATTTATCAGAATAATCTAAAAGCATTGCACCTTTCAATGCATGAAAATTATTTTCAATTTCGCCTAAAAATAACAACACATCCCATAAAAATAAAGCTGCGTTCAACCAGCAACCCCCCTACCTTCTTGGGTAGTAACAAAAATTTTTCGGCACCCCAAGCGAGATGGTTACAGCAATCATGGTGCTATTAAGCACATGCTCTATTAGAACATGTATCACCTTAAAAAACGCACTACACCTCGCACCAGCATGGACTAAATTCCACTATTATTTTTAAATTAAACCTCGTTTTCAGGCCTGAACAAACCAACGCATACAATAACTTCAAAATCGGCAAAATAGACTAGTCTCATCCTAAAAAGAGAACCCGCCTTTTGAGCTCATCCATTCCCATCCGTTATTATTTTTCTACTCCTTACAGGGAGCCAAAACATGCTTAAAACAATTAAACAGGCCATCATAGAACGCTCATCATTGAAAACTAAAAGATAAGATTTCTAGATGCCTTAAATAAGCGTTATCTCTGTAGGGGTAGCTTCAAGCAATAGATACACTAGTGAGCTGTAAAAACAGGCCTTCTGATTATTATGTATTACTTTTATCTAGCTCAGCTAGATAAAGATGAAGTGCTTTTTGCATTACCAGGTATATAGCTACCTTTCGAATACCATAACTTTTAATTTTAAATGCGCTTTATTGTGGCAGCGATATAATTTTCTGAATATTTTCAAGCTGTATTTAAAAATTACTTAGAACCCATTTTTGATCTTTATAAGGATAAACATGAACAAAATCGCTATTGCACTCGTAGTTGGCTTTTTGGCTAGTGCTGCACACGCCGCTGACCATAATGTTGCACAACAAAATACAGCAACGACTCCTAGCACAGCTAAGCAAGATTCCAAAACACCCGCCGCTCCAGCTGGCACAGCAGGGCAGCAATCATCTTCCAGTCAAAGCCGTTATTAATTAAACAATAAGCAGGATGCACCTTAAAACCTGTTTACCCTTTTTTTTTCAATTTCCACGAGGAACACAATGAATAAATTAGTCTGCGCACTTATCGCCGGTTTTGTAGCCACTGCTGCTAACGCTGCTGAACCTTCCATGGCAACACAAGATGTTACTGCTGTTGGCGCCAATACCGCTCACGAAGCTAGCACTGCTGACGCAAACGCACAGCATAAGCAAAAGAAAGCAGCTGTAGCACATCACCGTGCCAACAAGAAAAAAGAAAAAGAAAAAAAAGCAGCGCATGCAGCTGAGAAGAAAGTCGGTGAAGAAAGCGCCAAAAAAACCGATGCAAACCCAGCTGAAAACCCCGCTGTTGCGGCTGAGTAATCTTTTCAAAGCCTCTGGCTATGCAGTGGACAGTACGACTGCTATAGGCTGTTAAAAGCGGATCGCTACTTCGGCAGCGACCCGCTTTTTTATGTAAATTTCGAATATTTTGGCAATGCAAAACGGATGTCTATAGAAAAATCTCAATAATGCAGGGAAGTTACGGATGCCATTAGACTCAAAATTCAGGTAAATTAAATACGGTTTTTCATGAGCGCCAGCAAGGGTATACCTCACACACCCCCTCTTTTTGCGACATAGCGCTTTGAAAATCAATATACACCTTCCAAGAATTTTCAGGCTTAACCGTTGCACATTGCAGTCCTTCCCTTTATTTTGAGCCATGCAAGCTTATATCCAGGCCTGCACCGAGCTATCTTCTTTGTTCGCTTCAGGCGTTGGGCTTTTATCGTCTTTTGTATCGCTCTAGGCGCGGTATCTCTGCAAGCACCCTATGCATTCTCTGCTGACAGGACCGATAACATCCACAAGCCTGCAGCACCGACCGCAAGCACACATATTGAGCACACGCTAACCATAGGCTCACACTCTATTGTGGCTGAAATCGCAGCAACACCTGCTAGCCATAGCAAAGGACTGATGTTTCGACAACACTTAAAGCCCAATAAAGGCATGCTTTTCGTATTTAATAAAAGCGCCATACATTGTTTCTGGATGAAAAACACGGTCATCCCGCTGTCTATCGCCTTTATCGATGAACATGGGGTAATTATAAATATCGATGAAATGCAAGCGCAGACTACGTATAGGCACTGTCCCACACACCCTATACGCTATGCGCTTGAAATGAATAAAGGGTGGTTTTCAAAACGAGGAATTGTCCCTGGGAATACGGTGGATACACCTATGCCTTCGTGCCAGTAGATGCACCTGTTTTTCCAGTAATACCCATTTGCCCAAACAGTATGGGCACGGAAATTCTTATATAAAAATCAGATTTTTCTTGTCTGATAGATAGGAGTTTCCAATCACTGATGCATCTCAAATAGCCCAAAATTTTCGCTGTTTGACAAATAAAAAAACAGATACTTTTTCTTTAAATTGGTGGAGGAGACATGGCTTTTAAGACCATAAATATTATTGTTGCAGATGATCACCCAGTGGTTCTCACAGGTGCGGTAAAACTTTTAGAAAGCCGAGCTGATTGCAAAGTCGTAGCTGCAGTGCGCTCTATTACAGAAATGTTTAGCGCACTCAAGCAATCGCAATGCGATGTGCTTATTTCTGACTTTTCCTTTGATGGTGATTCCGAGCCAGATGGCTTGCTCATGCTTGAAAAGGTCACCCGACTGTTCCCCGATGTCAAAGTTATTGTGTTGTCACAACACGATGATCTAGTGCGTGTAAGACGCATTATGACCTCTGGCGGCGCCGGTTTCGTCAGCAAATCCAGTGGTATTCCAGCGTTGCCCTTTGCAATCGATGCCGTGCTCAAAGGCATGAAATATGTAGACCCAGAAACGTCCAAATTGCTCATCGAACACATGTTCAATGGAGCTGGCGACCATCTGGCCGAAGAAGCCTTGACCATGCGCGAAATGGAAGTGATGCGCCTGTATGCACGAGGAATGACCGTCACAAAAATTGCTAATTGCACCAAGCGCAGCATCAAAACCATTAGCGCCCAAAAGCAAAGTGTCATGAGAAAACTCGGCGTAGATAACGACGTTGAACTGATTGGCGCACTCAAGCACATTGAAGTAGGTGCTTAAATTTTCCTGCTCTGTAAGCTCCCGAAAAAGTCTGTGCATTCTTATGTATTTGACAGAAGCCAACCTTCTGTAGCCGGATCTGTATAATGCGGACCCCGAATACCAGCACATGCAGAAAAAGCCAGGGAGCGATCGCAGTCAACAGATTTTTCATCTGTAGAGTAGGGCGTGTCTTCAATTGCCCCAAAGGGTTCATATTTGGGGGAGCAGGAGCACAGGATCCGGATGTACTTAAGTACAGTGAGGATCTCGAGCACCGCACGACCTCAAAGATTGGCCCTTTGGGGCAATTGAGGACATGCCCTAGGCCAAGGCCATATTCAGAACTAAGATATGGCTACGCCAAAATACATTTTTGGCGCTTCTTTGAAGAACAATTCCAGCAAGTTGGCTCTACGCACATTCAAGCTTACTTGCTGGTTTGCTCAACAAAGAGGAAAACTCAATAGCCTCTACTAAAAGCCGGTTAGCAGCTCACTCGCAAACCATACACCTTCTGTAAGCCGTGGCATATCTATTACCTAGCTCTGCCATGCTACATCTCTCCTGCGCGCCTCTTTGATTACTCTTAAGGCCTATATCTAGCCTAGGGTAAAACAGGTTTAATCGCACGCAACGTGCTCTTCTGGTTTTTCTGCAGATACTGAACATTGCTTGTAGCGAACATATCTAGGGCGTGCCCTAGACAGATGCACTCTAAGCGCATTGTTGCTATCCTATGTTGCTACTTGTTGAATGGAAAACACATACTGATGCGCATCTCAGTGGGTACATCCACTAAAATAGCGCTCTACCATGGGTCCATTTCCATTCATACCATGCACCTCAGTGAATTAACGTGTATGGTTAAATTTTTTTAGCCTCACTGAGTGATATCCTTCGGTGCTTTCTTAATGCCAAGAGACATCCAATAGGATTTCTCTTAGAATGCATTAAGCTGCAAGCATCCTGCGCAAAGCATTTGTTGCCACAAACATTAGGAGAATTCTCACTTCACTCGTATTAGATAAGCGCATGCTGGTCTAGCGAGTTCCCAAGGGGGCATACCCCAAATCAATCAGCCGGCACTCTGAATGCGGCACATACCATTTGGCTCACATACCAAATAGGCAGAAAATTATTTTTAAGATGCAAGGAAGCACATGAACAAGGATTTTAAGCGGCAGATAGGCTTTTTCTCGCTGATGCTGACGGGATTAGGTTCTATCATCGGCTCAGGCTGGCTTTTCGGAGCTTGGAGAGCGGCAAAGATTGCAGGGCCTGCTTCCATCGTTGCATGGATTATCGGAGCAGCGGTTATTCTGGTGATTGCACTAACGTATGCAGAACTCGGTGCACTCTTTCCAGAATCCGGAGGTATGGTGCGCTATGCCCATATCTCGCATGGGCCGTTGGCAGGTTTTATCGGCGCATGGGCTAACTGGATCGCTATCGTTTCTGTGATCCCGATAGAAGCAGAAGCTTCTATTCAATACATGAGCTCCTGGCCGTGGGAATGGTCACAAAACCTGTATTTAGATGGGTCTTTGCAATTGAGCGGGCTCCTACTTTCTGGCGTGCTCGTCGTTGTCTATTTCTTCCTAAATTACTGGGGTATCAAAGTTTTCATGCGTGCAAACTTTGCCATCACCCTATTCAAGTTTTTTATTCCAACCATTACTGCTATAGCACTCGTTCTCACTGGTGTGCATACAGACAATTTTAGTCTCAACAGTATGGAAGGCTTTGTGCCTTATGGATGGTCAGCGGTCTTCACTGCCGTAGCAACAAGCGGAATTGTGATGAGCTTTAACGGCTTTCAAAGCCCGGTTAATCTCGCAGGTGAAGCACGCAACCCTTCACGCAATGTCCCTCTCGCCATTGCCTGCTCTATTTTTGTATCCTTATTCCTCTATCTCTTTTTGCAAATTTCTTACATCGGCGCAATTAACCCTACCGATGTTCAGAAAGGCTGGAATCTCATCGACTTCAGTTCTCCTTTTGCTGAGTTAGCGATTGCGCTCAATCTGAACTGGCTTGCCATGATGCTCTATGTGGATGCCTTCGTAAGCCCTAGCGGCACGGGGATCATCTATATGGCAACGACCACACGCATGATCTATGCGATGGAACGTAACCGCTCTTTACCCAAAATTTTTGGGCAAATTCACCCGCTTTATGGGGTACCACGCGCCGCCATGTGGTTCAACTTGGGCGTAGCTTTTCTGTTTATGTTTTTCTTCCGTGGTTGGAGTGCACTCGCGACGGTTATCTCCGTCATGACCATCATTTCCTATATCACAGGCCCGATCAGCCTAATGGCTTTACGACGCACAGCCAACCATATCAACTGGCCCCTTCGCCTGCCCGGAATGTCTATACTTGCTCCGCTTGCGTTTGTATTTGCATCGTTGATTTTGTACTGGGCATGCTGGCCACTGGCTGGGAAAATTATTTTATTAATCATCATCGTGCTGCCGTTCTATCTTTGGTATCAAATGAAAATAAATGCCACAGAAAAGGTAAATTTAGAGGTAAAAAGCGCATTGTGGCTACTCACCTATCTACCTGTTATGGCAGCACTCTCCTATATAGGTAGCGAGCAATTCGGCGGAATTGGCCTACTTAGCTTTGGCTGGGATATGGTGGTAGTAGGTGCTTTTGCCCTTGCGTTCTACTTCTGGGGTATACACAGCGGTAGCAAGTTTCAGCATCCTGAAGCTTTCGCAAGACAAAAGCAGGTGGCTAGTACTGCTACTGCACCGGCAACCTCTGCATAATGTGATGTTTGCCTAAACCCGTTATGAAATACGGGTAAAAAAAGCGGGATCTATCTTTGATAGATCCCGCTTTTTTTATAACGCTATGTCCTGGAAACGAACGGTAGGTTGGTGGCGAGGAACAAACCCCAACATGCATACCACTAACTTTTAACATCAATTTTTGACCTGTATATGCAGGTCTTAACAAGGATAGTGGTCATCATGTTGGGGTTCGCACCTCAACCAACCTACTCTTCTTTATTGAGCAATCTAGCCACTAGCCCTTCTAGGGCTTCTAAGCTACCAAAATCAATCGCAATATGGCCTTGGCGGCGCATACCTACTTTGATACTGACTTTTGCCATCAAGGCATCTGATAATGCCTCTTCAAAACTGGCTATATCTTGCCTCTGTGCTTCTTTCTTCTCATTCTCTTGCACACTTGCATCTACAGAGCCCTGGGCTTGTTGAGCATCCGCTTTTAGAGCCGCTGCAGCCCATTTTTCTGCATCGCGCACAGAAGCCTTGCGACTTGCTACTTTTTGAGCTAAATCAATCTGCGTGTGTTCCGCCAGACCCAGTAAAGCACGCGCATGCCCCATATCCAATTCGCCCGCCATCAAAAGCGTTTGCACAGGGGGGGCAAGATTAAGCAGCCTAAGTAAATTAGATACGGCACTACGAGAGCGGCCCACAGCTTGTGCAACCTGATCATGGGTCAGCTGAAATTCGATTAATAAGCGCTGTATACCTTGCGCTTCTTCCAGAGGATTGAGATTTTCCCTCTGAATATTTTCAATCAACGCTACTGCAGCAGCTGCTTTGTCAGAAATACTTTTGATCAGAACGGGAACCCGATCTAAGCCAGCAAGCTTTGCTGCACGAAAGCGGCGCTCACCAGCGATGATTTCATAGCGCTCTTGTTCAATCTCGCGCACCACAATAGGCTGAATAATTCCCTGAGCACGTATACTCATCGCCAGCTCTTCAAGGGCATCATCGTCCATATGGACACGTGGCTGATAAGCACCTGGCTCGAGCTGATCCAGCAAAACCGTGCTTAAGCTCACTTCTTCAGCATCTAAGTCTAAATGGTTCAAATGGCTAGTACCTAGCAATACCTCAAGTCCACGACCCAGCCCTTTTTTCTTGGCTACTGTGCTCATCTTCATCCTATTCAAAAACAATTATCCATTTGGCATTTCTGTTTGCTCTTCTTCTTTTAGCCATGCAAGCACAGGAGCCATCGCAGCTAATAAAGGGCTTACTGTCACAGGTAAATTTTGCCAAGCTAATACCTGGCCTTCCAGCCCAGCAGGAACGCCATCCCACGCATGCACCTTATAAAAGAAAAGGCGCACACGTACCTTAGGATAAGGATGCTCAAGCTGCTTCCAGTACACACAACCTTGTACACTAATTCCAAGCTCTTCTTTTAATTCTCGCTCTAGCGCTTCTTGTGCAGATTCTCCAGCCTCTAACTTTCCGCCTGGAAACTCCCAATGTCCTGCATACGATTTGCCAACTGGACGCTGAGCCAATAAAAATTGCCCTTTTTCATTGAACACAATCCCTGCTGCAACTTCACGAACAGGAGAAGTATGTACTTCTCGCTTCTGCATCTACTATCTCCTATAGCATGGTCGGCTATGTCGGCATCATACAAAGATGCGTTTTTAGGGGGTTAAATATTTCACTAAATATGTTAATAATCCTATATATAGTTTATATTTAACTATGTTTAATTTGATTTTCGTCCATATACGCTATTTTAGGGCCTGACGTTATCTAAAAATGCCCTTATAGGCAACTGTATCAGTCTATTGTATGGACTAGAGTAGTGAACAGCCTTTCAAAAATAAAAATCCCATTGCACACGCTTTTTTCTTTTTGTTACATATGGAGATAACGATGAGCACGCGCGCACTCTGGAAAAAATACTTCAAAATTATCTTGCTGCTGCATCCCGGCATCATTCTCTGGCCATGGATACAGCTAGTGACGCACTAACAATCTAGTGCTGCGCCATAAAAAAACGGCTGCATCAACGAATGCAGCCGTTTTTTTTTTATTCTTTAGGTCGCCTTGGGGTTTTGTCATAAAACTGCGCTATCAATTCTTCAAGTAGATAGCGCTGTGGCTCTGGCAACGCCGCAATTTTTTCTGCGAGAGCTAAAGGAGGAAGAGAAGATTTAGATCCTGTAGACAGATCGGGAGATTTCATCCCGTCAGAAAGAGCCGGAAGCTCAGGAGGGGGTGGCCCATAATGTAGCCAGTGCTCGCTCACTTCTAACCAATGTGCTAATGTTTTAAGCTTATCCGATGTGGGTATAGTGAGGCCTGTAAGCCATTTATGTGCGGTTTGTACAGAAATTCCACCGCCTTCAGGATGGCGCAAATTAAACCGACGTGCCAAATCCGTCGCCCCTTTAACCGGTTTAGGGCCACGATTGAGCGCCAGTCTTAAGCGCTTAGAGAATTCGTTTTTTTCTTCTGAGGAAGGCATAGGCCGCATTGTGCGCGGCACAGCCTTTAGTAATATCAACTAAATAGGGGATTAATGCTATTAATACCTAGATAATTAACCTAATCAGGTTAATTATCTAGGTAAGCAGAAAATCATCATGATCATCAGATAAAACCCATAGCTCTATTTCGAGGAAAAAATTGACCATGCAGGGCCACTCTTTTGCACAAGTATGGAACCAAGGAGATCCCGTAGCGCGGATAACAGTTCTGATACTGCTAGGTATGTCCATATTTTCTTGGACTATTATTTTTATAAAAAGCTGGAATTATTTCCAAACCAACACCATAGCCCACAAAGTAGAGCATGCGTTGTGTCACTCCTATGACTTTGGCCAATTTGTTAACGCATTGGATACGCTCAAGGCCGAGCACTTCCGCACGCTTACGTATGCGGCTCAAGAAGCATTCCATCGGCATCAAAACCAGCCATATTGGTACGCTCAGATCGATGCAAAAGACTGGATTACCTGCAGCATAAAAAGTGCAATGGATACTATTGCTAGACAATTACAGGCTGGTCTGGGCATTCTCGCATCCATTGGCTCCACAGCGCCATTTATTGGTCTATTTGGCACGGTGTGGGGTATTTATGGTGCCTTGCTTTCCATTAGCCAAACAGGGTTGACGTCCATAGAGCATGTGGCTGGCCCGATAGGCGAATCGCTGATTATGACTGCACTAGGCCTTGCTGTGGCTATTCCAGCAGTACTTGGCTATAACGCATTCACACGCAGCAATAAAAGCTATACCGCTACGATCAACCGTTTCGCACATACTCTGCATGCTTATTTTATGGCCTGCACACCCCCTCGTGTATCGCAACAAAATGTACCTAGGCACGGCGAATGAAACCTGATCTCTTTTCTAATGAATATGATGATGCGCTGATGAGCGAAATCAATATGACCCCATTTATTGATGTCATATTGGTTTTACTGATTATTTTCTTAGTCACCATCCCCGTTATTCGTCACACCCTCACACTGACTCTTCCTGAGGTTAATAGCGCACCACAGAAAATACAGTTAACACCTATTAAGCTAAGCATTGAGGCTAATGGCAGCGTGTTATGGGATGGAAAACCCATCGACAAAACAACGCTGCCCACTCGTTTTTTAACACTATCCAAACAAAGACCCCAACCTGAACTGCATATTTATGCAGACCGTGCGGTGCGGTATGAAGATATTGCGCAGATCATGTCTGCTGCACAGGCTAATCAGTTAACGAAGCTGACTTTTGTGACGGAGCCAGCTTCGCGTTGAGTTTTTGGTATTACGAACGCTTTTGCTGCAAATATGCACACCACTCCCCTCTAATTTACGCCCACGAAAAAATCCCCTCTATGTTTCTAATCACATAGAGGGGATTTTTTATAAACGCTAGCTAATACAAGCCTAATCGAAAAACTGCTTTACTCTTTCAAACCAGCTCTTGCTTTGTGGGCTGTGTTTGGCGCCGCTTTCGCTTAGCGATTGCGCAAATTGTGTGAGCAAAGTGCGCTGCTCCTCCGTTAATTTGACGGGGGTTTCGAGTTGCACGTGCACATACAGGTCCCCGTGGGTATTGTTGTGTACGTTTTTCATCCCTTTTCCGCGCAGGCGGAAGGTTTTTCCGGATTGAGTGCCTTCGGGTACAGTGAAGCTTACACGGCCGTGTAGCGTAGGGACTTCAATCTCTCCGCCTAATGCAGCCGTAGTAAAAGCGACGGGCATGCGGCAATGTAAATCATCTCCATCACGCTCAAACACATCGTGTGGTTTGATATGAATTTCGATATACAAATCGCCTGGGGGCCCTGCATTTTGGCCCGGTTCACCATTGCCTGAAGAGCGAATGCGCATACCTTCGTCTATGCCGGCAGGAATATGGACGGCAAGCGTTTTATTCCGTTTTACTTTCCCTTCGCCATGGCATGCATGGCAGGGGCTCGGAATATAGCGCCCTGTGCCATGACATTTTTGGCAAGGTTGCTGCAAGCTAAAAAAGCCTTGCGCCATACGTATAGTGCCGCTGCCTTTGCAAAGATTACAGGTCTGCGCCTTGGTACCGGCTTTTGCTCCCGAACCTTTACAGGTGCTGCAGTCATCCCAACTAGGTACGCGAATTTGTGCATCATGGCCACGAGCGGCTTGCTCAAGGGTAATTTCCATGCGGTAGCGAAGATCTGCTCCTCGATACACACGCGGGCCATCCTCCTCTGCACCGCCTCCACCACCAAAAATATCGCCGAAGATATCGCCAAAGCTTTGTGAAAACCCATGAAAACCTTGTCCACGGCCTCCCCCGCCTCCGCCCATACTAGGATCGACTCCTGCATGACCAAATCGGTCATAAGCAGCGCGCTTTTGCGCGTCACTTAAAACTTCGTAGGCTTCTTTTACTTCTTTAAAATGCTCTTCTGCTTCTTTGCTACCCGGGTTGCGATCAGGATGAAATTTCATCGCTAACCGGCGGTACGATTTTTTTATATCTTCATCGCTCGCATTTTTTGCAACGCCCAAGGCATCGTAATAATCGCGCTTTGAATCGCCTTGTTTTGCCATAGTGTTGAATGCCTTTAGAACCTATTCAAAATGGATCAAAAAGCGCTTACTGGGAAGCCTTGGTGCTAAAGAAGAAGCAAACGTAACCTAGTACGTTTGCTTCTTCGGGCACTACAGCCACAAATAAGCGCTTTTTTGAAGGATTGAGAACTGGTTTTTAGTCTTTTTTGACTTCTGTAAATTCTGCATCCAGAACATCTTCTTCCTGCTTCGAAGTTTTAGCATTGGATGCAGATGCAGCTTCTTCACCTTGCGGGGCATTCTTCATTGCTTCTTTGAGCGCATCTAAATCCGCATCGGCACTGCCCAATTTTTGAGCAGCTTGCTCGAGCGCCTGGATTTTATCGTCAATTGCCGCTTTGTCCGTGCCTTTTAACGCTTCTTCCAATGCTTTGAGCGCAGTATCCACTTCGCCTTTATCTTCTTCGCTCAGCTTATCGCCTTTCTCAGTAAGACTCTTTTGCGTGCTGTGTACCAGGGCTTCACCACGGTTACATGATTCTGCCAATTCACGCATCTTGCGATCTTCTTCCGCATTGATTTCCGCGTCTTTAACCATGGCTTGAATTTCAGCTTCAGACAGACCCGAGTTTGCCTTGATGGTAATTTTATTGGCCTTGCCACTGGCTTTATCTTTAGCCTG
Organism: Mycoavidus cysteinexigens; assembly: GCA_031963045.1. Taxonomy (GTDB): domain Bacteria; phylum Pseudomonadota; class Gammaproteobacteria; order Burkholderiales; family Burkholderiaceae; genus JASSUD01. Next base: position 148,509 of record JASSUK010000032.1, read on the forward strand.
CACGTGCAAGATACCATCTGCATCGATATCAAAACCTACTTCGATTTGCGGTGCGCCTCGAGGTGCTGGCTCAATACCTTCTAGGTTAAATTCGCCCAATAATTTGTTGTGCGCGCACATTTCGCGCTCACCTTGGAACACTTTGATCGTTACTGCAGGTTGATTGTCATCTGCAGTTGAAAAGACCTGTGCTTGTTTAGTTGGGATAGTGGTGTTTTTAGTAATGAGCTTGGTCATCACGCCACCGAGGGTTTCAATTCCGAGCGATAAAGGAGTCACATCGAGCAACAACACATCTCGACGATCGCCTGAAAGCACTTGACCTTGAATCGCAGCACCTACAGCCACAGCTTCATCAGGATTTACATCCCGACGAGGATCTTTACCAAAAAAGGCTTTGACTGTGTCTTGCACTTTAGGCATGCGCGTCATACCGCCAACCATAATCACATCATGGATGTCGCCTACATCTACGCCTGCATCTTTAATTGCTGTGCGGCATGGAGCGACTGTGCGTTCGATCAAATCCTCAACCAAGGCTTCTAATTTTGCGCGAGAAAGCTTGACGTTCAAATGCTTAGGACCGCTTGCATCTGCTGTGATGTAAGGCAGATTGATTTCGGTACCTTGGGAAGTAGAAAGCTCGATTTTGGCTTTTTCAGCAGCTTCTTTTAAACGTTGCAGTGCGAGCACATCTTTAGAAAGATCTACACCTTGCTCTTTTTTAAATTCACCGATTACAAAATCAATGATGCGCTGATCAAAGTCTTCTCCACCGAGGAAGGTATCGCCATTCGTGGAGAGCACTTCAAATTGCTTTTCGCCATCTACATCGGCAATTTCGATAATGGATATATCAAATGTTCCACCACCTAAGTCATACACGGCAATTTTACGATCGCCTTTTTCTGTTTTATCTAAACCAAAGGCCAAGGCTGCTGCAGTAGGCTCATTGATAATGCGCTTCACATCTAAGCCTGCAATGCGGCCTGCATCTTTAGTGGCCTGACGCTGACTGTCATTGAAATAAGCAGGAACGGTAATAACGGCTTCTGTAACGGTTTCACCTAAAAAGTCTTCCGCTGTTTTTTTCATTTTGCGCAGGACTTCTGCGGAAATTTGCGGAGGAGCTAATTTTTGATCACGTACCTTAATCCAAGCATCTCCATTGTCTGCTTGCATAATTTCATAAGGCATTAAACCAATATCTTTTTGTACCGCGTCTTCTGCAAAGCGTCGACCAATCAAACGCTTAACGGCATATAAGGTATTTCTTGGATTAGCAACCGCTTGGCGTTTCGCAGAAACACCTACCAAAATTTCTCCATCTTCACGATAGGCAATAATCGAAGGGGTGGTACGTCCGCCTTCTTCATTTTCAATCACTCGAGGCTGATTGCCTTCAAGAATAGCTACGCAAGAATTCGTGGTACCCAGGTCAATACCAATTATTTTGCTACCCTTTTTACTCATTAAAATCTCCTGACTCATCGAATATACATAGGGAGGCACCTACCTCCCTTTTTTTATAAGAAATGCTTTTACCAGGCTAAGGAATCGCCTATCTAGCCTGGTGACTACCTTAAGACTGGCAAATAGTAACCAATGCTGGCCGCAATACCCGATCGGAAACCAAATACCCTTTTTGCAGCACTGCCACAATCGTGTTGGCAGCTTGTTCTGCAGGCAACGTAGCAATCACTTGATGTCGGTGAGGATCAAATACTTCGCCGCTCACGGGATCAATACAGGTCACGCGCCCTTTCTCCAATGCGCTTCGCAACTGACGCAGAGTAAGGTCTACCCCATCACGCATTTTGCTTACATCCTCACCAGAATCTGCCAAAGCGGCTTCTAAGCTATCTACCACAGGCAACAGATGCTCAGCAAACTGCTCAATCGCGAATTTATGTGATTTCTGTAATTCTTCTCGAGCTCTGCGGCGTGTATTTTCTGTTTCAGCCTGTGCGCGCAATACTTGCTCTTTTAAATCGGCTAATGCCTTTTGCATTTCCTCTTCGCGCTTTTTTTGATCTGCATCAACCGTCGCTGATGGTTGGGAACCCGCTATAGCAACCTCATCTTCTTGCTCAACATCAGCATGTACTTGCTCTGTCGCACCGTTATGCGATTCTGTGTTCAATTCATGGACATCATGCCCAGCCGGAAAAGGATTCACTTTGTCTTTTTTCATATTGATTGATATTAAATAAGTCTAGTGTGGAATGAGTGGTGTGCAATGCAATGGAGCATACGTAGGGACGATCTTCAAAATCACAACCCCAAAAACTAGGTTCTCTAGGAAAATGCTGATTAATGCCCATTTTCCTTGTCAGATGGAGCCTGTGATTCATTCGGCAGTTTCCTAGGACTATGCGCTTCAATTAATGCAGCGAGGCACTTAATAAATAATGGATCGGCATTCAAGCATGCGATGCGATGATAGCTTTTCCCCCCAGCATGTAAAAAAGTTTCACGCCCGAGGCACCCAATTTCTTCGATAGTTTCCAAGCAATCTGCTGTAAAGCCTGGGCAAAACACATCTACGCGTTTTACAGATGCGGCTCCCAATGCTCTGAGCGTATCCACCGTATAAGGCTGTAGCCAAGGGGTAGGGCCAAATTGAGATTGAAAGGTTAGAAGACATTGCTCTTCGGTTAGAGACAGCGCCTCTCTTAACAAAGCGGCTGTGGTCTGACACTGATTGGCATACGGATCCCCACGCTCCACCATACGGTTGGGCAAGCCATGAAAACTTAAAAGTAGCCGATCTCCGTTTGCAAAATCAGGCCTTTTATGTTCAGCCCAATAAGCCTGAATACGGCCCACCAGTGCATCAATATACGGTGGAAAATCTGCGTAATGCGCAATTGTTTGAATTTCAGGGGGTACGCGCTGCGCCTGCAAAATATTCCACACCTTATCCCATACACTGGCTGTTGTGCTCGCAGCGTATTGCGGATACATCGGCACCAGCAAAATACGTTTTACCCCTGCGCGCTCTAATCGATCAAAGCAGTTTTCCATCGAAGGAGAACCATAGCGCATCGCATACTGCACCATTATCTTTTGGTTATTCGCATCAAAGTGTGCCTGAAGTGCTTTAACTTGTTGCTCCGTATGTACACGCAGTGGTGAACCTTCAGGTAACCACACTAGCGCATATTTTCGCGCTGATGCACGCGCACGCAACGGCGCAATCAATAAACGTAAAAGCGGTTGCCAAAGCAATGGCGGCAACTCAACCACCCGCCTATCTGACAAAAATTCAATCAAATAACGTCGCACTGCCTGCATGGTAGGCGCATCGGGCGTACCCAAATTAAACAACACCACCCCCGTGCGTACTTCTGTGTGCAGCGAGATTTCAGAGCTTGAAGCGGTGGGTTCATATACATCTACGGTCATATAAAACCCTCAAGAATATATTTAGATTGGTTTTCAACTATTTAAAATAGCGTCTTTTTTAAGTGGTACCGCGCGCAAAGTGTTACTACTGTCTTTAACTACAACTTTGCTTGCTCCTCTAAAAGAGACATTTTTTATAATTAAAAACATACTCCATATAGAGTTTATCTTTATAACTCTATAAACTAATTTCATGTACATGACTAGAGAGTTATTGGCCTTATGACTTTTGGCTAGTACGCACACTCTATTTAAATTTGTCATCATGCTTTAAATGCAGCGCACCGTGAAAAGTTCCATCGCTGTCAAAGTATTACTTTCTAAAATAAATTGTTGGGTTTTTATACCGCACTTTTTGTACCAAGCAAATTGTTCAACCATCCATACAAGGAGATTAAAGTGAAAGTTTTCATACTCGATGACCATCCTGAGCGGTGCGAAGGCCTCAAAACGCTATTGCGCCAGATTGACCGACATGCCCATTTTGCGCAAGCTTCTAATTGGAAACAGGTTTTACGCACCTTAGAGTTTGGGCTACCTGATTTATTCATCATAGATTGGCAGCTTAATTGGATCCATACTTCAGCGATTATGGAATTATTAAGTACCTACCCTACACTGCAAATTGCCATTTTTACAGAAGATCTCTCTTCTATGGATGTGCACCAGCTTTTACATGCTGGTGTACTGGGCATCCTTCCACGCGACCTAGATCCCCATCATGTATTACGGGCACTAGAACTCGTTTTATGGGGTGGACGTTATATTCCTTCCGGGGCATTAAATTTAAATTTACCCAATGAAAACCGCCCTGCAGGAAAAAATATTACTACCCTACCAAAACCCTCTCTGCGTCATGCAAAAGGAGTTTCTAGGCTTTCTCCACGTCAACACCAAATTATTCGATTTCTTCATATGGGAAGCACGAATAAAATGATGGCACGCGCACTCAATATCAGTGAAGGTACTGTCAAAATTCACCTAAGCACCATCTACAGATTATTAGGGGCAACTAATCGGGCTTCAGCAGTCGCGTTTTATAACAATTGGCAATTCGAGCGTCAAAAAACAGAAGCGCCCGCTTATTCACTGCAAAACCATACGCAGCAAAAAACATTCACCTTACTAGAGTCCAATACCGTCTCTGATCTAGAAAGCCTAACACCGGTAAAACCTTACTCTGTGTTATTAAATAAAACTCCTCAAAATGACCATCAACAACGAATGATTGCGCAAACATTGCCTGCTTATTCATCTGGCACACCTCCGCCGCTAACGACAGATGAAACCACAAAAAATAAAAAAGACCGGTAAAGTACAGGCTTTTGTGGGTTGGTGGTGAGGAATGTTCCTCACCACCAACCCGCTCCAAACCAACGCCCGGCATCTCAGACACAACAATGAATATATCTTTAGCCAACCTTCTTAAAGAGGGTGCGCAAACGCTTGGCATATCGCTACATGAGCAACAATCTACCTGCTTACTAGACTTTCTTCGCCTGCTAGAAAAATGGTCATCCACCTATAATTTGACAGCCATTCGAGACCCGCACGCTATGCTGGTCCAACATCTTTTAGATTCGCTCGCCCTAGTTCCTTGGTTACTTGCTGCGCATGGGCCACACGCAAAGCTCTTAGATACGGGCACAGGAGGAGGCTTACCGGGTATTCCACTAGCGGTTGCCCTGCCCGAGTACCAAATAACCCTCAATGATGTGGTGCAGAAAAAAGTCGCTTTTCTGACACAAGCCAAATCGCTATTAAGCTTATCTAATGTATCGATCGCTGCGGGCCGAATTGAAACGCTCCAAGTTGGCGCAGCCATACACCAGCCTTTTGATTGCATTGTGTCGCGCGCTTTTGCCAGTTTGTCTGATTTCGTTGCAGTGGCACATCACCTGTTAGCACCTGGTGGATCGATGTGGGCAATGAAAGGCGTACTTCCAGAGGAAGAAATAGCATCGCTACACAATCAGGTACATATCCAGCAAATTATCCCGCTTGAGGTTCCTTACCTTGAAGCACAACGCCACCTTATCCAAATGACTATACTTCCCACTAATAAAAATCCAGAATCTCTTTAGGATCTATCGGATAAGCAAGTTATATTACGCACTTCATACCAATACACACCACCCCTTGGTAAAGCAAATTGCCCGCTTCTGCCATACATTGCCCATCTATCGACTGATCAAACAGGCATCTAATTTATGACGGCAAAAACTTTTTGCATTACGAATCAAAAAGGAGGCGTCGGTAAAACCACGACCACGACCAATCTTGCTGCTGCACTTGCAGCAAAAGACCTGCGTGTTCTATTAATAGATCTGGATCCGCAAGGCAACGCAACGATGGGAAGTGGAGTGGATAAAGCAAACTCCAGCCCAACCATTTATGAAGTGTTGATGGGCGAGGCAGACATTGCACAAACCCGCGTCCCGTGCGCAGCAGGTTATGACGTGCTGCCGGCAAATCGAGAACTTGCAGGTGCAGATATCGAATTAGTCCAGATAGAGCAACGTGAAAAACAATTAAAAAAAGCCCTGGCCAAGGTAAGCGACGACTACGACTTCATTCTGATCGATTGCCCACCTGCTCTATCTTTACTAACACTCAATGCCCTATGCGCAGCGCAAGGCGTCATTATCCCTATGCAGTGCGAGTATTTTGCATTGGAGGGATTATCTGACCTTGTAAACACCATCAAACACATCCATTCCCACCTCAACCGCTCGCTAAAAACGATTGGTCTACTACGCGTGATGTTTGATCCCCGCATCACTTTGCAGCAACAAGTATCCGAACAATTAAAAAAACACTTCGGTGAAAAAGTGTTCAACACCGTAATCCCGCGCAATGTACGTCTAGCCGAAGCTCCCAGCTACGGCCTACCAGGCATAGTATTCGACCGCAACTCCCGCGGCGCCCAAGCCTACATAGCATTCGGCGCAGAAGTAATCGAACGCACAAAGGCACTGTAGGTTGGTGGTGACGAAGGAACCCCAACATGCACACCACCGACTTGTAATCCTGCATATGCAGGTTTTAAAAGGACCGTGGTCATCATGTTGGGGTTCCTTCGTCACCGCCAACCTACCGTTCTAAAACCTACATAAGCCTGCTATTTTTTTTCTGCCGCTACTAGCATCTCTTTTGCATGCTCTCGCGTTTTCGTGGTGAGGTTTGCGCCGCCCAGCATGCGTGCCATTTCTTCAACGCGTGCGTCGAAGTCAAGCGGAGCTATGTGGCTTACGGTGCGGCCATGGGAGTCTGTTGCTTTACTTACACAGAAATGATGTTGTGCATGTGCCGCTACTTGTGGCAAATGGGTCACGCATAAAACTTGATGTTTTGCTGCTAGTTCGCGCAGGAGTCTACCGACTGCTTCAGCAGCTGCACCTCCTACTCCGCTATCTACTTCATCAAAAATCAGCGTGGGTATTGCATTGGTTTCGCTTGATACAACAGCCAATGCCAATGCAATGCGCGCTAGCTCTCCTCCTGATGCTACTTGTGCAAGAGGGCGTAAAGTGCCATCTTCGTGACTAGTGAGTCGAAATTCAATGCGCTCGTCTCCATATGCACTACCTAGCATCTGGTTTTGGCTATTTGGTGCATCTGGCAAATCGGTTTCTATTTCGTCGGCTATTTCTGCACTAGCTGGATTGGTCTGCTCCGCTTCGTCAGAAGATCCTTCTTGCGCCAGTGCTATTAATGCAACTTCAAAGCGCCCCCCTGCCATGGAAAGGCTTTGCATATGGTCGGTCACGGCTTTACTAAAAGCCGGAGCTGCGGCTGCACGTGCTTTTGAAAGGCGTGCAGCACAGGTTTGGTAATGTTGCTTTGCTTGCAATTGAGCTGCTAGCAGTGCACTTTTGTCTGCCGCGGCTTCTAGCGCAGCTAGTTTTTCTTGCACAGCCACATGCTCAGCAAAGACCCCTTCAGGAGCAATACGCAATTTACGTGCTACTGTAAAAAAAACCTCTAAACGCGCTTCCAGCTCAGAGAGTCGTTCGGGGTCTAAATCAATCGTTTGTGCATAGTGTCTGAGAGAGTGTGCAGCTTCTTGCAGGCCAATTTCTGCAGGTTCGAGAGCCGCTACTATATCGTTTAAGCGTGGATCTAACTCTGCTAGATATTGCACTGCGCTTATTACACCACCAACACGCGCGATGACTGCTTCATCGTCCGATAAAGCACTCAATGCCTCATGCGCTCCCTGCGCCAGTTTTACTCCATAGCTGAGCACTCGGTGTTCGGCACTCAGAGATTCCCACTCCTCACTATGAGGAGATAAAGCATCGAGTTCAGCTAAACGCCATGCTAAAGCATCTCTTGCTTCTTCGGCCTTTTGCGCCTGCTTTTGTGCAGATAATGTCGCGTCAATAGCTTCACGCCAGCTTTGCCAGGCATGAGCCACTTCTTTAGTCAGAGGCTCTAACCCCACCTGCATATCAAAAATAGTGCGCTGCATAGGCGCACGCAAAACTTGCTGGTGTGCTTGTTGGGCATGCAAATTCACTAATTGTTCGCCCAACTCGCGCAACTGGTGCAAAGTTACTGGTATAGCGTTGATAAAAGCGCGTGAACGCCCATTTGCATCAATGACACGGCGTAGTAAGACCGAGTGCATCCCAGTAGAAGACTCGATCTCTTCTTTGGCCGCCAAATCATGCTCTACTAACCAGTTCTGCACACTTACCGATACTTCCCACTGCGCAGAAATATCAGCCCGAGATTGACCTTCGCGGACCATAGCCGCATCAGCACGCATGCCCAGCAATAGAGAAAGTGCGTCGAGCAAAATAGATTTTCCAGCGCCCGTTTCTCCTGAAAAAACGGTAAAGCCTGCTTCAAAATCTATCTCGAGCGCAGTAACAATCACAAAATTTTGGATCGATAAATGGCTAAGCATAAAAGGTCTTCAGAGAATGAGGTACATGTAGGTTACTTTTAAAACTCATTTTATAGGCGAGGGGAACGTAATAACGTATCGTCATGCCAGCATAATTTTTTGCGCAAAGTCGCATAATAACTATGGCCAACTGGATGCAGAAAAGGGAGCGTGTAAGCAGAGCGGCCTACTTTGATGGTATCTGCTACTTGCAAGGCAGTAAAAGACTGCATATCAAAATTAACATTCACCCCTTCGCCACTTGCAATTTGAATCGCAATTTCCACATCATCAGGCAGCACAATAGGGCGATTGGACAAGGCATGTGGAGCAATGGGCACTAGCACCATACCTGATAGCCCAGGATGCAAAATAGGCCCTTGAACCGAGAGTGCATAAGCCGTGGAACCCGTCGGGGTAGCTACGATCAAACCATCTGAGCGTTGGTTATACATAAAACAGCCATTCACTTCGACACTCAGCTCGATCATGCCAGAAATACTACTGCGGCTCACCACCACATCATTCAGTGCTAGTGCACTGTAAATAGAACGCCCAGCCCGGATAATCTGTGCTTCTAATAAACGCCGTGTCTCCCACTCATAGGCTCCAGCTAGCATTTTTGGGATAACTTCCTGCATCTCAGATAAAGGAATATCGGTCATAAAGCCCAGTTTGCCTGCGTGCACTCCGATCAAAGGCACATCGTAACGCGCAAGCTCTCGACCCACGGCAAGCATAGTGCCGTCCCCTCCCAGCACGATAGCTACATCGGCCTCTTTTCCAATTTCACTGAGGGTTAGTATTTTATAAGGCGCTTTTGACACTATCATGCCCAGATCTTGTGCTGTGTCACGCTCTAACACCACCTGAAATCCATCTTGTGCAATGCGTGCTGCAAGTTTGGCTAATATGTCTGCCAAAGCGGGCTCGCCCTTTCGCCCAATCAAGGCAACCGTTTTAAATACAAAGGGTGTAGTCATAAAAAGGATGGGCTATCTAATTAAATGCGATGAAGTAAGTAATAGGTGAGGCGCAATGAACGCATATCTATTCATAAATAGGAATGGAATAATAGTACCTGGTATAGCTCAGCCTGACTTGACGCTGTGTACACTAATTAATTGATGTTACGCAGGTATTCAAGAAGACCGTGGTCATCATGTTGGGGTTCCTTCGTCACCACCAACCTACCGTCCTTTTCTTGTGGTTGGTGGAGTTTGGTGAATCCCTTTTATTAGCCATTTTTCTATATTCTGCTTTTTTCTGTCGCAAACTATGCTCGACGCCCGTGCTAAAACACTTTTAAAAACATTAATAGAACACTATATCGCGCAAGGTCAGCCCGTTAGTTCCCGCGCAATTTCTCAAGCGTCTGGGCTAGAGGTGAGCTCCGCTACGGTGCGTCATGTAATGGCTGATTTGGAAGCGCTAGGCCTAGTTGCAAGCCCGCATACTTCAGCAGGACGTATTCCCACATCGCGCGCGTATCGATTGTTTGTCGATACGATGCTTACCGCACAATCCTCTAGCCTTGAGCATCAACAGCTGCGTCAGCAACTTGAAAAAACTTTACAGCCTAGTGATCCGTCCAAGATTGCGGCTACTGCTGCAAGTGTGCTCTCTAATCTCTCCAAATTTGCAGGCGTAGTGATGACTCCACGGCGCAGCCATGGATTTAAACAGATCGAATTTATGCGCTTATCTGCAAAACGCTTGTTGCTTATTATTGTGACGCCGGAAGGAGATGTGCAAAACCGGATTATGACTACGCAAAAGGAATATTCCGCGACACAGCTTGTAGAGGCATCCAATTACATCAATACGCATTATGCAGGCCTTGGGTTTGATCAAGCACGAGATCGCTTACGACAAGAATTGGATGCGCTGCGCAGTGATATGACTACACTCATGCAAGCTGCTGTAACGGCTAGCACCATGGAGTCTGACCCTAGCGAAATGGTTCTTATTTCTGGAGAGCACAAATTACTGGAAATTGCCGATTTGTCTTCTAATATGGATCGTTTGCGTAAATTATTTGGTGTTTTTGAGAAAAAAACGAGCTTATTGCAATTACTAGATGTCTCTAGCCAATCACCTGGGGTACAGATTTTTATTGGGGGTGAATCCACACTCGTGCCCATTGAAGAAATGAGCATCGTCACGGCACCCTATCAAATAGATAACCGGATTGTTGGTACTTTAGGCGTAATAGGCCCTACACGTATGGCATACCAACGGATGATTTCAATAGTAGATATCACTGCGAAATGGCTTTCAAATGCACTAAGCCAATAGGGCAGGGCAGAACTGCCCAAAATTAATCACGTTTACGTGAAGCTTTTTTTGTTTTTTGTCGTGGTGGATTCTTCCAGCGCTCCAAGATCATCGCAACCCGCCGTGCATAGGCATCACGTAGTGCTGGAGTCTCTGAGTGGTAGGCACCCACTGCCTTCCAGGTATTGCCATGTTTATTCATTTTCTGGCGCAAATGCCAAGCGGCAATATAAATGCTAGCGCAAGGTTGCATCAGTGTAGCGCTTGAAACCCCGTATTTTGAGAGTCTGGGGAGATGAATAGAGTTGATTTGCATCAAGCCGTAATCCATCGAACCATTATCGTTTTTGCGCAATGCTCCAGGCTGGTAATTTGATTCCTGCCAAGCAATGGCTCTCAAAACCATTGGATTCACGTGCTGGTATTGTGCAGCGCTATCAAAACAGTCTGCGTGCGCAGGCGACATACTCAGCGCATAGGCGCTCAGAATGCTCAAGAAAAAGGGGATACAGCCCTTCAGTACCATAAGAAAAAGAATAAAAACTGAGAGAAAAAAAACACGCCCGAAGCAGAGCTTCAGGCGGGCAACCCATTCAGTACTTCATTACTTTGCATTCACAGCATCTTTAAATGCTTTACCTGCTGTGAACTTGACTGTGCGTGCTGCTGCAATGTTGATCGGCTCACCAGTTTTTGGATTGCGACCCGTGCGTGCTGCACGCTCACCTGCACCGAAACTGCCAAACCCGATCAATTGGATCGAATCGCCTGCTGCTACGGCATTTTTGATGGTATGCAACAATGCATCCAAAACTTTATTTACATTTGCTTTGCTAGTTTCTACTTCTTCAGAGACTAAATCGATCAATTCTTGCTTATTCATGAACAGTCCTTTCCCGGTTAAATTAAAACAATAGTTAAGAGGCGCCGTTAGATAGCTAAAAAGGCTTCGTCTAAAAGAGCGCTTTGGATATCTACCAAACGAAAGCCCCTAGAATTTTTGAAATCCACTTCCTGGAATATTGCATTTTTATAGGGAACGACCAGAGTCCAGAAGAACCTTTTAATTCCAGGGTCTGCGCATTCTAAGCGAACTAGCGCGTTTGGCTAGAGCCTTTTTCATTAAAACTGCTTACCGACACACTTTGGAATAAAAAAAGTGCTTTACTGTTGCAAAAAAGCACCTACTACCTACCAAAATCTATCCATACAGTCCGTATAAGTGTGTGCACAGCCATGTTGTGCCCCACCAAATCTCATGCACATACACAAAAAATCTACTGAAAATGACCGTTTCTACACAAAATAATGCCTGTAATGCGCAGGTAATTCCAGCAAAACGTGCTTTTCATATAAATGGCACCCCTTATTCCCCTCTATTCAATGACATCTATCACAGTGCACAAGGTGCTTTTGAGCAGGCGCAGCATGTGTTTATTCAAGGCAATGATCTAACCAGGCGTTGGATGCACCATGCAAGTAGAAGTTTCGTCATTTTAGAAACAGGATTTGGGTTAGGGGTAAATTTTTTAGCTACTTGGATGGCTTGGAAACAAGCCTCTCATAGCAACACATGTCTACATTTTGTGTCCATTGAGAAACATCCGTTTACACAATCTGACCTGTATGAGCTGCTTTTAAGCATCTCGCCATCGAGTTTACGACCCCTTATTGAAGATTTATGTAGCCAATGGCCAGTACTCACGCCAGGACTACATCGTTTGGAGTTCGATAAAGGGCAAGTCGTTCTAACCTTGTGCCTAGGGGATGTACGCGCTATTTTGCCTCAATTGCAGTTACAAGCCGATGCCTTTTATCTAGATGGATTTTCTCCAGACAAAAACCCCGATATGTGGGAGCTCGAGGTGGGACGAGCAATTGCACGGTTAGCAGTGAAAGGAGCCACTTTGGCAACGTATACCGTGGCTAGCAAAGTACGTAAAACGCTAACACAAGCAGGCTTCGAAGTGCATCAGGTGCCTGGCTTTAGTACCAAGCGCACTATGCTGGTTGGACAGTTTGCTCCACGCTGGCATAAATCACGCCATTCCTCTATAAAACTTCCATCCTATGTACACAGCGAACGACATGCCTTAGTAATTGGCGCAGGAATAGCTGGATGCGCGATTACCCATACGCTTTCACAACGTGGCTGGGAAATATCGTTACTCGATCAATGTAAGCATGCAGCACAACAGACCTCTGGCATTTCATTAGGACTATTTCATCCGGCTATCACGCAAGATAACAGCCTCTTTGCTCGCGCCACCCGGGCAGGTTTTTTATTTACTCTACAGCATCTAAAAAAACTCTCTGCCACTAGTACTAGAAGCAATGAAATATGGAGGGCAACCGGCCTAGTCAAAATTGCAAAAAATGAAGAAGAAGCCAACCGCTTGCATACACTGGCACAGCAATTTGCCTATCCAGAAAATTTCGCTATACCGGTTAGTGCGCAAAAAGCCAGTGAGCTAGCAGGTACTACCATCCCCCGAGGTGGATGGTATTTCCCGGAAGCCGGGTGGGTAAACCCTTCCTCCTTATGTTTAGAGCAACTCACACAAGCAGGACCCAATCTAAAAACCTATTTTGAAAAACGGGTAGCTCAACTTATTTGGCATTCAAACCGATGGCATGCTTTAGATGAAACTGGACGTGTTATTGCGCATGCCCCCATTGCTATCTTAGCTAGCGCACAAGGCACTTCTAGCCTTTTAAAAGGGCTAAATACACATCTGCCTCCAACGCAAAATATACGTGGCCAGATATCCACCCTAGCTTGCCCTCCATGGCATCACTTAAACCTGCCTATTATTGGAGATGGTTACATAACGCCATTACCGAACGCAGAGGGACTGTGCAAAGAACTGCTTATTGGAGCTAGCTATGACCGTGAAAATTCAAATACGCAGCCTGATTTATCCAGTTATCACAGCAACCTAGCGCATCTTGCTGAGCTTTTACCTGATTTCATACCCTCCAAAAGTAATGGAATAAATCAAAGTAACGCTTCGCCTCACACTTTGCAAAACCCTGCACACGACGCCCGTTTATTACGCGAGCAGGTTGGTTTTCGCTGTGCCAGCGTAGATCGCCTACCTTTGCTGGGAGCTATTTTCCAACAAGAAGCATGGCATCCCACCCACGCATCTAATGCAGGGGCACATCTTACTGATTTTCCACGATTTCCAGGCTTATTAGGTGCCTGGGCGTATGGCTCACGCGGTTTGATATGGGCAACATTAGGCGCTGAACTCATTGCATCTCAACTTGAAGGAGAACCTTTACCTATAGAGCGTTCTATAACTTCTGCGTTTGATCCAGCACGATTTTTTCTCAGACAATTCCGCCGCACCTACACCGTATAAAAATCAACCAAAATACTTTTACATCACACCATTTACTGATCAGTAAGCAGGTGCACAACCTATTTTTTGAAAATCCTGATTTTTCAGAAATCTACTCAGAATTTTCTAAAAAAAATAAAAATACATAGCCTAACAAACAGCATAACCCATCTTATATTGTGGATAACTTTGTGGACAAGCTGTTCATAATATCTGCATAACTAGGTATTTTACGAAAAACCTCAAAAGTTTTTATGGTTTATCCACAAGATATCCACAACTTATAAATGAGTTATACAAATAGTATCCTCTTGATTTTAAAGGATAAATTGCTCTCTCCCACAGAAATGTACTCACTCTATTAGTTACTACTATATATATACATAACAACTAATAAAAAAATGTGTATTACTCATAAAAAACAAGATGCGAAAAAACTAGGTTCTATTCAAAAAAATCAGGTACAGTTCTTCGCCTTAGTCTTTGAGCAGTGTATGGAGTATATTTTTGATGAATTCAGCCTTCTCATTTCTCCCTTCCTTTCTTACGGTTTCTAAACTTTTCCCAGATACCCTCTTTTTAGTCGGGCTTATTTTTTTCTTTGCAGGATTATGTGGAGAGCTCTGCTGGACACAGTGGCGCTTGCCACGTATTACGGGCTATGGCGCAGTTGGACTGATAGTTGGACCTGCCGGTTTAGACATTCTTGATAGCAGTTTGGTCAAAGAAGCTACGCTGTTGATGAGCATTGCTCTGAGTTTGTTGCTATTTGAGCTTGGTAGTCGGTTAAGTTTTCGTTGGATTCGTATGAATCCGTGGTTAGTCGTAACCAGCTTTACAGAAGCCATACTGACTTTTTGCGCCGTGCTTTTGCTGTTAAAAATAATGCGCTTTGAAACCACGACGGCTATGATTGCTGCGTCGATTGCTATTGCAACCTCTCCTACGATGATGGTGCAACTCAAAAGCGAGTTGAAAAGCGAAGGACAGGTAACAGAACGTCTGCTTATGCTTGCAGCACTTAACAGCATGTATGCCATTGTATTTTGCAAGCTGGCCTCGGTTTGCTTACGACAGGAGTACTACGGCAATGTGTTAGCAACGATTGCTGAGCCTTTGTACTTTATCGTGGGATCGGTGGTGCTAGCCTTTGTACTGGCTCACTGCTGTAAATTTCTCTACCGCCGATTCAATATGCAAGACGAATACGCTTTTGTCATGCTTATCGGCTTGATTTTAATAGCCCTTTCTTTAGTCACGGTATTAAAGCTTTCTATTACTCTTACGATGCTTACAGCGGGGATTATTTACAAAAATCTGGATGATCGCCCTAAACTATGGCCTACCCACTTTGGCACAGCAGGATGGCTGCTTGCAGTAATTCTCTTTCTTGCCGCCCCGCTCTCTTTTGAGTGGAAGTTTGTAGCTATTGGAGGACTAGGAGCCTTTGCCCTGGTAGTGGTTCGTTTTGGAGCCAAACTTATCAGTGTGCTGGCTTTTGCCAAGCCAAGCGGCCTAAGCATAAAGCAAGCTTTTTCCTTAGGGATAGGGCTTATGCCTATGTCTGCATTGGCTTATCTTTTGGTAGAAGAGACGTACGGGCTATATCCCAGTTTAGACCCTACTCTGCGCGCAATGATGCAATGCGCCATTGTTTTCCTTCAAATTTTTTCTCCTCTGCTGGTGCATTGGGCACTATCACGCGTTGGTGAGCGGAGGCAATAAATGGAAAAACTAGAGCAATTTAATCCTTCTAAACCATTTACATTTGGTGTGGAATTAGAAATCCAGATAGTGAATACCTATGACTATGATTTAACAAAAGCTGCATCAGATGTTATGCGGCTGGTCGAAAAAAAGGTGAAAGAAGAGGCATTACCTGGCGATATCAAGCCTGAAATTACAGAAAGCATGATTGAGCTTGCTACTGGCATATGCACACGCTATGACCAAGCGCTCAATGAGCTTGGCCAGTTGCGTGATGTATTAGTAAATGCGGCAGATAAACTCAATGTGAACTTATGCGGCGGCGGTACGCACGGATTTCAGCAATGGCAAGATAGGCAAATTTTTGATTCGCCTCGGTTTTTGCATTTATCTGAGCTCTATGGTTATCTTGCTAAGCAATTCACCATCTTTGGGCAGCATGTGCATATTGGTTGCCCTGACCCAGACAGTGCGCTTTTTCTCCTACATTCCCTTTCTCGATATATTCCCCATTTCATAGCACTTTCTGCTTCCTCTCCATTTGTGCAGGGATTTGATACCGGTTTTCAATCAGCCAGATTAAATTCAGTCCTCGCTTTCCCTATGAGTGGGCGCGCGCCTTTTGCCTTAACTTGGAATAGTTTTGAAGACTACTTCTCTAAAATGGTGGGCACAGGCGTTATAGAGAGCATGAAGGATTTCTATTGGGATATTCGCCCAAAACCTGAATTTGGAACCGTTGAAATACGCGTGATGGACACCCCTCTATCTATTAAGCGTGCAGCAGCCATAGCTTGTTATATCCAAACTCTTTCTCGCTATTTATTGCTTGATAAACCACTGACACTAAAAGAAGACGACTACCTGGTTTATACCTATAACCGCTTTGAAGCTTGCCGATTCGGTTTAGAAGGAATGAATGTAAACCCTGAAACAGGGGTGAGAAGAACGATTGCAGAAGATATTGAGCACACACTCAAAGTATTAGAGCCTCATGCAGAGGCTCTATATTCGACAGAAGCCCTTGAAGAAATACGGGCAATTACACGCGGTCATAACAGTGATGCAGCGTGGCTAAGACAAATATATCAAAAAGAAAATTCCCTAAATGAAGTAGTGCGCCAACAATGCCTACGTTGGAAACAATAAGCACGAGCCTTGGATAAGGCTCGTACCATAATCTTATTTTCCGCACTGCCCGCGATACCTCAATGCATGGTCGATTAACACCAACGCTAGCAAACTTTCCACAATAGGCGTTGCGCGTATTCCTACACATGGATCATGGCGCCCCAGTGTTTCCATAATTACAGGCTTACCCTCCATATCAACTGAGCGACGCGGCACACGAATACTCGATGTGGGTTTAATAGCCAACGAAACAGTCAGATCCTGCCCGGTAGAAATTCCGCCAAGAATGCCTCCAGCATGGTTAGTCAAAAAACCTTCAGGCGTGATTTCATCGCCATGCTCTGAACCTTTTTGCTGCACACTAGAAAATCCAGTACCAATCTCTACGCCTTTCACCGCGTTTAAGCCCATCATGACATAGGCTATTTCAGCATCCAACTTATCAAAAACAGGCTCACCTAAACCTACCGGAACACCACTTGCCACCACATTAATACGGGCACCAATCGAATCCCCTTCTCGGCGTAATGCGTCCATATAGGCTTCAAGCTGAGGAATAATTTCGGTATTTGGAGCAAAAAAAGCATTGTGCTCGCGCATATCCCAATCCACAAAAGGAATATCAATAGGCCCAAGAGCAGCCATATGGCCTCGTATTTCTGTACCAAACTGCTCACCTAGCCATTTCTTTGCAACGGCTCCTGCTGCAACTAAAGGAGCCGTTAAGCGAGCAGAAGAGCGGCCCCCACCACGAGGGTCTCGTATTCCATATTTATTCCAATAACTATAATCGGCATGGCCTGGCCTAAAAGTGTCGGTAATATTCGTATAGTCCGAGCTACGCATATCGGTATTACGGATAAGTAAACCTATGGGCGTGCCCGTAGTTTTGCCATCAAATACCCCAGAAAGAATCTCAACAAGATCTGCTTCTTGCCTTTGCGTCACATGGCGAGATGAGCCAGGCTTGCGCCGATCTAACTCACTTTGAATATCTGAAACCGATAAAACCATTCCCGGCGGACAGCCATCAATTACACACCCAATAGCAGGGCCATGGGATTCACCAAATGTGGTCACCGTAAAAAGCGTGCCGAGTGTATTTCCAGACATACAAAGAATCGCTTATCAATAGTAAAGATAGAAAAAATAATGCAAAAATATATTTTAATGTCAAGGCCAATTATTTTGTTAAGAAATAGAGCAGGCGATTGACAGCGCTGCAAGCAATCGACATAATTCTGCACCTTGGCGAATTAGCTCAGCCGGTTAGAGCAACGGAATCATAATCCGCGGGTCCGGGGTTCGAATCCCTGATTCGCCACCAATTACCCCAACCATCCCCGATATATCCCTCTTCAAATTAACCGGAAAGCCTTGCAAAATAAGGGTTTTCCGGGGATTTATCCCATCCAATCCAAACCGAAAGAAACACAATCGAACCCAGCTGAACGGATGCTTTGTTGGTATCTGTGTAGGTATCCGTAGAGGGGGGGCTTAAGATGCCTGTAAATTCGCTCTCAGATGTTAAATATAAAGTCGTCAAACCCACTGCCAAACCCTTGAATTATTTGATGGAGGCAGTCTTCATTCATGGCGTCCACCAAATCGAGCCTACCTCACCAGGTGCTGGGTGACATGCTCGGCGGTAACCCATGGCTCGGTGTTCATGACATTTTCTGTACGAAAAGAGCGACTCTAAATCGTCTGTACTGTCTGGTTAAATGGTGACCAGTACATCTATTAAAGCTTTAATTAATTTATACGAAGGGAGCGCTAAAAAAGATTCCTCCAGATTTCTAGAGAAAACTTTAAAATCGCGTAAACCTAAACAGTAATACTGATATCCTCTCTTCATCCTTAGAGAGCCAGTTTTTTGAAAGCCACAATACTACGTTAATTTCTAAGCAATATTGATATTGCTTAGAAAGCGACGCATGCGGGCAGGCTGTCCCAAGTCCTTACATAAGAAAATGCAGTAGATCACGCATGCTTTGACTTCTTTTGTCTCCGATTTGCTGGTATTGCCTTGAGCGTATACGACCTGGGACTCAACATTTAGATTAAGACACATGAAACTGGAAAAATATTTTCCACTCGATACGGTTAAAGACGAGTTCCGGGTCTGGACACAGCTCGCTAAGCCAGAGCTGCGCCTGCCGGCAAACGTCCTTTATATTTGCGAATACGGCTTTACTGAAACCCTCAACAACGTCATCGACCACGCTCAGGCGCAGAACCTCATTATTCGAGGCCAACAGGACACTATGTCCACCGTCTTTGAAATCGAAGATGACGGTATTGGCGTGTTTGCGAAACTTCGCGCTCACTTCGGGTTGGATTCGGACATCCATGCGCTGATCGAGCTGGTCAAAGGCAAACTCACCGTCGCTCCTGAGGCACATAGCGGTGAGGGTCTATTTTTTGCCAGCAAGATGTTTGATCGCTTTGTCATTGAGTCGGGAGAATTGTCGGTTTCGTTTACTCATGATCAATGCGAGGTACGCAACGTAGCGCCTCGCCAGGGGACGCTGATTCAGATGGAGATCGCCAACGATAGCCCCAAGACGGCAGTGCAAGTGTTTAATCATTTCTGCGATACGGAAGCGTTGATCTTCTACAAAACCCGGTTTTTTATCTCGCTCGCAGCACTCGAAGGCAATTTGATTTCACGTTCGCAGGCCAAGCGGGTAGCAGTACGGTTTGAGCAATTCAGTGAGGTCGAACTCGACTTTACGGGGGTCGAGAGTTTGGGACAAGCATTCGCTGATGAGCTAGTACGAGTGTGGCCCATCGCTCACCCACAGACAAAACTACTGGTAGTCAATGCCAACGATACTGTGCTCAAGATGATAAGCCACGTTAAGGGACGGATTGATTTGCCACAACCAATCCCAGCGAGCGATCTTCAAGAAAAGCAATAAAACCATCCCAAATCAACAGCTTGATCCGATTGTCTCCGTGGAGCTATGGCTGCCTATTTGAGGCAGGCTATAAATCCACCACTCATTTATTTGGCTAGTGATTGCTTCCTTTGTGCTAAATAGGCGGGCTGCAATAGATACATCCTGATTGCATCTCGATATTCGCCTTCTATAAAAAATTCTTGTAGTAAATCTCCTTCAAACATAAAGCCGCATTTTTTATAGATGTGGATGGCTTTATGGTTTTCTTTATCTACTATGAGATAGAGTTTATATAAATTCAATACGCAAAATGCGTAGTTAATCGCTAGCTGTGTGGCTTGTTCGGCGTGGCCTTGGCCTTGATAGGTGGGTTCAATAATGATTTGGAATTCTGCACGACGGTGGATGTAATTGATTTCCACTAGCTCTACCAGTCCGATCATCACCCCTGCCTGATTTTCGACGATAAAGCGCCGTTCGCCTTGATCATGGATATGTTTATCGTATAGCTGTACTAACTCAACATAGGCTTCGTAAGGCTCTTCAAACCAGTATGACATAATGCCCTGGTGGTTATTAAGCACATGCACAAAATGCAGATCGTTACGCTCTAATGGGCGCAAATGAATCATAGGTAGCTTAGAAGCCTGTTCCTTTATCGATAAGCTTGTCATGGTTGTCATACCGCATTTCCCCTCAAAATCTGTCAAAAACGTGGATCATCCAAATAACGCATTGCCTATTGCTGCTGGGTGCGAGCGCATCCAGCCCATTGATCCGTATGCACTTTTGCATCAGCTCACTCCTGCGGCGCGTGCCTATACACTGGAAATGGTAGAGTGCACAGGCTCTACCAACACAGACTTACTTGAGCGTTGGCGTACGCACCCGGCCTTCAATCAAGCAGTTATACGGTTAGCCTATGAACAAACGGCAGGGCGAGGGCGGCAAGGGCGCAGCTGGCTGGCAAAGCCTGGCGATGCGTTGTTATTTTCCATCTCCTGCAGGCTCCCCAAACCCATAGGACATCTTGCGGGGTTGAGCTTGGCCATTGGCACTGCTTTGCTCTCAGGTTTGCGGGCATTTGCGCCCGTGCTTTCTAAACGGCTCGCGCTCAAATGGCCCAATGATGTGCTGCTCGATCAGAAAAAGCTAGCAGGTATTTTGATAGAAACCGCTCAACACACTCCGCACAGTACGGATGCCGTTATAGGGATTGGGCTTAACCTGAATCTCCCCTTTATTCCTGAACCCACCTCTACCGAGCAAGGGTTTGTTCCACTTAACCACGCAGCGTTGAGCCAAATTTTGCCCATAGCCGGTATGACCGATGTTTTTGCAGCGTTGTTGAATTCACTCATCCCCGCACTCGAGCATTTTGGCCAAAAAGGGTTCGCTCCTTTTTTATCAGCTTGGCTAAAAGACCATGCTTACACAGGGTGTCATGCTTACTTGATAGAACAAGGACAAGAAAAATATAAAGGTTGTGTACTGGGAGCGGATGAGCAGGGAAGGTTATTGCTAGAAACCGACACGGGTGTGCAGACTATTGTGAGTGGGGATCTTTCGTTAAGAACGCTCTCTAAGGCAGAGGAAATAAGCGGTGAGAATTAGAATTTAAATATTATTGAGCACGCTTGTACACACAGAAACACGTAGGCATTTTTATACGGATATTTGCCTATCGTTTCGCTTCAACACGCCTTTTTTCTGATCGCAGCTCCCGCATTTATAGACACACTCTATACTGGATTACAGACGCAATAGGTCTATCCAATACGCATAGTTAAAGCCTTTAGATTGAATATAAACGTCCATCTGCTTTAACTATTCCCTCTTCAGTTATTGTGTGGAGAAAAATTGTGCCAAATCCCTCCGTTCGCTCTCCTACTAGTAGCAACAACACTCCACCTCCAGCTGAGTTAACACCGCAGCAGCGCGCCCCGAACCAAAATGAATTTTCTCCCCGAACTAGTTTAGTTTTCTCAGGTCTGACAACCGGGGCTGGTGTTGTGCTGATGGGGGCGAGTAGGGCATTTATGAATATAGCGGCTAACATATCACAGCCTAACAACACACCAGCAAAACTTAACAACCTTTTGTTGCAGAATTGTCTGGCGTTGCTTGGAGTAGGAGGTGGACTTTTAGCCTTTCACGGAGCAAATAGTGTACGGAATATCTGGCGTGCAATGCCAGAAACATCTAGCAACCACCATAACAATGACACTGTCCCTCTAGTATCCATGGATGCTAATAGCTCAACCTCTTTGCAAGGAGTAACCGTTGAGCGGCCGTAATATATGCAATATGTTTTTCCAGTAAATATAACGTGTTTATATTCTTTAACTGCCGACACACTTAGTCATAGTATGGAGAAAATAATGGATCCTAGTGCCCTTCATCAATATTCTCATTCAGCCAATGCAAGCTCTGATAACGCTTTAACAACTCTAACTACACCGAATTCTATACGCCAGAATATCAGCTCTTCGACAATACACTCACTTAAAATAGGCGCTGGAATATTAGGTGGTATCTTAGCTATAGCATCAAGCGCACCAAAGTTAGCGGGGATAGATGCTGCGGAAAACTTTGCGAAGCAAGTTGGGCCTTTTGGGAAAGCAATATTTGATGCCACGGGGATGGCTAGTGAGCGGATTGTTCCTGGACTAACTGTAGCAGCGGGTGCGGGTGCAATCGCCTATGCTAGTTATCTATGGTATGTCGGGCCTAAAAAAACTGATGCTGGCGCAGTGGAACCACATGAATTAGAAGAGGTTGTGGTTGGGCGAGGGCGGGAGCTTCCGGCATTACCTGAGGCAGCCTATTTACCTAATCGTTAGACCAAGATTAGTGTGCTACTGTGCATTCCTGCTTATTATGGAGCGATGCTTATAAATCGGCGGTGTGCGTGTTGGGGTTCCTTCGTCACCACCAACTTACCATTCTAAAACTTGCATATGTATGTTAAAAGCGATGATTACACGTTGGTGGTAGGCATGTTGGGGTTCGTGCCTCACCGCCAACCTACATTAATAAAAATTGCTTAGGCCTTTTTTTAATTTCATTTTTCGCTTGTTTCTTTATGCCTGCTTCTGCATCTACATGTTATTTATTGATCGATGCTGGTAATAGTGCAGTTAAATGGGCGCTTACTAGGCCTGGTCTTACGCTGGAAGCATTGCATATAGCGCTTCGCGACTCGCCTGACCGCGATGAGATTTTCTTTGCGGCAGGGGTGTTTGCTCATACGCTATCTAAAGCACTTCCTTCCCCCATTGATAATATGCTTTCTAACGCCCCTAATTGGGGTGATCTCCCTGAGCCTGCTAGTGTATGGATCAGCAATGTTGCAGGAGAAGCAGTCGCACAGCGCCTTGCACAATGGGTAGACCAATATTGGCCTGGAATTACCCAACACCGTATTCATGCGCAAGCACAGCAGTGCGGTGTAACGAATGGCTATCATCGCCCCCAACAGTTAGGCAGTGATCGTTGGGCTAGTTTGATCGGTGCGCATGCGGCTTACCCTGGAGAGGCCATGCTCATTGCTACGCTGGGTACGGCAACTACTTTAGAAGCGCTGGATGCCAGCGGCAGATTTATCGGGGGCCTTATTGGGCCAGGCGCAGCCAGCGCATTACACGCGCTGACACAAAGTGCGGCACAGCTCCCTGATCCACATACTTTTCCTCCCCTCCAGCCTTCTGCTTCAAACTCCGAAACACCCCTCCCACCTTCTTTTTTTGCGCTCGATACGGTTACTGCGCTACAAGAAGGCCAATGGCTAGCTCAAGCTGGTTTTATCGAGCGGGGGTGGCAAAGTGTCTGTGCGCATTTCAATATTCCTCCCCCCTCTGTCTCTGTACAAACACCATCACCTCTACGCTGCTTATTAAGCGGAGGCGCAGCACCACAAGTAGCTCCTCGCTTAACTATCCCCCACACCTATCACCCGCACCTTGTTTTGCAAGGTTTGGCGGTGATGGCGTTTGAATCCAAAGCGCACCACCTCCCCCTTTAAAAACCCATTTCTATTGGCATTTTTACGCAAAAACAAACTCTGTTTCGTTTTTAAAATGTAGGAAATTCTCAATAGTGCAACACTATGAATCAAATGGAAGTGTACATATAGGGTTAGAAAAATCAGTAAAAGATAGATAACCATGTACACCCAGATGAAATGACATCGCTGTGCGTAGCGCGTCTAATAAGGGCTCAAGAAGGGGAATAGAATGAGCATGGGGGTGGTATCAAATGGAAATGCGTCATTGCTAACAACCGCCGTAAACACGAGTGGAAGTAATGCAAAAATGAGAAACTATAAATCACTTTCCTTATTTATTTCAGGGCTTGTTGCCAATAATAATAAAGTGCGCCACTCAGCCCCTTCGCTTACTTCATCCTCAACAACCAGCACATTGTCACAATCTGTTTATTCTGAATTCTGGGACAAAAATGAAAATAGCCCAGGGCTTTTCACTAAATTTAAAAATAGGCTATCGAGTCCGGGCGGCTCGATCTCTCTGCCTACTCCACCATCAACTGCCAGCGAATCGTCAAATTTAACCGGTGTAAGCTACAACCTTGCCAGCAGTATTAAATCAGGAAAAAGCCCTGTTCAGTCTGTATTCTCGGCCAAGAGTGAAAATAGCCCAGGGCCTTTAACTAAACTTAAAAATGGGCTATCGGGTCTGCGTGACTCAGTCTCTCTGCCTATTCCGCCATTAACTACCAGCAAATCGTCAAATTCAACCGGTATAAGCTTCTGCCCTGGCCGCAGTATTGAAAAAGAACTAAGCCCTGTTCAGTCTGAATTCTCAGACAAAAAAAGTAATATAGAAAATAGCCGTAATTTAAAAAATTTATCGACACCTCCTCCGGGTGGAGATACTTCAAAAGTTTCTCCTCAGTATGTATTTAATTTTGTGATAGAAGAAACTGTTTTGAGAGATCCTAAGTTAGGAGGACGCGTTCGACATATTCCTAAATCATTAAATTGCTACACGGATAGAAGCGACTCCTCTGACATACCAAACGCAGAGGATAAGAAAATATTTTCTGCAATGATGGAAGAAAATGGCAATAATCTTTCAAAGACTGTTGAAAAATTTAATAAATTTCAATCTCAAGATATAGAAGATAGAAAAACATTTTCTGCAATGATGAAAGAAAATAACTACGACCTTTCAAAGACTGTTGAAGAATTTGGTAAATTTCAATCTCAAAATATAGAAGATAGAAAAACATTTTCTGCAATGATGAAAGAAAATGACTACGACCTTTCAAAGACTGTTGAAGAATTTGGTAAATTTCAATCTCAAGATGTAGAAGATAGAAAAATATTTTCTGCAATGATGAAAGAAAATGACTACAATCTTTCAAAGACTGTTGAAGAATTTAATAAATTTCAATCTCAATACACAGAACAAACAAATTCAATAAAATATCTTAAAGAGATTCGAGAATTAATAGGCGAACCAGAAAAAAGCATAGAAATAACAAAAAATTTATCGAAAAATAAAAATTCATTTGAACTAAAAGAATTGGTAGATTATTTAAAAGAAATTAAAAAACTAGAAGACACTAAAACAGCCAAATTTAACTATATACTCATGCTATTTGAAAATGGAATAACAAACGACCCAGAAAAGCTCAAACAAATAATAGAAAAACAGAAACAAACCATAAAACGATTGTCGAATGAAAAAAAACTAAGCTTTATGCCAGAAGTTATTTCTGAAAAAAATTCTGGCATGGTCGATAAATTAGAGCTACCCGATATTCATCTTGCCAAAAAAAATGTCGGGCAGTACTTATCAACCATTGTAAGCGCTGTACGACATTTTTTCGGTAAGACCTCTGTCTTATAAATTTAAAATAGGGTATGACTTTACAGAAAAAGTACCTGTATATTTTTTGCTATTCAATTCAATCATTTTTACGTCGCATAGACCCCGCAATCAAATCAAACCGAAATAAACGGCACTCTAGCGGGCCGTTAAAAAGCGGGGTTTTTAGTGCTTCTCTTAAACGCAATTTTCCAGGTAAACGTCGGTCTGGCGTAAGAATGCAGGCGCGCCAGCCTGCGAAGCGCTGCTTAAGTGCATCACCCAAGTCTTTGAAAAATTCAAAATCGTCAGGAGCTTGTGCATTTTCTAAAGCAGCAGGCTCGGATAACCGTGTGCGGTAGTGTGGGCTTTGCTCTTGGGGGCGAAATCGGTCTTCTCGCCGGCCTCTTTCTGAATTAGACGCACGTTCGCCACGCACTTCAATACGCTCTCCATAGGGAGGGTTCATTACGATGATGCCTGGGGTCGTGCTAGGCGGGGTTATTTTTCTTGCATCTAGCGCAGTAAGTGGCAAAGCAGGGAGGCCTGCTCGGGAGAGGTTTGCGCGCGTGATGGCTAGCATCTCTGTAGAAATATCACTACCTGAAATACCCAGACTTTCTACGAGCTCACGACCTGGCCTGTTGATAATGTTGCGATACGCTTCTTGTGCAGGAATTTTGATGGAGCGCCATGCTGATCCATCAAAAGGCGCTAGGTTTTCAAAACCAAAAGAGCGGTGTGCACCAGGAGCGAGATTCAGTGCCATTTGTGCTGCTTCAGCGAGGAAGGTGCCGCTACCGCACATAGGATCATATAGAGCGGTTCCTGGCCTCCAGCCGCTGAGTCGTATAATTCCTGCGGCTAAATTTTCGCGTAAAGGCGCGGCCCCTTTGTCTAGGCGCCAGCCACGTTTAAATAGAGAATCTCCTGAGGTATCGAGGTAAAGTGTGCAGATGGTGTCGCTTAGAAAAACGAAAATACGTACATCGGGTTCATAGGTATTGACGCTGGGGCGCTGCCCTGTTTTTTCACGAAAGCGATCGCATACGGCATCTTTTACCCGCAAAGTGGCGAAGTCTAAGCTGCGTAATGGCGATCTTATGGCACTCATATGCACACGCAAGGTGTGCTGCGGTGTAAACCAAGCTTCCCATTCTTGTGCAAGTGCGAAGTCAAAAATATCCTCCTCACTCTCGTAGGGTTGCTCACCCAGCTTGAGTAATACCCGACTTGCTATACGGGAGTGCAGATTCAACTGCATAGCAGCTTCCCAGCGCCCTTTGCAATGCACGCCACCAGAGACGGTTTGGCCTATTTTTAAACGGCTAAAAGAGTTGCCTGCTTTGGAAGTGGAGGCACCCGACGCATGAGGCGACAAACCTGCTGCAATCTCATTTAACTCCTCAGACAACACAGATTCCAACCCACTAGGGCAGGAGACAAAAAAATCAAATAGCGACATGAAAGGAGACTCGAAAGAGAGATAAAAATGCACGCAGGGCTTGCAGTGTGTTTGTAGGGTGAGGTTTGTACCTCACCCGAACCCATGAGGGTTATATAGTAGAGTGGATAATGCCCCCGCCTAGGCATACTTCGCCTTCATACAATACGGCGGACTGCCCGGGGGTAACGGCCCATTGAGGCGTATTAAAATCCAAAGCAAATTGCGCAGATGCAGTTTGCTCTGTAGGTATTTCACCCTGTATCGAGGACAGCATACAGGGTGCATCCATTTGGCGGTAACGTGTTTTGGCATGCAACTGTGCGGATTTAGGAGGCTCGCCAGCTATCCAGTTTGCTCGTTGGGCGGTCAAGCGCTGGCTAGTCAGCGCTGGATGTTGATGACCTTGCACTACGTAGAGCGTGTTTTTGGCCAAGTCTTTTGCTGCGACAAACCAGGGTTGGCCATGCGATGAGGGCTCTTGGCCCGAACCCCTACCTATAGGCTCGCGTTGCCCTCCTACTCCCAAACCTTTACGTTGACCTAAGGTATAAAACGAGAGGCCTATGTGTTCACCGAGTATTTGCCCTTCTAGCGTTTTAATAGGACCGGGTTCTGTAGGTAAATAACGCTGCAAAAATGCCCGAAACGGGCGTTCGCCGATAAAACATATCCCTGTGGAATCTTTTTTACGTGCATTGGGTAAACCAATTTGCGTGGCAATCTCGCGTACTTGAACTTTAGTCAACTCTCCCAATGGAAAGAGCGTGTGCTGCAACTGCGATTGGGTCAGGCGATGTAAAAAGTAGCTTTGATCTTTACTGGCATCTTGTGCTTTGAGCAATTCCATTTTGCCTTCAGCCGTTTCACGCAAACGGGCATAGTGGCCTGTTGCTATTTTGGTATGGGTCGTCGTCAAAAGCGGGTTTTTATCATCACTACCGCCTTTTAAATGTAGAGCATGTTCTAGAAAAGCTTTGAATTTAATCTCTGCATTGCACAGTACATCAGGGTTAGGTGTACGCCCCGCTGAGTACTCCGATAAAAATTCTTCGAAAACGCGCTCTTTATACTCTTGTGCAAAGTTTACTACCTCTACATCGATACCGATTTTATCGGCAACCGATACCACGTCTAACCAGTCTTGACGCGCAGAGCAATATCCCTCGGAAGTACCATCGCTTTCTTCATCATCGTCTTCCCAGTTTTTCATAAACAGGCCGATGACCTCATAGCCTTGCTGCTTGAGCAGCCAAGCCGTGACCGAGGAATCTACCCCGCCAGACATTCCAACCACCACGCTGGGTTTAGACATATTGATACACTTAAAAATCGGTTTAAATTCGGTAGGTTGGTGGTGAGGCACGAACCCCAACATGCGCACCACAGGCTTTTAATCTTTGGTTTTGAGCGTTTATAAGCTGGTCTTCAAGGATGCCGTGGCCTGCATGTTGGGGTTTCTTTGTCACCACCAACCTACAATTCAAGGAGAGGTTTTAGAATCTGTAACAGAGCTTGAGGCGATATATATCCCACGCGGCGTAAAGCGATTATTTCATTGCCGTTTGCATCAAAAAAAAGAAAAGCAGGAGGGCCATATAAGCCAAAATGTTTAAGCAGCTCCGCAATAGCAGGAGTATTTGTACTCACATTTAGGTGCAATATATTAAAGGCTTGTAAATGCGCACGGACTTCTGTTGCCGCCAGGGTTACACGCTCAATTTTGCTGCAAGCTGAGCAATTGTCCGCATAGACTTTTAGCACAGATATTTTTTGGCTCGAGCGCACAGCAGCGTTGAGTTCGGCCTGTGTATGTACAGGGTGAAATACCAAATCTGTATTAGAAGTCAACTGACCCGCTCCATCTGGGAGTTTGGACACCTTTTGTTGCCAGCCAGCAGCGTGTAGCAAGGTTATTCCTACTGGCAGGGCTAAATACAAGGCCACACCTAATAGCACGATAGCAATGGCTTGCTGTACATAACGCATCCACACGCCTGATCGGGGCAGATAGGCACTTAGGCCTACTCCCATGGCGATGAGTGGAAGCCCCAGACCCATGCCAAGCGCAAACAAAGCAAGTGCTCCAACCCCAATATGTCCTGTTTGCCCAATAAATGCGAGCACTCCAAATAGAGGAGGGCTCATGCAGGGGCTCAACGTTAATGCAGACAACGCACCCATAATAAAAGCGAGGCTGGATCGGCCTTGTGCGCTCAAGCCTAAACTAGGTGCCACACGCCTTATAAGAGAAAAAGCAAACCCACGACCGCGTAGCAACATTATCGCCATAATAAAAATGACTGCTGCAAAACTAGCCTGCACCCATGGATGCCCCATACTCGCGCCAAAACGCTGGCCTGCAAGCGCTGCTATTACGCCAAATAGCGCATAGGTGCTGGCCATACCCAATACATAGAGCAATGAAAGGCGCAATCCACGCCGCCATGAAAAAGTAGCAAGCGGCTTTTGAGATGGCGGTTCGTCTTTAGCTAGTACAAAGCGGTGCTTCTCAGAATGCGCATTAGCCTGCAATATCAAAGCAGACACAATGGGAATCATGGGCCAGGAACAAGGTAGCACACTTAATGCCACGCCAAAAAAGAAGAAGAGTGCAAAAAAGGCTAAAGGGGTAAGCCCGTATAGCCATTCAGGAGCATTACGTTTTGCATCCAACTTATGCAATGCTGTGAGGGCAGCTTGTGAATCGGTAAGACCTGACCATGCTGCCTGCAGTGTGAAGGATGGAGGGGGCAATACGGGGGAAGTGATCGTGGTATTTGTAATGCGCTGGCGGTATGTGATGGGCGCATAACATAAGCCCGTATCTGCACACCCTTGCAGCGTTACTGCCAGAACAAAAGGCTTCGGCCTAGGGCGTTCAGATGCTTGATTCGCATCGCGAACAGGAAAAGATACAGGAATAGCTACCGTTTGCTTTTGCCGATATACCTGCACATTTTTTTGTAAATTTGCATCCCATTTTACTTGTGCAACCGGCAGGCGTAGCGGACCCAGCTGAGCATTGCCTTTTTCAACGGCCACCTTCAGGCGCTCTGCATACAGCGCATAACCTGGAGCAATGTCCAAAAGCAGGTCGACCTGGCCCAATTTTTCCTGAAAACGCACACGAAAAGCTTGCTCAGGCGGCAAAAAATCCGACAGCATGGAGCCCGCCATCAATGCCTTGGAAGGCAAAGCATCGATAGATGGCCTAAAACTCCAAAGCACGGCTATGCCAATTAACAGCACAGATAAAGCGATACCCCAAAGGCCTTGGGCAGTACGGGTGGTGAATAAGGTGAACTTGGGCTTCATGCGCATCACTGAGTGAGAGGGGAGGTTTCTGGGCACGATTACGCAAAGCATAATGCTTTTTAGTACACGCCCTTCGCTCAGATACCTCTTTATTTTCCTAAGAATTTTTACACAGGAAAATCAATAACACAGCAACGCACACGATACAAGAAGCGTCTCACACAACTGTCGATTATGGAGTGCAATTAAATCAGCATTTTTCTAGGGGGAGTCCTCAATTCCTAAGGCTTTGGAAGTAAAAGCCACATCCGCCCCTGTTGCCGCATACGACCGGCTATGTCGCCTGCTTCATCACCGAAACCCCAGAAATAATCGGCACGCACGCCACCACGAATCGCTGCACCCACATCTTGCGCAAATACCAAGCGCCGCAATGGTTCATCCGTTGCAGGGCGTGTGGTGGAGAGGAAAACGGGCGCCCCTAGTGGGATGGCGTTGGGATCCACTGCGATGGAGCGTTCTGGAGTCAATGGCACGCCAAGCGCGCCTATCGGACCAGGTAGGTTGACCATTACACGTTCTTGGCCTAATTCTGCGCTAGTTGCTACGGATGGGAGAGAGGGTGCAGGTGTAGTCACGTCTTTAAAAAATACAAAACGCGGATTTACAGCTAATAGTCCGTCTACGCGTTTTGGATGCGCGCGCGCCCATTTTCGCAAGCCTTGTATAGAGGTTTGCGATAGGGTGACTTCGCCTCGATCTACTAACCAACGGCCAATAGAGTGATAGGGTTGGCCATTGGTGCCGTTATACCCCACACGCATGGTGCTGCCATCCTCCATCACAATGCGGCCTGAGCCTTGTATTTGTAGAAAAAATGCTTCGATGGGATCATCGACATATACCAGCTCTTCGCCCTGTAGCATCCCACTGCGCAAAAGTTCTGCGCGCGCAGGTAATTTTTGTCCTGCTGGGTAACGGCTAGGCCAGCGATAAAGGGCGTGGAGATAGGGTGCGCGCCGCGTACGTGAACCTCGCAGCACCGGTTCGTAATAACCCGTTACCAATCCGTATACATTGCCTTGCTCACCAGACAACTGAAAAGGCAGGAAGTTCTGCTCAAAAAAAGCACGCACCCCAATCAGATTTTGCTCACCCCCTTGGAGGCTCAATGACTGCGCTCTGCTACAAACTTGTTGCCAGTTTAACTGGGGCGTTACATTGGCTTTGGAGGGTTCTAATACACGTTTGCAATTGACATATAAAACCTGCATCACCCCGCTCAAAGAATCTTCTTGCCAGCCTTCTACTTCCGACCAACTAACTGGTGTTAATCGATAGGGAGATCCCACTCTAGTTGGGAAGGCTTGGCCTGTAGAGGATTGTGCATTCGCATTTTGGTTGGATGTGCTGGGTGATGCACCGAAGTTTGTATTGGCAGGCAAACGTGAAGAAGGGGTTTGCGGCGATTGCGCACAAGAAGCTAAAAAGCTGATGCACAGCCCTATACCTATATATTTAATGGCAGGCCCTTTATTTACCAAAATGGCTTTCAGAGCGCTCAATCCATGACGTAAATGGAGGCTCTTTTTATAAAGAAAATTTCTCTGTACAGCGGCAGCGCAGCTAGCAGATTTTTTAAGAAATCGTAGACGGGTTCTGAGAAAATACATGCCTTCCTTAGGGAATTGGTAAGTTTGCGCTAAAAAACGTTTATTTTATCTGCTATAAAATCGTATAAGCCTATTTATAAACGACACAGAATCTGAAAAACTATATTGGGTATCGCTGTAAACCTAGGGCAATTGAGGGCACGCCCTAACAGGTACAATATATTTTTCCGACCCCCTCTCACTTATCTATTGGTTCTAATCATGTCCTATACCATAGCTCCAAGCCTGCTCAGTGCCGACTTTTCTCGCTTAGGCGAAGAAGTGCGTAGTGTTATTGATGCCGGAGCAGACTGGCTGCATCTAGATGTGATGGATAATCATTACGTACCCAATTTAACTTTCGGCCCCATGGTGTGCGCTTCGCTGCGCGAACACACCAGTGTGCCTATGGATGTGCACTTAATGGTCAGGCCTGCTGACCGATTGATACCAGAATTTGCTAAAGCAGGCGCGCAGATAATTACCATTCATCCGGAAAGCTCCGACCATATAGATCGCACTCTGACACTGATACGCGATCAAGGCTGCCAAGCTGGGCTCGCATTTAACCCGGCAACCCCTCTACATTACCTAGAACATGTGATGGATCGTGTAGATATGATTTTGATCATGTCCGTGAATCCGGGTTTTGGTGGTCAGACATTTATTCACTCTGCACTTAGCAAAGTACGCTCAGCACGCGCACGTTTAGATGCCTATGCAGAAAAAACAGGCCGCACTATCCGGTTACAAGTAGATGGAGGGGTACAGCCTAGCAATATTGCGCAAATCGCTGAAGCAGGGGCAGATACTTTTGTAGCAGGGTCTGCTATTTTTGGGCAGCCTGATTATGCAGTAGCTATACAAGCATTACGCACATCATTACAGCAAACGGTTTAATTTTCTTTCCACCTCTTTTCATTGCTTGTTTCCATTGATCTCCGAGCTCGAATTTCAAGCGTTAACTGACGCGGGATACAACCGTATTCCTCTTGTGCATCGCACATTGGCGGATCTCGACACACCTTTGTCGCTGTATCTCAAACTCACGCAAAATCAACATCAAAGCCAGGCTCCATCAGGTTCTGCGCCCAATACACGGCCAGAGGCCTACTCCTTTTTACTGGAGTCGGTCGTTCAAGGGGAACGCGTTGGCCGATATTCCTTTATTGGCCTACCTGCACAAACGCGCTTACGAGCAAGTGGTCAGCACTGCGAGGTATGGAATGGAGAAGACTGCATTGAAACGCATGAAGGGGATGCGCTGGAATTTATTGAAGGTTTTCAAAAGCGCTTTACCGTTGCACCTTGCAAAGGCCTGCCTCGCTTTTGTGGTGGCTTAGCCGGGTATTTTGGCTACGACGCCGTGCGGTGTATTGAAAAGAAAAAGCTCACACATACCCCTCCTGATCCATTGGGGTTGCCTGATATTCAGCTGCTATTAACAGAAGAAGTCGCTGTTATCGATAATTTATCAGGCATGCTGTATTTAATCGTGTATGCCGACCCCTCTAAGCCCCATGCCTATGCGCAAGCACAAGCAAGGCTAGCCACTTTACATGCGCGGCTAAACGCACCGGTACACAGACCCGATGCCCCGTTAAAAACCACTACACCTGCGCAGATACAACGCGAATTTCCGAAGACCGCTTATTTAGAAGCAGTTGCACAAGCAAAAGAAGCAATTGCGGCAGGGGAGCTGATGCAGGTGCAAATCAGCCAGCGTTTGGTCAAACCTTACCCCTATGCCCCGCTCTCACTTTACCGTGCGCTGCGCTCGATCAATCCGTCGCCTTATATGTATTTTTATGATTTTGGCGATGTACAGGTGGTGGGCGCTTCCCCAGAAATATTGGTCCGGCAAGAAGCGCGTGGTGACGAAAGCATTGTGACTATTCGTCCGCTAGCAGGGACCCGCAAGCGAGGAGCCACACCAGAGCAAGATGCAGAGCTAGCAGCTAAGTTATTGAGCGACCCGAAAGAGCGCGCTGAGCATGTAATGCTTATCGATCTCGCACGCAATGATATTGGGCGCATTGCGCAAACGGGCACGGTCCAGGTTGCAGATATGATGGCAATTGAGAAATATTCTCACGTACAGCACATCGTTAGCGCAGTAGAAGGGGTTTTAAAGCCCGGACTGAGTCATTTGGATATTTTGCGTGCGGTCTTTCCTGCAGGCACCTTATCAGGCGCTCCTAAAGTGCGCGCAATGGAACTTATTGACGCGCTTGAGCCTGTGAAACGTGGTTTGTACGGAGGAGCGGTAGGGTATCTGTCTTTTTCAGGGGAAATGGATTTAGCAATTGCCATTCGAACTGGGCTGATTTTTAAAGGTAATCTTTACGTTCAGGCAGCAGCGGGCATTGTGGCAGATTCAAATCCTGAGGCGGAATGGGAAGAAACGGAAGCGAAAGCACGCGCACTGCTACAAGCAGCAGCAGAGGTAGAAAACGGCGTAGGTTGGTGGTGACGAAAGAACCCCAACATGCAGGCCACGGCGTCTTTGATGACCAGCTTACAACCGCTCAAAAGCAAAAATCAAAAGTCAGCGGTGCGCATGTTGGGGTTCGTGCTTAACCCCAACCTACCGGCCATTTAAAACAGATCTAGGATGGGCCAATTTTTTGCAAGGGCATGTGCACGGAGTACTGCATCTGGGTTAGTGGCGATAGGGTGTGTCACATGTTCTAGCAAAGGCAGATCGTTTAGCGAATCGCTATAAAAATACGTTTCTGTGAAACTGGTCCAGTCTTTTTGCAGTGCTTTAAGCCAAGCTGTAGTGCAGCTTATTTTTCCTTCTCGATAGCTGGGTATGCCCTGAACCTCTCCGGTATAGGCCGCAAAAGGGTCATCGCCCAGCGTAGCGGGCAAAGGGGCAATGAGATGAGGCACACCAAACTCAGCAGCAATGGGGCCTGTGACAAAACGGTTAGTCGCCGTTACGATGCAGCATAGTGCGCCTTGCCCTTCGTGATGGGCAATAAGTTCGCGCGCGACGGGCTGAATAACAGGCCGAATTACCGTGTGCATAAATTCTTGGTGCCATGCGTTGAGCTGCTCGCGGGAGTGGCGTGCGAGCGGGGCTAATGCATACCGTAAATAGGCATAAATATCCAAGCAGCCTGCTTGATAATCTTTATAGAAACGTTCATTCGTTTCACTAAAAGACACCTCATCAACAAGACCTAAACGCACCATAAAACGCCCCCATTCATAGTCGCTATCGAGGGGAAGCAAGGTGTGGTCTAGATCAAATAAAGCTAAAGTGGTAGGGGTTGATGTGCCAGCAGATATCATGATTCTTCATCCAAACTGACGGGTAAATGGTCTTTGGATTGCTCTAAAAAAGTGCGCAATAAAGGCCGGGTGATCATGCGGTTTTCTTCGCGTGAAAATCGCTCGAGTGCGTTGAAAATCCCCATAAGATTGGGCATATCGCGCCTAAAATGCACTAATAAATAGGTACAGACTTCTTCGGCCAGATCAAATCCTCGAGCCTGCGCCGCTTGTTTTAGTGCAGCTATCTTATCTGTGTCGCAAATCGGTAGGACTTGGAAGACGCGTCCCCATGCCAAACGGGTGCGCAAATCATCTCGAACACATAATGCTGCGGGCGGAGCATCACCCGTTGTGATAAAAGCACCGTCTAAGTGGGGCTGATGCGTTTGTTGCGCTTGAAACTGGTTAAATAGATGAAAAGCCGCGATTTGCTGCTCTTGTGAAAATTGATGGCAGTCGTCTAACGCATACAACACGACCTCTGGATCAAAATTAAAATTGGCTACACTGTTTTTCGGTGTCAAAAAGCGTACGGTCTGCGGCGCAGTGTGCTGACTTAAAGCCTGAAGCAAATGGGAACGCCCCGTGCCTCTATCGCCCCACAGGTATACTGTACGCTCATGAAAAGTCAGACTGCTTTGCTCGGGATGACTACCTATTTTTGGCACAGTAGTCTGCTCTATTGGAGCCTCTTCCTTTTTAGATTGCTCGAGCAATCGCTTGTCCCAAGGAGCGCTAAGGGCATGTAAGTGCGCCAAAAGCTCCGCATTATCGCCCACTATAAAATGGTCGAAAGTAGCGAGGGATGGAAGGTTGAAATCCAGTAAAAGCTGCCGTGGCCGAGAAGCGTGCATAAAAATAGTTTTAGTTTGCTATGTATGTGAGGTACTACACTTAATAACTGATGTTACGCAGGTATTTAAAAAACTGTGGTGCGCATGTTGGGGTTCGTACTTAACCCCAACCTACCGAAATGGCTATGTACAAAGGATTCACCACATTCTACCAACCACAAAAAAAGCAAAGGACAGTAGGTTGGGGTTAAGTACGAACCCCAACATGCATATCACCCACTTTTAATCTTTGCGCTCTGTCTATCAACAACTCGCCGTTCTATAACATGCGTAACATCAGTCAGTAAATATAAGCTCGATCGTAAACTGCTTTTCCTAGCTTTGCAGGCATCGCAATAATTTACACAAAAATGCAGGAACTATCTTAAACGGATTTTCAAATATTCGATGACAAATGCATCCGTCGGGGCTGTGCGCCCGCATACTTTGCACTTCAGCGAGCCCCTCGCATTACAAAGCGGGGGCTTTTTAACGGGCTATGACTTAGTCACTGAGACCTATGGCACGCTCAATAAAAAGCGTTCCAATGCCGTCCTCGTCTGCCACGCGCTCAATGCTTCTCACCATGTTGCGGGATATTACGAAGAAGACCCTGCAACAGTAGGTTGGTGGGACAATATGGTAGGTCCGGGTAAACCTGTAGACACCAATCATTTTTTCGTGATTGGAATCAATAATCTTGGATCCTGTTTTGGCTCAACAGGGCCCATGAGTACGAATCCAGAAACAGGGCAACCTTATGGAGCGGCTTTTCCGTTTGTTACAGTAGAAGACTGGGTGCATGCCCAAGCACGTGTAGCAGATCACTTTAAGATCGAATGCTTTGCAGCGGTTATTGGCGGCAGCTTAGGAGGCATGCAAGCACTTGCGTGGACTGTGTTGTATCCAGAACGGGTGCGGCACGCTGCGATTATTGCCTCTACACCCAAGTTAAGCGCACAAAATATTGCATTTAATGAAATTGCACGCAGCGCTATTTTGTCAGACCCTGATTTCCATGGTGGCAATTACTACGCTCACCAGACGAAACCGCGGTGTGGGCTACAGGTGGCCCGCATGATTGGACATATCACCTATCTATCCAACGATGATCTAGCAACCCGATTCGGAAGGTCGCGCCGCGCAAGCGTAGACACGGCCTATCGATTTAGTTTCGATGCAGAGTTTGAAGTAGAGTCTTATCTGCGCTATCAGGCTGATAAATTTGCCAATTACTTTGATGCCAATACCTATTTACTCAATACCCGCGCACTGGATTACTTCGACCCTGCACGTGACTATGCGGGCGACCTAACCGCAGCACTTGCGCATACACAAGCAAGCTATCTAATTGTGTCTTTTACCACAGACTGGCGCTTCTCAAGCGCACGCTCCCGTGAAATGGTGAAAGCTTTGCTCGACCATAAGCGGCAAGTATCGTATGCCGAGATCGATGCGCCTCATGGGCACGATGCCTTTTTACTGACGGACTCCCGTTACCACGGTGTAGTACGTGCGTATTTTTTACGTATTACTCAAGAAATTGCACAAGAGACGGACCATGTCTGATACCCCAACCGTACTTCCTACGCACCCTTCTGCTCCGATTGACGGCCTTGCTGCACGTGCTGATTTCAAAGAAATGGCACGCTGGGTAGAGGCAGGCTCTAGCGTGCTAGATTTAGGATGTGGAGAGGGAACGCTATTAGCTTGGTTAAATCGAAGGTTTGGCGTAAAAGGGTTTGGTATTGAGCTACAAGATGCTGGCGTATTGGGCTGTATTGAGAAAGGGGTGCACGTCGTTCAGCAAGATTTGGAAAATGGACTGCGACTTTTTGAAGATCAGAGTTTTGATTTAGCCATCCTGTCACAAACGCTGCAAACCATACATCACACCACAGCTATTTTACGAGAGATGGTGCGCGTAGCGCGCAAAGGTATTGTGTCTTTCCCCAATTTTGGATATTGGCCCCATCGCCTGGCCGTTTTGAAAGGCCGTATGCCTGTATCAAAATCTTTGCCGTATCAATGGCATAACACGCCCAATGTACGCGTGCTCACCGTGGATGATTTTGAAGCGCTAGCACCTGAAGTCGGACTCAAAATTCTAGACCGCATAGTGCTGCACGAAGGAAAAATTATCCGATGGGGTGGGAATTGGCGTGCGAGTCTCGCGGTGTACCATGTAGAAAAAAGTTAATGGCAAGCAAGCCCCGAAGTAACTTTAAGAGTACAGCAAGTACCGCCTGAGCGCCCTGCCTATTATGGTGTCGCTTTTTCTTTTTAGTTTGGCTATTTAATGACGGTTTCCCATCGATACCGTGCGTATCTTAGTGCCCGCTTTTTGCGCTGCATTTTATTAGGTTTTAGCTCCGGCCTGCCTTTATTTGTGCTCGTCAATTTAGTGCAGGCTTGGCTGAGCTCGGAAGGGGTGGATATTAAAACCATCGGGCTGTTTGCACTGATTCAATTTCCTTATACCTGGAAATTTCTGTGGGCACCGCTGATGGACCGTTTTACTTTACGTTTTGTAAAGTGGGTCCCGGGGCGCCGGCGAGGGTGGGCATTAGTTACACAAATCGCAGTCATGATTGGCATCGCAGCGCTTGGCCAAGTGTCTCCAAGTTATGCCATGTGGGCGGTGGTAACCGTGGCCCTGGGTCTAGCATTTAGCAGCGCAAGTCAAGATGTCGTGCTCGACGCCTGGCGTAGAGAACAGCTTGGTGAAGAAGAGCAAGGCTTAGGCGCAGCTATCTATGTCAATGCGTATAAAGCAGCAACGCTTGTGCCAGGCTCTTTATCTTTTATTTTGGCAGACCATTTGCCATGGTCTATGGTATTTCCAATAACCGCAGCATTTATGCTGCCGGGTTTGCTGTGTACGCTACTCAGCTCCGAACCTGTCGTGGAAGGCTCTCCCCCTAAAACTTTGCGCGACGCCGTTGTGCTGCCTTTTCGTGAATTTATATCACGTGGGGGATGGAGTAATGCGTGCTGGATTTTAGCCTTTATCTTTTTATATCGACTGGGCGACAGCATGGCCACCTCGCTGGCAACGCCTTTTTTCCTGGATATAGGGTTTAGTAAAACGGAAATTGGAACCGTAGCCAAGCTCGGAGGATTTTGGGCTAGTTTACTAGGAGGGCTCACAGGCGGCATCCTGCTACTGCGCATTGGAATCGTACGCGGCCTATGGATTTTTGGCTTGGCGCAGTGGTTGGCTATTTTTGGATTTATATGGCTAGCAATGCAAGGAGCCCATCTAGTAGGCTTGGCCGTCGTGATGAGCGCAGAGACCTTCAGTGTAGGTTTAGGAATGACTGCATTTACCGCCTATTTAGCCACCGTTACAGACCGTCGCTATACCGCCACACAATTTGCTTTGTTCACTAGCTTAGCAGCGGTACCACGCACCGTGGCAAACTCCTTAACGGGCTATATTGTGGCGTACACGGGATGGTTATATTTTTTCTGTATATGTGCAGCCATCGCAGTGCCAGGCATGCTACTTTTAACGAAAGTAGCGCCTTGGAGTAAGTCCAAGGAACCGCTCCAATCTCCCACACCCTAGAGTGTGTCCTCAATTGCCCCAAAGGGTTCATATTTGGGGGGAGCAGGAGCGGAGGGACCGGAGCTGTACTTAAGTACAGTGAGGATCCCGAGCACCGCGCGACCCCGAAGATGGGCCCTTTGGGGCAATTGAGGACACGCTCTAAGAAAAAACCTGTGGTTAGGGGTTGGTTTCTCCCTCAACCACAGGTCTATTAGGCCATATCGCTTTGCTTACCCGATGCCTCTTGCGCTTTTTCATTTGGCTGATTTGATTGATTAGCCGCCGCTTCTACAAAAGAAATAGTTGGATTATTTTGAGGATTAACACTTAATCTTCTCACTACATCAACCTGCGTCTCTTGCATGGCTTTGACCATATTGAAGAGATCGTCTAACTTTTTATTTTGAGCGCTCAGCTGCGCGTTTAATCTAGCAACCTCTATATTATTACCTACTCTATTCACACCTGACACAGTCATCTCCAAAAATTCATTCAAGGATTTGCTCATTGCATCGAGCTTATCTGAGGTTTCTTGCAATCTAGGCCCATAGTGATGGGTATGAAACCAAATACTTATTCTCGCAAGGACAATGACAGCAGCAACTACTGATGCATATAAAATAGAACCTTGCCAAGCACATAGACCAATGGTTGGAAGCAGTACTACAAATAAAGAATCTATAGATTTAAGCGAACGTATAAAGACGGGGAAAGTTTCACTAAAATTCTTAACCTTTCCCATCAATATCTCGAAGGGGGTTTCGGTCGATGTATCCTGATCGCTAATAAGCGGTGTAGATTCGGATGGGATACCCGCCTCTTCTTGCGCAACAGCAGATAATACGGCGTGGAGGAACTGGACTGAATCCAAAAGGCTTTGCTTGGGAGCAGGAATATCTGCTTCAAGCGTAGGATCCACGCTCTCTAGTCTATAAACAAACTGTTTTTTCTCTTCTTCGGTCAATCTAGACCACTCGTTAGACCAATCTTCCAGCCCAACCGCTACAAAAGAGCTTGGACCTGGCACCTTAGCGAGCACGAACGTCTCGCAGAACATTTTGCCAAGCTCATTAGCTTTAGCCTGAATGGCTGTCATTTCTTTGCTAAAAAACCATTTGCAAGGAACTTTTTTATTTAGCTCTGAAAGCACTTCTGCTATTTCACTAAAGATCGTTCCAAATTTTGCTAAGGTCTCTTGTGCGTCCAGTGCATAGGCTTCTTCCGATAGCAAAAAGCTCTGCTCAACAGCCTGCGCAGAGTCCTGCAAGTCTAAATTTTCTAAAGAAGAAATTCCTGCCACTTTCCCAAATTGCACTAACAGCCTTCTAACGCCCTCAGATTGGAGCATCTGATGCATAAGCCGAAAAGAGGATGCCGAATTTAAATGCGAGAGCGCTTCATTGAGCCTCTCAAACTGCTGCACTAGCGCTTCTTCAGTGTAAAAATAAGGGAGGTGCGTTACATCAGAATCTATAAGAGAGGGGGAACGCGTGGTAGATGCACTGTACTCAGAGTGGGCTAAAGGATGGCAATGTTGGGGAAAAGGGGGTACTCCTGTTGTTTCCGACCCCATGATTCAAACTCCCTGCTGTAAACACCCAATGCATTGGGGTTGAAAGGAGTTTGATTCTTCCTAAAAAAGCAGGGCGCGTGGATAAGGCGAAATACCTATTCCTTGAAAATAAATCCCCTTCCCACCACGCAAATTCATGCTTTACAAACGCGCTTTTGCCCGAGATAGGGCGAATTTCAGCTTGCCTGAAGTCAACGCTATGCCTGCAAAAATGACCAAACTATCGAAAAACATCGATAAAGTCACCTGTTCTCCCAAAAAGCAGGCGCTCCATAGGGTGCCGAAAACGGGAACGAGAAAAGTAACAGACATGGCATAAGCCGGGCCAGCACGCCCAACCAGTCGGAAATAGAAAATATAGGCTATTCCCGTGCATAACACCCCTAAAGTTAGCACTGATAGCCATGCTTTATAGGAAATCGGCTCCGTGGGCCATAAGAAGAGGGCAAAGGGGAGTAAAACCAGCGCAGCAAAGAATTGGCTCCCAAATGCCACTACCCGGGAAGGCACTCCAACTATGGAATGCTTTAAATAATTAGCTGCAAAACCATACAGTGCAGCTGCGCATAGTGAAGCAGTAATAGCAGGCCACATATTCTGCGTACTCACTGCCAGTTTGCCCCATACCAAAAGCACGACCCCTATTATTCCTAAAAGCAAGCCCCAAGCCTGCGCGCGCGTTAACGGGATACTTTTCCATGTATAGCCTATCAGGGCACCCCATAGAGGGGTGGTGGCATTCAAAATGGAGCTAAACCCTGCGCCCATGGAGAGCGTAGAAAACGCAAAAAGCGAAAATGGGATAGCAGAATTGGCCACCCCTACGATACATAGCGGCCAGGCGTATTGCCGGATTTGTTTCAGTGCACCCGCTTGCCGAAGTACGGGCAGCAGGATCAATGCACCAATTGCTACACGTACAGCAATAAGTGGGACGGGCCCAAACTCTGGAGCACCTATACGCATAAATAAAAAAGAAGCACCCCAAATGGCGCCCAAAGCAAACAGTTCAAGTACATTCATTTTCGTATCCTCTATACCCGATCTGAAAAATGACGATATTTCGCTAAATCATCTGGTGCAGAACCTTCACCGTGTGCATTAGTTCCACTTTCTTTTTCTTCGGCATCCGTGCTTTGTGCATCCGCATCTATATCTGGATGGTCCTCAGACGCTTGAATGTCTTCTTCCTTTTCTGGCAATGTTTCATCTGCACTATCCACCTCCTCTATTTCCTCTACCTCTGCTTCAAGCGTTTCTTCACGCTCTAACATTGCGATACGCAGCACTTCAGCCACCGGCTCAAATAGCGCTTCGGGAATATAGTCGCCAATTTTGGTATCGGCCATCAAACGCCGTGCGAGAGGGACATTTTCAAGGATGGGAATTTTAAAGCGTTCTGCCAACTGAATAATTTTTTCAGCCATAAGACCAGCGCCTTTTTCAATCACCATAGGCAGCGGTGTTTCTTCCGGCTCATAGTATAGACAAACGGCCAGATGGGTAGGATTACGTACCACGGCACTGGCTTGTTGTACTCGAGAAGCGGTGTCTTCTTGTTGCATTTCATTATGCAAACCTCGAATACGCCCTTTCATTTCCGGGTTACTTTCTATGTCTTTATATTCTTGGCGGACATCATGTTTAGACATGCGTAATTGTTTTCTAAGCTGATAACGCTCGAAAAAATAATCGATACCTGCAAAAACAATATAAAACGCAATCAGGCACACAAAGAGCCAAGCTGCGAGACGACCAATGAGTGGCAAAGCACAATCTACGCCGCAGGCTGGTAAATAGAGGAAAGAGCGGCTATAGGTGCGAAAAATGTGAAAAAACACGAGTGCCAATAAACAAATCATCAGCAAGGTGCGAAAGAGGCCGTATATTTTTTTAACTGAAAAAATATTTTTAATATTGTTTATAGGATTGAGCGCATCCATTTTCGGGATCAATTTCTTAAGCGCAAATAAAAATCCTGTTTGCAACACACCCGACAGCACCGTGATAAAAAATACGACTGTAATCAGTGATCCAACGAAATGCAGCAGCACCTCTATACACTGCGTAAGCACGCGCCATAGAGCCTGATTAAGTGGCAGCAATACATAATCGATGGTTCGCCCAAAGGTATCTTGCAGTGCGGTTACCAGTTTGGGACCTTGCATCCATAGCCAAAGCGTTATGGCTATGAGCTGAGCGCCCTTGGTGATCAACTCGCTCTTAACAACTTGCCCTTCTTCCCGTGCATCCTGTAGCTTTTTCTGGGTCGGCTCTTCGGTCTTCTCAGCCATGCAACAAACGCTCCACCAGCGGGCCGATAAATCGGAAGCGATCGGTTAGCATACTTAAA
Organism: Mycoavidus cysteinexigens; assembly: GCA_031963045.1. Taxonomy (GTDB): domain Bacteria; phylum Pseudomonadota; class Gammaproteobacteria; order Burkholderiales; family Burkholderiaceae; genus JASSUD01. The sequence continues at coordinate 191,958 of JASSUK010000032.1, forward strand.
GCCAGTGGCAAACCTAGCGCTAGAACTAAACATGCCCCGAGAGATTTAATAGGCATGGCCAGAAAAAATACATCGATTTGCTCACTGGCTCGATTAATTAAGCCCAGTGTTACATCGACCATAACCATGACGGCAATAGCTGGCAGTGCAAACCGAATACCTAACTCCAAAACCAAGTGCGATTGCTGCACCAAAAAAGCGGCCGTGTCGCTATCAAAAGAGAGCGATTTTCCAATGGGAAGCAGCGAATACGAGTTATATAAGGCTTCTAGCAATAAGTTGAATCCTCCTGTCGCAAAAAACATCGCTGCGAGCAGCTGCATAAACAGCAAGGAAAATAAAGACGCCTCTTCGCCCGATGTGGGATTTAAAACTTCCGCAAGGCCTGCTCCTCGCACCATATCTACCAAAGCACCCGAAACATCAATGGCCCAAAAAGGAATAGCCGCTAAAAAGCCTATATAGAGGCCCACTGCCATTTCGCTTATTGCCCATAGCACTAGCAGGTTTATATCGGTTGTCACGGAGGCCGAGACCGATGCCATAGCATAAGGAATCGTAGGAATAGCGAGTAATAGCGCTAATGAATTGCGTATTAAAACGCCGCCGAGAAGACGCGCATTCACAATCGGCAGCACAAGGATTACCCCGAGCGGACGCATCATGCACAAGGCTAGCATCTGCAGCAGGGGTATCCATGCTGTTAATGGAGTTTGAAGGGAAGCATGCACAGAGAAAGAGGCAGAAAAAGAAAAGAAGTCACTCGAGGAAATACCCGCCCAACCTCACAGTTTTAGCGCCGCATCATCGCAATATACTGAAAGGCGGTATTGCTGTAATGCAACATGGCAAGCGAGATCCAATGGTACGTTGCCAATATGGCTAACGAGGCTGAGATGAGCTTGAAAATAAATTGCAGCGATTGATCCTGCAGCTGTGTGAGTGCCTGTAGCAAGCCTATTATCAGACTCACTACGGCCACGGTTAATACAATCGGCAAAGCCAGCATAACAACAATCCATAAAAGCTGGGTTGTCATTTGCACCAAAATAGCGTCGCTCATAAGTAGGACAACAAAAGTTGAGAGATCAGTTTGTCCCAGCCACCCATGAGAACAAACAGAAGAATCTTGAAAGGCAATGCAATGGTAAGAGGCGACATCATCATCATGCCCAATGCAAGCAATACAATCGACACAATCAAATCAATGGCAATAAAAGGCAAAAATAGCAAAAGCCCAATTTTAAATGCCTCAATAAGCTGACTAATAGCAAAAGCAGGCATGAGCACCAGCAAAGAATCGGCCTTAAGGCGGTCTTTATATTGCTCAGGCCAGGTGCGCTGTCCAATATCTGCAAAAAACCGTATCTGTTTAGGTTGGGTGTTTTTATATAAAAAATCCCGATAAGGGGATAGCACACTGTCATCCACTTTAGAGATCGATTCAGGCGAATCAAATTTCACCGGATGGACTTTTAGTGCATCGCTCACTGCAAAACCAACGGGCGCCATGATGTACGCCGTTAATACGAGCGCAATCGTATAGAGCGCCATATTGGGAGGGGCTTGTTGAATACCAATCGCATTACGCAGCAGGGATAGCACTATCGACAGCTTTAAAAACGAGGTCCCCAGAACCACCAGAACAGGCAATATCGATAAAACAAATAAGATAAAAATAAGTTGTAGCGGATTTTCGATCAAAGCCATAGAAAGACCAATGGGTGAATACACCGTAAGAAAGACCACTGCGCCGCGAGCAGGCGCTTTATTCAATGCGCATAAGACACTTTCGCGAAGACTCGCACCTGGCAGGACTCAGGTATTGCTACGGATGCACTACGATACAAGCCGTGTAATTTTTGCGCCTAGGGTATCGCCTATCTGCACCAATTTGCCAGCTGCAATGAGTCGTCCCTGTGCACGAATACCAATTTCAGGAGACGCTTTAAATTGCGCGTCCAGCATATCCCCTACTTGCAACGTGGTAAGTGCAGAAAGAGGAAGTGTCATACGTCCTATTTCAAAGGTGAGCGTTATCGGCAAGGCATCTACCACGCGCATCTCTTTGGCATTGTCTTCGCTCGCGGCAGTATCCAAGGAAGGACCGCCTTCCTGTTCTTCCTCATAATCTTCCATCACGCTTTCCACCTCAAATTGATCCTTTTCCGAGCGCCTAAGCACTATACCGCGGGTAAACCCGTTACTAGATGCAGGCGCAAATGTCAGCCATACCATCCCGTCTTCTAGACTCGCTTGCCACCAAAACATCAGTACATCACCAACCTCCAAAGCCTGCACCTGGGCTATGTTCAGCTTACTGATACCTGCCATCGCATACCCTTCTATATTCCCAGCGGCAACAGGTGCTGCGGCTTCTAAGGTAAGCGCTAAGCTATGGAGCCAGTCTGTTGAAAAACCATCTAAATAGAGGGTGAGGCAACGAGGGTGCTCCTCATCTTGAGAGATCAACGATAAGGTAAGCGGAGTCGATGTATCCAAAGCCATCGGTTCTTTTAGTACTTCCTGTGTGCTTACATTAGGCGTGGCTAAATGATGGCGTGCGCACCAGTCAAGCCAAGGCGCAAGCGTCCAATTGAGTGCAGCTTCTTGTAAATCGCTTGTTAATGACTGTGCATCGGGTACCGGCAAAATAGGGGCTAACCATTCTAACCAGGCTGCTTGCGCTACCCAAGCAAAGACAGGCTGGCCTTCAAGGGTTAGCGCAATACGATGCAAAACAGGAGGACGCTCAAAATCAGGGGCAGCAGAAAGCTTGAGTACCACCTCATTAGATTCGCCAAAACGACCATACCCTACCACTTGGTGTAGCCAAGCTGATGCTTGGGAACAGGAGGGTTGCAACATGGCAAAGGCCGAAGAAAGCCTGGAAGAAGTCGGCACGCTAGAGGCTTCAGAAGAAAGGTTAAAGGAATGGCCAGAAACAGACATAGTTAGGAAACGGGCTTAATATCAATATTTAATGCACAACCTGAAAATTTAGCGCCCTGCAATTTTTTGCTAGCGCCGGTAAAAGCGGCATGCTGCTCTACATTTTTAGACCAAATCTGCATATGGATCTGATTACCTAGCCGCTTTTTTTCTTCCTGGCTGGTCGCCATCGTAACCATAATTTCAACACCTGCAAATTGCTCGTTCTGCACACGTACATGCAAGCTACCATCGACATGTTCACTACGCGAAACAAGGGCTCCTGCATACGTGATATCGGCCATCGCTTGCAATGCTGCGTCTATCGGGTTAGATCCCGTTCCGGATAGACCCGATACATTATCGCCAATAGAAGGCGTATTAAACATACCCAACGGAATAGCGGTTCCAGAGAGGCCTGTCGTAGGCGTCTCGCGTTCTTTTTTGTCAGCGAGTTTTTGACGGGTTTGATTATCGCGCGCGCCTTTCTCTCTATTAAACACTTCTTTGAATTTATCCACTAGGCCAGCGCTAGGCGGCTGCTGAGGGGAAGTACCCACTGGTTGAGTGGGGGCGACTTTTTTAATATCAACATTATTGTTATTAACTGCTGATGACATGCGAATCTCCCATTTCGTCTTGTAAGAGCCGCAGCTTTTCTTGCTTGATCAAGCATTGCCGCAACTCGATATTCCATTCATGGATACGCTGTTTTAAGCCGAGAATATGTGTACGCACCCGCATACGCTCTTTTTTAAGGCGGATATCTTCAGAGGCATATCCACTCAATTCTCGACGAAAATCATTCAGCTCTTCTTCACGTCGCACACTTTCCTCTTGGCTACGCGCTCGCCAAGTGCGTACTACTTCAACGCGTTGGGCCTCAAGTTGCGCAACTTGCTCTACTAAATGACGAATCTCTTCTTGCGTTTGGGAAATATCACGGCGTAGACGCGTTTCCCTATGTTTTTTTATGGTGATTAAGCGATCCCACACTCTTTACCCTTCTCCCTCTACGACCTCTTGCAGAGCGGATTGCGTCTCACTTAAAGTCATGGGCTCCGCCGCACTTTGACATAGAAAACGCATGATTTGTGCACGCTTATCCAATGCTTCATCTGCCTCATCATCATGACCGCGCTGATACTCTCCTACGCGCACCAACAAATCAATATCGTCATATCGTGCCATCAATCGCCGCATCTTACCCGCATATTGCTTATGCTCCTCGGGCGCTACATGCGGCATTACACGACTTACACTGCGCAAAATATCGATTGCAGGGTAGTGATTACGTTCAGCGAGTGCTCTGGATAAAACAATGTGGCCGTCCAAAATAGAGCGTACCTCATCCGCGACGGGTTCATTCATATTGTCGCTCTCGACCAGTACGGTATAGATCCCGGTAATGACGCCGCAAGAAGCAGGGCCTGCACGTTCTAGTAAACGGGGCAAAGAAGCAAAAACGCTTGGCGGGTACCCGTTAGCGGCCATGGGCTCTCCGGCAGCGATTCCCAGTTGGCGCGCAGCACGCGCATACCGTGTTACTGAATCCACTAAAAGCAATACACTCTTACCTTGGTCTCGAAAATATTCAGCAATCGTTGTAGCAACATAGGCTGCTTTATATCGTTCGAGCGCCGGACGGTCTGAAGTCGCAACGACGATCACGGTGCGGCTACGCATTTTCTCATCAAATATCCTGTCGATGAATTCACGCACCTCACGGCCTCGTTCGCCCACTAAAGCCAATACGACTACATCTGCCAAATTACCCTGCATCATCATGCCCAGCAGGGTACTTTTACCTACCCCTGCTGCTGCAAAAATACCTACACGCTGTCCTTTTCCACAGGTTAGAAGGCCATCGATGGCCCTAATACCTAAAGGCAAAGGTTCGCTGACCAATGGACGGCTTAATGCAGGAGGTGGAGACACGCTAATCGCGCGCAATTCTGTTGCGCCAGTCGTTGTATAGGGCTGGTTTGTAGCTTCACTATCGGCATCTGCGTTTGAATCCGTTTTTAAATCGGACGCTCCTGCAGCGCGTACTATCCGACCAAATCCATCGAGCACTGCTCCGATCAGATGATCGCCCAATTCAATTTCAAGCCGCCGCCCAATACGTTCGACTTCTGCACCACTGGCAATACCTAGCGGTTCCTCAAAAGGAGACAGAATAGCCGTGTCACGGTCTATGCCAATCACTTCTGCTCGAATAACTTTTTCTGTATTGTTCAAGCGCACATTGCATAGCTCTCCCAACTGTACGCCAGGCAAGCATGCTTTTAGAACCGTGGGACCTACACTTTCTACACGGCCAATAGTGCGCACGCTATGCGCTGTAGAGGCATGTGTAGAGAGATGATAAGACATGCCTTTGAGGCGTTTATCGAGTTTTTGAGCAACTTGATCAAAATCTGCTTTACGCATAGGAAGATCCATCATCGAACCATTCGACATTACCTAAGATTCTAACTTCGACATCTTCCATCATTTCTTGTGTAGACAACACAGACAGTTTGTAAAAATCCCGCTCAATCATTTTACGTACATACCGTCGCACATCCATCGAGGTCAGTAAAACGGGATTCGTTCCAATATCCACACTCTGTAGACGCGAGCGGATTAAATTCAGAATTCTCGCGGTTTTGTCTGCTTCTAGCGCAGAATAGGTGCCGACAGAAGTTTCGCGAATAGACTCTCGTATCATGCCTTCGATACGCTCACCGATCAAAATAGCATCAATATGACGTTCGCTTCCACTAAAGCGATGGCAAATTTGCCGGCGCAAGGAGATGCGGATGTATTCGGTTAACAACACCACTTCTTTTTCTTTAGAAGACCAGTCGATCAATGCCTCAAATACAAGACGCAGATCACGAATCGATACCTTCTCCATAACCAAGCGCTGCAGTATCTCAGATATTTTAGGTATGGATACCGAACGCAATAATTCACGGGCTAACTCAGGGTAAGCGCTCTCTGCTGCGTCCAGTAAAACACGGGCTTCTTGAACGCCGATAAAGTCTTCTGCATAACGCTCTACTACCGCGTCTAGCAACTCTACAATACGTGCTTCTTCCGTATATACAGGAACACCCAATCGCTCGAGATACGCTTGTTGTTCTGGCGTAAGCCACGACAATTGCAGACCCCATTGCAATCGGGATTCTTGCATATCATCCCAATTAATATCTTGCGCCTCTGCTGCCCAGACATCCCGATTTTGGGTGTTTGCAAAGAATTCATCTTCTAGATCAGGATCCGGTAGGGCATGTACATCATCGTGGTCCGATGCAAGTGCATTTTTAATGGTTTGCATTGAGCGCCATGCAAACCCACGGTCTTCTGATAAAAATAAGGAAACTACGGGCACTACATACAAATCAATTTCTACTTTATTAGGAGGCAGTTCCAGGGAATCAATAATACGCGGCACAGAAATCTGCAAACCCAGCTCTTCGAATTTTTTGTTGCAAAATGCAATCAGCGCTGCATTGAGGCTTGCCCTATCTACTGTACTAGGTCCAATGCGCACGGTTAGAGGGCAGGGTAAGGAGGAGACTAATGCTTGTTTGGTTGTACGGACTTTGCCGCTGTCAACCTGTACTTTTGAGCGTTTACGCTTCAGTACATAAAACCCTGCAATAAAAGTAAACAAGGCTAACCCACCAAAAATTAACATGGGAAAGCCAGGAATTAGGGCGAAAATGGTCAATACCAAACCACTTATCAGCAGCACCCAAGGTTGCCGGCTGATTTCTTCGACCATCTGTTCAGCCAGATTTTGTGTTGCTTCGCCAGGAATACGTGTCACGATCAAACCAGCGGTGATCGAGATCAAAAGGGCTGGAATTTGGGCAATGAGTCCATCTCCAACAGACAGCACGGCATAGGTCGTCAATGCCTCACCCACGCTCATATTGCGCTGCAGCATACCGATCGCGATTCCACCTACGATATTGACCAACACAACGATCATGCTAGCAATGGCGTCACCCTTGACGAATTTCATTGCGCCATCCATGGCTCCATACAAACGGCTCTCTTTTTGCAAGAGCTCGCGCATGATTTTCGCCTCTTCCACCGTTATGGCATTGGCACGCATATCTCCATCGATACTCATCTGCTTACCAGGCATACCATCTAAGGTAAAACGAGCTGTCACTTCGGCAACCCGCTCAGCACCCTTTGTAATCACGATGAACTGCACGATAGTGATGATCGTAAAGATAATAATCCCCACCGCCACATTACCGCCCACCACGAAATTCCCGAAGGTGTACACAATTTCACCGGCATCAGCTTGCAGTAAAATCAAACGACTCGTGGTGATAGTTAACGCTAAACGATAGAGCGTAGTAATCAGTAGCAGAGAAGGAAATACGAGAAAGTCCAGCGGATTTCGTACATAAATCGCAATGGTCAAAATCATGATCGAGAGCATGATATTGAGGGCGATCAACATGTCGACCAGGACCGTTGGCAATGGCAGGATCATCATGAATACGGCTGCCATCATAATGGCAACCAACACAATATCCTGGCGCTGCGACGCCGCCATCAAAAAGGCGTTCAATCTTTTCATGCGTTCTCTTTCAAATTTTTTGGTTCTTACGAGTGGTGTGGGATTGAATCTTTAGAGTGTAGTTAAATCAAACATACGACTTAACGCATGATGCAATTTCATCAACCGTTCTGCAGTAGCGAGCTCTTTGGGAACCGCAATGGCTCCCATAATGCAATCTTGATTTTTATATACTCGAACAGGCAAGCCCATAAACCGTTGAGGCGCTGCACGCTTATATAAAATTCGAAGCACTCTTTCCCCATCGCCCGGCGGCAAGCTCACCATGATGGAAAGTAAAAAATACTTCTCATGCAGCTCCAGCACAAACCGACTCGTTTCATCATGCCACTCGGCTGCTACTTCGGTTCGCCATACGGGCATGTTAAGAAGGCGAAGAAACTCATCAAAATGATGCCAAGCCGTCGAATTCATAGGCTCTCATTTTCCTGCTTTTCTAACATCTGCAAAAGTGCATCAAATGCATTTAAAACTTCTTTTCGCTTTTCTTGATCATCAAAAAAAGCCGAAGGCATTTTCTTCCATAGGGTTTTAAATTCACGTGCGCAAACGAGTTTTTCCTCTATTTTCCCAGTACCAAAAAGCATAGCAAGGCGCCCTTCCAACCAATCTGCCTCCACCCAAGCGAGCTCGGCGGTGGTGATGAGTTCGCGCAATACATCATCCGAAGTGGGGGTGCGGCTACCTAAGGTTTCTAATTGCTTTGCAGTTTCTTCGCACGTTGCATTGAGTCCAAATAGAATCAACACGCGCTGCATGTCTTTAATAATGGAGATAAGTCGTGCCTGCTCTTTGCTTAGTGGGCTCTCTATACTAGAGAGTTCCAGAGCAATAGCGCGCAATACTGCGCGCAATTTGGCTTCGCGATCTTCCAACTCCATTAAATACTTAAATAAGTCCGCCATCGTGCGGCAGGAATCCGAAGCATAGCGATACAGGCTCTTTAGGCCTTCTTGCTGTTCTTCATCATCACCAAACTCTAAAAAAGAAAAGAGACTCACGCCAACGACGCTGCCATTTTCCCTTAAATAGGCATCTAATGCTTTTTTGAGTGGGCCACGACGGCTTTTAAATTTCTCTCGCAATTTCTGCCAGCGCGCATCTTCAAACCCGCCCACTAAGGCGGCCAATAGTAAAGCGGCTTGGCCTGGTTTTAAGCCATTGGATAAAAGGTGGGCAAGTGGGTTGGAAGATTTCTCAAGACCTGGAAAGCGCTGTAGAAGCGCCTCTAAGGAAGAAAAATCTGAGTCGCCCAAGCTCTTTAAGAGCCCTTCTAGATACTCACTCGCGCTTTCAGCTGGCGTTTCGAGGGACATCACGCCGTCGCCACGCGCTCTTCCACTACGGCGCAACCAAGAAGAAAAACCTTCTAAAAGTGATGCCTCTTCAGTGTCATTCAACCCCCTAAGCTCTGCTTGTGCAGCACGCATAGCGGAAGGCATCGCTAACTTATTATTTCCGTAACGAGACGTATCTTTAGGGTCATGAGGACCCACACTCCCAGGCCCTGTAGCAGGTACCGTGATTAGCGGACTAGACATCCGAATCCTCTTGAGCAGCATCTATTTGCATCGTGCGCAGAGCATTCATTACTTTGCTCCAATGCAAGGCCAAATCAAATTCAACGCGCAAAAATGCATCCTCAAATACTGCTTGGCGCGTTTCTAGCGTAGCGTCAGGCACCCACTGAGCACGTTCAAATGGAGATTTTCCCTCATAACGTGCTTGTAGGGTTTCACAGGCCTCAGGATGCAAACGAAGTTTATAAGGATGTTGACGTACCCGAGCGGCTGCGAGCGACGTTAGGCGACGTGCCAATTGATTGAGTTCGTCTTGATCATCCAACCATTCCTCTAGCACCGTTGCCATCATCTCACGCATGCGTGACTCGACACCTTCCACAATACGAGCCTCTAGGGCCTGCTCTTCGACTAACCACTGCAACGCTTCTTCTAGCGTTGCATCACGTGTTTGTATACGGATATCTTCAATCGCTTGTGCTTTTTGAAGCGCGCCAACTTGTGCCGCTGCCTCCTGGATGCTTTTGGCTTTTTGCTGCGCTTGTTTTAAGACCTTAATGGCTTGTGTAGAGGCTTGCTCCGCCCATTTTTTTGTTTCTTGGCGTAAGCTAACTGCAGCAGTTTTGAGCACAGCACCTTCAGGAGCCGGCCCTTCGAGCATTTCAATGCGCACGCTAAAAGGATTCATCACACAGTCACAAAAAAAGGAAAAAACACGCAATAGGATTGAAGAGAACACACCATTTGCTAGCAATAAATGCAGCGTGATGCTCTACAAAAAGCGTGCAAGTCGAAACAACAGATTTAAGCCAAATGAAGCTACGGGCTCATCAATGACAGGACTTTGTTCAAAGAGAGAAGGCTCAAATAACACTTCTAACGCCCCCAAAAGAGGACGCTTTTGTAACGCATGTACTAGCACTGCAGCACCATGAGCAGTGGCTTGTTGGGCCAAATGCTCCGGGTCCAGCAATGGGAGTTCCAGACGAAAATGCTCTGGAACAGACGAAGTCATGAGTGGTGCTGCCAAAACATTGAGCTGCGCACGCTTCACAGAGTTGAGTTGCGGTAAAGCCTCACGGTAATTGCGCAACATCCAATACTCAGCACGCCCTAAACGCAATAATCCTAAAGCAGGGATCAAAACCGGTAATTTTTCTGCAAAACTTACTATTTTTTGCTCAACCGGAGTCAACTTACCTGCACTAGCTAAGGAGATAGGGCGTGTAGAGAGAGCGCGACGCTGCATGATCGAGCGATCGATACAGCGGCGAGCGCGTGGCGTAGTCTGATAAACCGACCGCAACGCATCAAGCCCCAAGGTGTGCCACCAAGATATATGCATCACCGCAGCGGGTTGCCACAGGAGTCGATAAAAATGGGCGTCTACAGGCCCCAACAATTTGGGTGTCCCCGCGAAATCAGTCAAGTTTCTCACTTCTACGCGTTTGCCAAATGGAAAAACCAATTGCTGAGCCGATCAATCCAAGCAAAACCACAATCACCGTACCTAACCAAAGTGGTTTTTGCACGAGTCGTGCCCACCAAGTATCTGGCAAAGGCATGGCCAATGGCTGTGCTTGTCCGTACCGATAGCTAGCTGGCACCATCACCACGCTAATATTGTTTTGCTCAATACCAGCAATACCTTGGCGTACCAAATCGCGGATTTGCTCTTGATACGTGCTTAAGTTGGTTGCAGGAGAGTATTTAATAAATACGGAGACGGTTGATTGCATAGCCTGTTTGCCCAAGCCTCCCTGATCATCAGGCAGACCAATAGACACATGCGCCGAAACCACCCCATCAATCTGCGTCAGCATTTCTTGAATTTGCTGCTCTTTCAGATACTCCATTTTCGCCCGTTCTTGTTCAGGCGAAGATACGAGTTGATTCGATGGAAACACATCCATTACAGACGCGTATTTAGGCTTGGGATACCCATTTTGTCGAAGAACCTCAACCGCTTTGATAAATTGTGACTTAGGTACTAGCAAAACTATACCTTTAGCTTTATCGGTTTCTTTTTGTGCATCGATGCGATTAACCATCAAAAGCGCTAGCATCTGATTGGCCTCACTCTCTGATAAAGCAGAGTAGAGCGTCACTTTGCAAGCAGTAAGAAACAGACTCAGCACACATATGCCGATGAGAATGGAGCGTTTAGCCATAAAGTTTTAATTAATTGTGGTCAACTGCTTGAGCGACTGGGACAGTGCGCCAAGGAATTTTGAAGCTATGTTTATACCAACACTCGACTTCATGGTATCGATTTGCATACTAAGTACTTGAGTAGGACTTAGCACTTCTGACGAATTTGCGCTCTTTTTCATCGTTTCCGATAACGCTTTTATCGCCTTAGTAGGCTCTGACACCAACGAAGAAAAAATCGAATTAAATTTTGCAACGGCTCCTGGATCTGCTTTTGGCATGGGAAACCCATTGCCTTGGACCAGATCAGATACCGCTAAAAGCCCTGCTGAATTTACCGCAGGCTCATTGATAGAAGCAGGCGCAATATCTATCACGCCAGCATCTGGTGTAATTGTTGCCATTACATTCTCCAAACTATTAATCACGCCTTTCTTTTTTTTGCGCGATCTCTTTTTGATAAGCAAGAATCGTTGTACGCAGCTCTTGCACTTTTTCACTAGTTTGACTTTTTAAGGCAGCGAGTGCGGCACGGGGTCGACATAGCCCAAAATACACCATCGCACTAGATAGCGCGCGCACCTCTGCTTCCAAATTCAGCGCGCCAAATGTGCCCAATAATGCTTTTGCATGACTCGTTAGGCCATAATTAGGCGCTGCGATAGCTGCTTCGACAATAAGACGACGCACTTCCCGATCCAAGCCTGTCATAGCATATTATGGATAGTGCTCTTTGCCATATCCCCGAATACCTTAATCATGGTGCTCTCGAGATTGGTAAAAATAGAAAGCTTGTTGACGAACATCTGTAGTTTCGTCGCCATGGCAGGGTTTGAAAGATCAGCGGTATCAAGAAAGCCCTGCACCTGATCTGTGAGCGACTGAACTTGGCCGCCCATCGATTCCATTATTGCGTCGATTACACTCATGTTTACGATCTCTTATCAGAAGTAGAGCGAGATTTATATTTGTCTTTCTAGTAATGGTGGCGTGCATTTTTTTGAAAATGTACCGCCCACGTTAGCTATATAAGGGGCCGCAACAAGTAACTTGCAACCCAAGGTGGCGAAAATAGCACAAATAAGCCCGTACTTTACGTTTTCTTTCTGATGTTGCCTAGGGCATGTCTTCAATTACCCCAAAGGGCCCATCTTTGAGGTCGTGCGGTGCTCGAGATCCTCACTGTACTCAAATACAGTTCCGGTCCCTGTGCTCCTGCTCCCCCAAATAGGTTCCCTTTGGGGCAATTGAAGACACGCCCTAGGTATCTTTGTAAGATTCATTCTAAAAAGAATAACGCCCCCAGGCTAGCACGGTGGTTCCCTTGCTGATTGAACCTAGACGGGGAAGTATTGCAGCCATTAACGAGGCACGATGCACTTTAGCGCTAACGACGGGCAAAATGATAGGAAAAGGCACGTAATGCAGGATATCTTCGCGCGCGGTAACGGCAATCGTAAACCCTGCGCCTAAAGAGAGTACTCCACCAATAGGAGGGGTAAACCACTGACGCGCATAGCCTGCGATGGGTTCTATCTTTTTATGCGAATCCCAAAAGGCAAATGCATAGAGCAAATCTTCATGTCCATTCTCATCGACCCAGCGTCGGCCTGCTCCTGCACCGTAAGACCGCTGGTTAAGCTCTTTTCTACGCTGGCGGCTATATCCGTCTGGGCTATGCCAACCATACCCTAACATATAGATATCCCATTGACCCTGCTCATAGGGCCTAAGCACATGCTCACGAATCGAAGATGCAGATGTATTGCGCTGTACCTCGTCTGCCAATAAAGGACGGGATAGGGTGGTGGAGAGCAGCGTAAATACTATTGCAAAAAAGAATTTTCTAAAGGCCATAACACACATGTATTGAGCGAGCACTGCACAATTTGGAATATGCCTACTTTTAAGTCAGCAGCAAAAAGTACAAACGTGTGATTTTATAGCAATGAAAAATCTAAAACACAGTTTACCTACATAAACCAAAAAAGTTTAAGCGCGTATCTCATGCATGATTTATCTGAAAAATATCAAGCTATATTGCACCCACGACTAATCTAGTTGCGTATAAATAGAGGTCTGTCACAAAATACTTGTTTCTAGAAACCTCCAGGTTTTTTAAAATACGGTATATGAGCAGAGTCCCTACCTCTATCTGCTTAAACCTTCATTTAGGATTGTCGTGACTTCTTCTGCTTTTCTTCAAACCTATGGCCCGCGTGATTCGATGGAATACGACCTGGTAATCGTCGGGGGTGGGCCTGCCGGTCTTTCTGCTGCTATTCATGCCAAACAACTTGCACAAAAAAAGGGCATGGAGCTCAGTGTCTGTGTGCTTGAAAAAGGTTCGGAGTTAGGTGCGCATACGCTTTCTGGCGCCGTCATGGATACGCGCGCGCTCGAAGAGCTTTTCCCTGATTGGAAGGAAAGGCAGGCTCCCCTACACACACCAGTGACAGAAGACGTATTTTTATTTCTTACACGCAAACATGCATTGAAAGTGCCTGACTGGCTGCTTCCACCTAACTTCAAAAATACAGGCCATGGCGCTCCTCACTACATTGTGAGTTTAGCGAATATAGTACGCTGGCTTGGCACCCAAGCAGAAGCATTAGGGGTAGATATCTTTACCGGCTTTGCGGCCAGTGAAATTCTCTATAACAAAGAAGGCTCTGTAGGCGGCGTGATTACGGGAGATGTGGGGCTAGATCGGGCAGGAAACCCTACAGAGCAGTTTGCGCTTGGCATGGAATTGCATGCGAAATATACCTTCTTTTGTGAAGGGGCACGCGGGCATCTAGGTCAGCAGCTTCTTAAGAAATATCAGTTACAAGCAAACTGTGGGCCACAGGTTTATGGGCTAGGTATAAAAGAATTATGGGCAGTAGATCCAGCTCATCATCGTCCTGGACTAGTTACGCATACGGCTGGTTGGCCACTTGACCGCGGCACCTACGGGGGCGCCTTCTTATACCACCTAGAAAACTATCAAGTTGCCGTGGGTTTGATTGTAGGGCTGAATTATCAAAATCCTTACCTCTCTCCTTTTGAAGAATTTCAGCGCTATAAAACGCATCCCGCTATTCGCCCTCTTTTTAAAGATGCAAAACGTATAGCCTATGGTGCGCGCACCATTGCAGCGGGAGGACTTACCACGTTGCCGAAATTAATTTTTCCAGGAGGAGCGCTATTGGGGTGTGAAGCCGGTTTTTTAAACGCGGCGCGCATTAAAGGAAGCCATGCAGCGATAAAAAGCGGAATGCTCGCAGCCGCTGCCGCTGTAGAGGCATGTGATGCAGGTCGCAAGCACGACGCACTGGAAGCCTACCCAAGAGCATTCAAGGCCTCCTGGTTATATGATGAACTGTATCAAGCGCGTAATTTTAAAACGTCGATGAGCCGAGGGCTGCTGCAAGGTTCATTGATGGTTGGAATTGAGCAAAAATTACTAGGAGGTAAAGCGCCTTGGACCTTGCAGCCCTGCGCTGCAGATCACACGTATCTAAAACCTGCTCGAGCTTGCAAACCTATCTCCTACCCAAAGCCTGATGGCATTTTGACTTTCGATCGCCTTTCTTCTGTTTTTTTATCCAATACGAATCATAAAGAGAACCAACCTCCTCATCTGAAAGTGCAAAACACGCAGCTCCCAGTTGACGTTAATTTGGCAGAATATGCTGGACCGGAGCAAAGATATTGCCCAGCGGGAGTATATGAATTTGTTACGGATGCCAAAGAGCAGGAGAAAACGGCAGGAATCGATCCCACGCACATGCGCCTACAAATTAACGCCCAAAACTGCTTGCACTGCAAAGCATGCGATATCAAAGACCCCAGACAAAATATTACCTGGGTTTCTCCAGAGGGAGGCGGAGGGCCTAATTATTCAAACATGTGAAGAATGCCCCTAGGCACATTCTCAAAACGGTATCCTTGATACTGTTTTGAGTTTTTCATTATTAGATAAGATTGCAAGCCAAAGCGCTTTCAGATTAATCTGTGCTGCTTTAAAGTAGTGTAGGGTGTGTTCTCAATTGCCCCAACATAAAACGCCACCAAAACATAAACCTCTGCACACATACTGCATATGTTTGAAATATATGCATCAAGTGCCTATTCAGCATTTATCCTTCGCTCCGACTTATATAGTTTAATTAAGCTTTGAAGAGATTTTGAATCGGCTTCTTATAGCATGTTGAGCAAGTTCTCTTATAAGAACCACCTGTTCTAAGATTTTTTGGAAATCATATGATTTACCCACAACCATTCGATGTCATCGTCATCGGCGGCGGGCACGCAGGCACAGAAGCGGCTCTGGCAAGTGCTCGCATGGGCCAGCGCACTTTATTGCTAACACATAATATTGAAACATTAGGGCAAATGAGCTGCAATCCTTCTATCGGAGGAATTGGTAAAGGCCATTTGGTCAAAGAAATAGATGCGTTAGGCGGAGCCATGGCTGCTGCTGCAGATGAAGCCGGGATTCAATTTCGCATTTTAAATTCTTCGAAAGGCCCTGCAGTACGAGCTACACGCGTTCAAGCGGACCGTATGCTCTACAAACAAGCCATTCGTCGCCGCCTTGAGAACCAGCCTAATCTGTATCTATTTCAACAAGCGGTCGACGATCTATTGCTTGAAGGCGACCGAGTCATTGGCGTACGAACAGAAATGGATCTTTGCTTTCATGCACCTGCTGTCGTATTAACAGCAGGCACATTTTTAAATGGCAAAATCCATGTTGGCCTCAATCAAGCCACAGGTGGGCGAGCTGGAGACCCTGCATCGACCTCTTTATCTGCACGGCTTAAAGAATTAAATTTACCGCAAGGGCGCTTAAAAACAGGCACCCCTCCTCGAATTGATGGCCGTAGCATTGATTTTTCAAAGCTTGAAGAGCAGCCAGGAGATTGCGGCCCTTTACCTGTATTCTCATTTATAGGGCGGGCTGACCAACATCCTGAGCAAGTTTCGTGCTGGATTACGCATACCAATCTAGAAACCCATGACATTATCCGAGCTGGGTTAGATCGCTCCCCGATGTATACGGGCATTATCGAAGGCGTTGGCCCGCGCTACTGCCCCTCTATCGAAGACAAAATTCAGCGATTTGCAACAAAAAATTCACATCAAATTTTTCTAGAGCCAGAAGGGCTTTGCACAAACGAATTCTATCCAAACGGCATTTCGACCAGCCTACCTTTTGATGTACAGCTCAAACTGGTCCAATCAATGCAAGGTCTAGAAAATGCCCATATCCTACGACCAGGATATGCAATTGAATACGACTATTTTGATCCTCGTGCATTAAAAAATTCGTTAGAAACGAAAGCCATTAAAGGGCTATTTTTTGCAGGGCAAATTAATGGTACTACAGGCTACGAGGAAGCTGCTGCACAAGGATTATTGGCGGGCATTAATGCAGCACGCCATACCCAAGGGCGTGACACATGGAGCCCACGTCGTGACCAGGCTTATCTAGGCGTTCTAATAGATGACCTCGTCACGCAAGGCGTTTCTGAGCCGTACCGCATGTTTACCAGTCGCGCTGAATACCGTCTAAGCTTACGTGAAGACAATGCAGATATGCGCTTAACTGAAATAGGTTGGGAGCTAGGTGTAGTCGATACGGCTAGATGGGAACAATTCAGCCAAAAACGTGAAATTGTTTCACGTGAAACAATGCGACTCCATTCCACATGGATTACCCCAAAGACGCTGCCAGAAGAAGATGCGATTGCTTTACTAGGCACATCGATTGCTCGCGAATACCGTTTAACAGATTTGTTACGTCGCCCCGATGTACGATATAAAACGCTCACGTCTATACAAAACGGGTTGTACGCCGCTCCAACTCCCTTATCTAATGACCTCCATTTACAACAACAAATAGAGGAACAAATCGAAATCAGCCTTAAATACCAAGGCTATATAGACCGACAAGCAGATGAAATAGAGCGCAATATCTCCCGCGAGAATAAATGCCTGCCCGCTGATTTAGACTATGAAACCGTGCGCGGCCTTTCTTTTGAAGCCAGACAAAAATTAATGCAACATCGCCCACAAACCTTAGGCCAAGCCTCACGGCTTAGTGGCGTCACTCCTGCCACTATTTCTCTGCTATTAGTGCATTTAAAAAAACATGTTCGAGTATTTTCTGAGTAACTAATGTTACGCAGGTATTCAAAAAATTAATGGTATGCATGTTGGGGTTCGTGCCTCACCACCAACCTACCATTCTTGCCTTTTCTTGTGGTTGGTAGAGTTTGATAGAGCCTTTTTACATAAGCATGTCGGTAGGTTGAGGTTAAGCATAAACCCCAACATGCATCCCACTGGCTTTTAACCTTTGCGCTCTGTTTATCAACAACGCGCCGTTCTGCAGCCTGCGTAACATCAATTAATAAAATGATTTTTAGAATCGCTGGTGATTGAATATTTGGCTGAGCACAAAAAGTGAAGTGCTCAGCCAAATATCTCTACACGCTAAAATAAATATTTTTATTTTTTTAATCAAAAATTTTAGCGTGTTAGGAGGTAAAAACAAAATATCTTATGCGCTAGCATGCTATTTTTTCTATGCGCACTTTGTATTTTTAATACACTTAACCACCCTTTCTGGGAGGTTTATTAGGTTTACCAGGCTGAGAGCCTTGAGTGTCTCCCGGTCCAGGGGATGGTTTATTAGGTTTACCGGGCTGAGAGCCTTGAGTGTCTCCCGGTCCAGGAGACGGCTTGTTAGGTTTGCTAGGTATAGAGCCTTGAGAATCTCCAGAAGACTTAGACTTTGAAGCTGTATTGCTAAAGGCCCGATGTACTATCAAATTCTGCTGATACCCTAAATTATTGGTCGAAGCGACTGTTCGAGTTGCTTGAGCAGTAGATCCAACAACACTTTTAGAGACAGCCGGCTTAATGCTATTCAAAAATAAAGCAGTTACATTTTGAATAGAAGGCATTCCTACTTTCGGTAAAGCTGACATCACACTCTCCTTGTATATTATTTTTATACTGCCCGCCCTGGTATTTTTTATTTAAATAGCTGTATTTTCACACTCTAAAAAACATTTTTTTCTATTTGTTTTATTAATTCTATCCTGCGCCGCATTCAAATACAATTTCATTGTAAAAGACAAGGGATTATATTATGCGCAGACATATACATTTTTTACACTCATCTTCAGATTGCATGCTGTTATGTATTATATTTTTCTTAATGCCTATATAAAAATACATTCACTGCTTTGTTAACAGCAGATGTAATTTAATACAGATCAGCGATTGAGAAGAGCACTGCTTTTTTGGGGGGTGGCCTTGATTGGCATATGTGCAGTACGACTCAACAATAAGGCTGGTCAGTATCATAGGAGCAAAGCTCGGTATGTATATCTAAGGTCTTGGTTATGATTGGGATTCTTTCCTGAGCTCAAGATCGGCACTTAGTACGGTCATTCCAACCTCTTTGGAGCGATGCAAAAACTTATCAGCGAGTATTGGGCTGGCGAGCTGGGAAGCGACGCTAACACTGGCAGGCACCTTGCGCTGGTTAAAGTATTGGCCTGCAAGCGTCAACAGGTCAGTTTGTGTACGAGGTTGCATCAGCAGCTCCTGGTTGATGACTAAGTTGAGATTGCGGCCAACACGCTTCAAGTCGCGCAAAGCGGGACCTGGAGTGGCAACTGCTCAATCACGCCTGCTTGCTGATGTCTAGCCAATGCCTTTAGCATGGTTCGGCTATCCTCTGGAAAAAGGAGGGGCAAAGTTTTCAGGGAACATGCCCAAATACCCACTTTATCCCAGCGATCTAAAGCTGTAATTAATTCACGAATAAGTATTTATAACTGAACACAAAGTGCACATTTATGGTGAGTATAGGTAAAGATAAAAAGTGACAGAATGCTTATCTTGATCTTGAGTGCTTATTACGACTTTTCAATCGTAAAACCTTACCTACAAAGCAAATAATTTTCTATTGCTTCCTTATTAGCTTTTGGTTACATGTGGGAACAGTAGGGTCATGGGACTTGTGAGCTGGAAAATGTCATATTCAGACATGTATGCTGAAAAGACTTAAATATCAGGTATAGACTCGCTTCATATTCTTATTATAAGAGCATAAAAAAGAGCTTATTGAGCGCATCTTGTTTTGAGTCGCAAAGGTCCTATTTTTATGGTTACTTCTATAGACTCTGGGGTAGTGGTAAGACGCTTTTTTGAACGTTCCCATGATTGCTTAAGCGGGCTGAGTGAAAAGCACACCTCGCTTGCCTCGTCTCTTTCTAGTCTGCAAGAAAGTTATAAAAATCCAGATAAAGTGACCAGCCTAAAGCGCCGTCTTTGGGGTTCTGAGAAAGAAGTACAAGAACAAGAAGAACTCTTACTTGTAGTAAAAGACTTGCTGTATAGTAGCATTCGCATTCTTGAGCAACTTTTAGCATTTGATGCGCGGATAGAAAACAGTATTGTAAAAAAGGGAGTAGAGGACTGGCTGACGCCTCAAATAGAGCAAGATGTTTATGCTTATCTTCTTAGCCTTCGTTTCTTATTTAATACAGAAGGGCAAGTTGGGTTAGAAGAACAAGAACAACCTATTCCAGAAGGTTTACTGGAAATACATGCAGGTCTTTATCCTGATGGTTTATTAAAACAGGCAGAAAGGCTGCATATAGAGCTCCGTGTTCAACCTAGTTTCATATCCGAGCATCTTGCAGAATTTCATAAAGCTTTAGCTGGGCTAGCAAGTACAGTGACTGCAGTATGGAGCCTTTCTATTCAGGCTGGTTTACTTGTAGTATCTGGCCCATTTGTAGCAGCTGGCGTTCCTCTTCTTATCTGTGTTTCTCTCGCATTAATTGCTGCAGGCGCTCAGGTGGCAAAAATGCAGCATGCTACAAAAATGGGTGTTAAGCCTTCGCTTGATAAAGAAGTTCTTATTAATTTTATTGAAAGTTTGAATGATATGGCAAGCTTTTTAAATGCGCTTTTTAGCATTAAGCAAGATACCACCCAAATACCGCAAATCAGAAAAGATCTGCAGGTTGGCGTAGAAGCGATTCAAGAAATAAAAGCAAAGATCGATAACCAGCAGCCAGCTATTACCAATGTTAACTACATCACTCTTGATGGAAGTGGTATAGCTGCCCTAGCAAACCTTCCAGCAGATCATCCTCTTGTACTCGCGTTTTCCCAGCAGGCAGCGCCATTACAAATTGCAGGCGCACCGTCAGGAAGCAATGAAGTTGGCTATGTGCCTAGGCAACGAAAGCTTTCTGCCCTTTCCGCTATTTCAGAGGAAAGCTCGAGCGCTTCTACCTCTAGAAGCAGCACTCCACCCACTGACTATAGCGATACAGGAACACCTCCTTCATCTCGAAAAGGCTTATCTCCACTCGATCCATTTCCCTCTTCATCGAAAGGCAAACCTTTGATGGTAGAGATAGAAAGTGAAGAGGAATACCTAGCGATTCAAGAATTCAGAAAACAACGTCAAATAGAGATGAAAGCCAATCTAAAAGCAGCATAAAAATTATAAATTTCTATTTTTCTGTGAATCGCACAGCTAATGTTAATAGCAACATTAGTAAATAAACTGAGGTAAAAGTAGTTCGTTATGTCAAGCCGTAAATAAAGATTAGCTTAACCTAAGTTGTAAAAAAAGCCCTTTAAATAAAAAGGGCTTTTTTTATAGGTGTATATAAATACCAACATCTATTGCATAAAATTTCTTCACGGTACAACCTCATTTTCATTATGAAAATTGTGCCAAATTTTTCCACTTTTGAATGGTCCGAAATATTGGGTCAAGGTCATCTTCCGCGTTTCCTGTCGCTATCTTGCCCGGCTTATTGGGATTTCCATATAGATCACCCAAAAACCGGACTTTTTATTTGCTACTGACACTCACAAACTCATTGAAGAAGCAACAGTGGCCAAATTAGCTTGGCTTTTATTTTTGCGCAGGAGAAGGGGCAGACAAGGGGTAAGGAACAATGAATATGCGCTTAGCAAGTCGTTCGATGCTGTGAGGCTGGGATATACGGCGAAAGTGTAGTTATGCTAACACCTTAAAAAACATCATTTTTGAGTAAAAAACCCATTTTTCGTGTATTATTGAATAGGTTAAATGATTCAATAAACCTAAAAAGGGAGCCGGTGGTGAAGAAATTACGAAAATTACGAACTGCAGCTAAATATACACAAGAAGATCTCGCTGGGATGCTTAAAGTTTCTCAGCAGACCATTGCTCGCTGGGAGGCCGGTAAAGTCGAGCCAAATATCGCAGCACTACGTGATATTGCCGTAATTTTTGGAACAAGCGTAGATGATTTATTGGATATAGAAAAAAATAGAATAGACAAGATAACTACGAACCGCTATCACATATTTGGCGGTAAAACTTCAGATGGCTTTTGGGGATATTTAGGCTTGTTACTACCCGGCCATGAAAAAACTAAATGGTATCCAATAACTTTAAGTGAAGCGGATCGCATAAGCTCTAGACTATCTGATCAAAACGAGGACCACGACTGGTTCGTGACTTCAACTTTAAATAATCGGATGCTAGTTTTCCCAATCTCTGCTATCAAACGCATTTGGCTACAAGATGACAATATAGATTATCCCGAGGATGATTGGGATCTTTCATGGGATGAAGGAGCAGGATATTCTCCCGAGATCTATCAGGCATTAGAAGATTATTTCTATGACCCGGAGAGTGAGGAATATTCTGAGACCTTGCGCGAAATTGTTAAAGAACTAGTAGAAAAACACGAAATCGATGAGGAAAAGCTAGCTAAATGGGTTCTGAATACGCATATCCATTTCATTGATGGCACTTTTACGAATTATGGTGTTGAAGAGGAGCAATTGGAGTCCCTTGTATTCACAGCTGAACTAGAAATGGCTAGCGTTTTAAGACTTGATAACTTAAATGGTATGCAGTCTTATTACCCTGCAACCGCAGTTCGCTTAATAGACATGCCTCTGCTGAAATACCGTGAAGGATATAAAAAAGCGTGCGAAGAGGATGGCGTTGAGCAAGAAGATATTTGAATAAAATTAACAGTTAGGCGTCAGCATACTTGCCGCAAACCCTTATATTTATTGGCGCGCCCGGCTGGAATCGAACCAGCGACCTTTGGCTTCGGAGTCCGATTTAAAAACCTAGATATAAAGAAATTTCCTTTATAAATCAATGCCTTGCACAACTCGCATAATTT
>JASSUK010000033.1:0-20961 GCA_031963045.1 Mycoavidus cysteinexigens
CGCCGCGGCTTCTGCGTTAGGCCAGCAGTCTTCGTTACCGCCCGAGGCCCTCCAGGCTTTGATCGCGTTGGCGAAGGGCTCAACGAAGTATGTGAGGCGCGCCGCGGCCTCTGCGTTAGGCCAGCACTCTTCGTTATCGCCCGAGGCCCTCCAGGCTTTGATCGCGTTGGCGAAGGATGATGACTGGGATATGAGGCACGCCGCGGCTTTGGCGTTAGGCGAGCACTCTTCGTTACCGCCCGAGGCCCTCCAGACCTTGATCGCGTTGGCGACGGACTCGGCGGAGTATGTGAGGCGCGCCGTGGCTTCTGCGTTAGGCGAGCACTCTTCGTTATCGCCCGAGGCCCTCCAGGCCTTGATCGCGTTGGCGAAGGACTCGGCGGAGTATGTGAGGATCGTCGCGGCTGATGCGTTAGGCCAGCACTCTTTGTTACCGCCCGAGGCCCTCCAGACCTTGATCGCGTTGGCGAAGGACAAGAACGAGGACACGTATGTGAGGCACGCCGCGGCTAAGGCGTTAGGCCAGCAGTCTTCGTTACCGCTCGAGGCCCTCCAGGCTTTGATCGCGTTGGCGAAGGATGAGGACAGGAATGTGAGGTGCGCCGCGGCTTCTGCGTTAGGCCAGCACTCTTCGTTACCGCTCGAGGCCCTCCAGACCTTGATCGCGTTGGCGAAGGACAAGAACGAGAATGTGAGGTACGCCGTGGCTGATGCGTTATGCCAGCACTCTTCGTTACCGCCCGAGGCCCTCCAGGCTTTGATCGCGTTGGCGAAGGACTCGGCGGAGTATGTGAGGATCGCCGCGGCTAAGGCGTTAGGCCAGCAATCTTCGTTACCGCCCGAGGCCTTCCAGACCTTGATCGCGTTGGCAAAGGACAAGGACTGGAAGGTGTGGGGAGCCGCGGCTAAGGCGTTAGGCCAGCACTCTTCGTTATCGCCCGAGGCCCTCCAGGCTTGGATCGCGTTGGCGACGGATGAGAGCGGGGAGGTGAGGCGCACCGCAGCTGGTGCGTTAGGCCAGCAATCTTCGTTACCGCCCGAGGCCCTCCAGGCCTTGATCGCGTTGGCGACGGACAAGAACTGGGAGGTGGGAAGAGCCGCAGCTTCTGCGTTAGACAAACACCGCTGGACGCTCTATCGCTTATTGCCCACGCTTAACAGGAAGCAGATAGCGCTGATCTACACAAGATACTTACTCCAACAACGCTTTGATCAAAGTGTGCCTTTCTACATCCAGGATAGCACCCTATGCTTTTATAACACTGAGGGTCTCCAGAGCGTTCCCTTTAATCACGCAGACAGCGAAGTGGCATTCAAACAAGCGGTTCAACAAACTCAGCAGGCTCTAGGTATTCCTCCTTCTCCAACCTAAGAAAGTTGGCATAGTTCGTAATCAGTTAGCCTTCATGGCTAATAAATGGAAAAAATAGCACACCAGCTAGAGTGTAAGTATCCCTCCCCACTTACTGCGCCAAAAACAAAAAAATTGCAGGACGTTTATGCAAATCCAAAGCATTTTCCACAACACCTGATAGCACTTCTTTTTTCCATGCTGCAATCGAGCGCGTCATGATGCGTTCGCTGGGTAGCGTTAAATCAACGGCTATGCACAATAGAGTCGATGGAGTGCACGTATTGCATATAGTCTGCAGCATCGATTGGTTGCGATAGGGCGTTTCAATAAAGATTTGAGTCTGCTTCTCGCGGCGAGATTGCTGTTCTAGCGCACGCAGCCGGGTTGCACGCTCATTTTCTGCAATAGGTATATAGCCTTGAAAAGCAAAGCGCTGCCCGTCTAGACCAGAAGCCATGAGTGCCAACAAAATAGAGCTAGGGCCCACTAGAGGCACCACTTTAATGCCCAGCGCATGGGCTTGGCGCACTACACTCGCGCCTGGATCTGCCACGGCAGGGCAGCCTGCTTCAGACAACAGTCCAGCATCTTTACCTGCTTGTAGAGGCTCGAGTAATGCTTGGATCTGTGCACTGGGAGTCTGATTATTTAATTCGCGTATATCGATATGCTGGATTGGGTGAGGCAGTTTTGCTACCGCGTTTAGACCTTGTAAAAAAGCCCGTGCTGACTTTGCATTTTCTGCAATGTAATACGTGAGCTGAGCGGCTTGCTCTTGTACGTTATGGGGAAGAACGCTGAGGTATGTTTGCTCAGCATGACTGCCCAAGGTATTAGGAATTAAATAAAGCGTGCCTGTTTTCATACAAAATACTTCCTCGCTGCCTGATGCTTGTGGGAAAAAAACAAGTTTGCCATTTACTTCCCTCTTGTAAAAATCGAAACGCCCGCCTCACGCAAAAAGCGAGTGAGTGTAATTAGTGGAAGACCAATTAATGCGGTTGGATCCTCACTTTTTACCGCATCAAGCAGCGTAATACCTAAACCTTCCACCCGTGCACTGCCTGCCACATCATAAGGGCGTTCTATCTCCAGATAAGCGTGTATTTCCGCTTCTTCTAAATCCCGAAAACGCACGTGCGTCACTACACAGGCCGTTTTGCACGATTGTAAGCGCGTGTCATACAAACAGATCCCCGTGTGAAATTCGACCAATTGTTTACGCATATAGCAAAGTTGTTCAAACGCTGCGGCGTGATTTCCTGGCTTGCCAAATGGTTTCTGATTGCAACTGGCCACCTGATCAGACCCAATAATTAAAGCGTGCTCCACACTTTTAGCGACCTTGCGTGCTTTTGCTTCAGATAAACGCATGGCGGTTGCCTGTGGCAGCTCGTCTTTTAGGCTGGTTTCATCGATGTCAGGAACCATAATCTCAAATGGCAGCTGCAATCGCTGTAACAACTCCCTCCGATAGGGGGAGCTGGATGCCAGAATCAAACGAGGATTGTCTGAAAAGTTTGTAGGAGACACGAGGGAGGGAGGGGAGGACAAAGAAAACTCGCAAATCTAAAAAGGCTGGAGCCTGTTTAAAGAAAAAAATAGAGAATAATAGAGTCCAACGATAGTATGGGAAACTAGTCCATAAAAATATCTTTTTGTCTTTCTCTTTCGAGTCTGCTCTTTATTCGACTTCTTTTGAAACCGAGTAGCCAGTATGGTAGGTTGGTGGTGAGGCACGAACCCCAACATGCGTACCGCTGACTTTTAATTTTTGCTTTTGGATAATCATAAGCTGGTCATCAAGGACGCCATGGCGTGCATGTTGGGGTTCCTTCGTCACCACCAACCTACCATTTATAACTAGTACTGGCTGGGAGGAATGACGCCACTACAGGGTTTCGACAGAAGTCTATTGAATGGTTTTGAGCCGAGTCTAGGATTCTTTTAAAAATGATGCTTCTCTACGTTTTTACCGCTGTGCTGTATGGCAGTTTGTCGCTATTTGAATGGATGCCGGCAGCTATTGCTCGACCACTGAGTAGGGGTGTGCAAGCCCGTCCTATGCGCACGCTGTTTAAAACTATTTTGCCAGCCGCGGCCTTGTTTGGACACGGCGCTCTATTGCATGCAGCTATTTTTCGTCCCGATGCGATGTTTTTTGGGGGGGCGTTGGGAGTGTCTGCGATGCTGTGGCTGTGCATGGGGATGTATTGGATTGAGAGTTTTTTCTTTCCATTAGAAGGATTCCGGCGTTTTATTTTTCCGCTTGCAGGTTTGGCCTCTTTGCTGCCTCTAGCATTTGAAGGGGTGCAAATTTTGCCCTATGCCGCCGCTTCGCTTTTTAAGGCCCATTTTATTATTGCAAATATGGCCAGTGGGCTGTTTGTATTGCTGGCTTTACATGCGGTGCTTATGCTCTTTGTTGAGCATCGTTTGCATGGGTCCATGCATCCCACCCCTATACGCCAGCAAAAAGGGCCAGCATGGATTGACACCTGGTTAGATAGCCTACCTGCTTTATTGACCCTTGAAAAACTCCTCTTTCGTCTAACTGGTTTGGGCTGGATATTATTGAGTTTGACCTTGGTTTCAGGTTTTTTATTTAGTGAGCAGTTGCCCGAACGTGCTGCATTTCTGGATCAAAAAACATTTTTTTCTCTAGTGTCTTGGGTTATGTTTGGCGCTATTTTGGTGAGCCGAAGGTTGTATGGTTGGCGTGGGCGCACTGCGCTGAGGTGGGTGTTGGCAGCTTTTGGGGTACTGCTATTAACCTATATTGGTAGCCGCTGGGTATGGCCAGAATCGGTGCATGAGACTCCAAAAAATGCTTCTTTTAAAATAGCGCGCACCTCACCCCAAATACACATTTAATATTGCAAGGGAAAAACGATGTCTATGCTTGACCTACCCGCTGAATTTTCTGTAGATGCTGCAGGGTGGGTAGCTAATACTCGGCATGTGATTTCACCTAATACCGATGCGCGGCCTGAGGGCATGGCCCCCACGCTCTTGGTCGTGCATAACATTAGCCTGCCTCCTAGCCAATTTGGTGGGCAGGCTATTTGTGATTTTTTCTGCAATCAATTAGCGCATGATGCGCACCCGTATTACGATCATTTGCGCGGTGTTTGTGTATCCGCCCATTTTTTAATTGATCGTATGGGTCAGATTGTGCAATTTGTCTCCTGCCTTGAGCGTGCTTGGCACGCTGGCTCCTCTTCTTTTTTAGGGCGTGAGCGGTGCAATGATTTTTCCATTGGCATTGAGCTCGAAGGCACAGATGATCAGCCTTTTGAGAGTGCACAATATTGCGCTTTAAATCGGCTTATCTTTGCCTTACTGAAGGCGTATCCGCTTGCCCATTGCGTGGGCCATTCCGACATCGCACCAGGTCGAAAAACGGACCCAGGACCCTTTTTTGACTGGAAGCGTGTGCGAGAAGATTTAGCTCCTCACATGTTATTTTTTCCTTTCCAATAACGTTATCGACCTCTCTCCCTTACCGGGTATGCCTCGGCGATTTTTTTAGAAAAATTTTCATGCTTTATGGTTTTGTTTTTCTAAAAAAACACTATAATTTGTGCCTTCTTGATGGTTGGCCACAATATATGGTGGTTAAGCCCACTAGCAGAGCTTGTTAGAATAAGGGCTGCTAAAGCGGTCCAGTGCGTAAAAATTCTTGTTTTTAACTCAAAAATAAAGAGCGATACCTGCAACGAGCATGCAGTAAATCAGCCTATTACACGACAACCTATTCTGAAGCCCGGGAGTTTTCCCAAGAAACTTCATCCACTATTATTTTCAGCCGACGACGTCTTAATGAACGCCTCTACAGATCTATCTATTGCCGAGCCGCTTACATCGGACTCTGCTGCGCATCTTGCGCTCGAACAAGCGTTAGCCCACAGCTTATCTGCGCAGGCTACAAGCGAAACTTTACTGGCACAGTCCGTTACTTTTGCAGACTACAACGTTATTCGCCGTAACGGATCGGTAGTGCCTTTTGAACCAGCCAAAATTGCTTTGGCCATCCATAAAGCTTTTCTAGCCGTCCACAGTGCGACTTATGGGGAGCACAGCGCAGAATCCGCACGAACCCGCGAGCTGGTGGAGGAAATTACCCATGCCGTAGTGCGTGCACTGCTGCGTAGCCGGTCACAAGGCGGCACTTTCCACATTGAAGATATTCAAGATCAAGTGGAATTAGCGCTAATGCGGGCTGGGGAGCATCATGTCGCGCGTTCCTACGTGCTCTATCGTGAAAAGCGCGCGCAGGCGCGTTTGCAAGCACAAGAACAAGTGCAAAAAGCCTTAGAAGCACAAGCGCCCGGCATGCAAGTGACTGAAAATGGGGTGCTGCGCCCTCTGGATAAATTGGCCTTGTTGGCCCTGATTACCTCTGCCTGCGAGGGATTAGGGGAATATGCCAAGCCTGATCCCATTGTCAGCGAAACCATCAAGAATTTGTACGACGGCGTGCCGATGAGCCAGGTATATGACTGCGCCATCCTGGCAGCCCGCACCTTGATTGAAAAGGACCCGGTTTATAGCCGTGTAGCTGCTCGCATTTTGTTGCATACATTGCGCCGTGAAGTGTTTGAAGAGGAGGTTCTGCAAGCGCATATGCATACCCGCTACGCGCAAGCCTTCTCACGCGCTATTGCACGAGGTATTGAAGTGCAATTGCTCGATGAACGCTTGGCAACATTCGATTTAGCCAGACTGGGTGCAGCCCTAGATGCCAGCCGTGACTTGAAATTCGGATATCTGGGCTTACAGACCCTCTATGACCGTTATTTCTTGCACCATGAAGGGCAGCGCATTGAATTGCCTCAAGTGTTTTTTATGCGCGTAGCAATGGGTTTATCTCTGAATGAAACAGATCGAGAAGCGCGTGCTATTGAGTTTTATAACGTGCTCTCTAGCTTTGATTTTATGAGCTCTACGCCTACGCTCTTTAATGCGGGCACGCGCCGCCCTCAGCTGTCTTCTTGCTACTTAACAACGGTAGGGGATGATTTAGAAGCCATCTATGAAGCACTAAAAGAAAACGCACTACTTTCCAAATTTGCTGGCGGCCTGGGCAATGACTGGACGCCTGTGCGCGCACTAGGCTCGCATATCAAAGGCACCAATGGTAAATCGCAAGGTGTTGTGCCTTTTCTGAAAGTGGTGAATGACACTGCAGTGGCGGTCAATCAAGGTGGAAAACGTAAAGGTGCAGTATGTGCTTACCTTGAAACATGGCATTTAGACATTGAAGAGTTCCTAGAGTTGCGCAAAAACACCGGGGATGACCGTCGCCGTACCCACGATATGAACACGGCGAACTGGATCCCTGATCTGTTTATGAAGCGCGTGATGGAAGAGGGGGAGTGGACTTTATTTTCTCCATCTGATTGTCCCGATTTGCATGATCTATACGGTGCAGAGTTTGATACAGCGTATCAAGAGTATGAAGCACGCGCAGCGCGTGGAGAGATCCGACTGTTCAAAAAAGTGCCTGCTGCGCAGCTATGGCGCAAGATGCTGGGGATGTTGTTTGAAACCGGCCATCCTTGGATTACGTTCAAAGATCCTTGCAATATCCGTTCCCCTCAGCAGCACATGGGGGTCGTGCACTCTTCGAATCTGTGTACAGAAATTACACTCAATACCAATGATGAAGAGATTGCGGTTTGTAACTTAGGTTCGATTAACCTGGTTGCGCATTTGCTACCCGATGTCGTATCAGAAACGGATCGTAGCAACGGTAAAATGATTGGTGCGCATGTGCTCAATCATGACAAACTCAAAAAGACCATTCAGACCGCGATGCGTATGCTCGACAACGTGATCGATCTGAACTACTACGCAGTACAAAAAGCGCGCCACTCCAATATCAAACATCGGCCAGTAGGTTTAGGCATGATGGGCTTCCAGGATTGTTTGCAACAATTGCGCGTGCCTTATGCTTGCACAGAAGCAGTCGAATTTGCAGATCGCTCGATGGAAGTCATTTGCTACTACGCCTATGCAGCCTCTTCCGAGCTCGCACGTGAGCGGGGATGCTATGCAACCTATAAAGGCTCGTTGTGGGATCGTGGAATAATTGGGCAAGACTCGATTGCAATGCTTGAAACAGCACGTAAAGGATATATCGAGGTAGATAGATCGAGCACTCTGGACTGGGATGCATTGCGTGTGCAAATTGCCACCCACGGTATGCGCAATTCAAATTGCGTAGCCATTGCACCGACCGCCACGATTTCAAACATTATTGGTGTATCTGCGTGTATTGAGCCCACCTTCCAGAATCTCTTTGTGAAATCGAATTTGTCTGGAGAGTTCACTATCGTCAATGAGTACTTGGTGCGTGATTTAAAAGCGCGAGGCTTGTGGGATGAAGTGATGGTGGCGGATCTGAAATATTTTGATGGAGCGCTTGGGCGAATCGAGCGCATTCCTGAAGATCTGCGTGCACTCTATGCTACGGCTTTCGAGATGAACCCAGTCTGGTTAGTAGAAGCAGCAGCTAGGCGCCAAAAATGGATTGATCAGGGCCAATCTCTGAATATTTACATGGCCGGCGCATCGGGCAAAAAGCTAGATGAAATTTATAAACTAGCTTGGAAACGCGGCCTTAAAACAACCTACTACCTCCGTACAATGGGCGCGACCCACGTTGAAAAATCTACGGTTGAGAAAGGGGTTTTAAATGCAGTGGCAGTTGGAAGTCCACAAAACGACAGCCAGAGCGCGCAAACCGTTAGTGCACAAGATGATCTTGCTGGGCCAGCCTGCTTTCTAAGGCCAGGTGATGCAGGGTTTGAAGAATGCGAAGCCTGCCAATAAAAGGTCTACTAACTTACGCGCCACCGCATGTTGAGGTGATAAAGCAACCTCAACATGCGTATCACCGGCGCATCATCTCCATACTGCCGCAGCACTATCAGGAAACATTATGAGTTCAACACTTGACTGGGAAGAAACACAAACCAGCGCCTCTTCACAAGATACACCATCACCCACTACACCTAAATCGGCGGCATCTGCTCTCTCTGATGCGGCGGCTGCTACCCAAGCTGCACGCGTAAAAGCAGCAGATAAACGCATTATCAATGGCAAAACCGATGTAAACCAGTTAGTGCCTATTAAATACAAATGGGCTTGGGAAAAATATCTTGCTGGTTGCTCAAACCACTGGATGCCGCAAGAAATTAATATGTCGCGCGATATTGCGCTGTGGAAAGATCCCAATGGCTTAACTGAG
This sequence comes from Mycoavidus cysteinexigens, assembly GCA_031963045.1. Taxonomy (GTDB): domain Bacteria; phylum Pseudomonadota; class Gammaproteobacteria; order Burkholderiales; family Burkholderiaceae; genus JASSUD01. The sequence goes on from JASSUK010000033.1 coordinate 8,610, forward strand.
GATGAACGCCGCCTCGTTAAACGGAACTTAGGTTTTTTTGTTACAGCGGATTCACTCGCTGCTAATAATATTGTGCTTGGAATTTACCGCTTTATCACCGCGCCAGAATGCCGCCAGTTTTTATTATTCCAGGCCTTCAATGAAGCCGTGCATACGCACTCTTACCAGTACATCGTTGAGTCCTTGGGTCTGGATGAGGCCGAAATATTCAATGCTTATCATGAAATAGACTCCATTCGCGCCAAAGATGAATTCCTGCTTTCCTTCATCCAGCCTCTCACCGAGCCCACTTTCCAAACGGGTACAGTAGAAGCGGATCAAACCTTGCTGAAATCCATCATCGTGTTCGCCTGTGTAATGGAGGGCTTGTTCTTTTATGTAGGCTTTACGCAGATTTTGGCGCTGGGTCGGCAAAACAAAATGACAGGCTCTGCTGAGCAGTACCAATACATTCTCAGAGATGAGTCTTTGCACTGCAATTTCGGTATTGATCTGATCAATCAAATCAAACTAGAAAACCCTCATTTATGGACCGCAGAATTTCGTCAAGAAATCGCTGAGCTCTTTAAAAAAGCAGTAGACCTAGAGTACCGCTACGCAGAAGACACCATGCCACGCGGAGTACTAGGGCTCAATGCTGCAATGTTCAAAGGCTATTTACGCTTTATTTGTAATCGCCGCTGCATGCAAATTGGCCTGGACCCTCTCTTTCCCAATGAAGAAAATCCGTTTCCTTGGATGAGTGAAATGATCGATCTGAAAAAAGAGCGTAATTTCTTTGAAACACGTGTGATTGAATATCAGACCGGTGGGATGTTGAATTGGGAGTAAGTGGCTTTGCCCCTGATTTTGGTCAATTTTCAGGGGCTTAGTCCAGGCTATTGCAGTGATTACTCAGTAATATTGCCTACCTTAAAACCAGAGAGTTGCTTGATGGTTAAGGTAATCAGTATCGGTTTATTACAGATATTGAGTTAGATGCTGCGTTAAAAGCAAAAGCATTGCGATTTTCTCCTTTTGAAAAAGAGAGCGGCACTTTGATGGGGTGCCGTTGCCGAGAGTCACCCCTTGGGCGGTTTACCTTATGAAGCAGCAATGCTCTCTTTTCTAAAAAAGGATCAGATATGGTGCATGCCCTGTCTAACAATAGTTCTACCTCTTTCTTCAGTGCATATCTCCCCGCTTTTGCTAAGCGTACCTCCACTGCACAAACTGCAACTCCGGAGGGCCAAAATAGTATTAGCGACATAGAGGCTGCCATAGAGGCCGCCATTGAAAAAGCACTGTCTAGAATCCGTGAAAAAAACAATCTGCTAAATCGGGTTCCTCCAGAAATATGGTTAGAAATACTAAAAAATTGCTTGCCAAATGATTTTAGAAACTTCTCATTAACGAGTAAAACGGGCCTTGCTTACGCATATAGGGCGCTATCTGAGCTATTCCATCCAGAAATGAAGGAGCTTTGTTCGGAAGAAGATGGAGAGAAAATATACAAAATATTATTTTCCCAACAAGCTAAAAGAGCGTTTCTCACAAGCCCAGCCTTCGAAGAGCTCATTTATAGCGTTTTCTTCCAAGAGATCAAAAGAGGTCATCCTGTTGAAGCGATGAAGCTGATGTTATCGGATAAACCGAATGACTCAGAGTGTATCCGACAGTATTTGGTAGATAGTGGACTTTCCTTGCCACGGGAAAAATTGGCGGATAAGGAACGGGTGCGTTTTTTACGTAACAATATAACCGCGCTGCTTATACAAAGTGAAGAGCCCTGTATGGAGGCTTTTTGGAACATTCCAAGTAACAGGCTTGCAGGTGGGTTGATGTCTGCCTTTTTAACCGAAAATAGTCATGACGTGGTGTCAAACATGGTTAAAAGCAACCTGTTTCTCCACGCCCATAGGTATGGGGAGCCTCAGTTGAACCCCATATATTGGGCAGCCCAGTCTGGAATGCAAGGCTTCCTTTCCTTATTGCTAGAGATGGGCATGGAAGTGGATGAGCATGATGGGCAAAGAAATGGAGGAGGCCTGCATGGTGCTGTACAAGAGGGGCATGTTGAGATTGTTCAACGCTTATTATCCCAGTACGATGCAAACCCTAATTTGCGAGATGGGCAAGGAAGAACGCCTCTGAACATTGCCGTTGAAAAGGGGCATATCCGTATAATTAAATGCTTGCTAATAGGCTGTGCAAGTATGGACATACCCGATTTTCAAGGGAGGATTCCATTACATGCTGCTGTTGCTCAAAACCATACGGCGATAGCCCAAGTCTTATTGGAGCTTGGCGCCTTGTTAGCGCTTCAACGCCATGTAAATTGGCAAGATGCTAATGGGAAATCTCCGCTGCACATAGCCATTCAAGAGCGCAATGTTCAGATAATCCGACTTTTACTAGCGCATGGCGCAGAAATGGACTTGCTAGATTCTGAAGGAATGAGCCCACTACATATCGCCACTCAAAATAAGCGTATTAAGCTCGTCAGACTCTTGCTTCAACACAGCAGAAGCAGCATAAATGTGCAAAATACTCAAAAAATAACTGCACTGCATATTGCCGCTAATCAAAACGCTGCCCCAATAGTTAAACTTTTACTGAAGTGCGGTGCCGATGCCAATTTGAGTGATGCTAAAAAAATGACTGCGCTGCACCTCGCAGCGAAAAATGGCCATGTAGAGATAGCTAAGCTCTTAGTTGCTAGGGGTGCAGAGGTCAATTTGCAAGGCCTAAAAAAAATAACGGCACTCCATCTAGCAGCGGCTGAGGGGAGCGCGGATATAGTCCAACTTTTATTGGCGCATGGTGCAAAAGTAGATTTACAAGATGATTATGGAATAACTGCACTTCACCTAGCTGCTGAAAATGGTCAGACAAAGGTAGTTAGATGCTTACTTGAGCAAGGTGCGCAGGTAAATCTACAGAATTCTAGAAAAATCAGTGCGCTGCATATCGCAGCAGCCAAAGGCTATAGCAAAATAGTTACACTTTTACTGATGCACGGTGCGCAAATTAATTTACCAGATACGGCAGGCATCACTGCACAGCACATCGCAGTTGAAAAGGGTCATATTCAGATGGTCAGGCTTTTCTTGCAGTACAGAGTATGGATAGATCCGCAGAGCTTAGAAAACATTACGCCTTTATATATCGCAGCCGCCGCTGGGCATCTGGAGATAGCTAGACTGTTACTTAAGTGCGGTGCAAATAAAGACGTAAGAAACTCAAAAAATATGACTCCATTGCATGTTGCCGTTAAAAATGGCCACATGCAAATAGTTATGCTTTTGCTTAAACATGGTGCAGAAATGGATCTACGCGGTGGGATTAAAAATAGGACCTCATTAGAAATAGCGGCCGAAAATGGTCGCGCGACGATAGCTAAATGTTTACTGGAACACGGTGCAAAAGCCGATTTACGAGCGCTCAAAAAAATAGTTCCAGTAAATAATTTATTCGCCAAAATAGGCTACCGCTCCATAATTGAATTGGTGAGCAAAAACTATAGTGCTTGGTACGAAAAACCCCTTAGTTGGTTTTGACGAACGATCTCCCGATTCTGTACCCTCATTTTTTACTGCTACTTCCTGCATAAACCTGGCCCCATAGCGTGCATTGTTTGGCATACTCCAGTTAATATCAGAATGTCTTACATTTAAAATTTTTAGCGATACATTTTTCTATTTTTAAACGTGTTTTTTGTAATGCCTTACCGTTTATAAAGGAGGCCATCTAATGGCAAAAGCAGCGTCGAAGGTGACAACGAAAGCAGCACAAAAAGTAGGGGATAAGGCTACCCCTATGGCCGATATGAAAAAAACAGGGGTGCAAAAAATACCTGCCAAGGCAGTAACGAGTAAAACTGCAACAAAAAAACAAGTGGCTTCTAAAACTGCCCCGTCAACCAAAGCGGTTACTGCTCCTAAAACAGCAAATATCAAGCCAGCAGCAGTTAAAACGGTAGCAGTGGGTAAAGCGATAGCTAAAAAAGTAGCGGTTAAGGCAGAAGCTATGCAGGAAATGATAACTAGCACGTCAGAAGCAATGGATGCGATGGTGGAGAAGGTTATCAGTGCGGTAGTAGATGCAATAATACATGCTGCTACCAATGCAGCAGCTATCGCTAAAACAGCAATCGATCAAACGGGTGTAAAAAGTACGGCGAGCGTTGCACACAAAGCGGCTGCACCGAGCAAAAGTGCTGCAGCTCCAAAAACGGCCAGCCCTACACGCAAAACAGCCTCTGCAGTAGCTGCAAAAAACAGCGCCAAACCAGCAGCTCAAGTAGCCGACACTAAAAAAGCATCCATCCCCAAAACCAGTGCAACTGTAGCTACAAAAAAAGGGACTGCTACACCCAAGATTGCTCAGAAAGCACCAGTCCAAAAAGTAGCCGCTTCAAAATCCGTAACTTCACCATCTGCACCGAAAAAGTCTGCAGCAAAGACGGCCACTCAAAAAGTAGAAGCATCTAAAACACCAGCCAAAAAACAATCACCTGCTGCGCAAAAACGCACGGCCGAGGCAAAAGCGCCTGCTACGACTAGTACTCCTAAAAAAGCCGCTGCCAAAAAAGGGACGGCTTCTAAAAAGAGTGCAAGCGCTTCCAAATCAAGCACCTCCACGTTGAAAACCACGCTAGCGCCCAATACCCCTTGGCCTTTCCCCATCCATGAGCGGCCTTAAAGCAATTTGCCGCTAAAAAATGGTGAGCAACGTTCCCCAACATGCGCACTACCGACTTTTGATCATTGCTTTTAAATATATATGCAGGTTTTTAAATGGCGATGGTCATTATGTTGGGGGGGCAGATCACATGCGTACCACCGACAATAGAGCGATCCGCTTTCATTAGAGGGTTCTCATTTAATGTGGTGAGATATCCTTCGAGAGTATGCAAAATTTTTGAACGTTTTTTTACTTGATACGCATAAAATTCAAATCCAATGCAATAGGTTATGCTTAACGCTGCTAATGGTAATGTGGCTGTAAAAATAAAAGCCGATATAGTTAAACCTACTGCTATCACAAAATTAATTATACGAAGGATATTGGAAGGTTGCTTTTTATCCAGGACGCTGTTGACTTTTTCGAAGTCTTGTAAGATGTCTTTTAATGGGCTAAAAGCTTTATATCTCGCCGGAGAGTTATTTTGAAAGTTCTCTAAAGGAGATCCTGGTGGGGTGGTTTGGTTAGGGCGAGGGCTTTGGCTTTTAAAAAAATCGGGCATGTTAAAAATATCTTGTATTTCTTTAAAACCATGCAGCAGTTGCTCTAACTTATAATCAAACCCCTCTACAGATTCACATACTTCTTTGAAATACGGCAATTTTTCACGCTGTTCCATTAATGATATGGCTGCTTCAAATGCTCCAAGCGCTATAGCATATTCACGTTGGATTTCAATATTATTTTCAGAAATGGAAGTGTTAATTCTAAGCGATACTGCTTTACTTCTAGTGTGGCGGTGTGTGATCTGCCTATGCGGGCCTGCCGGCGCTTGCTCCATTGAGGAGCGAAGAGTGGGCGTGAAATCGGTCGAATGTCTGGGGCTTTGCCCGAGCGTTGATTCCAGGCGCTCGCTTGGACGTTGAGGGGGAGTATGTCGTCGAGGGGAAAGTCCAAAGGGCATAAAACACCAATTAGATAGAGTAATATTATTTATCATCGGCATAGCAGGTCTCTCTCAATAAGTTTCACTATTCTCTTCGAGAAAAATTTATTTTTTGGATAGGATCAAAGGTTGATTCGAAGAGTGTTTTGTATGTTTACTATACGTTGAAATACTGATTTTCTGATTTGTAGAGAGGGGTAATTACCTGTTTAAGGTAATAGAATGGCTGTGAGAATAAATGTATAGAAATGCACTGCTGCAGAGTAAATCTTCCAGCAGTGCTATACAGCAGGCGATAGTGTACGCCTTATAGATGAAGATGCAACCAATCGTGTAGTTAAGGCAAAATTGGAGATTACAATTTTAGTGTGTCACGCGTGTGACGCCCTGGCTGGTTAACAAACGAACGCGGTCGCCTGCATAGAAGATTTCTCTCGTCACTTCTTGGGTAATAGCGCGCAAGCTGCCGTTATCTAAACGTACGGTGATTTCAACACCATCTTTAGTGCTAAAACGCTGTTCTGCTTGATTGCCTATGAGCGCACCTGCAATGCCCCCGCCGACGCCGGTGATCAAAGAGCCATGTCCTCCGCCAAAGGCACTTCCTACTGCGGCACCCGCTAAGCCGCCTCCAAGGGTTCCAAGGCCTGAAGGTTGCCCATTATCATTTTGAATTTTGACGAGACGCGTACTTTCAACTACTCCGAAACGAATATGTGCTTCGCGTTGTGCTTGCCCGCCTCTATAAACATCTGCTGCACTGCTTTGATAAGCGCAACCTTGCAAGCTTGCAAGGCCAATTAAAGAAGCGGCAAGGGGAATAATCAGTGCACATCGAGAAAAAAAAGAACGCATGATATTTTCCAAAAAAGAAGTGGGTTTGATCATTTAATATTTGAAATAAAACTTACACAGCACAACTTCATGCAGCGGGTAAGGCAACTGCAGTATAAAGAACAAGGAGTGTATAGCAGATATTAAAACTGAAGAATCTACTCAAAAGCCTAAAATGCATATCCAAAATTTTCTTGAAAATGTGCGCGAATAAGCTCTTCTGTGTGGGGATAGCCTTGAGGGCCAGCATGTGCAATCTTAATGGAACCCATTAAATTAGCAAGCCGCCCAGTGGTTAACCAGTCAAGCTGATGCGTTATCCCATAAATCAAGCCTGCTCGAAACGCATCTCCGCAGCCTGTTGGATCCACTGCGTGCTTAACCGGTACAGCTGGAATGGTGTGGCTTTGATGGTCTTGATAGATCATAGCGCCTGCTTCACTATGTGTAATAACCATGGCTTTTACTTGGGATGCAATATGCTCTATAGACCATCCCGTTTTTCGGCTGAGTAGTTGGGATTCATAATGGTTGACCGTAATGTAGTCAGCCCATTGAATGATTTGGTGGAGCATAGAAGGTTCGAAAAGCGGGAGTTGCTGGCCTGGATCGAAGAGAAAAGGGATGCCTGCTTGGAAAAATTGCTCCGCATGCTCATACATGCCTTGCTGGCCATCGGGTGCGATGATGCCCAGTGTAATGGGGGTAGCATGATCTACGTGTTTAAGATGCGCATGCGCCATCGCGCCAGGATGGAATGCCGTGATTTGATTATGGTCTAGGTCGGTCATAATCATGGCCTGCGCGCAATGCATTCCAGGTAATACCTGTAAATCTTGCGTAGACAGCCCAAGAGTATGTAGACGTTCTAAAAAAGGTTGAGCATCCAAAGCGCCTAATGCTCCCATAATGCGTGGCTGCTCTCCAAGCGCCCTTAAGCCATACGCAATATTAGCTGCACAGCCACCAAATTCCCGCTGTAGCGTGGGTACTAAAAAGCAAAGATTCAGTGTAGATAGGTGTTCGGACAAAATATGTTCATGAAAGCGACCTTCGAATTGCATGACATGATCATAAGCCAGTGAGCCACAAATAAGCGTAGTCAAGAGAGTGCCTTAAAAATAAAGTAAGAGGGGTATGGATAGCAATCTAAATGGATAGCAATCTAAATAAGTAATGTGCGATGCTATATTTTGGAGAAGTAAGCAATGAAAAATATTGATGAAATCATTGACCGTGGCCCTGTTATTCCTGTTTTGACTTTCGACGACGTAGCTGTTGGGGAGGCAGTATGCCGAGCCCTTTATGCAGGTGGGATTAAAGTATTTGAAATCACACTGAGAACGCCTGTGGGTCTAGAGGTGCTTGAACGTGCGCAACATATTGCGCCCGATATTCAAGTGGGTATTGGCAGAGTCCTGCACGCTGATCAAATAGCTGCCGGTAAAAAAGCAGGCGCTGTCTTCGCTATGTCGCCAGGGTTTAGCCAAAACCTAGCGCATGCTGCACAAGATCATGACCTTCCTCTTTTGCCAGGCGTGATGACTCCTTCCGAAATGATGGTGGTGCTGGAAGCCGGCTATACCACGGTGAAATTTTTCCCTGTGGTAGAAGGGCATGGATTATCCGCATTAAACTATTTGCATGATAGCTTTCCTACACTGAAATTTTTCCCATCGGGCGGCATTACCATCCAATCGGCTCCTCATTTTCTGGCACTGCCTAATGTTATGGGCGTCAGTGGTTCCTGGTTAGCGCCAAGGGCACTGGTTTTGGAAGGGAATTGGAGCGAGATCACGCACTTGGCTCGACAAGCTTGTGAATTAGGCCACCATCGCTCGCATCAGCATTGTAAGTATGCCGCTGCGTTAGTGGATGCTTAAAATCGGGTTTTAAGTAGGCAGCAATGTTTAATTCTTCATTTAGCAGGGTACCGCTAAGCGCATATCTCGGTACAATGTAAGAATTATCTTCTAGGGAATCCGATTATGCTTCAAAAAGTTCCAAGGTCTTTTTCTTCTGTTTCGCCTCGTACTCCTATTGGTATTAGCCCGATACAAATACCTGCTAGTAATAAAGAAAAGAGCAGACCTGCTTCTATGCATGCACGCAGCGTGAGCAACACAGAATCATTGGATGAAGGGTATTTTTCCTCGCCGCAAAGCCCTGAAAATAGGGATGATATAAAATCCTTTATGCTTTTTAGGGAAAGTAGTTTTGAGTCGAGTGGCTTGTTTGCTGATGAAGATGATGTAGGCACCGCTCCAATAACTGTTGATGCTAAGCCTACACAGGCCCCTGCGCGCGCTCGTACAAACAGCGATGCGTCGTTTGTTATAGTTGATAACGCGCATAGCGAGAATGCAACGCCTGCGATCGATGAAATGAAAAGCACGCCTTCTAGTAATATTACTTTTTTCACTCCTCTTCCTGAGGGAGTTCTGCACGATATGCGATCTGGTTTTGAAAAAGTTCAAAGCGATATATCCCGCTTTTTTAGCAAAGTGAAAGAGCATTCTACCGTCGTGAGTGCATTACAGAGTGCATCTAAATTTTTGAATGAAAATACGATTCCCTCTAAAGCGCATGTGGTTCTAAGCAATGTTCAAGAGACGATATCTGTCATGCAAATCAAGGCGAATGTAATAAAAGACAGTATGTTATTAGCTCTAAAAAACAGAGTTAAAAAATAAATCCAGAGCAAAGGAATAGGCTTGTTCTACGCCTGGAATAAATAAAGAATGCCGCCCAGCATGCATTAAAAAATGTTTCTCGCAGGTGCGGCTGTTTTAATTTGAAGGAAAGTTTTGTATGTCTCACGGCACGCCGCCGCGCCCATCCAGCCCCGTTATACCTATTCATAATGCAAACCGACGTTCTAAAAACATTACGCAAGGGGTAGCACGCGCGCCTAATCGTTCGATGTATTACGCGCTTGGGTACAAAAAAGAGGATTTTGCCAAACCGATGGTGGGAGTAGCCAATGCGCATTCCACTATTACACCGTGCAATGCGGGTTTGCAGCGTCTGGCTGATGCTGCGGTAGAGGCGGTACGTGCCTCGGGCGCCAATCCGCAAACTTTTGGAACCCCTACGATTTCTGATGGTATGTCCATGGGCACCGAGGGCATGAAATATTCCCTCGTATCGCGCGAAGTTATTGCAGACTGCATTGAGACGGCTGTACAGGGTCAGTGGATGGATGGTGTGGTGGTCATTGGAGGGTGCGACAAAAATATGCCGGGCGGCATGATAGCGCTTGCACGCACCAATGTACCGGGTATTTACGTATATGGCGGGACTATTAAGCCAGGGCACTGGAAGGGCAAAGATTTAACTATCGTTTCTTCTTTTGAAGCTGTAGGCGAATTTGCCGCTGGGCGTATGAGCCAAGAAGATTTTGACGGCATTGAGCGCAATGCCTGCCCTACCACAGGTTCTTGTGGCGGAATGTATACCGCTAATACAATGAGCGCCTCGTTTGAGGCGCTAGGCATGGCGTTGCTGGGTTCATCCACGATGGCCAACCCCGATGCAGAAAAAGTAGATTCTGCCGCTGAGTCCGCTCGCGTGCTGGTGCGTGCTATTGAATTAGATTTAAAGCCACGAGACATTATTACGCGCAAGTCGATTGAAAATGCCGTAGCAGTGATCATGGCTATTGGTGGCTCAACCAATGCGGTATTGCATTACCTAGCTATCGCACATGCAGCAGAAGTGGAGTGGACCTTAGATGATTTTGAACGGGTGCGTCAACGCATACCGGTAATCTGTGATCTCAAACCATCTGGAAAATATGTTGCAACCGATCTGCACCGTGCTGGAGGCATTCCACGTGTAATGCATATATTGCTAGAAGCAGGTTTGCTACATGGCGACTGTATGACGATTACAGGTAAAACACTGGGCGAAGAGTTGGCTGTACACGCAAAACTTTTCCATGCACACACAGAAGCCGCAAGCCAGTCGGCAGCCCCTAAAGTTATTTTCCCCGTTGATCAAGCGCTCTATGCGCAAGGGCACCTTGCTATTCTCAAGGGCAACCTGGCACCCAATGGCGCTGTTGCCAAAATCACCGGCCTGAAAAACCCAGTCATGACGGGTCCAGCGCGCGTATTTGACGATGAGCACAGTGCTTTATCTGCAATTTTAGAAGACCGTATCCGCCCTGGCGATGTATTGGTTTTACGTTATTTAGGGCCACAAGGCGGTCCAGGCATGCCCGAAATGCTCGCACCTACTTCAGCGCTTATTGGCAAAGACCTAGGTGAATCAGTAGGCCTCATTACAGATGGGCGTTTTTCAGGGGGAACGTGGGGCTTGGTAGTAGGGCATGTTTGCCCAGAAGCGTTTGTTGGTGGACCTATTGCACTGATAGAAGAGGGCGATTTAATTACGCTCGATGCCCACCAACTTGTTTTGCATTTGCAAATAGAGGATGCGGAGCTTAAGCGTAGGAAAGCAGCTTGGAAACAACCTGAGCCACGTTATACCCGCGGAGTGCTTGCCAAATATGCAGCACTTGCTTTGCCGGCAGATCAAGGCGCAGTAACCGGTTAACGGGTAAGTACTAGTATGTTTAACCTCGTGCTGTTTGAGCCTGAAATCGCCCCTAATACCGGCAATATTATCCGTTTGTGCGCCAATACAGGCGCACGCCTCCATCTGATTGAGCCATTAGGGTTTCCACTCGACGACGCAAAAATGCGTCGTGCGGGTTTGGATTACCACGAATATGCGCAGATGCAAGTGCATCCTAACTGGGAAACCTTTCTAGAAAAAGAAAAACCAGACCCTTCCAGATTATTTGCCTTAACCACGCGAGGAAGCACCCTGTTACAGAGAGGGGTTTTTGCGCCAGGAGACTGGTTTATATTTGGACCGGAAACACGCGGCCTACCCGCCGCGCTGTTGGCCCAATTCCCAGCCACACAACGCATACGTTTACCTATGCAACCCAATAGCCGTAGCCTCAATCTATCGAATTCAGCAGCGGTAGTCATATATGAAGCTTGGCGACAACAAGATTTTTGCGGCGGTGCTTAGAGCAATTTCTTAAAATGTAATTCGATAAAACCGAGGGCAGGCCACGTAACAATTTCACATTGAGTTGGCTATTTTGAATACTTTGGCGCTAAATATTTATCAGCATAATAAACGCTATATATATTCTTAATTTAAAAAGCACGGCATGCCGATAAAATTCTAATAAATTAAGCAAAACATGCTGATAATTCATTGATTGCGTAGTTTTTTAATTTCCTACCAAATCGTATAAAGAGCGAGCCAGGCGATCAAGGTGCCAATCGGTGAGCGTATCGCCTGGCCGCCGAGCGCGTAGGCACTCCTGAAGCTCTGGCCTATCGATATTTTTTCTGGCCGGTTGAGATCGATGGATGGGACAACAGAACCTTCCACTTAGGCAAGCATATGCCCGTTCGTATGCCGAGCGCGGCTGACGTATGTATGGAAAACTTCTCGCCCATCAGTGTATTAAATAACTAAACTCAGTCAATTTACGATGCTGATCCAGGGCTACCGCAGCGCGCACCCTCACGTCTTCCTCGCTATCTTGCAGTGCGATTTTCAAGATGGCCTGCTCTGGCTCTGAGAGGGTGGTTTGCTCTCCTAAGGCCCAGGCAGCGTAACCTCTAAGCGCTGCAGTATAGGGTCCATTATGATTTTTTACCGCCTCTACTAAGACTCGTCGCCCCGCCTCAGTCAATTTACGATGCCTACTCAGGGCTACCGCAGCGCACGCCCTCATGTCTGCCTCATTATCTTGCAGTGCAGCTTTCAAGATAGCCTGTTCTGACTCTGAGAGAGTGGCTTGCTCTCCTAAAGCCCAAGCAGCGCTTATTGCATATGGTCCATCATGATTTTTTACCGCCTCCACTAAGACTTGTC
>JASSUK010000034.1:0-131704 GCA_031963045.1 Mycoavidus cysteinexigens
CTAATTTGGCGCTTGAGAAGACGCTCTTGCAAGAGTTAACAGAATTAATGCAATCCGTTTTTAAAATGATCGTAGATTTTGGTCAGTCAATCATTTTATCTAATCCACTCATACGCTTGCTACATTCTGTTGTTTATCGGAGCAATGCGGTTGAGCCAGAAGCATCAACTTCTGCTGTTATTTCGAGCGATGTAATTGAGCCAGAAGCATCTGCTTCTGCTGCTAGTTCGAGTAATGCAGCTGAGGCAGAAACAGATTCTGCTGCTAATTCAAGCAATCCAATTGAGCCAAAAGCATCAGCTCGGATTGCATTACTTAAGAATTTGGTATCTTGGCAATTAACTGGCGAGAAGAACGCTAATGAAAGACTGATTGCTGTGCAGAATGCAGGTTTATTAGTAGAAATCGATCAACAGAATATTAATAATGCTCAGTCAGATTATATTGAGTATCTAACCTCTGCACAGACTATTTCGGAGATAATCAAACTCAATTCAAAAGGTGTGCAGTTTAATCTGCCGGCCTTTTTGAAAGTACGACCCGATTTACTCAAGAGCGGAGTACTAGGTGCTCTCGCTGAATTTGAGCAAGATGATTTAACAGAAAAACAACTATCTAAAGTATTCAATTTTTTTTCTTCATTGCGTCCGCAATTAGCACAAGAAAATACTGATTACCCAGAGTTGGAGAAAAAATTAGAAGAATTAAAGCAACTAGGCTTGAGTAAGAAAAACTGCAGTGTTATCCGTGACCTTGCACCAATGGTGCAGTGCGGGATATTTGTTAATAGAATTGAAGATCCTATAGATCCTAGTGTTCACAAAAGAGAAGTAACACCTCTGTACTATAGTAGTGTCATCAACAGCAATCCCACTCACGTTCGCATCCTGATAGCAGCTGGAGCAGACTTGGATCGGCCGTCGGAAGCTGGTGCGAAATCAGATTTTGTTGCTAGTTCGAACAATGCGGTTGAGCTCGAAGAATCAACTTCTTCACCCTCTCCACAACAGACTCTATTTTCTCAAAAATTGCCAGCCGAGCTCTATTTAGAAGTACAAAAATATTTAAGTGGGTTTGATCTATTAAATCTGCTTGGCAATTTTATTATTCCCACTCGTCTTATTACCGAGCCGGCCCCTCGTAGAGAACAGATTGACTCACCCGCTCTCAGATTACACCTGCTGCTGCGAAACGTGCCATCACAATATCAGTACGATTTAGCTAATCGAAATAACGATTTACAGAAATTTATACTGGATCAGTTCGAGCGACTATGGGATTCCGGTCAATTCGAACAAGTCATAGAAAAACCGGCACTTTTTAAACTGTTGCGGCTTGTTGATAGGATCGAGCTCTTCAACTTTTTACAAGAACGTATTGAAAAGAATCCTGACTTAAAGGAGGTGCTCTTTGATTGGGTTGAGCGCTCTAAAACGAAAGAGGTGCAAAAGATTGCAGCAAATGCGCTAGAGCTTTTAGTAAAAGCAGGTATCCCTATGAGCGGGAAGGATTTCCAAGGAATCCGCGTGCCAGGGGCAGATTTAAGTTACGGGGTATTTAATTCAACCCAGTTGCAAGGAGCAAATCTGACGGGAGTTAAGCTTCGCGCAACCAACTTGCACAAGGCGGATTTAAGCGGGGCACAGATGGCTAGGGTGCAATTTGGCGAATGGCCCTATCTGCAAGAGGATAGCATAGTGTTCTGCTGCGTCTTCTCCCCGGATGGAACAACCTGCGCACTGGGCCTGGGTGATCGCACGGTCCATGTGTATAACACGTCAAGCTGGGACAAAATCCATACTTTGACAGGACATGCAAATGTTGTTCAAAGTGTAGCGTATTCGCCTGATGGCAGGTATATCGCCTCCAGCTGTAATGACACAACCTTATGGCTGTGGGATGTACAAAGCGGTGAGCTGCACCACAGCTGGGGATGGCTCTCAGATAATGTTACGAAATTAGCGTTTTCACCCAACGGCGAGCAGATTGTCACTGCTGCTTATCGTGTGAAGGGGGGCGTGCACCTGTTGGACGCACAAAACGGAGAGCGACTCCACACCTTACATAAAGACGGCGCTTCTGATGTGGCGTACTCGCCTGATGGCAGGTATATCGCCTCCTGCGGTCAGGATGGGAACGTGCAAGTGTGGGGAGGGCTAAAAAAGAAGCTCCCGCCCGTCAAAATCAAACATTTTATATATGACCTCTCTATGGAAACCGTAACCTTTTCGCCCAATAGCAAGCAACTTGCCTTCGGCGGTCTTCACGGGAAGGTGTATATATCTGATTTGCAAGGTAATGGATTGCCCCGTGCCTTAGGTGGAAATCCAGGAATCAGTTATAGCCTGCAGTATTCGATCGATTGCAGCCGAATCATAGCTAATAGGCGAGATAAGGGATCGCCTCCACGCGCCTTAGAGGAAAATCTAGGAGGCATTTATAGCTTATCGTATTCGCCCGATGGCACGCGAATCGCCGCTGGTAGGAGCAATGGGATTGTGCAGCTATGGGATGTAGAAAGCGGTGCACTGCTTTACACCTTCAAAGGAAATAGCTGGGCCATTGTTAAGAGTGTAACGTTTTCGCCCGATGGCACGCAGATCGCCGCTGGCAGTTCGGACCATACTATGCGGCTGTGGGAGGTACACAAAGAGAGGAAAAACTATAAAGTAAGGCCACAAGAATATTCTGAGAATCTAAACATAAAGGACATGCAAATCCAAGGGGTACAAGGCTTAAGCACGGTAGATACAGAACTGTTGGAGCAGGGAGGCGCAGTGAATGCGATGACAGAGCAAGAGGCAATAGTGCAAGACATCGTCTAAGAATCACACACGACAGATAGCGGCCAACTCGTACCGCTAGTGGCGTGGCTCTTCTCAAACATAGCGCGATTGCCCTGGGGCGTATTGCGGATGGTTCAGACGTAATCTCGTGATCTTTGTGTTAACTTGCCCGCACTGCGGCAAGCTAAGTGGCTACTCGGAATGGCTGTAAAAAAAACCGCAGACCAGACTGGTATGCGGTTTTTTATTTTGCATATTTATAAGATATTTCTTATAATATATAAGAAATATCTTATTTCCTCACTCTAGCCAGAAAAATCTCTACCTTCACTTCTATGTATATAAATCAAAATTATACGGCTTACGATAATGTATTTTATACATCTTCTAGTACGAATTTAGCTCACTCTATTCACTATATTCCTCCATCTGAACCGATAGATGAAATCGCAAATCATATCCTAGAGATTGGACTCACTTCGATACAGTCGAATATTGAAAATATCAATACGCATTCAGCATCTTCATGCGAGGCATACATTCAAGAATCGATAACTATTTTATATACAATATTGAAAGCATACAGTAGATCAAAAATAACAACTGATCCAGATCCGATATATAAGACTCAACATAATCTAATAAGATCAATTGATAAAAAAGTAGACGAATGCTTTAACCGCAACTTCAATACCAATATTAATTTTCTTATAAATGCAAAACGAGAGTTAAAAAACATTCCTCTCTATGAAATTAAAGCATACTATCAATTAAGACTAGAAGAGCAAAGAGCATGCTCACTAACTCCGCAAGAAAAAGCCCAGCGAGCTTTAGAAAAAGTGAGCCTAATGATGGCTGAAGTTGAAATGCATGACAAAAAATTCACGCTAAAAAGAGAAAAATACTGCTAGCCTACACAAGCCTAAAAGAGACAGCTGATACGCCTTGCCCATAACCCAAAGCCAGTTCGCTCGTTATTTTTTTCGACACATCCAGCCACTTTCCAAGTTGGAAAATTAAGTCTGCAGTATCTTGGTTAGGCGAAACAGTGTAAATCTCCACTCCGAATTGGCCTGTTAGCCTGGGAAACAGCTCCTTAACTTGATGAGGGGAAGCCAAAATTAGATCTGGTTTTAGCTGGTTTATTAGATCAAAATTTATATCCTTCCCTCGGCATACTTGCATCACTTGATCCGAGTGCCATTGCTTATCTTTTTTCACTACACCCACTAACTTTTCAGCAGCCCCTAGCCTATAGATCAGATCACTTACTCCTGGCACCAGGATAATAATCCTTTCTATATCTTTTCCCCGTGGTAATGCCTGTGATTTAAAATCAAAAAGAATCTGCCCTGCCTGCTCACAAACCTGATAGCTGAAAGCCTCTATCTCACCAAAAATCAACCGGCATTTGTCTTGTGCCAACCATTCAAGCTTAATATTTTGAATCGCGCACAGTAGCTGCCTATTGCTTTCCACCATTCTTTCTAAAAACACTCGAACTCTTTGTGCGGCTTCTTCAGAAAAATTTGAATCGCCAACCTCTCTTTTCTCCTCTATATATTTTAAAATGGCACGGGCAATTATCTGAGTGTACTTTAAATCAATACTTCCATTTTTTCTCAAACAACGAGGATCGTGGAGAATAGCAAGATAGGTGAGCAGTCTGTCTCCAGTAAAATTTAAATTTAACGCATTCTTGGCACGTTCAAATTCATTTTCCTTATAAATTTTACAAATAAGAGATGGAATAAATAGAATAGCCTCACTACTAAGTTCAAAAGTAGAATTAGGCCTGGCCATATCTTCAACGGCTTGGGGTTCTAAAATAGAATTAATAGATATTAATGCTGTTTCAAAAGCGTATGAAGCATTATCCCTAGCCCGCTGCATCATTGGGCGATAATCTGGACGAACATAATCAATGCAAGCGTTAAAAATATATTCCATTCTTATTCCTCAATAATAAAAAACATCTTAGTCCTGAACAATAATACTTTCTCTTACATTGGATGCCACTACTACCAATTTGTATTGAAATTATCATTTTTTAGCTTACTAACTGATGTTACGCATGTTGTAGAACGGTGAGTTGTTAATATGTAGAGCGCAAATATTAAAAGTAGGTGGTACGCATGTTGGAGTTAATGCCTCACCCAACCTACCGAGATGGTTATGTAAAAAGGCTTTACAAACCTCCACCAATCACAAAAAAAACAAATAACGGTAGGTTGGTGGTGACGAAGGAACCCCAACATGCAGGCCACTGCATCCTTGATGACCAGCTTACAAAATCTCAAAAAAAAGATTAAAAGCCAGCGGTACGCATGTTGGGGTTAGTGCCTCATCACCAACCTACCGAAATGCATATCAACAATGCTCTGTTCTACAATATGCGTAACATCAGTAATTAATAAAGGCTAACATTAAAAATAAAAAATATGATGTCAGATATTAATCTAATTAAGCATTTTTCTACTGGATATACCATTAATTATTTATTTTCTTATTGCAATATATCGAATATTACTTACGACACGGAACTTTCTATCAAAATTATAGCTAAGGATGGAATCGGACTTAATAACATTAAAACCAATACTTAGTTATAAGGCTTTTTACTGAAAATTTTATTCCTTATGCGCCGTATGCATCTACTTTGCTGCCCCTTATCTTATTCAAAGAACAGTATCTGCAGTGAATACTCAAACAGTATCATCGGCAAAAATACGGAAAACTACTGATCGAATTAGAATACTTTTCTAAACAAAAAATACATTTATTGAATCAAATGCCTAATACTCTGTCTGGTGTTGAGCTGCCTGTACGGTTCCTGAGGTAGCAACTAACCCTACCACCAAAAGTTAGAGACACCAGATCTGACTTTTGGTGTGCTTTTTAAAAATAGCTAAATTACAGCTAGCTGCATTTTATTTGCAGTGGATAAGACTTTATAGCCTGATGTTTAAATTATGGGGGCTGTGCAAGTTATTGATTTATATTGCACAAAGGCGGAAGGAATTTGAATGTTTATTAAAAATAGCAGGCGTGCAAAAATAGAAGCAAATGCTTTGCTCCTTATCCCTTCTACTCTATCATTCCCCACATCAAATACGCTGGATTCAGACTTATATAAAGACTGCATGCATTTCTATTTTTTGAACCATCTATCATAGATAGCTAAAAGACGCTCTTTAAACTGCTCCAAAATTTTATATAAAAACCCAATTTGAAGCCAATCTAAATCGAAATAAAACCAACCTATTTGTATGAAATTTATATTTTTTAGGATTCTATCTATATTTTCATGGAAAGGAATAAAGTCAGCATTGGTCTTGAGCCAACGCAGATCATAAAACATATTCTTTCTAAAATTGGCTGGCATTGGCTTATTGGACCATTTTTCCAGTATATCTAATGCCTTAACTCTATGATCGTTATTATGTAAAAAATAATAAATATTGCCCATAAAAGAAGGGATTGATGGCGCAATCTCTTCTAGAGCTATTTCTTTTTGAGAAAAAAAGTCTATTTGACCAAACGCCCAGTCTCGGTCCAAATATAGATTGGATATAAGAAAATTTAAAACCTTACCTCTTTCTTTTTTAGATAATTCCACTTCGGAGTATAATTTCTCTACTATCTGCTCCAATCTTTCACAAATATATGGGAATTTTGTTGAAAGAATTCGGCCAGACAGTAAATTATATAGAGTCTGTTTTTTTATTTCCAGTGTTATTCCGCCTTTGTCTAAAATACTATTTATTTCGTCCAACATTTTTTCTTTTATAACACCATTATGTGGCACTCCCCCCCGTGAACCAAGCGCATAAGAATAAAGCTCAACTACAGCCTCTTTTAGCTGCTCAGGCATTTCCTTAGAAGAAACAAAGCTAATCAAAAATTGATAATTTTTTATTTTCTGATCTCTAGTTAGGGGAAGAGCTACTGTACAGCGCGTCCAATATTCAAGCATACACACGCTATCTAATATTTTGCTACGGTCAAAATAATGTCGGAGATGATTAAACAGAGCGGCTTGAGCAGAATCAATATAAGGATGGCTGCTTTCGAAATTCAAGTTTAAATTGCCCATTAAATCATCCCTTTCAGGCATGAGGCTGGCCGTTAAATGGTCCAGCATCCGGGGCACTGAAGTATCCGCTCTATCAATCAGAGCAGATACTTGGTCAACCAAAAGTCGTCTTTTTTTAGGTGATGGGCAATGCAGTAATAACCATGCCGTATTCTCCACATACTCACGGGGTGGAAGTTCCTTATCAGTCATCACTGCTGTAATTTTGCGAGCAAAAAAACGGGTGTGATGGCTTGCAAAGAAGTCTCGTCTCTGCTCGAGAGAAAGCGAACTAACCGTATCAGTGACTAATGGAAAAAACTGCTTGCTTGCACTAAAAAGACTCCCCAACTCCGAGGGCTCTAGATATTTCGCAATTTCCCTCATGATCAGTGGATTGAAAAATATACTTGAAGCAGAGGTAATGGTAGTAGTCATCGCACGTATTCTTCTGAGAAATAGGCTAATACTTTGTTTATATAGGGTTATTACTTATATCCTAAAGCTAGGAGGCGTCTACTGGTAAAGACTATAGGGCAATCATGCAAATGGCTAATCTCACTCGATTAGAAAAAGTAAAAAAATCACAACAAGAAATGCGTGGTCTCGTTTTTATTTATTTTTTTGAGAATGGCTAGATCTATCAAAGTACCAAGTATTGCCTAAGCCGACCTTATTACCATACAAAACCATGCTTAGCTATACAGTTCTTTACCGAAAATCGTGTCCGACCCAACTGAACTGGCCCACGCCAATGGCCAGGCATTCCTGTGTAGTTACCTACAATGGGTAAGGTCCGTAGCCTATGCCAATCAAATAACGTATAAGCGACAAAATCTATGCTTCAGACCTCATTCATCTTTCCTGCTCGCTGCAATGGCAGCTGTAAACGCGCTGCTTTGTTTCTCTTAGGACGGTAAATAGCGTAATGACGGGCCACATGCTAGATATAAGCGATAGACCCGCTTAATTTCTGGCACCAGGATACTAATTCCTTCTATTCTTTTCTCCGTGGCAATCCTTGTAATTTAAAATTAAAAAGAATCTGCCCTGCCAGCTCACCCACCTCATAGTTAAAAGCCTCTATATCACCAAAAATCAGCCGGCATTTATACCGTGTTAACCATTCAAGCTTAACATTTTCAATTGCACAAAGTTGCTGCCTATTGCCTTCCTCCATTCTTTTTAAAAATACTTGAATTCTTTGTTCAGCTTCTTCAGCAAAATTTAAATTACCAAACTCTCTTTTTTTCATATATTTTAAAATGGAATAAACAATTTCCTTGGTGTATTTTAAATCAATACTTCCATTTCTTTTCAAACAACGAGCATCGTGAAGAATAGCAAGATAAGTTAGCAGCCTGTCTCCAGTAAAATTTAAATCTAACACATCTTTGACATCTTCAAGTTTATTATTTTCATAAATTTTATAAATAAGAAATGGAATAGCCTCACTATTCCTTTCAAAAGTATATTCAGCCTTAACTGGTTTGATTTCATGCTCTAAAATAGATTTTATATCTTTTAATGCCTTTCCAAAAGCTACCGATGCAGCATTCCCAACCTGCTGCATCATTGGGCGATAACTTGGAGAAGCAGAATCAATGCACGCATTAAAAATATATTCCATTCTTATTCCTCGACAATCAGAAATATCTTCATCCTGAAAATTAATACCTTCTTTCACATTGGATGCCACTACTACCGATGTATATTGTAATTATCAATATTTAGCTTACTAAAACACAACTCTCTATCAAGATACTGGTCAAGGATATAAGCGACTTTAATACCATTAAAATCAATACTTAGTCATAAGGTTTTTTACTGAAAATTTTATTCATTATGTGCCGTATAGATCTATTTTGCTGCCTTTTATCGCATTCAAAGTGTAGTACTTGCAGCGAGTGATCAAACCATATCATGGGCAAAAATACAGAAAATTACTGATCGAATTAGAATGCTTTTCTATTGTAAATAGAAACCCTCCAAGTAAAGCCCCCAAAAGTCATATAAACGTCTTATTGTCAGGTACTTTTTAATCTTTACATTTGGCCTGAACAGCACGTCTGAATTAATTTATCTATAACGATAGGACCAATGGTATGGCTGCTGTGCAACATACCAGTAAGGCTTTGTTGCCCTATCACAACCAGGAAAATTATTAATGAATCCAAGTTCAATTTCTAGCAACGCAAATAATAGAGCAAGCCAAAATTATTCAAATACAGCAGATATAGAAGTGCATAATGGCAGCAATTCATCACCTGTAGCTCCTGAAAAATCATCATCATTCACTATAGAACGTGATGAAAAAATACAAGCTTTATCTAGCTCATCCAGACACAATCTCACCATAAAAAATATAAGCAAATTTGAAAAAGATTTTCGCTTATCATCATCTATCACAGAGATAGAGAACACATTTTTTAAACAAGATCTGCATATACCAGTCGAAAATCCCTGCCCCAATACAACAGGCGTCAGCAATCTTCAAACCACCCAGCATTTAAGGCGTTGCTTGCAATCGGTTAAGATAAATGAAGAAAAACAACAGTTAATGGAATTGGCCTTTAAACTACCTGTGGTATTTAACAAGACATCTGGAGAGTTATCTGATGTAAAGGAATTAATACAACTCTCGCTTATTGCAGACCTTGATTTATATCGTGAATTAATTAGTGTCGTTGTACAGAAATGCTTACTTCCTATTGATAATCTACCTGCCACCTGGGGGTTAGGCATACTAATTAAAAATTGTCCCGTGCGCCTACTCATCGGCCCAGAAAAAATATGCGACTTAGCGCGAGTACTCAGAATTTTCCAAGCCCCTCTAAAAGAGCTTATTCAGCAAGAACAATATGAGGGAGAATTACTCTCGGTTGTACTGCAAACCATTTCTCATTTGCTCGATGCAATGTTCCTAGTAGGCATCAATCAGATTGATTACGCTGAAGTACAAAAACCACTAGATGGCTTACTCGAAAAAGTGTGCAAACAAAAAGAAAATCCAGCATTAGCTTGGCAAGCCCGCTATGCCAGATATGCACTTGCACACTTACCAAGCGATGAAGGCCGATGGAGTCATTTGTTGCATCATTTTTCTGAGGAATCGGTTCCTATAGCGATACTTTTGGCATTTGAGATGTATCTGATAGGAACGCTTGCAATACCTTTTTTCCATTTCTGTAAGCATCACTTCCATGCCTTTACGCATCTTGCTGCAAATATAGTACTTACCATTCCTTATGAGCTGTCACACCGCAGGAACAGCGCTTCGCCTCAAAGTTGGTATGTAGCATTACGCTTTGTTGACATCTTCATTGAAGCCGGCAATTTAGTCCTACTTGAAAAATTTGCCCGTCATAGCGGCGAAGCAAAGAATAAAGATTTTTTACTAGGGCTTTGTCGGCGCCTGACACAACTGGCTCTTGCACATCCAACGCAAACTGAGGTCAAGCGAGGCGCTATCGAATTCTTACGCAGCTTGACAGAAGACCATACACAATGGGGTAACCATCAAGAGGTCCAAGACGCTGCAAAAGCGGCGCTAGGAAATGTAGGAGACCCATTAACAATATTACAAAAAATAGTTAACTTAGTCTTAAACCCTCCGATTAAGAAACAAACAACATTACCTGAACCTAGCCATACTACAAGCGTTATTAATAAAGAGCTGCATTGGAATGTCAATTTAGAATCGCCTGCGACAGAAAATACATTATTAGTCATAGCTAGACATGAATTACTGTCTCAACCTAATCCAAATGACTTCAAAGATATAAAAAGCAATATTGATGCTGTAAGCAAAAACTATTTTACAAGGCTGGATAAAACTCCCTCTATCCAAAATGCACTGGAGCAATACGTCGATCTACAAGAAACTCGCATAAGCGAGGATGGTTTACAGCGTTATCCATTAGATCAAACAGTTAAAGATTTTCTAGCCAATCCAAATAAACACGTTCTGCTGCTACTAGGTGAAGCAGGCAGCGGGAAAACCTTATTTTGTCACCATTTAGCACAGCAACTATGGAAAGCTTACAGCCTAGGGGAAACTTCCCCTTGCCCAGAGGAACCACAGAATTCAAATCAGGGGCCAAAGGAGCCGCGTATACCTTTATTGATTGACTTATCTACATCAGGTTTTGAAGCTGGTAATTTACTTACTGAATGGCTCCACAAGCAGAAGTTTTCTGCTTCACATGTCAAATCTTTACGGAAGGAGCAACCAATTCTCTTGATTTTAGATGGGTATGATAAATTTGCAGACCAAAATTCCAAGTTTTATGGAAGCGCCCAACTAAAGAAGTGGAAAAACACCAAAATCATCATTACTGCTCGTGCTGGAGAGGTCAGCAGACGTTATGACTACCTGTTTTGTCCAGACAACCAATCTGATAGCTTGCAGATAGCAGAAATAGCGCCTTTTTCAGACCAAGATGTTGATTCTTACATCGGACGGTATGCTGTTTATGAGCGTTTCACCAACAGAATTACAAGCAGTTACAGAGAAGCACTGGAGCATATTCCCGGTTTAAATGCGCAAAAGCATCACCCTTTTTCTTTAAAAATGGCCCTAGATTTCCTGCCAGCCTTGGATGAAGACGCTTTCTTTTTTGAACAGGCAGCGCTTTCCAGTAGAACTAATAAACCATTAGTCGAGATTGAATGCTATGACCAATTTATACAAGCTTGGCTCAGCGACACCAACGTTCATTTAAGCAATAACGATAGACGATCACTTGCCAGCCAAAAGGATGCGCATTTCGATAAAGACTTAATAAACTTTAGCCAAAATTTAGCGATAGCGCTGCATGAACGTAATGAATGGGTTGCTTCATATTCCCCTACCCCTCATGAAGAGCCAAGCTGCTTAGAGCAACTTTTAAATAATAACGAGAAAGCGCAGCTATGGCTTCTAAGTGCGCCTTTATTCAAAGAAAATAATACCTATCGCTTTATTCACCCTTTACTGCAACAGTATCTCATCTCCCGTGCCCTATGCGGCCCAGCATTTGAATTTAGAAAGCCAGCTGCCGCAGCTAAATTCAATCAATTGCCCCTGATGAATCATTCGAGAATATTAAGTTTTCTGGTAGAAAGAGCTAAAAAACAGCCTGCCTTTACAAAATATCTTCGTGACTGGATTGAAGTGTCAAAAGAGGCCTCATTCCCAATCAAGCATGGCGCATCCAATGCCATTACGATATTGATCCAAGCTGGAGAAATAATTACTCAGGATTTACGCTCAGTTTCTATTCCATTTGCCAATTTGAAACATGGTTTTTTCGATAGGACACGATTTGATAACGCAAACTTAACAGGCGTCAATTTCTCTGGCGCGTGGCTACGAGGAGCACAATTTAATCAAGCAAAAATGAAGCAAGTCCAATTTGGAAACACACCTGCTATATTTTCTGCGACAGGTAAAAATTTTATTGACAAAATAGAGCTTTCTTCTGATGGTCACTGGCTAGCCTCGTATGGGCCGAATGCTATGCTTATTTTGCATTCCCTAACAGGTAATTTTCATGCTGTACAAATTGAAGCAGTGGATAAAGAAGCAGAGGTGATATTTTCACCTAACAATCAATGGGCTGCCTGGCAGGATAAAGATGGGGCTATTTTTTATCGAAACCTTACCACCTCAACAGCAGAAAATAAGAAGATACCATTTAAAGGTAACTTGAAAGCACCCTGTGTATTTTCATTGGATAGCCAATATCTCATAGTGCCAGAGATAACAATACACGGTCACGATATATCAGAAGAATTAAAAGTATTGGCCGACGCAATGGCTGAAATAGACAAATATAATGAACAACAAGAAAGTATAGCAGGGAAAATACTTTCATTAGGTGTAAGCACAGAAATGCAATATCTAGTGGAAGACGGATTAACTTTAAAGCTTAAACAGCTCACAAGAAAACAAGACAATTTAAAAAATAAAGAAAATAAAAAATATTCGGAAATAGAAATTCAATTTTTCTCTGTAAATTCAAACGAAGTCAAATCAGAATTCATAAAGAAAATTAAAACTAAAAGTGAAATCACCGCCATCGCTTTCTCTTCGGATAGAGAATATCTTTTTATATGTCAAAAAGATTTAATTAATCCTGAAACGATCACTATTGAAGAATGGCCAATACAAACACAAGGACCTGCAGAATCTATTTATCCCCGTTTGCATTTTAATAAAAAAGAAACATCCGCCGATAAGATAAGCTCGGTATCAAAAATGCTACCGTCTCCTGATGGCAGATGGCTTGCGTTAGCAAGGATTGGTGAAAACGGCAAGGAATGTACCAAGGTTAGCCTTCATTCATTAAGTACATTTAAAACGGAATACAGCATTAAAATAGCATCCACTGGGCTCTTTAAAATGAGCTTCTCGCCCAATGGGCAATGGCTCGCAATAGCGCAAGGAAAGGACCTAATCGTTCTGCCAGCTAGTTCAGAAGATTTGCAAAAAAACCGTGAATTTCAAAAAAATATACTCCCCACCTTTATCCATGCACTAAGCTGGCAACCAAATGCCGACCTGCATGCTATTGGGGGAGATGATAAGCCGCAATGCTTACTCACCATAGCAAGAGATAATGTACTGCGAACCTGGCAAATCGTCACTACCCCGCAAAATGCCTTTAAGCTGGAATTAATCAAGAGTGCGCCACAAATAGCGCCAAGATTTACGGATATTTCTATAGCAGGAGCTACAGAGCTAAGTGCAGATAATGCCGCCTTACTGCGCCCTTTCTGTATCCAAGAAGTGCCTCTATCGGATCAGGCGCCTAATATTCCTGCCTTGTGTTGAGCCGCCCGATGGTTTCTGAGTAGCAAGAACATAGCAATGCGTTCTCGCTACCCGATGGGCAAAACGCTCCCCACAAATGCTGCGCCCCAAAAGCTGGACGCTAGATCTGACTTTTGGGGCGCTTTTTAAAGAAGGGAGTTGGATGTTTACTGAAAATAGCAGACGTGCAAATATAGAAGAAAATTCTTTGGCCTTTACCTTCTCTACTTTGTCATCATGCGTATCAAGTGCAGTGGGTTCAGATTATTCATAGAATGCATACATTAGAGCAATCATTAAAAGAACGTCTTTAAAATACCACAAAAACTTAGGCAAAAAGTCAGACAAAAAGTTAAACAAAAATCGAATGTAGAACCAATCAATGTCGAGCAAATCTAAATCGAAGTAAAAGGAAAATATCTGTGTAGCACTTATCTTTTTAAGGATTTTATCTACATTTTCATGGAAAGGAATCAAGCTACCACTGCTTTTGAGCTCATTTAAATTATGACGCCTGCTATTGATCCAATGTAAATTATAAAGCTTGCTCCTGAGCCAATGTAGATTATAAAATATCTCTTTTTTCAAATCGCCTGACATGGGCTGACTGATCCAGCCTTCCAGTATATCTAATGCCTTACCCCTATGAAGGTCATCGTCTAAATAGATGTAAATAGTTTTCGTAAAAGTAGGGATTAATGGCGCAAGATCTTGTATAGCTACTAATGGCACAATCTTTCCAAACATTTTCTGTTGAGAAAAAAGCTCTATCACACTGAGCGCCCAGCTCCGGTCCATATCATTGCGAGTTAGGTTAGGTATAAGAAAGTTTAAAACCTCCATTCTTTCTTTTGTGTATGACCGTTGTTCTACTATGTAGATTAATTTTTCTATTGCCTGTTGAAATTTTTCACAGAAATATGGCTCTCCTTTTAAATAAATCCGACCATAAAATAAATTGTATAGAGTCCGTTTTTGTATTTCCTGGGTTATGCCACCTTTGTCTAAAATTCTATTTATTCCATCCAGCATTTTTCCTTTTACAGCATTACCTAGCTTGTCCCAATGCAAACCAAGCATATAAGAATAAAGCTCCAATGCCGGCCCCCTTTGCCAGTGAGAAATATTCTCTGAAAAAACAAAGCTAGCCAAATCTCCATGATGTTTTTGGTCCCAACTTTTATCTATGGATAGGACTATCGCACAAAACATCGCATATTCAAACATAGCAATGTTATCTAATATTTTGCTACAGTGAAAATAATTTTCGAGATGATTAAACAAAGCATTTTGAGCATAATCAAGATAAAGGTAGTGATTTTTCTGCCTCAAGTTTAAGTCACCGATTAAATCTTCCCTTTTTGGCATGAGGCTAGCACTTAAGCGCTCCAGCATCATAGGTACTGGACTATCCGCTTTCTTAAACAAACCAGATATTTGGTCAACAAAATATAGACTTTGGTCAAGTGATACGCAACGCAATAACCATTCGATATTCTCCACACGCTCACGAGACGGAAGTTTTTTATCAGTCACCGCCTCCGTAATTTTTCGACTAAAAAAACGGGTGTGGTGGCTTGCAAAGAAGTCTCGTCTCTGCTCGAGAGAAAGCGAACTGACCGTATCAGTAACTAATGGGGAAAACTGCTTACTTGTGCTAAAAAGACTCCCCAACTCTGACGGCTTTAGGTACCTCGCAATTTCTCTCATGATCAGTGAGTTGGAAAATACGTTTGAAGCAGGGGTAATGGTAGTAGTCATCGCACTTATTCTTCTGAGAAATAGGCTAATACTTTGTTTATATAGGGTTATTGTTTATATCATTCAATTATGAGGCGTCTACTCGTAAAAACTATAGGGCAGTCTTGCAAATGGCTAATCTCATCTGATTAGAAAAAGTAAAAAACGTAACCAGAAATGCGTTGTCTCGTTTTTATTTATTTTTTGAGAATGGCCAGATCTACCAAAGTACCAAGCATTGCCTAACCTCGCTTTATTACCATTTAAAGCTATGCTTAGCTATAGAGTTTTTTGCTGAAAATCGTGGCTGACGCCAGTCTTTTTCTAAGACGAAAATATAATCCTTTGATTTATAAAGGTTTTTTCTTATACAACAGGCGTAAGCTGAAAGTCCAGTTTTTGGGCGTGTGTCAAAAAAACGTAGCGAAAAAACTGGCTTGCGCCTCAGCAAACAGTAGAGGATTATTATGATGATTTATAAGATATAAATCAACTATATGGTTTAAGTTTTGCGTGGTAACAGATGTTACGCACGTTGTAGAACGGTGAGTTTTTGGTAAGCAGAGTGCGAAGATTACAAGTCGGTGGTATGCATGTTGGGGTTCGTACCTCACCGCCAACCTACGCCTTTTGTTAAGGTGCACGGTTAGAATGAGGTGCGGTGGAGGATTTTTATTTTAAAAGTGAATTAGCTCAATACCTTGCTCACTAGCCAAGAAACAGCTATTTGCGGCTCGCCGAGCAAATAAACCTACTGTCACTACACCTGGCCAGCTGTTTATTTCATTTTCTAAAGCAATAGGGTCAGGTATATCTAGCCCTGCCACATCCAGAATCAGGTTTGTATGGCAGGTAGTGTACGCTTCCCCTTTTTGAGTACGGCGTAGTGTTGGTATGCCTCCTAAGCCTTTTAATCGCTCAGTGATGGCTCGCTGTGCAATAGGCAGTACTTCGATAGGCAAGGGAAAGGCGCCAAGCTTCTCAACACGTTTTGAAGCATCGGCAAGGCAGATAAAAGTCTGTGCCACCATAGCGACGACTTTTTCTTGGGTCAGCGCCCCTCCGCCTCCTTTAATCATCCGCCCTTGCTCATCTATCTCATCGGCTCCATCCATATAGAGCGGCAGCGTATCAACCTCATTTAAGTCGATCACTTTCATTCCACAGGCCTGCAAACGGGCTGTGGTAGCTGCGGAAGTGGATACAGCACCGCGATATCGCCCGGCAAACTCAGGATGCTCAGCCAACGCATCTATTAAATAGTTCACCGTCGACCCGGTACCTATCCCGAGCACCGATCCTTCGGGCACTTTTTCTAGTACATAGGCTGCCCCAGCCTTTCCAACTTGTTGTTTTAGTGCATTTTGCGAAAGCGGATTGTGTTGCATACTTCAAAAACTCCACGGTCATTTCTGTACAAACTGTATTACTTGCAGCTAAACAAGGTAGGTTGGTGGTGAGGTACGAACCCCAACATGATGACCACCGTCCTTTTAAAACCTGCATAGGCATGTCAAAAGCGATAATTACAAGTTGGTGGTGTGCATGTTGGGGTTCCTTCGTCACCCCAACCTACCATTCTAAAACCTGCATATTCAAGTGCTTATACGTTGGCGGGCAGCTTCATACAGCACCACGCCACTAGCAACAGACACATTCAAGCTGGTCACGCTACCAAACATGGGAATTTTGACCAAAGCGTCACAGTTTTCTTGCGTTAACCGCCGCAATCCTTCACCTTCGGCGCCCATCACACAGGCAAGTGGCCCGGTCAGTTTGCTTTGATAGAGATTGTCTGGTGCGCTATCGGTGGTGCCCACCACCCAAATGCCACGGTCTTTCAATTCGCGCAGGCTGCGGGCAAGGTTGGTAACCATTAAATAGGGAATCGTTTCTGCCGCGCCACTGGCTACTTTTGCCGCAGTGGCATTCAGACCTACCGCACGTTGGGCAGGTGCAATAACAGCATGGGCGCCAGCTGCATCTGCTACACGCAAACAGGCTCCTAAATTATGGGGATCTGTCACTCCATCGAGTACGAGTAATAAGGGAGGGCCTTTGATCTGGTCAAGCAGTTCTGTGAGCGTTTCACCCATTAATAAGGGGGCTGCTTTTGCAACCACGCCTTGGTGGCGATCACTACCTGTTAAGCCATGCAGGCGATTGGCATCTACGGCTAACAGCCGCACGCCTGCCGTATTCGCCATTTCTAAAAAATCCTGCATACGACGATCGCGCCGAGATGGATCGTAAAAAATTTCTTCTACCGTGGCCGCATCGCGACGCACACGCGCAGTGACTGCATGAAACCCATATAGGATTTTGGAATTTGACACTATTTAGACCTTGTAATATTGCACTCAAACAGGCTTTACCTGTTTTTCATTGGTTTACTGCTGTATATCTTTGCTTTTAGCTGTTTTTGCCCGAGTAGTGGTAGCGGGCTTGGCAGTTTTGGTTTTAGCTTTTGCGGTTGCTTTTCCTGTTGCTTTTGGCGCTGCCTCGGAGACTTTTTTTCCTGTTGGCGCAGCCTTAGATACTTTTTTAGTCGCTTTTTTCGGTGCTGCTTTAGAGGTGGTTTTTGCTTTTTTCTTGGAATCCGCAACAGAAGTCTTCTTTAATTTTATCTTAGATTCCTTCTGTACAACCTCCTCTTTTTGAGCGCGCTTTTCAGGGGGAGCGGCCTTACTTGTTTTTTTCTTGACCGCTTTTGGAAGCGCTTCTATCAGACGAAAATCTATTTTTCGCGTGCTTAAATCTACCCTTGCTACCTGTACCGTGAGTCGATCTAATAATCGGTAGCGCACCCCTGTACGCTCACCGACTAGCTCATTTTTGATGTCATCGTATTGAAAATAATCACTGCCCAGCTCCGTCACATGGACTAGACCATCCACAAACAACGTATCGAGCTGCACAAATAATCCAAAAGAGGTTACCCCGCTAATTGCACCGTTATAAATCTCACCGACTTTATCGCGCATGAAATAGCATTTTAGCCAGGCCTCTACATCGCGCGAAGCTTCATCCGCGCGGCGCTCATTAGCGGAGCAATGTTGACCTAATTGATACCAAATCTCTTCTGCTTTAGATTTAAACAGTGCGGGTTTTGCAGTTTTTTTTGCACCGCCGGCGTCTTGATCCGTAGTCTGTGATGCCGCTCCATTATTTTTTGAGCGGCGTGCAGCGGCAGAGACCGTAGATGTATTGAGTACGATTTCTGGCACGTATTTTGGATGGTATTTTTCCCCTGCCAAAATCGCATATAGCGCGCGGTGTGTAAGCAGGTCAGGATAGCGACGAATAGGGCTGGTGAAGTGCGCATATTCCTCGTAGGCTAACCCAAAATGCCCGATATTATCTGGGCTGTAAACAGCCTGCTGCATAGAGCGCAATAGCATGGTCTGCAAAAGAGGAAGATCAATAATGGCTTCTGGGCTTTGCGCACGGGCTCGCGCCTCATCCATCAATGTTGCATAGTCCGTACCAGAGGGATTCTCCCCTCCACCTAACGATAAACCGAGCAGACCTAGAAAACGTCTCAAATTAATGAGTTTTTCAGGCTCAGGTTGCGCATGCACACGGTATAACCCTGGATGCTTATGTTTATTCAGTGTTTGTGCAGCACATACATTGGCTGCCAGCATGCACTCTTCAATTAATTTATGCGCTACGTTACGCACACTCGGAATAATGCGTTCGATTTTGCCTTGCGCATCGCAGACTATTTTGGTTTCCGTAGTTTCAAACTCCATCGCACCCCGTTTTTGGCGCGCTTTGAATAAGGCTTGATATATCTGATGGAGGACTTGCAAATGCGGCAGCAGAGAAGGGGTATCTAGCTGCTGCGCTTCATTGGGGTCTTCTAGCACTTGAGCGACTGTCGTATAGGTCAGACGCGCTGCAGAATGGATAAGCGCCGGATAAAACTGGTGAGAGTGAACGTGGCCTTGCGCATCTATAATCATGTCGCAGACTAGTGCACAGCGGTCTACGTGAGGGTTTAAAGAGCATAGGCCATTAGAGAGCTTCTCAGGCAACATAGGCAATACACGGCGTGGGAAATACACGGAGGTACTCCGCTCTAGCGCGTCGCGATCGAGTGCATCGTTGGGCCGCACATAATGAGAAACATCCGCAATAGCCACACATAAACGGAAGCCGCCTTTTTGGTTTTTACTCCCCCGTCGAGCAGCAGGTTTTGCTGTAGGAGCTACCTCTAAATCCGGCAGCCACTCGCCATATACGGCATCATCAAAATCACGTGCATCTTCCCCGTCAATGGTGACAAAGGGCAATGCTCTTACATCCGTACGTCCGGCATGATCGGCCGGGATTACGGTTTGAGGTAAGGCTGCTGCCTGTTTAAGCGCTGCCTCACTAAATGCATTAGGGACGCCGTACTTACGCACGGCAATTTCAATTTCCATCCCCGATTCTTCTGCTTGACCCAATACTTCTACAATTTTTCCTGATGGCAAAAGATTACGTCCAGGAAAAGTGTGCAGTTCGACCGTCACGATCTGCCCTGCCGTTGCTTTACCTATATATTCTAATGTCAGCGTGATGTCTTGTTTAAAACGCTGATCTTCAGGTGTGACAAACCATTCGCCCTCTTCATGAAATAAACGTCCCACCACATACCGATTAGCATGTTCGGTCACTTCCACAATACGCCCTTCAGGACGACCACGGCGGTCATAGCCCATTGGCCGAATCAAGACGCGGTCGTTATGCATGGCTTTTTGCATTTCAGCAAAGGGCAGAAAAAGGTCTGGCTGACCATCGTCGCGAATTAAAAATCCAAAGCCATCACGATGCGCTTGTATCCGTCCAGCGATAAACTGTGACGTATCTGCTGCCTCAAAATTGCCTTCAGAATTTCTTTTAGCCTGCCCATCGCGCTCCATCGCAGATAAACGCTTGAGAAGCCCGTCTTGCTGTAGCACATCGAGCGCAAAAATGTCACAGAGTGCGTCAAATGCTAAAGGCTGCTCTGCTGCGCGCAGCGTAGCGAGAATGGCTTCCCGAGAAGGGATGGAATAGGAATAAGGCGTCAAAAGAAAATCCAAAAAAAGAAAAAATTACAGAAGTAAAAGGCCGTTGTCAAACGCGGATATCAATGGGGGCCAAGGCTCAAAAATCGGTCTAAACTGCTCAAAATGCTTGAAATATGTGAGAAACCAAGGCCGTTTTTGTACTCATACTGGGTTTGCACATCCTCACTGTACTATAAGTACACTGCCCTGGTCACCGCGCTTGCTTTTTCAAATGAAGACCTGGGGCCATTCGCCTATTTATTCTATTGTGGATGCGTCAGTTGATACACAACGCACCTAATTATGAAAAGATGCTCTAAAAGTTGGATGTAAACAGCTAATGATTATCACATAAGAAGTTTTTTAATTTTTTCTTATGCCATTCTTATTTACGCAAGCTAATAGCAGACGCGGGTATAAAAGTTCGCTTGACCATTCTAAATTACGCTTTTATAGCGCAAAGCTTTAGGCATCAAACTTTATGATGGCCTGCCTTTTCCCCTTCTCGCCAAAGCCCTTGTTATGATTCCTGCCCCTTTGCTTCGCAGCTTGCACACCTTATCGTGCACTATACGTCGTACCTTAAAGCAGCCTGCTCTCACCTATTCACTGATTACAGCAGCATTTCTGGCTGGTTGTAGCACGACTCCTTCGCATAAAGACATATCGCCGTCTGCTACGCAAGAAATGGCGCAGCTCAAAGAGTACAAAGTGAAAATTGCCCAAAAAATTCAGCAGGAAAATAGTCCGCTGCTGGCTTCTGGGAGCCCACAGTCCATGCTACGCTCTGTGGTA
This sequence comes from Mycoavidus cysteinexigens, assembly GCA_031963045.1. Taxonomy (GTDB): domain Bacteria; phylum Pseudomonadota; class Gammaproteobacteria; order Burkholderiales; family Burkholderiaceae; genus JASSUD01. Next base: position 21,232 of record JASSUK010000034.1, read on the forward strand.
GTGATGGCCTTTAAAGTGAATAAACAAGGGCAGCTTGTAAGCTGGTCGGTATACCGCACCAACGGCGATGCGCAAGCCGAGCAAGTTGCATTATCCAGTCTGCAACGTGCAGCGCCTCTGCCTTTGCCTCCTAGCGAACTCTTTCGAAGCGCAGGTGAAATTGAGATTGTTGAGGGTTGGCTCTTTAATGACGATGGCAAGTTCCAAATTAGAACGCTAGCGTCTCCACAGCGCTAACAACCGAGTGCACTCCTGTATTCCAAATGCAACAAGGGCTGTTCACAGAAACAGCCCTTGTTGCATTTGAGCGTGTTCTCAATTGCCCCAAAGGGAACCTATTTGGGGGAGCAGGAGCACAGGGACCGGAACTGTACTTAAGTACTGTGAATACCTGGCACCGCACGACCTCAAAGATGGGCCCTTTGGGGTAATTGAGGACACGCCCTATCGAAAATACGCCTCATGCTTGAGGGATTTCAATTTTCACTTCCAGCACTTCCAGTCGGTCTTGCCGCTCAAGATGTACCTGAATATCTTCATTGGCAATTTTGACGTACTTTGATACTACCGCAATCAATTCACGTTGCAACTCAGGCAAATAATTTAACCGAGGAGCCGTATCGACCCGTTCATGGGCGATGATTAGCTGCAAACGCTCTTTAGCAAGCGTTGCAGATTTCTTTTTTTCACGCAATAAAAAAGAAAGTATTGACATAGTTCTTCCTTTTTTACTTATTACCAAAAATACGCTTAAGCAAGCTTTGCTTTTCATAACCTATATACCGCATAGGTCTTTCTTCTCCCAGAAAGCGCGCAATCACATCTTGATAGGCACTTGCAGCATCGGCCTCTGGAAGGCAGATAACAGGAGTGCCCTGATTAGAAGCCTGCAGCACATGCGGTGACTCTGGAATCACGCCTAGCAAATCAATGCGCAGAATTTCTTGGATATCGGCCACAGAGAGCATTTCACCTTCGTGAACCCGTTTTGGATTATAACGGGTAACCAGTAAGTGCTCTTTAATAGGCTCGCCACCTTCCTGAGCACGTCGTGTTTTGGAAGAAAGCATGCCCAAAATACGATCTGAATCTCGAACGGAAGATACTTCAGGATTGGTCACAATCAGTGCTTCGTCTGCAAAATGCATTGCAAGCAGCGCACCTGACTCGATTCCCGCAGGAGAATCGCAGACGATATACTCAAAACCCATCGCCTTGAGCCCTTCTATGATGGCTTCAATCCCTTTTTCAGTGAGCGCATCCTTATCACGCGTTTGTGACGCAGGCAGGATATATAAGTTGCTACATTTCTTATCCTTAATGAGTGCTTGATTAAGCTGCGCCTCTCCCTGAATCACATTGATCAGGTCATACACCACACGCCGCTCGCACCCCATAATTAAATCTAGATTGCGTAAACCCACATCAAAATCGATTACCACCGTTTTATAACCGCGAAGGGCTAAGCCAGAAGAAAAGGAGGCACTAGTAGTCGTTTTACCAACGCCTCCTTTGCCCGACGTCACCACAATAATTTTCGCCATATTTTTCCTGTGAATTTTTGAATCTTAATTTTTTGAATATAGAAAATCATAGGTTGGGGGCAATAAAGGAATCCAATATGCTCACCACAAGCCTTTGTGTATTTTTTCAGGACTTTTTTGCGTATTAAGGGCACACCTACATACTAAGCGGCTCGATAATCAACTTCTCATTCACTAAGCGTACTTGCACCGACTGACCCCGTCTTTGCATCAACAAAGCGGCTTCAGCCGTTCCGTAAATACCCGCGATCGAAACCAGCTCTGCTTCTAAGCAAGAGCAAAAAATACGTGCCTGTGTATTACCCGGCACGCCGGCAAGTGCACGTCCCCGAAGCGGTGCGTAAATATATAAATTACCTTGCGCCATAATCTCTGCGCCGCAATTTACAGGGGCCAACACAATCAAATCTCCTGGCGCATAAATTTGCTGCCCAGAGCGCAATGGCTTATCCAAAATCATAGGTTGAGCAGAAGGCGCAGGCATCCTTGCAAGCGATGCTGGAGCACGCTCTATCACAGCCGCGCTAACACTTGATTTGGTTTGTGTAACAGCGCGAGCGGTCTTAGCAACAGGTACATCACGCCGCTTACCGCGGCTTTCCTGCGCATCGAGCACAGGCAGTCCGCTTGATTTAACCCATGCAAGCTGCGCATCCTCTGCCACCACCCCTATCGGGCACATATGCCTTTGCTTTAGCAAAGCCACCAAAGCAGGGAGAGAAATAGAAGCATTTGCATCCAAAGCACGCACATCGATGACCACCCCTTCATTTGCAAAAAATGACTGAGTTGCACCAAAACGCTGCTCAATTTCTGTATATAGAACATCTAAATCAGGGTCTCTGACCACGAAAAGAAGCGTATCAAGCGTGCCACTACGCAGCTCAAAACTACTCGTTTTCTGAAGATTCGATAGACTCGACATAGCTCCCTAGCCGAAAAAATTGGCTATTCTAACGTTCTCTTGGAAACAGGCGGCTTTTTTTGAATTCCAAGAGAATACGTAAGACTATCATTTAAGACAATTCCGATGAAAGATATAAGATATATTTTTTAGCTATTTTAATTAACACTCAAGATTGCAAGCTGCGTTTATAAAACAGAGCATCCCGCCAACCCCTTATGCTTGCTGCCTAGACGTCACATTTCTCATTTTACTGGCTATGATTATTATTTTGTCTCCCGCCAAGTCTCTGGACTTTCACACTCCAGCTCAAACACAGCGGCATACTTTTCCTGCATTAATTAAAGAATCTTCCACGCTCATGGCAACTCTACAGGCCTTATCCATTGAAGAGCTTGGAAATTTAATGGGGATCTCAGAAAAACTAGCCCAGTTAAATTGCGAGCGCCACACCCAATGGGCGCAGCAAGTGGAGCGCAAACAAGGTAAACAAGCACTTTTAACTTTTTCAGGAAGAGTCTATGAAGGTATACAAGCCGCATCTTTCTGCGAAAAAGAGCTGGACTACGCACAAGAGCATGTACGCATCCTCTCAGGCCTATACGGCGTGCTCCGCCCTCTTGATTTGATTGCCGCCTATAGACTAGAGATGGGTACGCATTTAAAAAATGCTCAAGGACGAGACCTCTACGCGTTCTGGGGCAAAAAACTTGCCCACACCTTAAATACCGCACTTACCACACACTCCACCCGCACCATCGTCAACCTTGCATCGCTGGAATACTTCAAGGCCATCCAAGCTGCACACTTAGATGCACAAATCATTACTCCAGTTTTCCAAGAACGCAAAAGTACAGGCTATAAAATTATTGGCGTCCAGGCAAAATATGCACGCGGTTTAATGACACGCTTTGCCGTCACACAGGCTATTGAAAACCCAGAAGACCTAAAAGGCTTTAACTCAGAAGGCTATTGCTTTACACCAGAAGCTTCCACACCCACCACATGGATTTTCCGTCGTGATCCACCTACAAAAACAAAATAACGCTTCTTGAGCCGCTTGTATTGAAAGTACGGTCACTGACCTATAGAATCCCGATTCTTGCGGGCGTCGTATAATGGCCATTACCCTAGCTTCCCAAGCTAGAGACGTGGGTTCGATTCCCATCGCCCGCTCCATATATCTGTTCACCGTTCATCTTGTTTCATTAAAAACCCGATTAGTCATAAGGCTCTGAACTGCTCCCCCCAAAAGTTGGATACGTTCCTGTCCAATTTTTTTGGGGAGGGCAGTTCAGTTTCAATCTTGCAAGCGCTGTGAACATTCGTTTTCCCGTGTGGCGTGCGGGGCCGGAGTGGAAAGTAGGCCGTTTATGATGTGCAGAATTTTTTCTCTGTGCGACTAAAACGGCCATGGTGCTTTTTCCACTGGACAATCAGTATGCCCATTTCTGCACATGATCTCCGCGAACTCACCAAAGTCTCGCTCGATGACTATTTACGCAATATCTATCTTCTTTGTGATTCTTGACCCTTCACGATCGGAACGTATATCCAAGAAAATCTGGTGTTGACACTGTTTGATGGTCTTGCTTTGCAAGGCTGCAGCAGCCTAAAGGGCTTGGTGTTAACTTGAAGAAATGCGCCAGCGTAATCAATTTTAAATTGCTCGATTTCAAGCAAGATCCAGATATGCCAATTTAGATCGGATATTTATATCGACCTGAGCAACTAGCGTCTGAGCAGCTAATGTTGGCGTTTCTCCTCTTCTCGTCACCAAAGACTGCGGTTTTCCTCCCGAAGCTTTATGTGGCTCTCCCGTCGCCCCGCGCTGTTTAAGTAACTGTGTATTCCTTACGCTGAGCCCAATGACATCTTGAATGCACATGTTCGGCACCACCAATGTTGCTTGTGTTGAAGTCCAGCATAAGGTTACACGGCACATATCCCCGTCCCGATGCACTTGCCATAAGCGGATGGCTCTGTCGTAACTTCCTGTCGCCAGCCAGACCCCTTCTGCAGTCTTGTACCAAGCAACAGAACTCACTCTCGCATTAAAGCCTTCAATCACGGCCAAGCATTTGCCCGATGTAGTTGACCACAGCCGAACCGTTTCGTCATGACTGCCGGACGCCAGCATTTGATCATCATCCGAAAACGCAACATTTGTCACTCCACTAGTGTGACCTTCAAAGACATGTAACCATTTTTCCTCTTCTATAGACCACAGCCGCACCGTCTTGTCATCACTGCCCGACGCTAATATTTTTCCATTGCTTGAAAACACAACGCTTTCCACCAGATTGGCGTGATCTTTCAAGATGTGCCGCGGCTTTTTCTCTTCCGCCGACCACAATATGATCGTCTTATCCCAACCACTCGATACCAGCATTTGATCATCCTTTGAAAACGCGAGACTGCGCACACCTTCTGTGTGTCCTTCGAGCGTGTGCAATAATTTTTTCTCAGCGACCGACCATAGATACACCGTGTTTTCATCACCGTTCGAGGCCAATATTTGGCTATCGCTTGAAAGCGCAACGGTTGACACCCAATTGGTATGCTCGAAAGTATGTAGTAATTTACGCTCTGCCACAGACCATAGCTGCACCGTGCTGTCCCAGCCCCCTGACACTATTGTTTGACCATCACGGGCAAATGCGACGCTTGTCACAAAGCTTCCATACTCTTGAAAAGCATGCAACTCCTTTTGTTCCGCTACGGACCACAACCGTACCGTGCCGTCCTCGCCGCCTGACACTAGCATTTGACCGTCACTAGAAACTGCGATGGTGCCCACCATACTTGTATGGCCTTTGAAGGTTTGCAGCGGCTTTTGCTTTGTTACCGGCCACAGCCGTACCCTGCTCTCATTCCCGCAAGACGCCAATGTTTGACAATTATTCGAAAATGCAACGTTCATCACCCATCCCTGGTGTCCTTCGAAGATTTTTAGCAACTTTTTCTTCGCCATGGACCACAGCCTTACCAGCCTGTCTGAACTGGCAGATGCCAATATTTGATCATTGCTTGAAAAGGCGATGTCTTTCACTGGGGCATCGCAATCGAAGATATGCAACGGCCTGCGCTCCATGATTGACCACAGCCGTATCGTACGGTCATGGCTGCCAGATGCCAGTATCTTGCCATCGCCAGAAAGTGCGACGCATGTCACCAAGTCTTCATGACCTTCGAAAGTATGTGTATGTAATACCTCTTCCTCTGCTATTGAGAACAACTTTATTGTCTTGTCCGCACTTCCCGATACCAATATTTTGCCGTCACCAGAAAATGCAACGCTTGTCACCTGATCAGTATGATCTTCTAAAATATGTAATACCTTTTGTTCATTTATCGCCCACAACCTTACCGTGCTGTCCTTACTACCCGACGCTAGCATTTTTCGATCACTCGACAGCGCGACGCTTGTCACCTCATCGCTATGACCTTTGAGGATATTTAGCGCCTTTTGCTTCGTTACCGACCACAGCCTTACCGTACCATCCCCACACCCTGATACCAGCAATTGACCATCTTTCGAAAACGCGACACTTGTCACCTTGTATTTATCGCCTTCAAAGGTGTGTATATGCGTTAAAGTCTCGATGTCATACAATGCAAGCTTTCCTGATGCCTCCCATTTTTCTGGTGCAATCTCCTCCCATTTTTCACTCGCAATCGCTAAGTAGCGCCCATCGGGCGAATAGCAAAAAGTCCGCACAGAGTCTTCACACTGCACACTCGGTAATTCTCCAAATTGCACACCCTCCATGCGCGCGCCTGTTAAGTCAGCGTTGCGCAACCATATGCCAGTCAAGTCCACTTTCCGGAGATCTGCACCTCGTAGTTGAACCTCATCCAACACCCCGTAACTAAGATCTGCGCCAGGAATTTGAATTCCAGTTAAATCGGATCCTAAGAACGACACGCCAGCCTTGATCAAAATTGTGATCGCATTGGCCGCCGCTTTGCGAACTGTCGCATCGGTTTTGGAGCGCTCGATAAAGGCGTGTAGTTGTTGTTTAAAGTGCGGCTCTGTCTGTACCCGTTCGGCTAAAAACTGAAGGATCGCGTGTTCTTTGACCAGATTGCTGCGTGTTAATAGTGAATCTGGCAAAGAAATGGTTTCGATGACGTCTACCTCATACTGGCTCTCAAAGCTCAGCAAAGATGCGTTACTGCCCCGACGGGCCGAGGTAGTAGATTGCCGCGCAGATTCTCTTTCTGCCACAGCCGTTGACTCAACTTCTTGCGGCTGACAGACATCCCGGGTGACAAAATATTCTAGAAAGGATTTATGCTCAAACCGATACTGATTACCATTGCGAATTAGCGGCCACGCTTTACGCAAAACTCTTTGGCGGGGTACTTCACCAAAAAATGCTTCTTTCCACGTTCCTTTGTCTTTAGCAGGGCTGTATTCCACCACCGGATTACCCTGGTTTTTTTCATAAATCGCAACCGCTAGCTCTGTGACAAACTGCATGCAATGGTCGACGAAGCCATGCTCGTCTAACGCATTAAAGGCACCTTCAAGATCATTTCCAGGCCCTGCGCCTTGCAAACGTTGTTTTTCTCGCTCAAATCGCGCTTTCATCGCCTCATCATAGAGCGTGACACGTGTCAACGAAGAAGACGCCTGACCTTGCTCTCCCAAAATCAGCAAACGGGGTAAGACTTCTAGTGCGGTTTTTAACAATAATGGTGTGCGCTTAAAGTTCTCATCGATCTGCGTAAGTCCTCGTTGATAGTCTTGCACTTGCCAATGCTGCAGATCAAATCGGTCATCGCCCAAGGCTTTGTACTTATCAATAAAGGCTTCAACGTATTGATCGATCTGATCTTGACCAAACGGCGCCATCACCCACTCTTGAAATAACGCGGGGCTATCTGGTTGAAAGCGCTGCAAGTAATGAGTGCCGAGATGCTGGCTACGGCAACCTATTACGAGTTGACCGTGCCATCCTCCAGGCTGATTGAAGCGATTGCTTTGGTAGAGATTTTCATTCGCCCCGCTTTCGTCATAGCCATCGGCAATCACGACAAACTCTCGGGTTTCCTTAAGCGTTTTAATTTGTGCGTTGGTCAATCCCAAACGGCGTAAGTGTTTCGCAATAAAGTCTTGCTCTGGATTGTCAATCGTCGGCAAAGCAATGAATAAAGGAATAGTGCCGCCCTTTTGGTAATTCTCCCAAAGTGTCGATTCCAGAAAGCGTAAAAAGGTTGATTTACCGGCCCCTGATTCACCTAACACTAGGGCCACTTTTTTATCGCTGTTGAAAAATGCCTCGGCTTCCTTTGCTAAATCGAACACGTCTTCATCAGCGTCAAATAAACTGGCTTTGCCCAGCGGTGGTACATATAGCGTGTCATGCCAATGCGCGAGGTTTTGGGCTCTGAGTCGGTGCAGGTCTGTCTCTAACCATTTCTTATTCTGGATTTTATCCAATAGGCTCAACGAAATCGGTTTTGGGCGAGCTTCATAAAGGGGATAAGGACTCAATGGGCCATTCAGGCACACGTCCTCATAGAAGGTTTGTTGAGATATATCGCCGACCGTTTTGAAGCGTGTTAACAATGCATCCGCGGCTTTCTCAACGGGGGAGCCATTAGCTAGCGTCCGAATCAGCTGCACCACGCGCTGTTGAATCAGTGCATGTTTGCTCCAGGTTTGATCATCTTCGTATAGCTCGCCTAACCACTCTAAGGCTTGGCTTCGTACTTTGGCTGTCTGTGCCGGATGCGCAGCTATACACGCTAAGCGTTCGCTCAAGCCCCATAAGAAAGTTTTATGCCAGCGACAGGCTTTAAGCTCTGCCTGCATCAGCTTTTGCTTGAAGTCATTGAGCTGGTCTGACGGTATTTCATCGAATCCGCGCAGCATCGGATACCAAGCGTGTTTTCGATTAAAAGAGAATCCCTCTTTGAGGCTATCGATCAACTCCTGTCCGCTTTCCTGCAGCTCAGTTACCTGTTCATATGTGTCGCTGGCAAACTCAATCAACTCCATAATCGGGGCTTGGAGGTTTTTGACCTCATCGACGAATCCATTCAGATCAAACGCTTTCACGGCGCTCGCAAATTTTGCGACACCTCGGGCCACCCCGCTGATGCGTCGCCAAGCTCCTTGCCAAGGAGTTTCGTCATCAGGTACATAGGCTAAAGCTTGGTACGCATATTCGGCTTGATAGACGAGATAAGGATCGCTCGATTGCTTTAATCCGTTAAATAAATCTTTGAGTGGCTGATGTAGTGCTTCACGGTTCAGATCGGTGACCTGGTTATCCGCCATCGCATCCAATACCTGACTGACCGCCATCGCTAAGCGATACTGATTCTCACCACTTTGTGCATGGGTATTCTTGAGGCGCTCGGCCAGATTTTTCAGAATTTTGACCAAATCATCAGTACACAGACTCGCTGGCGGCGCATGGCGAATCATCTCAGCTAAGCCGTGCAACACATCAAAATCTAACAACGTGAGTTCGTTAAGTTTGGTGATGAATTTATTGAGTAACTTTTGAAAATCGCCGAGTGCGTAGACCGGTGCTAGAGCCACTACCTCCGCCACCGCTGCCGCATTTTTGAGTTCATCTTTTTCAAAAGCTCTAATCACATCCTGGGCAAGTAGGCTCAGCTCTGGCGCATCTTGATCTTGCTTGACGCGATTTAACCAAGCCAACTCTTCAGCACTTAACTGCGAGGTAGAGTCTGGTTCATGCTGATCTAGGTATAACAGCAGTAGACAGTAAGCAAGCTGCTCGGTATTTCTCAAAGATTGACCGGTTTGCGGTAAAGCTGGGGGGATGAGAGGCAGATTCCTTAAGAAAAATTTGAATGCAGGTGTCTCTTCAGCGTTAGACGTAAGGGTGGGTGACTGCTGTAGGGCAGAGAAGGTGGATATTCCCTCTGCGCTAGAGGAAGGAGTCAATTTGTGTAAGCCACTCAACGAACTAGGTGAGCGGCTAGGATTGGCAGGAAGTTGAGCAAGCACCCCTTGTGCCTGCCGGGCCAACGGATGTCCCCACTTATCCGCTTTCTCATACTGCGCCCTAGCTTTATCCCACTGTTTTAGCCTACTAAATACCTCGCCACGTTCAAAATGAACATCAGCAATGCTTTGTTGCAACCTTTTTTGTTCATCGGTTTCAGGCACACGAGCAGATCTAAAGTAGTGTTTCTTTTCATAAAAGCTGGGCGACCTGATCTCTTTATACTCAGCGAGTTTGTGTAGAGCAAGCTCGACCCGATCATAATAATAGTCAGCGATCGCAGGATTTCCGTCCTTATATTCGCGTGCATTCTCTAACCCACGCTTGATAATTTCTGGTGCAAGAGCAACAGGTAGCTTTTGATTCTGACTAATACTTAACATCTTGTCTCTTCTGTTCTTTCTTATTCAAACTGAATTTGAAGGTAGGGGAAATCGCAACCATTTACCAACAGCTCAGACTGACTGTTAGCGAAAATGCATAAGACCAATACGCGCGGCGCATCAGCCTTATGCATTCTTCTTTTTAAGATTTTACTGTAAATAATACGATTCAAATATAAAGGGAAACCCTGAATACGACATCAGTCCAATTAGACATACCATGCAGGAATACACGCAAGAGGGGTCGGATAATGCGCTACCCTGACAGTGCCTTTGTGAAAGCGACTGACTAGGGAAAAACTTGATTAAATTGATCGAAGATAATCTGGTCTGATCTACTACACCCCATCAGGGTTTGCGAGTACCCTTCAAAAAATTTGTCCGCGAAATTCCAGATTGGTGAATTTGCTAATTCACTGCCACCATGCTTCGTCACACAGTTCGTCACATACAGAATAAGCAGTTTAAATTCTCCTGCCTCTGCCCCCTCTTCCCTGGCAATGAAATACCCCGCTTAATACACTCATCATCAATAGGCAGCTCGTGACTTGCTCCGAATTGATCCTGCGCTTCTTCATGTTCCACGTTTAGATCAAGGAAAACCTGCGTAATAATTTTGGAAGGTGTAAGCGCATTGGTATAGTTGAGGTGAGTAAGGCATGTCGATTTCGTCTTAATCAATGCTGATTCCTCTGAATTTGGCAAGTACAGGATAACGAAATTTAGCCATATTAAATATGAGGAATAGCACTATGAATGCTGGGAAACCACGCACACTTGCCATTATTGCCACATTATCTGGCAACCTTGTCGAGTGGTTCGATTTTTACATTTATTCGTTTTGCACGATTTACTTTGCGCCGGCCTTTTTCCCTGCTGGCAATTCAACCGCTCAGCTGCTTAAAGCGGCTGGCATTTTTGCTGCTGGTTTTCTGATGCGCCCTCTGGGCGCCTGGTTTTTTGGTCGTCTTGCTGACCGGCAAGGTTGTCGGATTGCTATGATGACATCTGTACTGATGATGTGTGGAGGATCACTGCTTATCGCTTGCTTACCGACTTATGCGCAAATCGGTCAAGCAGCACCTGTGCTGCTTTTATTGGCTCGCCTGCTTCAAGGTTTCTCTATTGGCGGCGAGTACGGTGTCAGCACAACCTATCTGAGTGAAGTTGGAGCAAAAGGTCGACGTGGATTTTTTGCTTCCTTCCAATATATGACAGTGGCTGGTGGGCAACTACTGGCCTTGTTAGCTGTTGCGGTATTGCAGCATATTCTGTCCGATGCTCAGCTAAGAGACTGGGGGTGGCGCCTTCCTTTTCTCTTGGGCGGGTTCGGAGCGCTGATTGCACTATGGCTACGTTACTCGTTAAACGAGATTGTTTCAGAAGAGGTTCGCGCGCGCCCGGAAGCTGGAACACTGCGAGGCTTGCTACAGCATAAACGGTCGGTTTTTATAGCGTTTGGCTTTACTGCCTGCGGCGCGCTGACTTTCTATACGTTTACCACCTACATGCAAAAATATTTGATTAATACGGCTGGAATGCCTCCGAAGACGGTAAGCCTATTAATGATAAATGCCATATTCGTTTGCCTGCTATTAAATCCTATTTTGGGCGCACTCTCTGACAAAATCGGACAGCGTGCGATGATGATTATATATAGCCTGCTGACTATGCTATGCACGATACCGATTATGCAAATATTAAGAACCGTCTCCAATCCTTATATAGCGTTTGGTTTAGTCACGAGCCTGATCACTATCCTCACCTTCTATACATCTATCAGCGGCCTACTCAAGGCCGAGCTATTTCCAGCAGAGGTACGCGCACTCGGTGTTGGTTTGCCTTATGCAATAGCTAATACCGTGTTTGGGGGAACTGCCGAGTACGTGGCGCTATTGGCGAAGTCTATAGATATTGAATCGAGTTTCTATTGGTATGTGACAGCCATTGCGTTGATGAGCTTGTGTATCTCACTAACCATGCCGGACTTGCGTCAACAGGGTTATGTGAAAAATAAATAGGAAAGCTAAAACCCTACTAACTTGAGGAAATTATCATGTTCACTTTATATATTGCCCCCAATAGCTGTGCAGTCGCTGTACTCATTACTCTGAAGTGGGTGGATGCGCCCCATAAGGTTGAAATAGTAGAATTAGGCGACCCTGCCTATCGTAAGATCGCGCCGCTGGGTATGGTGCCGGCTATGGTTGACGACGATGGTCCCGTTATGACACAAGCTGCAGCGATTTTAAAATACCTCGCCAACACCTACCCACAAGCACAACTGGGCAGTAATGGAAGCCCTCGCGCAGAATATGCACTCGATGAAAAACTCTCTTTTCTGGCTAGCGACTTTCATCCAGCTTTTTGGCCTTTTTTCTCACCGAAACGCTACACCATTGATAATGATGAAAAAAGTATTGAGGCGGTCAAGGCCGCAAGCCATATTCGAGTGGATCGGGTTATGCTCGAATTAGATAAGCAGCTAAGCTTAAATACGTATCTGATGGGAGAGCGTCCTAGTATTGCTGATGCCTATGCATTTGCGATGGCAGGGTGGGCAGACTATTTACCCAAAAAGGTCAGCGATTATCCCAATGTCCATCGTTTCATGCAGATCATGCATACGGATAAAGGCGTACAGGCAGCATTGCGCGATCTACAAATGCCTAAACAAATGCCTAATGCTCAATGACAACAGGGAGCCGTTTAGGGGCTTTGATACGCAATTGCTTATTGACACTCATGCGTCCAAAGACGACTTCGATATCTGATTTTGGCACGCTGAATTCTGTCGCCAGGAAACGCACCATATGATCCGTTGCCTTACCATCAGTGGGCGCGGCCGTAACGCTCACTTTCAGTTGATGTCCTTTGACCTTGCCAATAGCATCCTGTTTTGCGCTTGGCTTGCCGAGGATATTAAGGATTAATGTATCTCCATCCCAGGAAAAAAAAGATTGCAAAGCAGTACGGCTGGCTCTGGTGATTCCTGTATTTGCTTTTTTGCGTTTCATAGCTGCCGCCTTAAACACAGCACGCTGCATCAATGAGAGGCGCTTTGTAAAAAGCGCCCTCTTTTGAAGTCACTCATTGCTTGGTCGATTTCCTCTCGTGTGTTCATGACAAAAGGGCCTTGGCCTACAATCGGCTCATCGATGGGTTCACCGCTTAAAAGAAGTAGCACTGCATCGCTATTGGCTTCGAGTGTGAAGCCTTCACCTGCACGATCCAATAGCACCATCTGCGCCTCACGGGCAACGGCTTCACCATTGACTTGCACGGTACCCTGCAATGCTACAACGGCTGTGTTCCAGCCATCGGGCGCAGGTAATTCAATAGTGGCTCCGGCATTTAAGCGTATATCCCATATATTTATAGGTGAGAAAGTGCGTGCTGGCCCGGTGTGCCCTGCGTACTTGCCCGCGATAATGCGTACTGACCCAGCATCTTCAGACAGAGTTACAGAAGGGATCGTGTCATTCAGGATAGCTTGATATCCCGGCGCAGTCATTTTGTCTTTGGCAGGGAGATTGACCCAGAGTTGCACCATATCTAGTGTGCCGCCAGAGTGGGTAAAGGCTTCGGAATGGAACTCTTCGTGCAAGATACCGGAGCCTGCTGTCATCCATTGCACGTCTCCAGGGCGGATTACACCACCTTGATTGGTCGAGTCACAGTGTGCGACTTCGCCCTTGTAGACGATTGTTACGGTTTCAAAACCACGATGCGGATGCTGTCCTACTCCTCGGGGTTTAGTGCTTGGTGAGAAGTCAGCAGGTCCTGCGCGATCCAGCAATAAGAAGGGGCTGAGCGTTTTTCCGTATTTAGGATACGAGAACAGCGAGCGCACCGGAAAACCGTCACCCACCCAATGCTGGGGAGGTGCGCTGTAAACACCGACGACTTTTTTCATGACTCTCTCCAAAGCTGTCGCAAAAATTTGCGGCACTGAAAAAAGTATATGCTAAAAAGTGATGATTACAAGCTGGCGGTTTGCATGTTGGGGCAATTGAGGACACGCCCTACATTGACAGTTGCCTATTTCATGGGCATATTTAGGGGGTACTAAATGGAGGAAATATGATTTCTGCTCCTCTCATTTTGGCTTCCCTTTTCTTTTCACTCCGCCCGGCCTTTGGCTTTGAACGCACCTACTTCCCCCCCTTTGTCTGCATTGCCTACTGAATCTGCAGCACCGACCACACACCGCCCCTTACGCAGTTTTGTCAAGCGTGCTGGGCGCATTTCTAATGCTCAGCGTCATGCTTATGAAGAGCTGGGGCCGCGGTGGGTTGTGCCTTATCAAAATACGGTTCCAACATGGTCAGCGCTCTTTAATCGCGCTGCACCTTGTATTTTGGAAATTGGTTTTGGTATGGGAACCGCTACAGCTGAGATTGCGAGTGCGCAACCGCATGTTGATTTTTTAGGAGTAGAGGTCCATGAGCCCGGTGTGGGCTCGCTGTTAAAGCAGATCGATGAGCGGGGGTTGAGTAATATACGGATTATTGAGCATGATGCGGTGGAGGTCGTGCAGTCTATGTTGGGCGAAGCCAGCCTCGATGGGGTACATATTTTCTTTCCCGATCCTTGGCATAAAGCCCGGCACCATAAGCGCCGTCTCATTCAGCCGGCTTTTTTGCAGCTTCTGGCCACGCGTTTAAAACCAGGTGCTTATATACATTGCGCAACAGACTGGGAACATTATGCGCAACATATGCTGGAAGTACTCAGCGCCGAGCCTTTGTTGTATAACACGGCTTCTCTTTGCAAATCACCCGTTGAAAGCACGGAAGCTGTAGAACCTTCGCTAGATCTGGCTACCCATTCTGTATCGCGTCCTGCTTGGCGCCCTGTTACCAAATTTGAAAAGCGTGGGTTGCAGCGCGGGCACGGTATATGGGATCTGGTTTTTCGACGCCGAGAAATATAGATTTGCAATCCCTTCCTCCACATTGTGCGGCCTACTAAGCATCTACGGCTCTTCTTCCAAAGTGCACCCTTATTTACGCCATGAATACTGAAAACGCCCGCTTTAATATGATTGAGCAGCAGATCCGCCCTTGGGGTATTAGTGATCTTACTGTGCTAGAGCAACTCCATAATTTGCATCGCGAAGATTTTGTTCCACTCGCTTATCGCAATTTTGCATTTGCAGATCTCAATATTCCCCTGCCTAATGGCCAGACTATGCTGGCACCCAAAGTAGAAGCCAGGGTATTGCAAGCACTCGCTGTACAAGAAGGTGACTCTGTCTTAGTAATTGGTGCAGGAACAGGTTATGTGGCCGGTTTGCTTGCGCTGCATGCGCAACACGTGATCGCTCTTGAATTAGATGCAGAAATAGCGGCTCTAGCAGAAAAAAACTTGAGGGCAGCGCACATACAGAATGTAGAAATCATTCAAGCAGATGGTGCACAAGGCTGGCCCAAGGCCGGCCCGTACGATGTCATTATGGTGTGTGGTGGCCTGCCGCTACTGCCTCAAACACTGCTTCAACAATTAAAACTCGGTGGGCGACTTGCTGCTTTCGTAGGCCTTGCTCCGATTTTGCAAACACAATTGGTTACACGAGTAGAAGAGGCTCAATACGATACGCTCACTCTTTTTGAAACGTGGATCGCCCCGCTAAAGTATGCGAAACAGCCTCCTATTGCATTAACCTCCGTATAACAACCTATCCATTTCCTCTAAAAAGCGTTTAGGGTGTATGCAAAATGTGCTGAAGTATCCGAGTTATACGAGGATTGCGCACATGCATCACCGCAAAAAAGAAAAAGCACCAATTATGAGCACCACTTTCTCTGTTACAGGAATGCCCATCATGCTAAGACGCCATTCCCTCATCATGCAAATCTGTATGGTGCTTGCAGGCACATTATGGTTAGCTGCAAGCTCTTGGATTAAAGTGCCGATGTTCCCTGTTCCAATGACTTTGCAAACTTTTGCTTTAGCCACTTTAGCGGTTGCCTATGGACGACGTTTAAGTGCTTTAAGTGCGTTGGCATGGTTAGCAGAAGGCGCACTAGGTATGCCTGTTTTTGCTGGTGGAGCAGCGGGTATTCACTACCTCTTTGGGCCTACCGGCGGCTATCTGTGGTCTTTTCCGCTAATAGCCGTATTCATCGCCTGGGCGGCTGAAAACGGATGGTTAAATCGCATCATTAAAGGTACTGCAACCCTAGTGGCAGCCCATGCGCTGTGCTTGGCTTGTGGCGCTGCTTGGTTGGCTCTTTTTATCGGTGGCGAGCAAGCTTGGCAGCTTGGTGTAGAGCCTTTTATTCTTGGCTCCTTGTTAAAGTCACTGCTTGCCATGCTCACAATAGATATTGGCCGTGCAGTACGCCGTCGCATGAATAAGTAGCAATAGTTTTTTATATTTTTTGAGGGCCTCTTCTAAATTGAGAAATTTGGAATGGGTCCTTCATTTTAAATGGCGAATATATGCACTCCCTGGCACCTACTGAGCTGGCCGATTGGTTAGCTACTGGGCAAACTAGTTTTCTTACAATGCATGCGAAGCCTTACCTCCTCGATGTACGTGAAGAATGGGAAACAGAGCTTGCTCAAATTCCGGGCTCCGTCACGATTGGGCTTGCAAAACTTCCTGAAAGCCATGCTTTCCTGGACTCATTCGCTTCTAAAGAAACCCCTATTGTTTGCATTTGTCATCACGGCGTACGCAGTGCGCATGCTGCGCGCTTTCTAAAAGAGCAGGGGTTTTCGAATGTATTTAATTTACAAGGCGGAATCCATGCATGGGCGCATGATGTTGATAGGGGAATGAAGACATATTGAATTGACTGATTTAATTGATGTTACGCAGGTATTCAAGAAGATAGTGGTCATCATGTTGGGGTTCCTTCGTCACCACCAACCTACCGAGATGCATATGTAAAAGGGCTCTATCAACCTCTACTAACCACAAGAAAAGCAAAGCACGGTAGGTTGGTGGTGACGAAGGAACCCCAACATGATGACCACCTACTTTTAATCTTTGCGCTCTGCTTATCAACAACTCATCGTTCTACAACGTACGTAACATCAGCTATTACACAAAATTTAAACCTAACAGTTGATTTGTAACTTGCAAGTCATCATAATGATCCTCTACTGAAATAAAAACCAGTAATAAATTATATAAAAAAATTGATCTCGACTTCGGCCGCATTTCCTCACAGCCACTAGGGTGCGTCCTCCACAGCTCAAGATCGCAAGCATATATACAGGCAAAAAGAGGAAATTATGTGCGCAGTTGCAATTGATCTATTTAATAAATTTAAAAATGTAGGGTTTACTGAGGCGCAAGCCAGTCTTCTTGCTACGCTTTTTAGTAAAGCCCATCTATCAGAGGATCTTGTTGTCAGAAAGGATTTAAATAAATACGCGACCCAATCAGAATTTTATGCATATAAGTCTGATATGAAACATTATCAGAAAATCCTAGAAATGCGCTCAGACCATAAATTCGACCAGGTCTTTCGTAAACTAGATCAGTGCCGGCTTGAGCTTAAAAATGAAATGGCTCAAATTCTACTGAGCTTCAGACTGAAATAACTCGAAACCATAAATGTCGCCCACTCCAATCTATAACCGCTGCGCGCGGACGCTAGCTTTTTCCAAATAACTTTGCGTCTGCATCTCCACTATGCGAGACATCGTGCGTGCGCACTGGCGAATCAGGGTGGGGCCTACATACAACTCAGAAAGTGGGACGGCAGAAGATAATATTAAGCACGTTTGCGTATCGTACAACACGTCAACAAGCCAAGTGAATCGGCGGGCAGCCAGTGTTTGATCTTCATTGAGTTCAGGGAGATTGGAGACGATCACCGTATGAAAGCGCCGCGCAATATCGAGATAATCATTTTGTGAGCGTGCTGCGCCACACAACACCTGAAAATCAAACCACACTACGCCCGGCGCGCAGGCGAGCGCAGGTACCTTTCGGTGCTCGATCTGTAATACTACTGCAGCTTCGGCGGCATTTTGGCTCTGTAAATCAGTGCCTGTTAACTGCGCAAAAATATCCAGTAAAGCTGCATGTGTTTGCGCCCCTAAAGGCGTGTGGTAACACTGTAGACCTTCCACTCTAGCGGGCAAATGCGCAGCTACCGAATCTGAATCCATAGGGATATCGCCGTGCGGCTCTATGGATGGTGCTCCTTGTAGGTGTCGATAATCTATGCCTCCATCCACATGCAGCACATCGAGTTGCTCATAGATCAGCGCAATAGCACTCAACATACGCTCTCGGTGCAGCCCATCTGGATACAGTTGATCGGGTCGATCATTCGACGTCATAACAAACTGCACCCCTTCCTCAAAAAGCGCGTGCAGGAGTCGATAGAGCAACATTGCATCGGCTATATCGGTGATGTGAAATTCATCAAAACAGATTAGCCGGTAGCGCTGTGCCATCTTTGCAGCGAGCACATCCAGCGGATTAGCATGGCCCTTGAGTGTTTGGAGTTGTTGGTGCACTTCTCGCATAAATTCATGAAAATGCAGGCGTACCCGCTTCTTCACAGGTACACAGGCACAAAAAGCATTCATTAAAAAGCTTTTACCGCGCCCTACCCCTCCCCACATATATACGCCCTTAGGGGCAGTACTACGCCTCCATTTTTTTAAGAAATGGGAGCGACTCGCCTCATAGTCAACCCACTCCAGATAGCAGCGCTGCAAGCGCTCAATAGCGACTTGTTGTGCAGGGTCTGCATGGTGGCCTCGTTTTTTAAGTTCGAGTTCGCAGTATGTCAAAACATCCATAATGTGCTTCAAAAAATGCTTAGGGGCGTGGCCCAAAACGACTATTAAAAAGTAAAGGGCCCAAAAAGTGATTAGAGTAAGTAAGGGAATAGGTGAGGCTCTACTTCGCCTCAATCTCCCCTTCTCACGTCACGCTTTTTGGACCCTTTATGTACTGCTTTTTGCGTAGTTCGAGTTTTACATATTCAATGCGCGCTTATCTACAGCCAACGCTGCCTCGCGTAGTACTTCAGACAAGGAAGGATGTGCATGGCAAATTCTAGCGATATCTTCAGAAGCAGCCTTGAATTCCATAGCCATCACCGCCTCTGCGATCAGATCGGAAGCATTTGCGGACAAAATATGTACGCCCAGAATTTCATCGGTCTTGGCGTCGCAGAGCATTTTTGCAAATCCTTCTGCATGGCCCATACCTAATGCACGGCCATTTGCAGCGAATGGGAATTGGCCTGTTTTATATGCCCGACCCTCTGCTTTGAGCTGTTGCTCAGTCTGCCCAACCCAAGCGATTTCTGGAGTGGTGTAAATGACAGAAGGTATGCAGTTGTAATCGATATGGGGTTTTTGGCCATCGATAAGTTCAGCCACCATAACCGCTTCATCTTCTGCTTTATGCGCAAGCATAGGACCGCGCACCACGTCGCCAATTGCATACACATTAGGCAAACGTGTTTGGCAATAGTCATCTACTTCAATAAAGCCGCGCGCGTTAACCTCTAGACCCACTTTCTGAAGGCCTAGATCATCGGTATTGGGTGTACGACCTATGGAGAGAATTAAGCGATCTGCTTCGAGTTTTTGATCTTTACCGTCTTTATCCGTGTAAGCAATCGTCACACCGGTTTTAGATGCGTCAACTTTGCTTATCTTAACGCCCATATTCAAGGTCAAACCTTGTTGGGTAAAGAGCTTTTGTGCTTCTTTTGAAACATCTTTATCTGCAGCAGGCAGAAAATCGGGCGCACCTTCTAAAATCGTGACTTGCGAACCTAGGCGACGCCATACTGAGCCCAACTCTAAGCCGATAACCCCTGCACCGATAACCGCTAGTTTTTTGGGTACAGAGTCAAAAGTTAAAGCGCCTTCGTTATCTGCAATAATTTTTTGATCTACTGTCACATCCGGCAAGTGACGTGCTTTTGAGCCTGTCGCAATGATGATGTTTTTACCGAGCAACACCCCATTTTTTTTATCTTTTTCAGCACCACTATTGGCTTGAAATTCTATTTGGTAACCCTCTTCGGTCTTACCAGCAAAGCGGCCATGCCCCTTGAACCAAGTGATTTTATTTTTACGGAAGAGAAACTCGATTCCTTTCGTCATTTTGCTGACGATTCCCGATTTACGGGACAACATTTTTTGAAGGTCTAGTGCTAAACCTTTCACTTCAATGCCGTGTTGTTCGAAGTGATGTCCAGCAGCTTCAAAGGCTTCCGAGGAAAACAATAAAGCTTTAGAAGGGATACAACCTACGTTCAAGCAGGTGCCTCCTAATGCAGGGGTTCCCTCAGGGCTTAACCATTCCTCGATACACGCCACAGAGCGGCCCAATTGCGCTGCTCGGATCGCCGCGATATATCCACCCGGTCCTCCACCAATTACGATCACATCAAACTGTTCAGACATAGCCATCCTTCAATACCTTCAATAAAAAAACTGTAGTTCTATAGGGGTTCTACACACCATTCTAGTCGTACATAGTCTTCAGACTGTGTACCAATTTCAGATTCAGCAGCGGCGATATCGCCCAGATTTAGCCCTACATAAGGGACAAATAAAAGCGTTTCGCCTATATAAATTAATGGAAGCGCACGCTGCCAGGCTGGCACGCTCGCTTCTTGAAACAATTTTTTCAGCGTTCGGCTAGGCGCCCCCGGGTGTGCCCGGAAACGCTCGCCACCAGAGCGCTTACGCGCAGTCAGTGGCTTAGAGCACAGCAAGGCTGTAGATACGCTAGCCGTCTCATTTTTCGAGGCCATTATAAAGTGCACGCTGCCTCCCCAAGAAGCTAGCGGCCACTGTGTTTGACCTTGCCACTGCAAAAGCATCTGCTCGGAATCCGCACCAGGGTCTTGCAATGCTTGCTCATCCGCCCGTTCCCAATACATACGGTCACGATAAATCGACAAATAAAAATTCGCATAAGGAATTTGCCATGCAGCACGCTTTGGTGCAGCAGCATGTGTCGAATGTAGGGAGGGCGATGGTAACAGTCTATTTTTATCTAACTGCCGACACGCCTCATCCAGCCATGCAGAAGAAGCAACTGGTACCTCTTCGATGCGCATCCAGTAACGCAACACATTCACAGCCCTAGCAAAAGAGCGATGGAGCAATGCATTAAAAGCATGGTGAGAGAGCATGCGCGATGTATGCGCATTGCCCACACTATGCGGCTCGCTCTCTAATGCGCGTAAATCTATTTCAGCTAAATCATCTAAAAGACTTTGAGTTTGTGCTGCATATCTAGCAAAGCGCACACTAGCCTTTCTGTACGCAGGAAAATGCTTCGCCACTTGAGGCAATATATCGTGACGTAGCGCATTACGTGCATAACGCACATCGACATTACTATCGTCTTCAATCCAAGATAAGTGGTGATGCGCAGCATACGCTTGAATAGCGCTACGAGGCACAGACAAGAGCGGACGTAGCCAGGTAATGGTATGCGTAGCACTGGCTTTTGAGGGGCCAAGCGCCTTATTCTCTGCAAACCCAGCATGTGACCCTATCCGCTCTACGGGCTTTTCAGGCATCGCTGCCACTCCTGGCAACCCACCACCTCTGAGCAACTGCAGCCACATCGTTTCAACCTGATCATCTTCATGATGACCTAGCAATAGAACGCTCGCGTCATTTTGTATACATAATGCGCTCAAAGCAGCATAGCGCGCTTCACGCGCCGCCGCCTCTATACCCTGCCCCGATGCATCAATCACCACGCGGCGTGCTTCAAATTGCACGCCTAAACGCTGCGCTACAGACTGCGCGGCTTCTTGCCAACTATCTGCTTGCACGTTTAATCCGTGATGCACATGTAAAGCTACACAACGGTGCGCTCCCAAGCATGTTACCGCTGCATGCAACAGCACACTCGAATCGACTCCACCGCTAAACGCAATGGCAAATCGCCGTTTTTCAAGCTCATGCTGAGGAAGCAATGTTAATTTTGCCTGAAAAGCTTTAAGCACTGGCTCAAAAGTGAGATCAAAAGTCATAAAGCTCTACGGTAGGTTGGTGGTGAAGCACGAACCCCAACATGCGCACCACTGCCTTCTAATCATGGCCTTTTGCAAATATAAGCAGGTTTCAAAAGGTCTGTGGTCTGCATGTTGGGGTTCCTTCGTCACCCCAACCTACCGCTCTAAAACCTGCATGTGGATTTCGTGTTGGAGTTCCTTCGTCACCGTCAACCTCGTTACTTTTATAAAGTCTCGGAGGAGTCTGTGAACTTACCGTAGCTCATCAATCTTTCGAACCTTCTTGCCTTGAGTTCACTGATACTCATAGGTTGCAACTGTCGCAAACAATCCACCAGCGTACGTTTTAAAATCGCAGCCATAGCTTTAGTGTCGCGATGTGCGCCTCCTAAAGGTTCATTGACTACTTTATCAATCAGGCCTAGTGCTTTAATACGCTGCGCGGTCAAACCCAATGCATCAGCCGCTTCAGGCGCACGTGCTGCGCTTTTCCATAAAATGGATGCACACCCTTCAGGAGAAATCACAGAATAAATAGAGTGTTGCAGCATAAGCACATTGTCTGCCACACCAATAGCTAGCGCCCCTCCTGACCCCCCTTCCCCAATAATCGTGGCGATTATCGGTGTTTTGAGCTCAGCCATCACATACAAGTTATAACCAATAGCTTCAGACTGCCCCCGTTCTTCTGCCCCCACACCTGGATAAGCGCCCGGCGTATCAATAAAAGTAAATATGGGTAGACCAAATTTTTCAGCAAGCCGCATCAAGCGCTCGGCTTTGCGATAGCCCTCAGGTTTGGACATACCAAAGTTGCGTGCAGCGCGCTCTTTAGTATCACGCCCTTTTTGGTGCCCAATAACCATACAGGGCTGCCCATTCAAACGCGCTAACCCACAAATTATCGACAAATCATCCGCAAAAGCACGATCTCCATGCAATTCATGGAAGTCTGTGAAAATATGCTCGATGTAATCCAAGGTATAAGGGCGCTGCGGATGACGCGCAATCTGTACTACTTGCCAAGGGGTCAGTTTGGAATACAGATCTTTGGTAAGTTGGCGGCTTTTTTCAGAGAGCTGCTCAACTTCTCTAGAGAGATCTAGAACTGAATCGTCCTGCACAAAACGCAGTTCTTCAATTTTTGCTTCGAGCTCTGCAATCGGCCCTTCAAAATCTAAAAAGGTAGTTTTCATGAATCCGTCAGAAAAAGCTTTCGAATTTTTTCGAAGCAGGATAGTCCATGGAGTAATGGATAGAACTTGCTCCCTATTTTTAGCCATGGTTAAAAACAGGGCTTTATATACCACAGCACAGAATTGCTAGGGCGTGTCCTCAATTGTCCAAAAGGGTTCATATTTGGGGGAGCCGGAGCTGTACTTTTTTGTACAGTGAGGATCCCGAGCACCGCACGACCCTGAAGATGGGCCCTTTGGGGCGATTGAGGACATGCCCTAGGCTGTATCTACAAGGATAGACACATTCTAGTAATTCTGCGCAATAGCATCTAGGCTCCGCCATAAATACCAAGTGGCAACGGTACACCAAGGAGCCCAGTTTGTTGCAATTTCGCGTACTTCGCTGCGTGTAACGGATTCTCCGCTAAAGTAATTTACACTCACAGCACGTATTAAACCCGCATCATCAAGGGGTAAAACATTAGGGCGACGCAGATTGAAAATTAAAAACATTTCTGCCGTCCAGCGACCCACTCCACGAATTTGCGTTAAATCTGCAATAACCGCTTCATCTTCCATCTGCGCCCATTCATCAAAACGCACAGTCTTGGCATTAAAGTGGCTAGCTAGATCTAAAATATATTCCACTTTTCTTTTTGAAAGCCCACAAGCAGCTAAACGCTCCGATCCCACTTCTAAAAACTGGGTGGGATGGAGTTCCACACATGCTCCTGCCACTCGATCCCATACCGTTTGCGCTGCACGCACAGAAATTTGTTGTCCTACAACAGAGCGCACAAGCGTAACAAAAGGATCGCCTCGACTAATCAAATGGGTAGAGCGATACTGCGGAATTATCTTTTTTAAGATGCGATCATTTTCCATCAACGCTGCGCTAGCACACTCCCAATAATCGGGCTGCACCTCGATAGGCGTAGAGCAGCTCAGCACTTGCGAAGCGGTATGTACTTCGATACTGCCACCGACTCCACTAGCTATTAGTGCTGATTTTTGGCCTTTGGCCATACTGCTCTCCTATACCCTAAAAATAAATGCTTACGCACGGCGCCACTCACACCGGCCATCCGGTGCATCTTCTAATACGATTCCTGCTTTTAATAACGCATCCCGAATAGCATCTGCTTCTTGAAAACGTCGGGCTTTCCTTGCTTCACTGCGCTGCCTAATACGGGCTTCAATATCTTCTACACTCAGGCTATGGAGGGCTGCATGCTCTGCTTGAGCATGTATCTGCCTACTTGCTTGTGCAGGATCATGCTGCAAAAAATCCGAGGGCGAACGTTCTAACAAACCCAATACTTTAGCAAGCCCTTTTAGTTGACGTGCAAGCACGGCATCTGCATGTGTATTGATGACCGTAGCTAAATCAAATAACACGGCTACCGCCAAAGGAGTATTAAAATCATCATTGAGTGCTGCACTAAAACGTTGGGCATAGGGCTCAGACCACTCTACTTCCTGCTCATCGGCTGGCACCTTTTTAAGCGCAGTATATAAGCGCGTTAGCGCCTGACGCGCATCTTCAAGATGCGTGGTACTGTAGTTCAAAGGGCTTCGATAATGCGCACGCAAGATAAAAAAGCGCACGACTTCTGCATCAAATTGCTCGAGCACTGCACGGATCGTTGCAAAATTATTCAGCGATTTCGACATTTTTTCATTGTCGATCTGCACATATCCATTATGCAGCCAGTAATTCACAAACGGCTTATGCTCCCCTAATTCAGCGGGCTTGCTACAAGCTCCTTCGCTTTGAGCAATTTCATTTTCATGATGCGGAAATTGCAAATCTTGGCCACCACCGTGAATATCAAAATGAGAGCCCAATAAGGCCCGACTCATTGCAGAGCACTCAATATGCCAGCCAGGGCGCCCTTCCCCCCATTTTGAAGGCCAACTAGGTGTGGCTTCCTGGGTGGAATGCGCACGCGTACTGGATTCTAAATTATTCTCTGAAGCAGGCTTTGGCACGGGCTTCCAGAGTACAAAATCTAGTGGGTCATGCTTAGATTCACTCACCGCCACTCGGGCTCCAGCGCGTAGATTATCCAAAGATTTACCGGATAATTTTCCGTAGCCTACAAACTTGCGCACCGCATAATTCACATCACCTGAGTCGCTTTGATAGACATAGCCATTTTTCTCAAGCGCTTCGATCATTTCTAGCATCTGCGGTACGAATTCCGTAGCGCGTGGCTCGCTATCTGGGCGCAAAACGCCCAGTGCATCTGCATCTTCATGCATAGCACGAATAAAACGCTCCGTTAGCGCAAAAACGGGCTCACCATTTTCCTGTGCACGGCGGATGATTTTGTCATCAATATCCGTAATATTGCGCACATACGTCACGCGATAGCCTGAAGCACGTAGCCAGCGCTGCACGATATCAAATACCACCATCACACGGGCATGCCCCATATGACAATAATCATAGACGGTCATACCGCAGACATACATGCGCACTTCTTTAGGCACCAGAGGTACAAACACCTCTTTTGTGCGGGTAAGGGTGTTATATAAACGAAGAGAAGACATCGCAGAAATACTCTACAAGAAGGCGCCATCGCAGCGCAACCAATGTGTTAACCTTACATCACCTATTCCGGCGAAAATGGCCGGCGAGTATAGCACTCTTGATTTACTGCTCATGAACCTGCCCAATCGCCTTATTTTGTTTATTGCTAGTCTGTTTATTTGCCCAGCCTATGCAAACACCCCCTCTGCTGCTGTTTCATCTAATATACATACAGCCTCTTTCGCAAGCGCTCCCGCGCCTCAAAATGCGCGCACAGATACCATATCTGGGGAACCAGTTGCGCCAGCACATATCCAAAATCAGCATCCAACGGGCTCTACGCATAATGTTCAGGCGCTTTTTCAACACGCCACCCAATTAGCCCGGGAAGGCCAAGATGACGAAGCTATTGAAGCTTTTCAAAACCTGATTGCGCGCTATCCTGAGTTGCCAGAATCTTATAATAATCTCGCAGCGCTTTATGCAAAAAGAGGGCAATATGCCCAGGCTCGCGCCACTTTAGAAACCGCTATTAGCGCGAATCCAAACTACCCTCTGGCCTACCAAAACCTAGGAACGATATATACACAGCTTGCCATTTTGGCTTACCAGCAAGCCGCGACACGCGATACACACAATCTGCTCTCCAAGCAGCGCCAACGCGATCTCCAAAAATTACTTCGCAAAAATCAGCCACAACCGGCTAAAAACGTTGAAGCGTTACCCTAGGGTGTGTCCTCAATTGCTCCAAAGGGCTCATATTTGGGGGAGCAGAAGCGCGGGGACCGGAACTGTACTTGAGTACAGGGAGGATACTGAGCACCGCACGACCTCAAATATGGGCCCTTTGGAGTAATTGAGGACATGCCCTAATTTTTCCCAACCTTACTTAGGAGTTTTTATGATCGAACTGCATACTTCTTTTGGCGTGATTCAACTTGAACTGGATGCTGAAAAAGCCCCTAAAACAGTGGAAAATTTCTTGAACTATGTAAAAAGCGGTCACTATGACAAGACCATTTTTCATCGGGTTATTCCAGGCTTCATGATTCAAGGTGGAGGCTTCACAGAAGATATGGAGCAAAAATCTACCCAAGCTACCATTGAAAACGAAGCCAATAATGGCCTTAAAAATGTACGCGGCAGTATTGCAATGGCTCGCACCAATGCACCTCATTCCGCCAGTGCGCAATTTTTTATCAATCTGTCTGACAACGACTTCTTAAACTTTTCTGCACCTACGGTACAAGGTTGGGGATATTGCGTCTTTGGGCGTGTGGTGTCTGGTTTAGAAGTAATGGATAAAATTGCTGCAGTGAAAACTGGCACAAACGGGTATCACCAAGATGTGCCCGTAGAAGCCGTTCTGATTGAAAAAGCAGTCGTTACTGCGTAAGCATTTTTATAGCCAACCATCACGATTCGCTTAACAAGCCTAACTTTTAGCGAATCGTATGGCGCACAGAGACTGAAGCACTTGCGACTACAGCTGAGCTGGAATATGACTTCAAAGCCCTCTGATTTTCTCCAAACCCCATTTTCCTCAGGGCCGGTGTATTTTATTTCTGATCTACATCTATGCCCTTCTATGCCCAAAACAGCTGCTGCATTTGAGCATTTTATGCAGCACACCACACGAGATGCGAGCGCTGTTTTTATTTTGGGCGATCTGTTTGAGTTCTGGGTAGGCGATGGAATGGTCGAACAGCCTTTTATAAAACGCATGCTGTCTTGTATGAGAGATCCAAACACAACGGTACCACCTCACCCAGATACCTCCACACGCGCCCTCTATATCCTGCACGGAAACCGAGATTTTCTGCTAGGACCTCGCTTCGCTGCGCTTGCCGGCGCGCAATTATTACCCGACCCTTTTATTCTTGAGGCCTATGGCCTGCGCATCGCACTCTCACACGGCGATCATTTATGCACAGCCGATCGTTCCTACCAACGCTTTAGGCGCATAGTCCGCAACCCGCTTATTCAACGCTTTTTTCTTGCTTGGCCACTCAGCTGGAGGCTAGGCCTAGCAAACTGGATTCGCGCGCAAAGCGATAAGGCTCGCCATACCTCTCATCCACACTCAAAACATTTGCCATCCGCTGCAAGTACACAAAAATGCCCATCAGCAGTGGATCCCAAAGACGTCACCCCCCAAGCTGTTGCAGCACTGTTCGCGCAAACACACACCCATATACTCATTCATGGACATACACACCGTCCGGCTCATCATATGGATAACCATACGCATCGCTGGGTATTAAGCGATTGGGATCTAGAAGATGCTACGCATAAAAAACGCGGTGGTTATTTACGACTAGATGAAAAAGGTATCGAGGCGATATCGGTATATTAGCCTCAGCTCGGGCATACGCCCAAAAATGACAGAGCCCCGTTTCTTCATAGAGAACACGGGGCTCTGCGCTATACACAGACAGGTTGCCACTCAAAAACAAAACTAAATTAGATAAAAATATCTCGTTATGTTTACAATTTAACTTGTGTGGTTTAATATTTAATCTAGATGCGTTAGATTACTTGGAGAGGAAAAAACATAGTTTCTTCTAAGTAAGAAGCTGATCTATTAAGCATTACATCCATGCGGCAGGGCAAATAAATCTTGCTGGAATGCCATTTATGCACTTTATTCTTCCACATAAACCCAATGAGCAATATCTCAAAGCCACACGATTCTCTCTTTAAAGATTTCCTCAGCGACATCGAGATTGCCCGTCATTTTTTGGAAATACACCTTCCAAAAGAACTTCAGCAGCAGTGTGATCTATCAACACTAGAGCTACAAAATGGCTCATTTATTGGCAATGAGCTAAAACAGCGCTTCACCGATATTTTGTACCGCGTAAAGTGCAGAAACAAGGACGCTTATCTGTACATGCTCATCGAGCACCAAAGCGATGCTGAACGTATGCTCCCATTACGGGTTTTTCGTTATGAAATCGACGTCATGCAGGGGCATCTAGACAAAGGACATGATGAGCTACCCGAAGTCACCTCTTTGATCTTTTATCGAGGGAAGACGAGTCCTTATCCTTATTCTGCAGATATATTGGATTATTTTGAACATCCAGGCAAAAAAAGAAGAGGAGATTTTCCAAAAATACCTACTATTATTGATGTGAGCGCAATTCCTGATGAAGAAATCCGAACACACGGCAGCATTGCACTACTGGAGACTCTACAGAAATATATAAAAGTGAAAGACTTGCGCGATTTCGCCCAGGATATCGTCACAGAATTAGAGCACTATCCTTTATCAAATGACCGAAAAAAGAGAGTGTTTTATTACATGTTAAATGAAGGGAATTGCGCAGACTTCGATCAATTTTATAAAATGATTTATCAATACAGTTCAAAAATCGGGGAGGATATGATGAACGTTGCACAGCAGCTTAGGCAAGAAGGGATACAGCAAGAGAAATTTGTAATATTAAGCAAGATGTTAGAAGAAGGTTTACCAGCAGAGCTGATTACTAAAATTACAGGGCTCCAGCAAGAAAATTTTAATGCGCTAATAAAAAATTTGAAGCTCAAACCAAAACTTACCTTTTATTAGCCACTTTTTTGCACTGGCGGCGATCCAACTTTCATACAAAAAGAAATTTTACGTCCTCAGAAAATTCATAACGTGTAGGTTGAGGTGAGGTACGAACCCCAACATGCAAACCACCGTCCTTTTAAAAGCTGCATGTACAGGCCAAAAAGCGATGATTAAAGGTAAGTGGTATGCGTGTTGGGGTTCCTTCGTCACCACCAACCTACCGTTCTACATGGCGCGTAGGTTGGTGGTGACGTTGTAAAGATATAAGATGCTGGAAGCTGCATATGACCATCTCAAGCAATCTTGAGAAAAATGGGCCAATTAACCCTCACTCCCCACCTTACGCAAAATATGTTTAGCTATACCGCGCAAAATATTGAGTTCTTCCCGCTCTAGTTGTGTACGAGAAAAAAGCTGACGCAAACGTGGCATAAGCTTTTTTGGAGCTGCTGGGTCTAAGAAATCAATGGCTATCAACGCACGTTCTAGATGCGCAAAAAGCGCTTCGATATCTTCCCCGGTAGCAAGACTTATACCTTGGGTCTGCTCACTTTGGCTCTGAGGCACCATAGCATCCACCGCTCGTTTTTCTTGTATAACGGGATGAGGTGTTTCGAGGCTAAGGGCTTGCTTGTGATCTATGCTTTCCAAGAAAGCCATACGCCATTCGTAAGCAATCACCTGCACCGCCTGTGCTAAATTGAGAGAGCTATACACAGAGCTAGTTGGAATATGCAATAGTGCGCTGCAAAGTTGGATATGCGTATTGAGTAAACCTGTGCGCTCATTACCGAATACACAGGCTACACATGCTCCTGCATGGCTTAATTGCTGTGCATAACGTGCTGCTTCTCTCAAAGGCTTCACAGGGGGGCTGTATTCACGAGGTCTAGCAGATAAGGCCAATGAATACTGCACATCTTGCAAAGCAAGCTCTAGGGACGGCACAATGACGGCATTCTTCAATACATCTTCTGCTCCACAGGCCATTGCAATAGCCTGTTCTGCGGTTTTTACACCCGCATCCCGAGGATTAACGAGAACTAGCTGCGTCAACCCCATGGTTTTCATTGCTCTAGCGGCTGCTCCTACATTACCTAAATGGCTGGGTTCTACCAAAATGCAGCGCAGGGCTGGCCCGTCATTTTCTGTCGACAAATCTTGCATGAATGATATCCCTTGCTTCAGTACTACTTTATGATTACGTATGTTGGATCAGGTACGAGCAAAAAGAGGGCCGTTAGGCCCTCTTTTTCATCTTTTTGCACACTTTATTGTTAGATAACTTAAAAAACGCTCAAAGCCCAAATGGGTTCGAATAGCCCATTTTAAAGCTGCCAAGCCTGCAGCCTATGTTTCGCTGAATAAAAAAGGATTTCCCATGCATCATCCCATGCTCAATATTGCAGTCCGCGCAGCACGACGCGCTAGTCAAATTATCAACCGTGCATCGCTCGATATCAAAGGTATCGAAATACATGCAAAACAACGCCGTGATTTTGTCACAGATATCGACAAAGCCTCAGAAGCTGCAATTATTGAGACCATACTTTCAGCCTACCCAGATCATTCCATTTTGGCCGAAGAGTCAGGACAATCTGAGCAAAAATCAGACTATCAATGGATTATTGACCCATTAGACGGTACACATAACTTCATTCACGGCTTCCCTTATTATTGCGTCTCTATTGCCTTACTGTACAAAGGCGTTGTGACACAAGCAGTAATTCACGATCCGAATCGAGACGATATTTTTACCGCATCTAAAGGAGGCGGCGCTTTTTTAAACGATCGTCGTATTCGTGTTGGGCAACGTGATCATTTATCTGATGGGCTAATAGGGACAGGTTTTCCATTTCGCAAAGATCGCGACCTTGAGCCTTACTTGCAACTCTTTGGCCAGATGACACGCTCTTGCACTGCGCTACGCCGCCCAGGTGCTGCAGCACTCAATCTTGCCAATGTAGCAGCAGGCCGATTAGATGGATATTTTGAGCAAGGTCTTTATAGCTGGGATATAGCTGCAGGCAGCCTGCTGGTCGCAGAAGCGGGCGGTATGGTCGCAGACTATACGGGAGAATCCGATTTTCTGAAATATGGAGAAATCGTGGCAGGCAATGTGAAACTCTCTGCGCAGATGATCCCTATTCTGAAGCCCTATAGCCGTATAGAAGCCATAAAGTAGGCCTTAAATGTGAAAGTAGGCGTGGAGTAAACAATCCACTCCAACGCCTGCTTTCAAACAATTACGTAGATAACTATTAACTGAGCGCTACGCGCTGGCGAATTTGTGGCCAAGCCAAGCGCATGTAATAAAACATCGACCAGATTGTGAGCACTGCTGCAAAGTAAAGCAGTAAGGTGCCCCAGAGTGGCGTATTACATATAAAACCCATTGGCAACTGCGCGCCCAATACCGAAAAATACTTCGCAGGCCAACCCACCGTGAGCGGGCCATAAAAAAGCAACATGGGAATAGCGCCCATCTGGCATGCTGTTTTAATTTTGCCTAATGAATTCACCGCAATACTTTTGCTCGCACCTATTTGTGCCATCCATTCACGCAGCGCTGAAATCGCAATTTCACGCCCCACAATCACTAATGCCACTGCCGCATTCAAACGCGCAAGCTCTACCAAAATAAGCAGTGCAGCCGTCACCATCAATTTATCTGCCACTGGATCTAAAAATGCGCCGAATGCAGAAGTTTGATTTAACCTCCGGGCTAAAAAACCATCAAACCAGTCTGTTAAAGCCGCCAAAATAAATATAACAGCAGACACTAAATTTTTATCTGCAAGAGACAGCTGTGCCTCTGGCCAATAAAAAATGCCAATAATGAGCGGAATTAAAATGATTCGCAGCCACGTCAGGGAAATGGGCAAATTAAATGGCATCGGTATCGGCCTTAAACCTCAAGCAATTCTGAATAAAAAATACAAAAAAACAGCATTTTGCCGACCAGAGCTTCGCAATACAACCCACATCTTCGTTGTTTTAGTCTGATTTATCTCTGGTCTTAACGTAACTGACGATAAATCTGCTCCGCCAGCGCATGCGATATACCTTCTACACTAGCTAGCTCATCAATGCTAGCCGCTCTTACTGCTCGAGCGCTACCAAAACGTGCAAGCAAGCGTTGGCGCCGCTTTGCTCCTATACCCTCTAAGGTTTCTAACTCTGAGTGCTGGCGGGCCTTTGCGCGCTTTGCACGCATGCCTGTAATAGCAAATCGATGTGCTTCATCGCGAATCTGTGCAATCAACAATAAAGCAATACTCTCTTTACCGAGAACACGGGGTGCTTGACCATCCGCAAAAACCAGCGTTTCTAGCCCTACTTTGCGATGATCGCCTTTTGCCACGCCCACTAATCTGCTGCAATCCAAGCCCAACTCCTCAAACACCTCTCGTGCAACATTAACCTGCCCTATTCCTCCATCTATCAAAATCAGATCGGGTAATTTTTGGGATACCTCTTGCTGGGCTGTTTTTTTGGTTTTTACTGCATCAGGAGTGACTGCTTTACCTGCCTCATCGGACTTTTTGGCTATGGCGCTCAAAGGCAGATAGCGACGATATAGCACTTGTCGCATGCCGGCATAATCATCACCTGGCGTAATATTATCTAGGTTGTAACGCCGGTATTCTTTAGGCTGCATCTGATGGTGGTGATACACCACACAAGAAGCTTGCGTAGCCTCACCCGATGTATGACTCACATCAAAGCATTCAATACGCAGATCATCCAACCCTTCCATAGGCAAATCCAAGGCTTCTGCAAGCGCCTTGGTACGTTTTTGCTGGGAGCTGCGTTGGGCTTCATGCTGAGTCAGTGCGAGCTCCGCATTTTGTTGGGCCATATCAAGCCAGGTTTTCCACAAAGGCTTTAGCCGAGTGCCTCCCCCTAAGGAACACACCCACTTCACTGGATGTTTGACTTGTGCCGCTAACACCTCTTTGAGTTCCGTTTGCAGTGCATGGCTGGTTATCACCATCGCAGGTAATGCATGTATTGCATAGTGTTGACTGAGAAAAGCATCCAATAAATCGGCTTCCAAACCCGCTGGCTCAAACGTTTCTACGGTATTTTTTTCAAGCACCTGCTTAGTATGCTCTGTGCTTTTTTCCTCCGTATCCTGATTTTCTTCACCTGCAGTAACCGCTTCCTCAGCTCCGGGCTCAATAGCTTCTTCGATCTTGCCCGAGCGCGTTGAAACATGCGAAGAAAAATAGGCGCGATCGCCCAAATGCCGACCACCCCGCACCATCGCTACGTTTACACATCCTTTTGCAGCCCCCATTGCTACGGCAATAATATCGACTTCTGTACCTATATCGCCCACGCCTTTTTCAGTCACCTCCACCGCTTGATGCTGCAAGACTCCAGAAAGTGCGCTAATTTGGTTGCGTACCAAGGCTGCCTCTTCAAATTTCAACTCCGATGCCAAGGTCTGCATACGGTGTTCAAATTCACTGAGCACAACTCGATGTTCCCCCTTTAGAAAGCGCATCGCATCGGATACATCTTGCGCATATGCCTCTTCAGAAATGGCCCCCACACAGGGAGCGGTACACCGGTTAATCTGATGCAATAAACACGGTCGGGTTCGGTTTGAAAAAACAGAATCTTCACAAGTTCTTAACTGAAAAACACGCTGCAGGATATGCACACTCTCCCGTACGGCATGCCCTCCTGGAAAAGGGCCAAAGTAGTGATGCTTTTGATCAATCGCTCCACGATGCGAAGAAATACGCCCGTAACGATGCTTACTAATTTTAAGATAGGGATAAGACTTATCATCCCGAAATACGATGTTGTAACGTGGCAACAATGCTTTAATCAGGTTGTTTTCAAGCAGCAAGGCCTCGCCTTCTGAGCGCGTAACCGTAGTCTCCATACGCACGATCTGCGACACCATCAGCGCTATACGTGGCGACAAATCTTTTTTCTTTAGAAAGTAACTGGATACGCGCTTTTTTAAATCCTTTGCCTTGCCCACATACAGCAGCGTATCGTCCGCATCGAAATAACGGTAAACACCCGGTAGATGCGGCAAATTTTGGATCACAGACATATCGATCCCCTCTGCTTGCACAGGAATGGGATCGGCAGAGGAAGGCGGCTCAGAGAGAAGAGGCGTTTTTTTCATTGGAATGCATTTGAACTATGGGCAATGGCAGACATCCCATCAACTCTAGTACTGGACTGGTATATGACTCGTTTGACATGTGACATTTTCTGCAAAGTTATCGACAACTTTGGCGATATCGGCGTGTGCTGGCGACTTGCACGCCAGCTTAAAACAGACTATGCCTGGGAAGTGCAGCTTTGGGTGGATGATCTGCACACTTTTTCTACACTATGCAGCGCGGTTAATCCAAATCTCCCCATACAAAGCGTGGAGTCACTCTATATCAGACACTGGACCCCTACTGCAGCAGAGGAAGCCACCTCTATCGCCATACCGGATATAGTCATAGAAGCATTTGGCTGCGAGTTGCCTGTGCAATATATCGAGCGCATGGCAGCTCGCAGCACGCAGCGTAATACATCAAGCCCGATGTGTAACTCTATAAACAACACATCCAAAAACACTTTGCGCGCACCCGCACCGATATGGATTGATCTCGAATACCTAAGCGGCGAAGCTTGGGTACCCAGCTTTCACGCTCTCCCCTCACCGCATCCTCTCTACCCTCTGACAAAAACCTGCTTTTTCCCGGGGCTTGAAAAGGGAACGGGAGGGGTTTTAAAAGAAAAGGATCTATGCAAAAGACGAGAGGCTTTTTTAAATAATCCTGCAGAACGCGCAGCATTTTGGCAAGCGCTGGGCATCCCTCCTTTTACAGCACAAGCACCCAACACCACCCAGATTTCGCTGTTTTGCTACGAAAATCCTCTGCTAGCTGAACTCCTAGCTACATGGAGCACCCATGCAACTCCTATTACTTGCTTTGTTCCGCAAGGGCTCATCTTGCCTGCAGTCGCGCAGTTTATGGGACAAGATAACTTTCCTGCAGGCACTAGCGCAACCAAGGGGCAGCTCACCGTCCACAGCCTGCCCTTTCTCACGCAAAATCAATATGACCAACTGCTATGGCTATGCGACTTAAATTTTGTTCGAGGTGAAGACTCTTTTGTGCGCGCCCAATGGGCACAACGTCCTTTCATATGGCATATCTATCCACAAGACCAACAAGCCCATCTCGCCAAACTGGAAGCAGCATTGCATCACTACACAGCAGACCTAGAACAACCTGCTAGTGATGCCCTCATTCAATTCTGGCGCGCATGGAATGGGGCGCCTGGAGCTCGCCTGCCAGATACCCTTTCATTTTTGTCACAAATGGAATGCCTTCAATACCATGCACATCATTGGGCACAGTCTCTTGCTGAGGTGGGAGATCTAGCCTCCAATCTGGTCGCTTTTTGCACCAACCAATGAGCGCTGAGCTAGGCATTGCTCTTGCATTTACACACTTCGTGTTGTGACACTTTTTTTCTAAATCGCACCCATTCTCTTCTGCGCCCATCCTACATTACATACTAAATATGAACTACCTCTTCGCTGCCCTACAGAGCGTGATTAAAACTGTATGCATAGCAATAGAGGTAGCCTCAAATAGGGCGTATATAGAATCTGGAGAGAACAATGGATCGCACAAGCAATGCCAGCAATGCCAGTATAGAAATGACTCCGCTTAGCAATCACTATCCAGAAGCTACTTCCCCTCCACGCACTCCTCCACGTTCCTCGCAACGCCATGGCGGCCCGACACAGGGCCTTCAATCAACTCAAACTCCGCCAAGAGCACACCTTGCACATGGAAACAGGAGCTCGGGGCAGAGTTTTCCGCCCATCATCCAGGATCAGCCTGAGGCCTACCGTGTACTTAACGCAATGGAGCATGGCAATCGAGCAGCTCTACCTGAAAATGCACAACCTAGAAAAATTAATTGGATAAGCACCACAGCACTAACAGCAACAGGGGCAGCAATGGTTGCAGTAGCGTATTATGTTAGGACGTATCAAATTTCATTCGATAAAAAGAATGCGGAAATCCCCTCTATTAGCTTAATGGGGGTGGGAGCATTGCTTGGTTTTAGCGGCTTTGTCCAGACCCTTAGACCCTGTGCCCCTGGCTTAGTAAATTCTTATAATAATGCCCTGACAAACACGGTCGGATGCATGTTAAGCGCATGTAGCAATTAACAGCTGTTGCTAATAGCTGCAATGTGGGTTCGTTTCTTTAATTTAGCAGAGCAAGGTTTTTACTATACTAGAGTACAATAAGAATACAGAGCGCCGTACGAGTCCGAAAATGAGCGGTTTTTGGCTATTGGGAACATACCCTATAGCCTTACCACCCATTCTTGACAGACTGGATCTCTCCCCCCACTCTCTTCTTATTTGCTTGATTCTCTCTCATCTATGAAAACCGCACAGGAAACCCGCGCAGGCAACGTTATCATGGTAGGCAACCAGCCCATGGTCGTACAAAAAGCGGAATACAACAAATCCGGCCGCAACTCTGCGGTCGTGAAAATGAAATTACGCAATCTGCTCAATGCTAGTGTCACTGAGTCAGTGTACAAGGCAGACGAAAAATTTGAGGTCGTTGTACTCGATCGCAAAGAAGCACAGTACTCCTATTTTGCTGATCCTATGTATGTTTTCATGGATAACGATTATCAACAGTATGAAGTGGAAAAAGCAGATCTAGGCGATACCTTGCATTACCTGGAAGATGGCATGCCTTGTGAAGTCGTTTTTTATGATGGCAAAGCTATCTCGGTAGATCTCCCAACCACGGTAGTACGTGAAATTGGCTACACTGAGCCTGCTGTTAAAGGGGATACCGTTTCCGGTAAAGTCATGAAGAGTGCAAAACTCATCAGCGGCTTAGAATTACAGGTTCCGCTGTTTTGCACCATCGGCGACAAAATTGAAGTGGATACCCGTACGCA
Organism: Mycoavidus cysteinexigens; assembly: GCA_031963045.1. GTDB lineage: Bacteria > Pseudomonadota > Gammaproteobacteria > Burkholderiales > Burkholderiaceae > JASSUD01. The sequence goes on from JASSUK010000034.1 coordinate 58,274, forward strand.
CGAATATCGCGGCCGAGCTTAAAGCTACTTAATTAAAGTAACAAAAAAAATAGGGCCTCATTGCATTTAACTGTGCAATGAGGCCCTATTTTTTGGAGCAATTTCTTTAAAAAGCGGTAGGTTGGTGGTGAGGCACGAACCCCAACATGCATACCACTGGCTTGTAATTTTTGCTTTTAACAATTTACAGGCAGGTCTTCAAGAAGGCAGTGGTTAGGTGTTGGGGTTCGTGCCTCACCACCAACCTACGAGCCTTTTCTTATTTAAAACTATCTCTATGCAAATAGATTACGCAGTCTGCTTATAGACTGGAGATGCATTGTTACTCGCAGCCATTTCCTCAGCAGTTTTCAGCCTTGTCCAGCGATAAGTAAAGTCCTCAATAGTGATGGGCTGTCTTCTTGCTACAGACTGATCGCTTACATTTATTTTCAGAGCTATTTTCCAGCCACGGATATTTTCAGGCTGATTTTCTTCGAAAGCCTCATTCAGATTCAATACTTCATTTTCCCTATTTTTTTCACAAGAGATACTGAGTTTAATGTCATCATTCTCTCTACTAATAAAATAGGCGTACGATTTTTTTCCTTCGCTTGCTTTCGGTGCAAATTGAGACAAATCTCTTGGATTAATCAGGAATCTAATCAGGTAGTTGTTGATAATACAATACTCAGCCAGCAAATCAGATATTAATAGCAGCTTATCCTTATTTCCCAAAGAACCATCAGCTTCACAGAAATCTGCCAACTTAAAGGCCAGCAGCTTTTTTGTATTTTCTGATGATAACTCTATACCATTATCAGTGTTTGGGTTATTCTCTTTATTTTCTTTAAAAAATATTGAGTGAACACCATATTTATCTTCAAAATCGATATATCGTTTTGATACTGTAATATTTTGATCCACCCCTAATTTATTTTTACAAGAAATGGAAGCTGTTTCGCATTTCCCTCCGAAAGAAATTTCGCCAGTTATATTATCTAAATTTAATCTACGTTGTAACTCTCCTATACGCTCTCTTGGCAATGTACATTCTTCTATTTTAAAGATATATTTAAAAGAGTCTACCTCAGCAGACAGGTCTACTTTCTCGCTAGAACGCAGCAAATAGGCAAACACTTTTTTGACACAGGCAATAAATGCCCCCAATGAACAGTCATACAGCGTTTTGAAAAGCTTTTGTATCGCTTGGAGCGCAGTGAAAAATCGGGACGGAGCAACGTCGGGTAGTGAGGACTCTGTGCTTATTACTTGCTGCTCCACAACGGGGTTAGTTATGGCATGTGCAAGTTTTGGTGAGGGGCAAGTGGAAGAGGTAGGAGGAATAGGCATATAGGTAACTGTCAATAAACAATAGAAGAAATTATTTTTTAAATGAAGGCAGGCCTTGCATTTTGCTATCAAAGCTAATTGGCTCGTAGGTTGGTGGTGAGGCACGAACCCCAACATGCATACCACTGGCTTGTAATTTTTGCTTTTAACAATTTACAAGCAGGTCTTCAAGAAGGTAGTGGTTAAGTGTTGGGGTTCGTGCCTCACCACCAACCTACGAGCTGTGCGACCCTATTTCTTGGAACCATTGCGGTTTAAATAAAATTTACGCAAACTGTTCATAGCTTGGAGACGTATCTCTAGAGCGACTAACAGCAGATTCACTTCTCAGTACCAAATCGGATCGTCCTAATTTTCGACCTCCCTCTCTCTCCAACGTTTCACGATGCTCTGTGTGAATAGGAGCACTGATTACTTGCTCCTGAAGATCATCATCATTAGAGCTACTAGCATGCTGGTCAGGCAACATAGTTAGTTCTTTTAACGCGCGCTTGAGCCTAATATTCTCTTCTTCCAGCTGTTCAACCCGACTACTGGCATCCATTTTCGGAGCAATTTTCTTGCTTTTCACTTGATAAGTGAAGTCTTCAGGCGAAATAGTGATGTATTGAACCGCGTCGTCGTTCATATTTATTTCGTCGTTCGTATTTATTTTCAGAGCCACTTCCCAACCAATGAAACTATCAAGCTTCTCATTGGTTTCAAAAGAGATGATTAACTTAATGTTATCGCCCTCTCTGCTAAGAAAATAAGCGTATGATTTCTGCCCTTCTGTTGCTTTCGATGCAGATGGAGCAAATACTCCGGCATTGATCAGAAACTCATCTATAAAAGAAGATTTAGTCAGCAAATCAGATATTAATAAAATTTCAGCCTGGTTTTTCCAAAAATCATCATAATGACTACAAAAATCCACCAACTTACTACTCAATATATAATTTTCATGATTTGACGCCGCATTTATTTTATTATCAGCGCTTGGTTTTTTTCGGCTGCTTTCATTAAAATATACTGCATGATACTTAGCGTCCAGCTTCATAAATTGTCTAGACACTTCAATATTTTGATGGATATCTAATTTAGACTTGATAAATGGTACGTTTAGATTGAGAGCAATCTGGTGGAGTATATTATCTTCATTTAATTTATCTTGTAATTCTTTAATACTCTGATCTGGCAACTTATTTTTTACTATTTGATAGTCATTGTGGACTGTTTCATCATTTTCTGGGTTTATATCTTCCAATACCAAATCAGAGGAATCTACTTCAGCAGATAGTTGGTCTGCTTTCTTGCTGGAGTGCAACACATAGGCAATCACTTTTCCGGCATAGGTAAAAAAAGCACCCAATGTACAGTCATACACGGTTTTGAAAAGCTGCTGTATAACTTGAAGTGCGGTCAGAGAAGGAGTGACATCGGGCAGCGAGGGTTCCACGCTTAGTCCCAAGCGAGTCATAATACGCTGATCTTCTTCTGGCAGTGCTGCTTGTAATGTTTTCTGTTCAACGCCTTTAATAATGCCATGAATTTCACTATAGACAAATTGGCTACAGAGCGATACAGGCCATTTCTCCGTGTTAGGTCTATTTTTTAATTGATTGTGGATTTTTGAATCTCTTAATTTTTTCCACGCTGTTGTTTTTGAAAAATCTTTTTCTTCCTGTCTTACTTTATCTACCGAAGAGGCATAATTTTGGGGACGATCAAAGTATATCTCGGCACCTTCCCCCCAAAGCGTGGTGAGCGCAGATTTATATTCATTCAAACTTTGCAAAAAATCTGCCTGCTTATTTTTTTTAGAGTCACTTTCAGATTCAATTGTAAGTGGATGCAAATTCAAAAAATCATCACAAACTTCCTTGAATTTATTTGTTTCTTCTTCAACCTTGGAGGACAGGCTTTCTATATCGCGGTAGTTATGTATAAATTTATACAACTCCACTATGCGCTTCTCATACAATGAATCAGGCTCATACAATGAGGCAGAATTTGCAGATTTTATACATTCAGATAAATTTGTTTTCTGCACAGTTAACTCATACCATTTTTCTAAATAAAATTTTAGATTTTTTCTGAAATTTTCTTTAGAAAAATTCATAGTCGACGTGCTTATCTTTCTACACAAGCCTTTTATAGCATAGTCAGGCAAATAATCAAAAATATAGGTTGGCAGTGGCTTATTTTCACAATATAAGAAATCCACTATCAAATTAGCTGCTTGTGTAGCATTTTCATTTGCGCTTTCATATAAAGCAGACTCTATATCTTTATTCTGAGACCGCTGCGTCTCTTCTAAAAATATAAGTTTTATGCCATCTCGGAAATCATTTATTAAATCGCTCTTCTCCGCCTCTAATTGCCCCTTATTCAGCGTAGTTTCAGATTTCAATTCTTCACATGATGCATATCCTTTGGATGACTCAGATCCTGCAATTGAGGATGTATCGTCAGGAACGGATGTGTTAGGCACTGAGTGATCTAGATGGGGTAGGGTTGCTGGTGCAAATTTTGGCGAGGAACAAGCGGAAGAGGCAGAAGAAATTGTCATATCAATAGCAACGCAATAAAGAATAAAAGGAAGTATTTTTTAGGGCAGTTTGCAAAAGATGCATCTCTCCCTTCTAAGTCAAGGTATATTGAGATGGTGCAGCAGCCATGCTACGGTTGTGCAGACCGCCCGCTTCGTGTGGGACTTATATATGAAAGCCGATAAAAAAAGGCCTATTAAGTAGCAAAGATACGTTATAAAAAAGCGCGTAGCACTCGAAGATTGATCCTATTAAAGATTGATTCTATTACATATAGAACTAAATCATACGGACTTTTCTTGCTATCAAATAAGAACGATCTGCATGAGGCACATCATTTCTATACAGTGTAAATTTATCTAATACCCAGGTCTTATAAAAAATGCTTATTCTCGGCCTAGAAAGCTCCTGTGATGAAACAGGAATAGCGCTCTACGACACCCAGCGCGGTTTGCTCGCGCAAGCACTACATTCTCAAGTTGATTTGCATGCGGTACACGGCGGCGTAGTGCCTGAACTAGCGGCACGGGATCATATTCAGCGCGGCTTACCCTTGCTCAAACAAGTGCTGCAGGATGCAAATGTGCTGCCTGCTTCTATCGATGCGATTGCTTTCACACAAGGGCCCGGTCTAGCCGGGGCATTACTGGTTGGAGCGGGGTTAGCAAATAGCTTAGCACTGGCTTGGAATAAGCCTGTTATTGGCATTCATCATCTTGAAGGACATCTACTCTCTCCTTTAATCGATGCGCCTCCTGCACTTTTATTTGCTCCTCCCTCTGAAGCTTCCCTGCCCTCTTCTCACTCATGCGCGCCAGGAAGCACGCCTTCTTTCCCATTCGTAGCACTATTGGTATCAGGTGGACATACCCAGCTCATGCATGTAGAGGAGGTTGGTCGCTATACGCTGCTCGGTGAAACGCTAGATGATGCAGCGGGTGAGGCTTTTGATAAAACGGCCAAATTGATTGGTCTGGGCTATCCTGGTGGAGCGGCTCTGTCAGAACTCGCTTTGCAGGGACGCGCGGGAGCTGTAGTTTTACCGCGCCCCATGTTGCATTCAGGCAATCTCGATTTTAGTTTTAGTGGTTTAAAGACAGCCGTTTTAACACAGGTACGCCGACATTGCGCCCCCCTCACACTGAGCGAGCGGGCAGATCTTGCTCGTGGATTTGTAGATGCAGCGGTAGAGGTACTCGTTTCTAAATCACTCAAAGCATTAGAACAAACCGGTTTAAAACAACTGGTTGTAGCAGGCGGAGTAGGTGCCAATATGCAATTGCGACAGGCATTGCATGCAGCTACACAAGCCGTAGGCAAAACGGTTCATTACCCCGCCCCCGAGCTATGCACGGATAACGGCGCAATGATCGCCTTTGCAGGCGCCCTACGCCTACACCGTTGGCCCGAGCAAGCCCACACGCATTACGCTTTTACGGTCAAGCCCCGTTGGGAGCTATCAGAGGCTTAGAGAGTATTTAAGCGGCATCCTTGTTTATGGATGCCGCCTACAAAATGCAGACCTGCTTTTTAATCCGGCTGCGCAACGCGCTCTCCGTACAAATCATGTCCCTTTGCTTCACGGATTTTCACAAAAGCGAATTCTCCAACGCGGCAAGGTGCCAAAGGCACTGCTGCTCTAAGACCCTTCTTTTGTCTAGATGCGCCAGAAGAAGATTGGTGGCTCATATAAACTAATCCATCAATTTCTGGTGCATCTGCAGCAGAGCGCCCTATCGCCCCTTCTGGACCCACTTCATCGATCAGCACTTGCAATACCTGGCCTTCTTTTCGCTTTAAGCGCTGTGCTGAAACGGTTTCTGCCACTTCCATAAAACGCGCACGGCGCTCTTCGCGCAAGGCTTCGGGCAATGCGCCCTCTAAGGCATTAGCGCGTGCGCCTTCAACAGGGGAGTAAGCGAAACAGCCCACTCGATCTAATTGCGCCTCTCGGATAAAGTCGAGTAGCGTCTCAAATTCTGCTTCTGTTTCACCAGGAAAGCCGGCAATAAACGTACTCCGCACCACGATGTCCGGACACACTGCCCGCCAGGCTTGAATGCGCTCTAAGTTTTTCTCAGCGTGTGCTGGGCGTTTCATACGTTTTAGCACAGCAGGATGCGCATGTTGTAAGGGCACATCTAGGTAAGGCAAGATCCGACCTTCTGCCATAAGGGGCAATAACTCATCTACATGCGGATAAGGGTATACATAGTGCAAACGTATCCATGCACCATAAGGCTTAGCAAGCTCCCCAAGCGCTGCGACTAACTCTGTCATACGCGTTTTGAGAGGACGACCCTGCCAAAAACCCGTGCGATATTTCACATCCACGCCATACGCGCTGGTGTCCTGAGAAATAACTAAAAGCTCTTTCACGCCTGCTTTGAGTAAATTCTCCGCTTCAATCATTACCTCAGCGATAGGGCGTGAAACCAAATCACCCCGCATCGATGGGATGATGCAAAACGTGCAGCGATGATTACAGCCTTCAGAAATTTTCAAATACGCATAGTGACGCGGTGTTAATTTAATCCCAGAAGGGGGCACTAAATCTAAAAATGGCTCATGAGGGCGCGGTAAGTTTTGGTGCACAGCCTCCATTACTTCTGCCGCAGCATGCGGGCCTGTAACCGATAGCACCTGAGGATACGTCGCTTCGACTACCGTCCCTCCCTCTGCTGTTTTTTTCGCACCTAAACAGCCCGTCACAATAACCTTGCCATTGGCATTGAGTGCTTCCCCAATCGCATCCAAACTTTCTTGCACAGCCGCGTCGATAAAACCACAGGTATTCACCACGACCAAATCGGCCCCTTCATAGGTGGGGGAAATTTCATACCCTTCTATACGCAATTGCGTGAGGATGTTTTCCGAATCGACCAATGCTTTAGGACACCCCAGCGATACAAATCCCACTTTTCGGGGAGTGGCTTCAGAAAGAGTAGGAGTAGAGCTAGGAGGGGTAGCAACAGCAGACGACATACAGGTTTTTCCAAAATATAAAAGGGTAATACGCACTTAGTAGAGGGATGAGGTATGTTTACTTGCAAACCACTTCTTTCTAATCATAACCTTTTGCAAGGTATAGCCAGGTTTTAGAACGGTATGTTGGGGTTAAATACGAACTCCAACATACACACCACTGACTTTTATCATTGCTTTTGGCATGCATATACAGAGAATTTGAATATCTAAACAGACGTAGATGGCGCATCCCAATTTACTCCAACCTTCTGAGCTAAAGCCGCCGCATCCTCGGGAAGGTCAGCCTGCCAAGATAAGGGCTCCCCACTCTCAGGATGCGCAAACGCAAGCTGGCAAGCATGCAAAAATTGTCTTGGGAAAGTAACGAGCTCTGAAGCAAGTTGTACTGCCGCGCTTGGCTTGGTTCGAGAAGAAGCTTGCTCAGCACAAAACCCAATAGCACGCTGCTGACCATGGCCACGTCCATAGAGGGGATCACCCACTATCGGATATCCTAAATGAGACAAATGCACTCGAATCTGGTGTGTACGGCCAGTTTCCAGAGCACATAAAAGCGCAGCAATGGGCAAACCTGCTGCCATGCTCACTGAGCATCGTAGATAGTGCGTGCGCGCTGGCTTAGACGCTGCGCCCACCACTACTGCCATACGGATACGGCTCCTCGGATCGCGGCCTATAGATGCATTAACCAGACCCCGTGCTGGCGGTGTGCCCCAAACCAATGCCTGATACATGCGCTTTACCGTACGAGCTTGAAGCTGCCGCACTAAAGCAGTTTGCGCCTCTAATGTGCGTGCTACTACCATCAATCCACTGGTATCTTTATCCAAGCGATGCACAATACCCGCACGCGGCAGCGCTGCTGCGGCTGCACCATACCGATGCAGCAACCCATTAAGGAGTGTGCCTCCCCAATTGCCCACCGCAGGATGCACAACACATCCTGCAGGCTTATTAATCACCACTAAACTGGCGTCTTCATACACAATAGACAGCGGAACAGGTTCAGGTCGAAAAGCCTGCTGCTCAGGTTTCAAATCTGGCCACAGCGCTACCATCGCGCCCTCGCAAGCCTTTTGACGCAAGCTCGCAAGCGCTCCGGCCACCTGCACGCGCTCGGCTTTCACCCAGCTCTGCAAGCAGGCACGAGAGTACTGCGGGAAAAGATAAGCTAATACTTTATCTAATCGTTCTCCCTCATACTCAGCAGGAATAGTGGCAGTGAGAGGCTCGGTGCAATCTGCTTCCACAGCCGATTCCAAAGGGTCCAAACCCTGTAAAGGCTCAAAGAGCGCTTCAACGGTCAATATAACTCCGCATTCAGTAAAGCCCCTTTAGAAAATAAGTGATAAAACCATTCTAAAGAGGAATTGTTAATTTGTAGGTTGGGGACCCGTTCTTAATTCAGTACACTTCGTCTTCTATCACAAAATAAAACTTCGACAGAAATCTATGACTTCCCTCTTCCTCAAAAGCCGCCCTGCCTACCATATAGCCAGATGTGCCCTATTAGCCATAGCGGGCACACTGACTGCCTGTGGAGGATTGCCAGAGAAAAAAGACGAAACAAACACCTGGTCTAGTGACAAATTATACGTGCAAGCGCAGGAAGCTCTAGAAAGCCACGACTGGATCCGCTGCGCGGAGTACTTTGAAAAAATGGAAGGCCGAGATCCTTTTGGCTCTCGAGCACCGCAAGCGCAGATTAACGTGGCCTACTGCCAATGGAAAAACAATGAGCCTCAAGCCGCTGAGCAAGCAGTAGACCGCTTCATTCGGCTACATCCCGATCATCCGCAACTCGCTTACGCTTACTATCTAAAAGGCCTACTCAATTTTAAAGATGAGCTAGGCTTGCTAGGTCAGCTAAGCGCACAAGACCTTAGCGAACGCGACCCCGAAGCGCTACGCCGTGCATATGATGCTTTCAAAGTTATCGCTACCCGCTACCCTAGCAGCCGTTATGCGCCGGACGCCATGCAACGCATGCGCTATATCGTCAATGCACTGGCAGCACATGAAGTACATGCCGCGCAATATTATTACGAACGCGGCGCTTACCTAGCGGCCATCAATCGCGCTAAACACGTTCTTACAGAGTATCCCAATACCCCAGCTATTCCCAAAGCACTAAGCTTAATGCAAAAAGCCTATCAGGCATTAGGAACGCCTGAGCTGGCTGCAGATACTAAACGGGTGTTAAAAGCTACCAATTCCAAGCGCCTGCCTTAGTTTTGAATGCATAGAAAAACGGCCTAGCTTAAGACAAGCTAGGCCGTTTTTCTATGCCTTAATACAGGTATCACTCCACACTGTCTTCATTGCAAAACTATTTTTTTACAATGAATAATACATTTCAAACTCTACCGGATGTGTCGTCATACGTAAACGCGTCACTTCTGCCTCTTTCAACTCTAAATAAGCATCAATCATACTATTACTAAACACTCCGCCTCGCGTTAAAAAGGCGCGGTCTTGATCTAAGTTTTCTAAAGCCTGCTCTAAGCTAGAACACACCGTGGGGATATTTTGATTCTCTTCAGGAGGAAGATCGTATAAATTTTTCTCCGCAGCCTCACCCGGGTGAATTTTATTTTGCACGCCATCTAAGCCGGCCATCAATAAAGCAGAAAAAGCCAGATAGGGGTTAGCCATAGCATCCGGAAAACGCGTCTCAATACGACGGCCTCGTGCATTGGTCACATACGGAATGCGAATCGCTGCAGAGCGGTTACGAGCTGAATAGGCCAGTTTTACAGGTGCTTCATAGCCCGGCACTAGACGTTTGTAAGAGTTAGTCGTTGGATTGGTAAACGCATTGAGCGCACGAGCATGCTTCATGATTCCGCCCAAATAATAGAGCGCGAATTCAGAGAGCCCCGCGTAATCGTTGCCGGCAAACAAATTTTGCCCATCTTTCCAAATAGATTGGTGTACGTGCATACCCGAGCCGTTATCACCCACCACAGGCTTAGGCATAAACGTTGCAGTTTTTCCTAGCCGATGCGCGACGTTATGCACGATATATTTAAACGTCTGCGTCCAATCTGCACGCTGAACCAGTGTAGAAAATTTGGTTCCGATTTCGTTTTGTCCTTGGCCGGCCACTTCATGGTGATGCACTTCTACAGGAATGCCGATTTGTTCAAGCAGCAGACACATTTCTGAACGCATATCTTGAAAAGTATCTACAGGCGCTACTGGGAAATACCCGCCTTTAGTATTGGGCCGGTGTCCACTATTACCCCCTGCATATTCTTTGGAAGAAGACCAAGGCGCTTCTTGAGAGTCAATCGCTACAAAAGAGCCTGACATATCGACTTGCCAGCGTACGGAATCAAAAACAAAAAATTCTGGTTCAGGACCGAAATAAGCAGTATCTCCCAACCCTGTGCTCTTTAAATAGGCTTCTGCACGCCTTGCCAAAGAACGCGGGTCGCGCTCATACCCTTTTCCATCAAATGGTTCGATCACATCACAGGTCAATACCAGCGTTGGATCGTTATAAAAAGGATCTACATAGGCGGTTTTAGGATCAGGAATAAGCAGCATATCCGATGCCTCAATACCCTTCCACCCTGCAATTGAAGAGCCATCAAAGGCCTGGCCGCTTTCAAATTTATCTGCATCAAATGCACTAGCAGGCACAGACACATGCTGCTCTTTACCTCGCGTATCCGTAAACCGCAAATCGATAAACTGAATATTGGCATCTTTCACACACTGCAAAACCTGCGCAACGCTCTGTATACCTGCCACTTGATTGTTGATCCCTGCTTGCGCAGTATTCTGACCCATTCCTCGCTCCTTCCTCATCATCCCGTGATTGCTGCGCTACCTGACTGCTCTGGCACAAAAAAGTACCAGCTCCAATGTAAAAAACGTGATTCTAGCGAACAAACCATTTTTTTATGCAACCTTATTCATAAAGGGCTATTTCAATCTGCAATTTACGGTCTATAATCGCGCCCTTATGCAATTTGCTCGTAGTTAAGAACACGCAGGACATGTGGTACATTCTGCTTTGTAGTTCTGAGCACATTCTAAAACTGCGCCCGTGGCGGAATAGGTAGACGCAAGAGACTTAAAATCTCTCGCCTACTGGGCGTGTCGGTTCGAGTCCGACCGGGCGCACCATTTTATTTTGATTGTTGTCGTAGGACTTGTACCCTGACAAAAACCCCCGGATAGTCCTGCGCGCTACCGGGGGTTTTTTTATTTACTAGGAGGCCTCTGATGAAGACTGCGCCTGAATTTATTGCGACCGATGCGCAAGTAGACCCTGATCTACGCCAACCCTTTCCCAATTCCAGCAAGGTATATATAAAAGGCTCCCGCCACGATCTACTCGTGCCGATGCGCAAGATTGAACAGTCAGAGACACCGACCCAAGGCCCACGAGAGGAAAATCCTCCCGTTTATATCTACGACACTTCAGGCCCCTATACGGATCCACAAGCCTCTATTGATATTCAAGCAGGTTTACCCCCTATACGCGCTGCATGGATTGAAGAGCGCGCAGATACCGAATTATTAAACGGCTACACCAGCAACTTTAGTCGTGCATTACAAGAAACGCAGCAAAACGCAGAGGCAGCCCCATGGCGCTTCTCAGGCTCGCCCAAAGCGCCTCGTCGCGCGCGCAACGGTGAAAATGTCACGCAAATGCACGCAGCCAAGAAAGGCATCATCACGCCTGAAATGGAATTTGTCGCGATCCGTGAAAACCAACAACGCTCCGAATACATTACCAGCCTCAAAGAAAGCGGCCTCATGGGCAAAAAAATGGCCCAACTATTATGCCGCCAACATGCAGGTGAAGCGTTTGGTGCGCAACTTAGCGAGCGGCAACGTGTTGAGCGCGTAGAAAGCGTACTCACGCAAATGGAAGGGATGGACATCACCGCTGAATTTGTGCGTGACGAAATCGCTAAAGGCCGTGCGATTATTCCCAACAATATTAATCACCCTGAAAGCGAGCCGATGATTATCGGGCGTAATTTCTTGGTGAAGGTAAACGCCAATATTGGCAACTCTGCAGTGACCTCCTCCATCGGTGAAGAAGTCGACAAAATGATTTGGGCTACCCGCTGGGGTGCAGACACGATCATGGATCTATCCACGGGCAAACGCATTCATGAAACCCGCGAATGGATCATCCGCAACAGCCCCGTACCCATCGGTACCGTACCCATCTATCAAGCTTTAGAGAAAGTAAACGGCCGTGTCGAAGCACTCACCTGGCCTATTTTTAGAGATACCTTGATTGAGCAAGCTGAGCAAGGGGTAGATTACTTCACCATCCACGCAGGCATACGCCTACGCCACATCCCCCTTACTGCGAACCGGATGACAGGCATTGTCTCCCGCGGAGGCTCCATCATGGCTAAGTGGTGTTTAGCACACCACAACGAAAGCTTTCTGTATGAGTACTTCGAAGATATTTGCGACATCATGAAAAGCTATGATGTGAGCTTTTCATTAGGCGATGGACTGCGTCCTGGCTCGATCTACGATGCCAACGATGAAGCCCAGTTCGCTGAGCTTCAAACGCTAGGAGAATTGACAGAAATTGCCTGGCAATATGATGTACAAACAATGGTTGAAGGCCCGGGCCATGTACCCATGCAACTTATCAAAGAAAATATGGATAAGCAGCTTGAGATATGCCGCGAAGCTCCGTTCTACACACTAGGACCATTGACTACCGATATCGCCCCAGGCTATGACCACATTACCTCGGGCATAGGTGCGGCAATGATCGGCTGGTATGGCACCGCTATGCTCTGCTATGTAACGCCTAAAGAGCATTTAGGCCTACCTAACAAAGAAGACGTAAAAGAAGGGATGATCACCTACAAACTCGCGGCACACGCAGCGGATTTAGCCAAAGGACATCCAGGCGCTCAGATTCGAGATAATGCGCTGTCTAAAGCACGCTTCGAATTCCGTTGGGAAGATCAATTTAATTTAAGCCTCGATCCAGATCGCTCCCGCGCCTATCACGATGCCACGCTACCCAAAGAGTCTGCAAAAGTAGCGCACTTCTGCTCCATGTGTGGCCCCCACTTTTGCTCGATGAAAATCACGCAAGACATCCGAGACTTCGCCGCGCAAAAATCGCTTTCCGCAGAACAAGTCTTACAAGATGGCCTACACAAAAAAGCGGTGGAATTTTCAGAAGTAGGTGGCGAAATTTACGTGAAGCAGTAAACCATTATGAGGGCGTGTCCTCAAACTCCACGTTGATGTACTCCACATAAAGGGCTCCTAGAGCCCTTTATTTTTTGATTTTCTAAAATACGCTTCGCTGCACCATACTTTTTTTCTAATACGCATCTCTTTATCTCTTGATATTTTCTACAGTGCACTTTGAATGCGCTCTATCTGGTCTCTATACATAGAGCGATCAAAGGGCTTTAGAAGCCCTATGAAGCGAATGCTATACGTGGCTGTCAGCGCCGTATTGTGTACTGGAGAGAGAGATGCCTCATTTAACCTCTAAGAACCTTAGTTCTATCGGTAAAGAATCAAGCGTAATTCCTGCTGCAGACCACAGTGGTATGGCTACCCAGCATATTATCGGGACTCCTTCCACACGCAAATCTCCTGTAAAGTCATCGAGCAAATTACAGAATCTTCTCTCGGCACCGCCACCCCCCTCTATCAACGCCGCAAATCAACCTTCCAATGACCATATCATTCAGATAGGGGCCCCCTCTCCCCGTACAGGCAATATTGGAATACGAAGCGAAAGCCCTAAACCTCAGAGCATATGCGTATCCGACTCCCCTTCTTCCATATCAGAATCAAGAAGGAGGAAGGTAAAAGCTGCAATTCAATTAATCGGCTTTGGTCTTTTTTTAACAGGAGCGGTACCGCTAGCACTAGCCGCTAAAAGCGGTGCAGATTCTTCTTTTAACCCCACTTTAGCCAGTGGCGGCGCTGGAACCATGGTCATAGGCATGATAGCGATCTGCTGCGGCATACGCCATTGATACTGCTGAGCGCAATGGCTTCTCTCAAGGTAAATCGATGGATGCACGGTTTACCTACCAGATCTCCCGATCCTTGGATAACTGGCATGATCAACCCGTGCACACCGCGGAATTTTTAATATTCCGCTCTACATTACGGACTCGTAGATATGCCCATGCCTGCTAATACTAGGCCTACAGACAACGGCATAAGCCCTCCAATACCTAAGCCCATGATGATATTGGGGTGAATATCTATCTGTTCATTGGGGACATAGTGTAAATACATTGCGCTCCCTACCGCTGCAAGCCCTGTCACGACAAGCATTGCACCAATTGCTTTATAGCATCCGCCTCTATTTTTACTTTTATTTTGATAGATGTTCTCAGTTTGAATAGGCCTAGAATGCTCAATATCAATATCAATGGCAGTTGGTAGCTGCCATCTGGTGGAATGATGCCTTAATGGACTAGGTCTAGGTGTAAATGGCTGTCGGGCCATTTGAGCCTCATTAAAATGATTAATGTGCCCAAAATGTACTGGCGAGTTATTAATTGTTGTCGGATTACGCATTTGCTCTCCCCCTCTGTCTATACCCATGCGCTGAGTAAACAATGTACTTTTTTAGAGTACCTTGCGCCGCGTTATACAAACCCCAAGAGTAATAACGTAGCTAGATGTGCACTGTAGGAAATATCTATATACAGAGCAGGAGAACAATAGAAAAATCGTATAAAAAGGCGAAGCTACAGGCACCCTCGCGTTATACAGAGCGCACGTTTTCGATATACATTAGCCCCATTCTCAATACATGCGCGCTATAACCAGCCGCCATATCAGCGGGCCAACAAGCGATAACCATACCAATGCGCACCCACACAGCGCGATAAACACAGCCGCACTCCCAAAATCTTTCGCCCGCTTGGAAAGCGGATGCTGTTTTAATGAGATGCGATCAATAGCCGCTTCAATGCCAGAATTGAGCAACTCCATACTTAGCACCCCCAGTATTGAGCTAATCAGCATAAGCCGCTCCACTAAAGTGACGGGCAATACCATCGCAAGCGGAATCAAAATACAAGCCAATAAAAACTCTTGGCGAAATGCGCGCTCTTCCCGTACGGCATCGCGTATACCGCAGTAAGTATTTCCTAATGCACTCAAAAGACGGGTAAAACCGCTTACTTTTTTAGAATTATTGTCCATGCGCCTATCTACTCCATGTGTGGAATGGGTGTGCTTGACTTCGTTTGCTGCCTGAAGGCCATTGCCTGCATTCATACGGCGCACGCCTTCAATAGCTTGATAAAGCGTATACACCAATCGCCCAGCCCCTGCTGATAACTTATGCTTTTTATACGGGCAATGCCCCATAAAATCAACTAAATAGGGTATTTTTATTAAAATGGTTGATTAATTAACTTGTTTGGTTTAATTTTACGCCTAGACACTTTTAGTTACTTCGAAATGTCAAAAACAGGGCCTGGGCATGCAGTGTATTTACGCACTACCCAAGCCATATAAAAACCTAGCGTTCATGGCGAGAAAATTATGCTTCATTCCGTGTCCCACCTCTGCCTAGCTACCGTTCTCCTATTACTACCTATTTAGGAGAGAAATATGATTGGCACAGATCCCGCACATTTACCCAATCCACATAGACAAAACTGCCGATTTATTCTACATAAGTCTCAATTAACTGGCCGCAATCCAAAGCATATGGCGCCTCCTTCTGAAATAGTTGGCCCTATCCCATATAAGCCTGAAACAAAAGAATACAAAGATGCTGCTATTCAACAGAACGCCCTAAATCCAAGAGCCGTTTCACCATTTTTTAGCACTAAAAATACAGCGCCTGAATGGACGCGGTTAATCGCTGTGTGTATAGAAGCTCAAGCTAACCTTGAAGCCTCATGGTCAGACCTTGAAAAAAATGTGGTCAAAGCATATCTATTTAAAGCGGACAAAGTAACTATTCAACGACATATTGAAGCAGGGTTACATCAAGTCAAAATCATTTACAAAATCACACAAGCACTTTGTGAAAAGGACACTGCAGAAAACAAACGCCATCTTCAAAACGCATTAAAAGAATTAGAAAGCATTAAGTTAGCCGCCACACCACAACCCATACAACACCCTCAAACCCGAGCAAAACATGGAGCAATAACATGTTTTTTAAAAGAATTACATGGATTCTTAGCTCCAGTAGCACTGATGGGTTGGGGACTAATCGCTCAATCAGGCCTTGTATCACTTATTACCGTGCAACAAATGGCTTTGATAAGCGGAGTCATTAGCATTTTTTGGACCATAGCAACCTCTTTTAAAAACCGTGCAGAGCAAGCAAGCACAGAAGATCAACTCAAGTTGATTCAAGTATGTAACTCATTAATGGAGAATTGTATGAATATAGGCAGACTAGAGAATTTACCCCTACACCGTGAAACAGTAAACGTAGATCGGCATGGAAATTTTTCTGAATTTGTCGTAGTAGCACGCAACATGGAAGCAGAAGTAAATGCCCTTAAAGAACATGCAGGTCGAGTAACAGAGAATGGGAATAACATCACTCAAAAGGTGAGTGTATTAGAACGAGAATTAAATCAAAAAATTAACAATCTTGTAGAAGACATGACTGAGGTGAGGGCGAACCTGGAAATTATTCTCACACTACTTCAAAATAAAGCACAGTAAAAATATCTAAAAGCCATTTCCACTAAATATCGCGTAGGTTGGTGGTGACGAAGGAACCCCAACATGCACACCACGACCTCTTTTAAAACCAGCGTATACATTATTAACTGATTTTACGCAGGCATTCAAAAAGACTATGGTGTGCATGTTGGGGTTCCTTCGTCACCACCAACCTACATTGATGCATAGTTTTTTGGTGAGGCACAAACCTACGCATTTTTCAAAAAAAATTCTAATCCATAAGCAAACGCTCAACGGGCTGCCCATTTTTTAAATGCTTTTCAATAATTTCATCTACATCAGATTGGTCCATGCAGGTATACCAAGTACCTTCCGGATACACCACTGCCGCAGGCCCCTCTTCGCAACGCCCTAAACATCCTGCCGAACTCACGCGCACCTTCCCAGGCCCAGCCAAATCAAGCGCTTTCACTTGCTTTTTGGCATAACTCATAAGCTCTTTTGAACCTCGGTTTGCACAGCAAGGGCGCGCATCATCTGCACGCTGGTTGGTACAAAAAAATAGATGGTTTTTATAAAAACTGGGGGAGGACATCGCTATATACCTGATGAAATGGGATAAATTTTTATTGCAAAAATTGACCCTAGCAAGAAAAGGACTGCAATTTTAATACCAAGACACCTGCATGTACACACGCATATTTTAAAAATATCCGCCACCCTGCCCTATATATCTCAAATAGAAAATTCTATTTTATCGCGACACGCCAAAACCCTTTTGAGCAAAAATCATTTTTTTGTATTCCCAATCATTTCTAGTTCTTAAAAAGAAAAGCTTCACCTTATTCAACAAGGTCGGTTTTACAGGATTATCCATATTCGGAGCATCCCTGAATATTTCTAAAATCCTCAACAGCCTTGGTTGTGTAAGTGCACGCTTATTCAAAGCCTTTTTAAACAATTCTTTGTTTTCATCGCTAAAATTACATTCAGCAGACACTCTCTCAAAAATATCATCCACACTACTATTTTCCAAAACAATAGCACCAGACTGTAATAATTCAATACACTTATTTAATTGTGCTCGAGGATTATTTTGAATAGGATTTTTTTTGGGCTCCCCACCACTTTCTGAACTAGCACGAGAGACAGGAGAATCAACCAGCCATTCTCTCCCATTATCATGAGGAGGATGTATTGAAATTTTAAGAGGCACGCGTGTACTTTCAACACCATCGTCATACCCTTCAAATTTTCTTGAATTTAAAAAATTTGACTCATAAAAATGAGGCCGAATAGTTCGATGTGGAGGAGAAGCAAGCGATGCAATCGTAGATCTACTATTATAATTCTCCCTCCCTTTCCTATAATTATTTCTTGATATAGTGGGCAATACCTCGTCAGCGCATCTCGAATCAAGATGGCTTTGCTGATTTTGTATGGGCCTGCACCTTGCCGCTGACTTTAGTTGCACAGGGAGTGGCCTACTTTTCTGTATATTATTATCAATAAAATAGGTTGCAGAGGGGTTAATAAAATGAGCTGGCACCTCCCGATTTCCCTTTACATTTTGCCATACTCCATATGACGCATTCTGCCCACCCAATCCGGCCCCTTGCACGCGCATTACATGCTCCTTATCGATTCTATGTTTTCCTATTGCACCCTCTGTGCAGTTTCGCGGTAGGATACATTCTTGAACCCATAAAACTCAGCATTTTCTTACTAAGAAAACTCCGAATAATCTCCCAACCCACCCTACTCCATTGAACCGATATGACCAGACGAAGTAAACCTATTTGAATATGAAGAAAGCATATGCAGAGGCCTCTTAAATGACCTTATAAACGCGAAACACCTTTTCAAATAAATAAATCAAATAGCACTGTAGGTTGGTGGTGAGGCACGAACCCCAACATGCACACCACTTCATCCTTGGAAACCTGTTGATAAATTATCTAAAATATAATATAAAAAACCGCCCCTACCAAAGACAGATCTGCATAGCAAGCACACTATAATACAGCACTATAAATACAGTGTTTATAGTATATAAATATACACCCCACCCCTCTATAGTGCACAATTTGTAGCTTCAATATTCCAACATGCAATACGCCTAATTGAAGGGCGTGGAGGTGGGATGTATGAGAACGTTTAAACCCAATCCTGATATGGCTGCGCATTTCTTCAGCTTGCCCTATCAAGATGCAAAGAAAACGTTTGATCAGCAAAAAGCATTATTTCTTCCCATGGAAGAAGAATTAAAAAAACATGCTTTTAAAGACAAATATTTTGAATCACAATATAATGATTGGCTTTCTAAAAAAAGCGGCCAGCAGCAAGACGCCAGCTTGGTTACGGCAGATCAGCAGAAAAATAAGAATACACGCTTTGAACGGTTTTATAATGATTTTTGGCTATCCGAAAAAGATAGACAACAGCAAGAGGCCGATATCTATAAAAGCCTTAATTTACTAGTGAACCGTACTAGTATTGCTAAACAGTTATATGAATGCGCAGAAAATCCAGCACAAAAACCATCCTCTGAAGTGCAAAAAGCTATTTACCTTGCATGGGATAAAGAACCTGAGGAAGTGCCTTTTGGCGCACAGGTGATACAAGGGAAACATTTTCAACATGAATTAATGGGTCTGGATCAAAGCACCACCGATTTGCAAGCACAATTAATAGCACGAACCAATAAACCCCTATCTTCTATAGAATACCTCATTACCTTGCCCAGAACGAAAGGACTTTTAGGAAGTGCACTAGGTCTTAGCACCATATGGGCGGGTACTATCCAAGCAGGTTTATTGGTCGTTTCCCCATTAGTTGCTTGTGGCGTTCCCCTGGCTATTTTTACCTCGCTCTTTTTATACAACGCTATCGCTACATCGATCGTAGATCGGCATTATGCAAAAACCAATTATGCTAACGAGCTCAATAAAAAGATTATGAACCCCCTTACTGATATTTCCGATCAGCTCCGCAAACTTATTTGGCAAACTTATAATAATTCCAAAACCATAATCCAGCAAACTGATCAAATTAACTCAGCAACGGGCGAAATAAAAAAAGATATGCGCACAGGAGTAGCTGCGCTTAATGAATTAGCTGATGCGACGCATCAAACTTCTAAAACAATTATTCAGCACACTGACGAAATCAAGCAAGATTTGCGCACAGGGGCAACGGTACTTAATGAATTAACTAACACAGCGCATCAAACTTCTAAAAAAATCATTCAGCACACTGACGAAATCAAACAAGATTTACGCACAGGAGCAACTGTACTACTTCAGGAAACGGGTGAAATTAAGCAAGATATGCAGAAGGGAGTAGCAGCCCTTAATGAAATAGCTGACGCTAGCGAAGATCTAAAAAAATCCCAAAAACGTTTTCAAACCACCGTCGAAGAGGTACAAGAAGAAGTTCAGGAAGGTTTTGGGTCTATACGCGAAGATCTGTCAGTAGGAGTCGGTGTAATCAATGAAATAGCGGCCCGAATGGAAGCCATGCAACGGCAGCAGCAACTAATCACCACATTATTTCTGGCACAAGCACAAAGCGGAACACTTAATATTCCCCCAGAATTGCTGCTTCAACTTACTGGCTCTAATATGCCGCAATTGGCACTGACTAGCGCACCAGAGATGGAAGTAATACAAGATACTCCAGCAACAAACACCACATTGCTCCAACCTAGAGCACGAACCATTTCCACAAACTCAGACACAAGTTCAGACGAAAGTATGCCAGGCCTATCTAGAAGCACCTCACCTTCTTCTGATAGCAGCTCTGACCCGGGATCTCCTGTAGTAGCAAAGAAAAGCACCTTTGCACCAGCACAAAACGACGACGGCGATGACTCTGTTCTTATATTAAGCCCCGAAGAAATCGCTCTTATTAAAAAATATAGAAACGATAAAAAAAATAATTACGCATAGGTTTGGGTTAGCTAAGAGCCACGATATTGAAGTGCCCAGCAAAAGTTGAATATCAGATCTGACTTTTGGTGGGCACTTCAATATCGGGGCTCTTTTTTATGTGCTCCCAGCATTAGCTCTCTTCAGCACGTGCTTGAGCCTCTACCCAAGCACCCGCCATAGACACACACATTTTTTAAATCAAACAAGATAAAAACATTATTTTTAAATAGATTTTCAAAAAAATGTATCCATAAAAAACCGTAGCAGAGAAATCTACTTTATATGATAAAAATCACTATTTCAGATTAAAGCACTTTCTATCTATCCCTGTATTTCCACCTATCAAAGGAGAAATCGTGAATCTTGGAAACTCTTCTTCCGTGCAAGCCAGCAGTTCTCAACATCCTCTACTAAATATAACGCAGAGGGAAATCACAAACCGCATCCATACGTGTGTAGGACGCACGGAAATTCAGCAAAGAGAAACACCAGGTAAGCAAAATTTCGTTGAATTGCAAGCGAATCTGGTGGAAAACATCCTACCCTTTGTGAATACCGCAGAAACCATACCGCCCGCAGAGCCGGAGATAGAACCTCAGGAAACTTCACTAGATGGCAAATGGCACGCCTGGCGTAATGCAGAGCAAGAAATTTTATGGAAACCCGCTAACACAGAAGGACCTGTAAAACGCTTTCCAGGAGAGCAATGCGAAGAGTTTAGCTTTTGTCCGCAGAGTAAATATCTCATGATCCCCCAGGTAGAAACGCTTTCCTCACAAGAAATGAAAGCATTTTTTGCAGAGCAAATGGCGTTGTTGAGGAAAAAAGATGCAAACCTTGACTTTACACGCCCTGCAGCCATGGCATCCACTATTACGGGCTTCTTACTAGCGGGAGGAGATTTTGCGATAGTGAGCGGCATATTATGGAAAGGCGCATTATTGAAAGTGGGCACACTTTTAATCGCCCCAATATGGCTAACGGGCTCTGCAACCATTTTACTAACTATAGGAGCAGCTAGCACAGGAGTGGTTTTTGCAAAAAATAAAATTGAAAAATCTGACCTTCTTGAAAACATTCCGCTCCCATCCACAGAGCCGGCACAAGCGCCTGAACAGGGGGAACAAGCACAAGAAGAAACCATAGAAATGCAAGAGCCTGCAGAGGAAGCCACTTATCAGCGCATAACCCTGCACTTTGAACCCACGCGTGAAGCGATAAAACCGAAAACGTCTAAAATTATGTACATTAAAGGCACCATTTCTTCCAGTGTCTTTTCAGCAGATAAAAAACATTTTTTTACCGTAGTAGACGGAAAAACCATTAAACAATGGTCTACTAAAACAGGCAAAATTGAAAAAAACATAGAGCCTTGCGCGCCACCTACTAGCACAGCCACATCCTCTGTCGCCAATAAACCCGCCTCTATAACCGAACTTAAAATATCTCCGCGAGGAAAATGGCTACTCTTAGCAGAAGTACATCCACAAGACTCTGTTAAAAAAGCCAGCATGTGGCTCTACTCCCGTCAGCATGGAAGAATACAAAGCCATTTTGCATTAACAACAACAAATACCGTTCAATTTGAATTTTCCCCCTGCGAGCGCTGGCTCGCAGTACTTGAAGGAGGGCACACCCTCTTACGCCTCACCACAGAATCTGGAGAATTCCAAAGAAAACGGCTAGACCCGCCATTAACCACTATTCAGCGCATACACTGGGCTCAAAATGAACTGCAAGTTGTCGGAGCAGATAACCGCACATGGAAAATTATCCCTGTTGAAAACAGTCTATATCCACAGCTCATCCCGCCTCTTCCACAAAGGTCTGTGCGATTTAGCATGCTTTCATAATATATTTATTACCATAAGGCGAACTATATGTTTACCTTTACATCAGATTGGTCTTCTCCGCACAATTATCTATGGAGACAGGCTACGATTCCACTTTTAGCATCCAGACCCTACTTTCCTGAAAATGAAATAATCACCGAAGACATATTACGAAGCAAAATTGAGAAATTAAAGGAATACGATTATACATTTATTCATTTTTTAAAAAACATTTTAGTATTTTCTATAACTGCATTTATCCTATCTGGGATCATTACTGCAATATTATTTTCATATTTAACTCCCATCACCTCTTTATCGCTTCTGCTATGGCCTATGATACCATTTTCTTTTATGTCTCCTACCATAGTTATACTTACGAATATAGATAAAGCACGCGAAGAAGCTGAAAATAGATTTCAACATATGCGGTTACTCAATGCGAAATGCAAAAGAGATTCCGCAAAAGAAACCATTGTTTCTATTAGAAAAAGATCTATGCTACTCATGGCATAAAAATGGAATGGGCAGCTTTTAAAAGATTGTATAAATAATTATAAGGCAAAAACTCATCTATACCAGGCAAGCATATTACAAACACAAAAATGGCTGGATTCTGTTTCACACAGAAACCAGCCATTTTAATTTTAGAGACAGCTATATTCAGTTATCAGTTAAATGACCTATTCCAAATACACACACGCCTGCACAAAGTATCAGGTTAGCCTATGCAATATGGTTCAACAGCCATTGCGCACAAAATAAGTGCAAAAAAGCCGCCTAGACATCCAGCCAAGACCTGTTTTAAAAAATAGGGATAACCAACATATAAACCTAAAGCGTATACATCATGACCTTTTTGAGCTCTATCTCTAGATTGAATGCTGCCCTAGCCACGTCACTACTCCCTACAAGGTCCGCACAGACTTCACTTGCCCAAAATAACATAAAAGAAATCATTACCTCGCCCCAAAAT
The DNA here is from genome assembly GCA_031963045.1 of Mycoavidus cysteinexigens. GTDB lineage: Bacteria > Pseudomonadota > Gammaproteobacteria > Burkholderiales > Burkholderiaceae > JASSUD01. The sequence goes on from JASSUK010000034.1 coordinate 81,501, forward strand.
GCTGCATCGAAACGTGTATCAATCTTTTTAGGACTGCATGGGCTACCAGAAAAGCAACGCCTGGTAGTAGAAAAAAAAATACCGGAAGAATATCTTTTATCAAAAAAACTGAGGCTCTCACCAGAAATACAAAGCACTATCCTTATCGAAGCTCTATCACACTTTACTCCCTTCGAAATAGCTTTAATAACCATGCAAACAGAGGGGCAATTTATTCAATTGAGTAAAGCAGGCTACCATGCTTTGTATAAAAAATTTGATTGGCTCTACCCAAAGTGGGTTACTTCACCTTCAGAATTTACAGCAGTGATAGATGATGCACGCCGGTATGGAAGCAAAACCTTTAAACAGATCTTTGAGGGATTGAATTTACTGAAGTCTGTTCAAGAAGCAGGCCCTAATTCTCAGATTGATATTGCAAGCCTTCAGCGCGCAGGTATCTTACAAAAAGATTGGATTTACCCTGATATGGTCAGTACCAGTCAATTTGTTCAGAATAAGTTTTTAGCGTGGATACGAGCAAACCCTGCTTCTATTATGGCCTGCTTACGGTGGCTACCTACCCAAAGAGGAGACATTCCATTTTTACTTACAGAGGCGACAAAACATAGAAATTTGTCACTTGTGCAATCTGTATTTGAATTTATGGTACAGCACGGAATACCTTTATCCGAAGATACCCTGCATAAAGCAATTAGCAACGCCTGCTTTGAAGTCGTCAAGTTACTTGTTGATAAAGGAGTAAGCATTGAGTCATCGCATGAAGGAAAAACGGCTATAGATGTAGCTGTATCGGCACTTTCTATGAATTTTTTTGACTATTATTCTTCCACTATATCTCGACAAAAAGGAGGAAATTTAATAAATATTCTTATCTATTTAATCCGCAAGGGAGAAGAACAGAATATTCCATTTAATACCTCGTGCACGCCTGAACGTATGTCTCTGCTGCATGTCGCCTGTTATGCGCACCCCCATGCATTGCAGATACCGTTAGCTACTTTATTTATTGAACATGATCCGACAACTCTTTACGCTCGAGAAAATGACGTCAATGAAGAGGACGGAAATACGCCACTACATCTTGCCATAAGAAAAAAACAGTATGAAATGATCGAATTACTGCTTCAAAAAGGCGCAGATATCACTGCACGTGCTAAAGGGTATACGGTCATCGAGCTAGCCGAAAAAGTGAGTGACCGAAAAACACTTCGCATATTGCATAACACAGGTAATACAGGCTCTGTTTCTGATAATCAATTTGATTGGTTATATCCACGATGGGTTTCTACACGTGCTGAATTTAAAGCATTGATACAAGATTCGCGTACTTACGGAGGTAAAACCTCTAAGCAAATCTTTGAAGGATTCAATATCCTGAAGTTGATTCAACAAGCAGGCCCCCATGCGCAGATAACTACTGCACACTTCCAGCGTGCTGGTATATTGAAAGAAGGTTGGGCGCACCCCGATAATATTCAGGTAAGCAAATTCATACAAACACAATTTTTAGAATGGCTACAAGCCAACCCAGCTCATATTTTGGCCTGTTTACGATGGCTACCTGCACAAAGCCGCATACCAGCTGTACTAACAGAAATCGTAAAACTTGGAAAAATCTCAGTAGTACAGTCTGCAGTTGCATCTATGGAACAGCATATAGAGCCATTAGATAAAGCTGCAGCGCTAGAACAAGCCGTTAAGAATGCAAATGTGCACATCGCCCATTATTTATTTAATAACGGAACATCCATTCAGGATTTACCTAAAAATATCCTACATAAAGCCGTCCAAACTGGATGCCTTGAAATGGTTCAGCTATTAGTTGAAAAAGGTGCCAACCTCAATGAAAAAGGCCCGGGGCTTCCTCTATTACATGACGGGAAAACAGCCACAGAGCTAGCGGTATCAGCTATTGATGCGCGCTACTTTTCTGCCTCTAAAGCAAATCGGCGATATGGATTAAATCGAATACAAATTGCAAGCTATTTAATACAAAAAATGCAAGAACAAAATATTCCATTTGATATCCAATCCACCCCAAATTGCATGACACTCTTACATGCTGCGTGTTATATAAAACCTCAAGAAAAAGGATTAGAACTTGCCAAAATTCTTTTTGAGCAAGGCGATAATAATAGGCATATAGGGGATACGGATATAAGCTATAAATATCCTCCTTTGTATACAGGAAAAAATACCCCTATATATATTGCCATACAAGAAAAGCATCACTCCCTAGCCGAATTTTTATTTAATAAAGGCACCGATATTACTTTAAGCCCATTAGAATATATTACATTGAGATTTAGAGACCCGCAAGCCTTTCGTATACTGCAAAAAAACAAAAAATATGGATGTGTTGATATCCAGCATGGCAAAATTGTCAGAGCATTAATATCATTTCCGCGTTCTATTTATTTCACTGTCTTGAATTTTTTTCGTGGAATCTAATAAATACCAAACCTAATTTTACAGTTAGTGCAATATATCTTTGCATTGCATTCCCAACTCGCTCATCACTATGCATTTTGGAGTTCGTGCCACCACAAACCTACCAAAATAGTTTATATAGTGAGATTTTAAAATCTCCATCAACCACAGCAAAGCACGGTAGGTTGGTGGTAAGGCACGAACCCCAACATGCAGACCACTTACTTTTAATCTTTGCACTCTATCTATAAACAACTAGCCATTCTATAACGTGCGTAACATCGTAAATAATTAATAAGCGATGCTTTCACTTCTCAAGAAAAGTGGGAGCATCAGCATTTTCTATTTTACTTCTAGAAAATAGCCGCTGGCATGACTACTTTAAAATAGTCATGCCAGCGGCTTACTATCATTTCATATCGTCTAATTGCACTTATCCAGACTGGAGGATGTAATTAAGCTACAGCCTTAGGATTGAATAATTCATTATTCGGTGCACTCGAACTATTCAATGGTGCTGAGCTTCCCTCTCCTGCATCGTTTATAGGCACATTTTTATTATGTAAGGAATTATTATTTTTCGAAGCATTAGATAACGATACGTCTTGATTTTCAACTTTTAGAGAACATAAAGCATTTAGCAAATTCCCAAACATTTGCATTTTTTGTTGATCGACATTAGTCTGTTCCAATGTTTGACTAATAAGCGCCATTATTGATTCAGAAAATATATCTATTTTTCTGTTCAAATCAGGAATTTCTTTTTTATAAATATTACTAATTCTTTCTTCATATTCATTTTTCTGATTAGTTAATTTAATTTCATATTTCTCTTTCTGATCAGTTAATTTAGCTTCATTTTGTGTGTCCTTTTCAGCCAATTCAGCTTTACATTCATCATCCTTCTTCGCTATCGAATCATCTTTTTCTTTTTTCACCTCACTTTTTCCATTTACTTTTCCTAAACAATAACCCCCGTATCCGCTGCCACCGAGACCTAATAATCCGAGAGTTCCGAAGCCTATTATAGAGACTGGTTCCATATATTCTTCCTTTTATTTTTTCAAAAATTTACTTCTTGAATTAACTAATTGGATACAATCTTTTTGAATTTATCAGTTCAATGGCCTATTCCCAATATGCACACTCTTGCACACAGTAGTGGATTAGCCTATGCAATAGGGCAAAAACCATTGGGCACAAAATAAGTGCAAAAAAGCTGCCTAGACATCCAGCCAAGACCCTGTTTTCAAACAGATTTAGATAACCTCTATAGTGTGCACATATGGCCTTTTCGAGCTCTATCTCTAGATTAAATGCTGCCTTAGCCACCACTTCGCTCTTCACAAGGCTCATACAGACTTCACCTGCCAAAAACACCATTAAAGAAATACTTGCCTCACCAGACAAAGATACCGCCTCTAAACGTCTAGAAATATTTTTAGCACTGCACGGGCTACCGGAGAAACAGCGCCTCGTATTAGAACAAAAAATACCGGAAAAATATCTTCTCTCAGAAAAACTAAGGCTTCCACCGGAAATACAGAGCGCTATCCTTATCGAAGCTCTATCACACTTCACTCCATACGAAATAGCGCTAATAACTATGCAAAAAAAAGGGCAAATTATTCAATTCAATACAGAAGGCTGCCATGCTTTGTATAAAAAATTTGATGCGCTTTACCCAAAGTGGGTTGCTTCGCTTTCAGAATTTACAGCAGTGATACATGATGCACACAAGTATGGAGGCAGAACCTTTAAACAAATTTTTGAGGGATTAAATTTACTGAAGTTTGCTCAAGAAACAGGTCCAAATTCCCATATTGACATTGCAAGCCTTCATCGCGCAGGTATCTTACAAAAAGGTTGGATATACCCTGATGATATCGATACCAGTAAATTTGTTCAGAATAGATTTTTAGAGTGGGCACGAACAAACCCTACTTCTATTATGGCCTGCTTACGCTGGATACCTTCCCAAAAAGACATACCATCTTTACTCACAGAGGTGACAAAATATAAAAATTTATCACTTGTACAATCTGTATTTGAATTTATGGTGCAGCGCAAAATACCTTTAGATAGAGATAGAGAAACTGCATTAGAAAAAGCCGTTACGAATGCTGATATTTCGATCGTTCGCTATTTATTTGATATTGGCGCACGTATCTATGATTTACCTGAAGACACACTGCATGAAGCAGTACGAAGCACCTGTTTTGAAATGGTCGAATTACTGGTTAATAAAGGAGTAAAAATTGATCATAAAGTATCAAGCTATAGTTCACTGCACCGAGGAAAAACAGCTATAGATGTAGTTGTGTCGAGACTTTCTATCAATTATTTTGACGATTCTCCTCCACCTGAACTTTTAAACAAAGGAGTAAATTTATTAAAAATACTCATCTATTTAATCCAAAAAGGACAAGAGCAAAATATTGTATTTAACACGTCGTGCAAACCTGAACGTATATCCTTGCTGCATGTCGCTTGTTATGTGCAATCCCCAGCATTGCGAGCACAGTTAGCTACTTTGTTTATTGAACATGATCCTACAACTCTTTATACTCAAGATAGAGATATTTACGGAAATTATGGAAATACACCGCTACATACCGCAGTAGAAAAAAAGCAGTATGAAATGATCACTTTATTGCTTCAAAAAGGCGCAGATGTCACGATACGGGCTCATGGACATACCGTTATCGAGCGGGCAAAAAAAATAAATGATCCTGATACACTACATATATTGCGTAGCACAGGTCATACAGGCTCTGTTTCTAGTTATCAAGTTAATTGGCTCTCTCCACACTGGATTTCTACAGAGTTAGAATTGAGAGCATGGATAGATGATGCAGGTACCTATGGAAATAGAACCTTTGCGCAGCTCTTTGAGGGATTAAATATCCTAAAGTTGATTAAACGAGCAGGTCCCCATGCACAAATCGACATCGCCCATCTACAGCGCGCGGGCATCTTACAAAAAGGCTTGGTATACCCTGATAACATCGAGGCCAGCACATTCATCCAAATACAATTTCTAGAATGGCTGCGAACTAACCCTGCTTATATCGTGGCCTGCTTACGATGGTTACCTGCGCAAAACCGCATACCCGCTTTACTGACAGAAATCGTAAAACATGGCAATGTATCCATGCTGAAATCCGCATTGGAATTTATGGAGCAGCACCATATAATATCTTTAGATAAAACCGCTGCCTTAGAAACTGCTATTAAAAATGCCCATGTTCCGATTGCTCGCTATTTGTTCAATAACGGAACCCACCTTCATGATTTGCCCAAAGATATCCTACATAAAGCCGCTCAAACTGGATGCCTAAAAATGGTCCAGTTATTGGTTGAAAAAGGGGCAAAACTAGATGAAAAAGGACCCGGGCTTTCTTTATCGCATGAAGGAAAAACCGCTGCAGAGGTTGCTGTATCAGCTATTTATGCAAACTATTTTTCTTCTTCAAAAACACTGCGCAAACATGGCATAAATCTGGCACAGATTGCAGCGTACTTAATACAAAAAAATCAAGAGCAAGACCTTCCATTTAATATTCAAAGCACCCCGCATGGCATAACGTTATTACATGCTATTTGCTACATAAAGCCCCATGCACAAGGGCTAGAAATTGCTAAGCATTTATTTGACCAAAATGTTGATAGCATCCATATCGGGAATAACTATTTGCGCAATGGCAATATACCTTTACATATGGAAAAAAATACCCCATTACATACTGCACTAAAAGAAAAACACCACTCCATGATGGAATTTTTGTTTAGCAAAGGAGCCTATATTACTTTAAGCCCTTTGGAATATATTCTATTAAGGCTCAGAGATCCAAAAGCCTTTCTGATATTGCAAAAAAATAAAGGGGCCGTATCTATACATATTAAACATAGCAGTATTATTAGCGCGTTGTATTTTAATCGCCTGCTATATCGTTTACATACCCTAATTCGCTCTATGACTTGGCCTTTTTTTTTGCGTGCGGACTACTATAATTTTCTTCAAAGCTATTTTCAAAGATATAACTTGATTGCTAATAATAGAGCTGCTGCAAACCTCCCTGTACGGCGCGTACAAGATCTTGGCATAGTATCTTCAACCTCGCTATACCGACCATTAGATGCAATGCATGCATTTCGTACTCGCTCCATATTTCAAAGAAGTACCTTCACCAGTGATATGCACTCAACAGATGATCCAGCGCTTGGGCTACTCTTGAGCGATGACGAAGATGTATCTCTATAATAAATATAAATTAATTGGCATGTTGCTTCTACTTTCAAGAAAAGTGGAAGCAACAGCATTTTCTATTGTAGAAATAAAAAACTATTTTTTATATTTCAGAAAAATTTTTTTCTTTAATCAAGTTTTGGAAATTTGCTTATTAAAAATGCTCTTTCCTCTCTTGCCTCTCCTAATGTTCTTAGTATATGATTTCTCTCTACCTGTAATTTAGAGTATTTGTGCTTTTCACTTTCAAGCGCAGCTTCATAATTAGTTTTCTGGACTTCCAATTCTTTTTTCAATTCTGCGATATGCTTTTCCTGAGAACCAATGCGATCACTCATTTTCATTATGAGCTCATTATATCCTATATTGTTATTCACTATTTTATTTAAATAAAATAGTGGATTCAAATAGTCATTTTCATTATTCAATACATTATTTTCAGACGGCGGCTCTAATGAAGATATAGATGCTATATTTTCTTGATTACTAGAAATATTGTGTACATCAGTAATGTTTAACGGTTTTTTATATTCTGCATCTTCCTCTCTTAATTGTTGACTTTTGGTAGATCCCCCCTGCTGCGCGGATACAGAACCATGGGCATTAGTCATACTGAGCATACATTTCTCCTAATATATTATTTTATAACTATCTTTTATTCTTTATACCATCCAATATATATTTCCAAAACCTCTGCTTATTAATTCATATTGATATCCTAGCATGCAAGATGAGGCCAAAGGAAATTATCAATACAAATACTTTCTAATAAATTTTATGCGATAAAATCAGGTTGAGTAGACATATAAAATTTGGAAATAGCAATATTCCATATATTTCCTTCGCACTGCACAATAAGCGTTGGATCTGTTGCAGCTTGCTGCCAAGCTATATGGTTTATATACGGTAATTTTTCATTTAATGATTTGAAAGGTATTATGGCAATGAGTTTGCTCTTATCAGAACCAATATTTAAAACCCTACACTCTTCTAGCGTGCTATCTGCATAGGCCAACCATTTTCCATTTTCAGAAATGGTGATAGCCCGGATAAAACCATGCTCATCGCCAAAGTCAAAATACGGCCTTTTTGCATTTTCTATGACCTCGTCTATGCTCCAAAGGCGAACGCGACAACATTCTTTACCATTAACGCTATAAGCGTACCTTACTACTAATAATTTCCCATCTGCAGAGGCAGCTAGCCCTATTATTTTTTGTTCGTCCGATTCTAATTTTATTTCTATCTCGTTATTATTTTCTAGCGCAGATAAATAGACTGCACTATCCCCAGCAGAGGCTATCCATTTATTATTTAATAAAAAAATAGGGGGGAGCTGCTTCTCACTCGATTGCAAAGTGCGTGCTACTTGATTACTTTCAGCGCGTTTTACAAGATTTAATTTATTTTTTTCCATTGCCTCATATACAAGCCAATGCCCATCTGATGAGATTGCTTTAAATAAAGAGCCATTATGGATTTCAGGTGACGCTACTATTAGGCTAGGTTCCTTCGAAGAAGAAAGCTCCCACACGATACTACCTTCTATTGAGCTAACCACAAAATATTTGCCATCTTGTGAAATAAAAGAAACATAATAATGTTGTGCAAGATAATTTTTAATAATAGGTAATTTTTCCTGCTCTCCAAATGCGAAACGCCCCTCCAACTCTAAACTAGTTGTGTTAAATAAAAAATTTTCGCCAGCTTTGCTCTCATGGGCAGCCACTATCCATTTTCCATCCGTGGATAGAAGAAAATTATTACCTTTAGAGGGAGACACAATTTGTCCCAAATACGTACCGTATTTTTGAGGAATGATAGTAGATGTAGCACGATCGATTTTTTCTATCTCTGAAGATTGAATACTTTTTATTTCTTCTTTTAGTGCACTATTTTCTTCTTCTAGTGTTCTATTTTGCTCAACACGCTCGATATCTTTTGCTTCTAACTCGGCCATATGCTGAGATAACGCTACCATCTGCTGAGATAAACCATTCAAAAATTGAAAACCGTTATTCGTATTTGGAGAATCAGACAGTTGGTTTTGTATACTTCTAAAGCACTCTTCCAGTGTAGCTAATACTGTGCTTTTATACTCTGTAAGATCCTGATCATCTTGCTCTTCGGTACAAAACTCTATACCAGCTTGCTGTTTTACGGCTATCGTGATCTTATCGTGTAGTTCTTTTTTCTTCTCTTTACTTTTTTGCTCTAATAGCGTTTTTTGTGATGCTTCCAGTTGATCCATAGATACACTAATAGCGCCATGAAGCAGCGTAAATAAATCATTATGCTCTTGCACCACAACTGGTTCTTGCGACTCTGGTGTAGAAAGGCTGGTGCTATTGGGTTGGGACGATAAAATTGGGGTAATCACACACCTCTCCTATTGAAATGGATTGCAATATTTCTATCGTTACTTTCTATTTTTTTAATTTCAGCCTATGGTAGGTATCCAGCCGTAGGTTGGGGCGAGACACAAACAACAACAGCAAACCACTGCCTCCTTAAAGAGCAGCTTATAAACTCAAAATTAAAGATTTAAAGTGGGCGGTATGCATGTTGGGGTTCCTTCGTCACCACCAACCTACCGTTCTTTGATTTTCTTGTGGTTGGTAGAGTTTGATAGAACCATTTGACATAGCCATTTCGGTAGGTTGGTGGTGATGAAGGAACCCCAACATGATGACCACTGTCTTCTCGAATACCTACGTAACATCAGTTTATTCGTAAGCTAAATAGTTTGATAATTTTCTATCCGTATCGAATCCAGCGGCAATACATTTGATTGCATGCGGTTTTGAGCCATGGTCTTTTTTATTTGAATCCAACTCAAAAAACCGCTATACACCACATTGAGTATATCAAGCCCCAATATCAACGCATGATTTTCATCATCCTTTTCAATCCTATGTAAATATACACTTTCGAAAAAAATAATAAAACAACCAGCCTGTAGTGCATAATAAAAATAATCATCCATTTTTTCTATATTTTTTAAATATTGAAAAGCAGATGAAAAACAATTTGTTGGCTGCGCTGTAATATTTAAATTTTCTGTTGTTACGGCTTGCTCAGGCAAGCGCCTAGATTGCCACCACTTTGCCACTGTCTTAGACGCACTCACAGAAGAAGCCGTGCAGGAGAAAATTCTCTTTGCATAGACCAATGCGATAATGACAATATTAATAATCTGAGTGCCCAGTATCTCTTTATGATTTTCATTATATTTTTCGAGACCGTGGAAAAGGAGAATAGCTGCAGTCATTACAGTAGAGCTCACTGATAATATACACTCCCAATGGCCTTTTGGATCAACCCGCTCTTCGATATAAGACAGCAGCTGATCTGTCGTTGTAGGTACTTCGTCAGCCTGCTCTGTTTCTACTAGAGGTTGCCTGACTTCAATTTCTTCGTCTATAGTAGGAGAATTGGATTGATTATGATATGGAGGGCAAATTGATGATAGTGAAATAAGGCTCATCTGCATATTTCCTTATACAGGTAATTTTCTCTTTTAAATACATTATATAAAATCATAAAATGCTGCAACCATAATGAACCGCCTTTGCATTTTGCAAGTATTTATTATATGTAGCTTCCATGCCTAATGGTTTTAGCATAGCGCCTCTATATTTATACGCATCTTTTAAAGCATTTTACGAGTAATAACGCGTATATATAACGTGAACAGGCCTTACAGACCCATCCATTCATACCCGTAATTTTTTAGTTTATGGAGTATGTATACATAATTACTTCTCTACCACATACCCAGTAAAAACATCAAAAAAATGCCCCAAACACGCTGAATGAGTGGGGCATTATTTCTATTTTTTGTAATGGATTATTTTTAATTATTATTGAACTCAATCGACTGCTATCACAGTTCTGCAAGCAAAAGCAGGGTAATAAGAATCGGTATACAAAATAAGGAGGAAAGTGGAGCTACAAAAGCAACAGGCATAAGGCATATCAATGCTATCAATAGAAGGGCCTGATCAGTAAGTGTCGTATCCGTGCCCCTCTGCACATATGACTTTTCCTGCACCACTCTCTCTCTTTGATAGGGAGAATTACTCTTTACTCTGCTGCCATCTCTTTGTTCAATTGTTGAATCAATTTTGGTGGTGTGAAATGGATCATTAATAACGGCATAGTGTGCTGATATAAAAGGTGTAGGAAAATACATACTATCTCCGCGCAGCTACTAGGCAGCAGCAAAAAATGGATTTCCAAATATGGAGGAATCGTATTAAAAATTGGCAGGTCAAGAAGGTGCTAAACTGCATAGAATTTCAATGCCGAAGGGTAGAGCTTGATCTCGCCTTCTCCTTTACACATTACCGGCTCTTACAATTACTGAAACGCGTTTATAACGTGAATCGTCTCTACAGGTCTATCCATTTAGACCCTTAATTTTTTTACCCAGCCATATATTTACCTCTATTCTAAGTAAGTAGCTGTGTCCAATAATTTAAGGGAGCAATCCAAGCTTGCACGTAAAAATTTTTTTGTCATCAGTGGAGTGTGCCCATCGCTACGTGATTTCCGTAGCATGAAGGGCCCTGCCGGGCGGGGAGGAGATCGACCTTCTTGTGCTTGCCCCACGCACTCTATGATCTTTTTCATCGCCTGCTCATGCTCATTTCTGTAAATTCTTGTTCCGTCTTGAAAACGCAAGGGCATATTTCTTATCTGGAAATAGTAACGCTGACTCTTTTTCTCAATTTTAGATTTTTTATCCATATCTTGCGATCCTAGCGTCCGTAGTTTTTCGTACAGTTTATGACCTTCTCCAGCATGGAATCCGTGTATTCTCGCCCATTGATCGATTTTGAAAAAAATCTTCTCACCCAAAACTTCTTTCGCTTTATTTTTTGGAACTTCCGTATAAATCATCTGAGGGGAATTAATCTTGACCTCCGCAATGAGTCCTGTTCTGGTGGTCAGCGTTGCATTGATCCCGCTATAGCCGGACGGTATATTCTCTTCTAACAATACCTTGAGTCGGGCCCCACGTGCTTTCAGTTTCTCGCATACTTTCCTAAAATTTCTAGGGTCAACAATAAGCGTATTTCTGGCCAGATCTGTTATTTTCTCCACATTTCCACCATAATCACGATTAATCTTTTCCATCGCTCTTTGCTTTGATTTAATCGGCGCTTCAAGAACTCTTCCAGGTGGACATATAGATTGCGCAATTTCTTTTGCTAAAGCATCAATTTCTTGTTTTGCGTGATACGCTTTTCGATATATGTCTAAAAAAGATTGCGGATAACGTAACATATCTTGCTCCGCCGCTTCCTCAATCCTTCCAAGCTGAATCACTCTTTTCAGCGTATCTTGCACTTTAGCGTACAAACGTTGGGTCTCAACAATCATGTTGTGGTGCCGATGATGGGCCCAGTCGAAGCATTCTTTGCCCTTTTTGACGTAATACGCTGGATCATTGCCCAAGACAGGTCGATTAAAAACGGGAACACCAATTATTTTATTTATCATTGGATTGATGAGCTTTGGGTAATTTACCCCTCGTTTAGACAAACGGCTACTTCGTCTAGCTATCGCTACATAGCTACTAGGCAGCAGCAAAAAATGGATTGTATAAATAGGGAGGGATCGTATTAAAAATTGGCAGCCTGAGAATGTGCTGAACTGAGTGGAATTTCAATACTGAAGGGGTTGATCTAACCTTCTCCTTTTACGCATCATCTGAATCTTACAATAACTAAAAAACATATATAACGTGAACTGCCTCTACAGACCTATCCATTTATACCCTGAGTTTTTCGGGATATAAAGAAACTATATCGTTATTTTTATAGTCTAGGCGCGCCCTACTCTACAAAAAAATAGCAAAATGAGGGAGTAAAAAATAAGGTAAAAAGGGTAGTTATAAAAAAAGCAGCCTAAACCAGCATTTTAAAAAAATAGCGCATGCAAGAAAAATTATCAGTTATAAACTGTAGTAGCAAATCTGCTTCTGAATGGTAGAAAGCGGGATTCAAAAAACGACAGCGTTTTTGCATCTACCGCTGTTTTCCCTCCCTTTCTTCAATCAGGAGAAATAGTGAATATTGGCAACTCTTCTTCCGTACAAGCCACAAACTCTCACCAGACCGAAATGCATATGCGTCGACGGGAAGCGAGAACCTTCTTCGAAACCTATTTAGGGCGGGAAAGAATTCTAGCAAGGGAGCCCGCAGGTAATGACGACAGCCTAACTGAGCTGGCAGATGACTTTATAGCAGGACTATTTCCGCCGTCTGAGCCAACAGACCTCAGACAGCAGGAAATATCGCCAGATGGTAAATGGCTAGCCTGGCGCGATGAAGGAGGAGACATTATATGCAAGCCGGTTTATGCAAAAGGACCGGTGAAACAATTTACAGGGGAAGGATGTAAAGAGTTTATTTTCTGCGCAAAGAGCCAATATCTCATGCGACCCGAGGTACAAACCCTTTCGGAGGAAGAAGTAAAAGTATTACAGGCGGAGCAAACAGAGTTATTAAAAAAAATAAATCTATTTAATGGATTCACAGCAGTGGCAACTGCCATTTCCGGCTCCTTAAGTGTAGCAATAGCGGGGGCAGATATTGCTATTATCCAAGGGGCAATATTCAAGGGAGCAATATGGAAAGTAGGTACACTTTTAATAGCACCCGCGTGGATAAGTGCACCAGCAACCGTTCTAGTAGTAGCAGGAACTATAGGCGGTACAAATCTTTTAACAAAGCAAAAAAATGAAAAGCTAGAACTTCTTGTAAATACGCCACCCCAGCAAAAAAAGAGCCCGCAAGCAGAAGAACAATTAGAAATGCTAGCGCAAGCGTCCACAGATAAAGAAATCTACCAGCGCATAACCTTGCATTTTGAGCCCACGCGCGCAGAAATAAAGCCTCAAGCACCTAGAATCATACATATTAAAGGCAATGTCTCTTCCACGGCCTTTTCAGCCAACAAAAAACATTTTTTTACCGTCATAGATAAAAAAATCATTAAACAATGGTCTACCAAAACCAGCAAACTTGAAAAGAGCATTGAACCCTGCCAGCCTACTGATGCAGCTGCATCTTCTTCAGTCAACAAACCTACCTCTATCACTGAACTCAAAGTTTCTCCTAAAGGAAAATGGCTACTCTTAGTAGAGGTAGATACCCAAAGCACCAACCACAGCGCCAAAATGTGGCTCTACTCCCGTAAACACGCAAGAATGCAAAGCCATTTTGAATTGGCGAGCACTAATGGCGTTCAATTTGAATTCTCCCCCTGTGAGCGCTGGCTTGCCGTGCTTGAAGGAGGAAACACTCTCTTACACCTAACCACGGAATCCGGAGAATTTCAAAGCACACGCCTAGATGCTGCATTAATGCCTATTCAACACATACGCTGGGAAAATGATGAACTGCAGGTTGTAGGCGCAAACCATCGCGTATGGAGAATTATTTCGGTGGGGGATGCACTGCACGCACAACTCATACCTCCCCTATCGCGAGGTACTCTACGATATAGCATGCTTTCATAATTTATGCTAAGAGGGGACAAAATGCATATGTACATGCTTGCATGTACATATGCATGCTTTTTCGTTTCAGCCCTCTCTATTCTGCGCTCCTGCAAATAATAAAATATCTTTTACTCTGTAATGGGTGCAATAGTGTTTATTCCCACTTCACATTGGTCTTCACCGTCTATATGCGAATATCTATGGAGAAAAACTACTTCTTCATTTATATCACATGCCCCCTATATCTCTGAGGAAGAAGTACTCACAGAAAGTGTATTAGAAAATGGCATTACACAACTAAATGAGTATTTTGGAGATTCATGGATTCATACAACGTCTTGCTTTTCAGCTTTGGCCTCTTTTATCGCTATGCCAACTGCTTTTATAACCATCCCTACCGCTGTATTTATGCATTCAAATATGGGAATACTTTTATTTTTATTCGTACTGATTGGGCTGCCAATTTTATTTTGGATACCTCAAATTATTATACTTTTACATGTAGCAGAATTACTTAATGAAGCAGATAATCGACTCCACCAAGTACAGCTTCTATCTAAACAACATAGAATGGACGCTCAAAAATCATCTAATACTTCTTTAGAAAAAATCCTTTTTATTTAATGGTGTAATCGTGTTTACTTTTACTTCACATTGGCATTCACCTTCTGTATGCGAATACCTATGGAGAAATGCAACGTCTTCATTTATATCGCATGGTCCCTATATCCCTGAGGATGAAGTACTCACGGAAAGCGCATTAAAAAATGGTATAGCAAAACTTAATGGATACTATACAAATTCATGGGCTTATACCGCATCGGCCATGTCACTATTAGCCTCTTTTATAGCCATACCAACGGCTTTTCTGATAATTCCTCCTACAGTATTTTCAAGCTCAAGCATAGGAGGACTTATATTTTTATTCATATTGCTTGGGCTGCCAATCTTATTTTCAGCCCCCGTATTTATCATACTTTTACAAGCACGAGAATTAATTGATGCAGCAAGAAATAGACTCAAACAAATGGAATTACTTGCTGCGGAATATCAAATGGATTCTCAAAAAAACTCTCCTACTCCTATTCAAAAAAGGCTTTTGCTTCTCACCACATAAGATAGTGGGTTTGTATCTTTCGGAAGTTCCTTTAATTTAGACTAAATATAAAATATTTATCTACATAACGGCATTCATGCAAAATCCCTACGCAAGAGCTCGGACAGCATAATGAAACATATACCCCTTATTTACACTGAGCCGAATATTTTGGATGCAGTTAAGTAAATCATCAGAGGTATTGGGCTGTTGAGCTGTAAGTGGTTTTATTTCTGACTCAGGAATCTCGAGTAATGTCAGTGATATGCATGTTGGGGTTCGTGCCTCACCACCAACCTACCATGTCACAAAGATATGAGGTTTAAAGATAAAAGATTGGAGTGAGCAGCACTCCCCAACATGCATAACACATGCCTCTAAAATTGATAGTAATACGCAAAAATTTGTGTTTTATAATAAAAATTATATTTTGGTTTCTGCCTCACTCCAACCTTGCGCTAGATAGTATGATAGTTTGTCATTCGTATAACATTCTGCGGCAATAGGCTCGGTTGACCCCATTTTTGCACACCTATTCTTGCTAAATCATGCGCGGTGAGAAAAACGTTAAGACAGACGTTCGCTCCCTCGAGCCATAGCATCGGTATATGATTGTCATGCTTTTTTTCAATAACATGTAAAAGAAAGCCCGCTGCGGCAGTTATAAAAGCGCCTGCTCTTAATATATCGTGTAAATAATAATAATTATTATCTAGTCGTGCCCACCATTTAATAGCAGGCCATAAGCAATTCGTTGGTTGTTGTGCAATGCGCGAGGCGCTTGCTAATACTATGCGCTGCTCCGAAGCGCGATTTGGCGACAACCATCTGGCCGTTTTTTTGGACCATTTAATAGAGGAAGCAGAGCAGGACAAAGTGCTCTTCATGTAAATAGAAGTGATAATTATAATGTTGAGAATCTGAGTGCCCAGTATCTCTTTATGATTTTCATGATATTTTTCGAAACCGTGGAAACAGAGAATGATGACAGCCATTATAGAAGAGCCGATTGATAATAAGCATTCACCATGGCCTGTAGAATCCATCTGTTCTCCAACATAGGACAGTAGTTGGTCTGTTGTCGTAGATAATCTGTCAGCGTGTGCTGTATCTACTAGAGGCTGCCTGACTCCTATCTCTTCATCCATAGCAAGATAATTGGATCGATTACGATATGGAGGGCAGATTGAAGATAGCGAGGTAAGGCACATCTGCATATTTCCTCATACAAGTAATTTTTCTCTTTTTAGACAAATGACACAAACTCAAAAAACGCTGTAGCCGCAGAGAACTGCCTTTGAGTTTAGAAGCACTAATAACGCGAAAAGTATTACGTAGATATAGATTTATACAAAATTACCATGGCACTTTTAACACAATTTGCAACTGCATTTATTTTCCGAAGCGCCTTTCCAGCTTCCTATAAATTTGACTTTTTCAAGCATAGTGGCGAGGGCGATGAAGATTATTTTTTTCAAGGTACAGGTCCATAGCAATGAACCCTCCTAGAAATATCAAGGTTGGAAGACCCATAACCCAAGACATACACGTAGCAACCGCACAGCATAAAAATAATAATCCCAGTGCATAGAACAGTATTTTGAGTAGTCCAATTTTATTGGACTGCCCAGGTATAATATTATCGTTTATTGCACTGCAATCGCTTTTTTCAACATTTTCTACTTCATTGTCAGTATGGTGTAGAGCATCGATAACAGCAGGTTTTGCATGGATAGAACCAGAATTCATGCTTATCTTCCTATAGCTACTAGGCAGCAGCAAAAAATGGACCCTAAAAATAGGGATGGATCGTATTAAAAAATAGCCCTTTTATACTTTTACATGCTTTCAAAATTAGATGTAGCATCAAAATTTTGGAGTGCACTTCAAAAGAAAGGGCTTATTTTTATTTAAATACATGCTTTTGTATTATATATCTTGTGCAGCTGCTTGATTTTTTGCTTGTTGTCCAAGGAGAAACTCCAATAGTTGATCCATCTTAGAATTTACACCTGTAAGCGCAGTTTTTAATCCAGTCACTTCTTGCTTAAGTTCTGCATTTGCTTTTCTAAGTTCCTCAATTTCCAGACTATGAGAATCAGTTATTACAGGGCTAACAGAACGAGAAACGAATGGGGAGCGATCATTAAGACCGATAGCGGAGTCAGCATTTGAGCCGAGTGAACTAGTTGAGGTTTTACGCACTCTTAAAAGAGGAGCAACGTCTTGTGCTAGTTTTCGCTGATTTGCTTCTATGGCTTCTAATTTGCCAATGATGGCGGCATTACTACTGTCCTGTTTATTAATAAGAATAGCCGCGCCATTATTAAAATCTTTCTGTAGTTTTGCTGTGCCAGCATCTAAATCTTTTTGTAATTTTTCGGTATGCTGAGCAAGTTTTAAAGCCACATCCTCTGTATGCACTTGCATAGCAGCACCCGTAGCATTGGCTAAATTAATGGCTGTTTCTGTAGTAAAACTATTAATATTACTGACTACGTTCATATCTGATGCCTCTGCCTCTGAGGAAGTTATTATTGGTTTCGAAATCTCTATTAATGCTTTTCTAATTGCGTTCCTGTTTTCCCATTCTTTAATCTTAGATAATCCGTGAAGTTCAAACACGTATTTAGTCATATCCACACCAAACGAAACGCCTGGAATGCATAAAGCGATTACCACTCTATTTAAAGTGCTAAGAATGGTCAAGCAGATCTTTTGTACTATTCCATCTTCAGGGCGTTCATATTCAGTAATGCTCTCAGCAGTAGCCTTAAATATGGCCCATGCTTCAAAAAATGTCTGTTCAGATGAGCCTTCTAAGGCATTCGAATATGAAACCTCACCGCCTTCTGAAGCATTAAAAAATGCATACGTCATATCCACAGACTCTACTAATGCTTCTGATTCGTCTGGAATTTCTTGTACGGTAGTTGCGTAAGGATTAGCTCCCGGCGTATAGACCGTGTCTATATATTCAAAATCTTCCTCTTCCCCTTCTACTATTTCCCTCACCGTAGTGCGACGAGAAGGGGAAGAGCTAGTTCCTTCACTAGCAGTCTGCACCACCGGACTTTGAGCAGGGGATGCACTCTCTTTTAGCATCAAAGGCGGTGCAGAAGCGGCCTGTTTTTTGATAATAGACTCAGGCGCCGTATAAGCCGCTCTGATCTTTTGCTGATAATCTTTGATTAAATCTAGATCTTTTTTCCGGTCTTCTACAGAGAGTTTGCGGGTATTCAGGATATTTTCTCTGAACAGCGCATCTAGTTTGTCCGAAACGGTTTCTAAGAGCTGCACTTTATCGGCCAGTGAGGCAGGCACCATGTCCTGACTATTGCCTGCTTCTGGCTCCGCTTTTTCTTCTCTACTAGAAGGGAGTGTTTTTACTCCATGGATAAATATTTCAGGAGACAGAGGCGGAAGCATTTTTATGCGCCATGTAGAAGCGGCAAAAGGGGCCGTCACTACACGCCTAAGAAAAGATTTACGAGGAGGGCTAAAAGCTTCTACCACGGCCTTGTCATGTATATGCGCAAGACTGCTATGGTACTCGGCTCCAAAATACTCGGTTGTAAGATGCCTGATGAAAGGATCGCGAACGGCTTTTTGAGGAACTGCTTCCGGCTTGTCGGCAGCAGCAGGAATAAAAGGGCCAAAAGGACCTTGCGCGAAATGAGCTTTGAAGGAATCGCCCTTTTTTATACTTTCGGTAGTAGCCTGAGATGCTGCTGTACTGTAGGTAGTTTCAGTGCCTAAGGGGTTGACCATAGCGCTTCTCTCTTTTTATGCATCTTTTTTGCAAGCATCTTATGAGTAATAACGCGCATATATAACGTGAATAGGTCTTACAGACCAATCCGTTCATACCCTTAGTTTTTGGAATATAGCTCGTATGTTTGGGAGATGTTGGAACCACGGCATACGCACCACGGCCTCCCTGCAGAGCAGACAAACCGACAAAAGCAATAATTAAAGGTCAGTGGTATGCATGTTGGGGTTCGTGCCTCACCGCCAACCTACCTCTATCGCAAAGTACAGAAACCCCCGGACAAAAGGCATAAAAAGTGAATTGAGTACGTGCAACATGAGGTAACGCTGCTCTTTTCTCGCTCTACACTGCTACGATTTGGAGAACAATCTCTCTATTTTTTAATTATGAAAATGGTGCAAAATTCTTTGAAACTTTTGATAGATCAATCTACGTACGGCTTTTTGGATATTTTCGTTTTATGAAGGAATATTTCGCAAAATAAATGGGAAATTCTTGTTTCTCGTGTTTAATAGAATCCATGACTTAATTTTATTATTAAATTTTGGTTTCTATTCGCAGGAAATGAATCATGCCCTCCGTTCTTAGTCCACGTAATAAAGTAGGCATTCTGAAGTCCGATAGCCATTTACCTCAAAGCAAACCCCGAAAAAATGATGAGCACCGCAATGGTCGTAGTGCAATTCTTACTAACTTACGTTCATATGTTGAAAAAAGTATAGTAAGCTTTAAAAAATCATTAAATATAAATAATAGCGAACAACATACTTTCAGCACTTCAACTTCAGAAAATAAAAATAAAGGTGCAATTGCAAAAGAAATAGATAAAAAAAATGCCTCCCATCTTACTCAACAAAAAAAAGAAATAAATAATACGAGAGGAAATATATTTAACAAAAAAAGCGGAATTGAAATTCAGATTAAAATACAAAACGCAAAAGAAAAAAGAAAACAACATTCAACCCAGCGCACAAACTCTGATTATTAATTTCAAAAAAAATGCGAGGCATAAAAAATATATAATATATAAATGCAAAATCGCTGATGGCACAACAATTTTGCATTTAATAATACCTACAATTTTACAGGTTGATCTACAACATCAAATTCCTTGAAAAGCTGAGTATTAAGAGTGCCTAATCCAACTGCATTATTAATGGATGCTTGCTCTAGCGTCAATGTAGAATGTGGCAAAGACCATATTAATCGAATATCATTTATTTCGGACGAATTTTCGCCATACACGACTTGCCATAGTCGCGCATTACCATATTTTCCAAAAGTTAAAATTTTGTCTTCCCGCCAAACAATCTGCGCGATTTCTTCTGTTAGCCCATGCTCAATAATTTTTGGTTGTACCTGTTCGTAAGTAACCGGATATAAAACCAATCGACTTTGCTCACCAACAGCAATCCATTTTTCGTCAGGCGAGAATATAAATTTAATATTTTGAAAGACTCCAGTAGTAAAACAATATTTTAGGTTCTGTGCTCCTACACCTTCGCTGTCTAATGAGTAAAGCCATATTTTTATAGGATACCCACCAGGCTCACCAGTATCATATATATCGTTTGTAAATGCTATCCACTTCTCCTTTGGAGAAAGGATTACATTATCAATAAAAATATCTTCTTCAATCTCATAGATAATTTTTTTTGCTTTAAATGTCTCAATATCCTTATTATATCTACAAGAATATAAAATTTTCAACTCATGTTCTTTTACTGACCATTGCCTAAGGTCATCACCACCGTCAGAACTGAAAATATAATCCGCATTTGATGAAAACGCTTCCATATACCCAATCTCACTCCATGGAATCGTCTGCTCATAAACAAGATTACTTTCTTTATTATTTTCCAAAGAGAATGAGTATAAGCCATAGCTATTTTTTTTATCTTCTAATATCCGCAATTTTTTATTATCTTGATAAAACTGTATTTTACTCCGGTGCCGTATAAAAAATTTATACTCAACTCGAGCATTTTCTAATGAATAGCAAATCATATTAAGTGATTCATCATGCCATGCACACCATTTAGAATCTGATGAAAACTCTATAGGAGCGCTATTGGATTTTATAGTCCCTATTTTTTTAGAAGAAGATATGTCTGCCTTAGTCAGAAAAATATTATTATTAGAGTCTGCACTTATAATCCATTCACCATTTGGAGAAAGCGCTCCAAAGTGCATATGCTGTACAGATTTAGATGAAGCAGAATGCACATCTATCTTATCAAGTTGCCAGTTTTTAATCATATATGGGTCTTCTTTTATCTGGCTATGATTATCAACTTCGTATTCCGCGGCATCAATTATATTTTCACCATATACTCTTTTTTTGCTAATGGAGTATATATTTATATCATCTTCTGCAAAAATAACACGTCCTACTGAGTGGGTATGCCCTGTAAACGTATGTAAATATTGACCTGTACGCAAAGACCATAATTTAACAGTTTGATCTTCTCCTCCAGAAGCTAATATTTCATCGTTTCCTGATAGGACCATACTTAAAACGGCTTTTATATGCCCTGATAATATATGCTCTCGTTTTCTGGTGAGTAAAGACCATACATGTATCGTGCCATTTTCATTTCCAGCAATAATCCATTCGCCATTTTTTGAAATGAGAAGACTGCGTACTTGAGCTTCATTATTTAGCTCATAGACTAGATTTGAAACCCAAGAATGTACTTGAATGGTGTTTTCACTTTGTTCGCTAAAAGCAACTATAGAGTTTTTTGCACAGAGTGCTAAGCTGCCAATACTATTGCTACTTTCAAATGCAAAAATAGGCTTATCTGCTTTTTCTTCCGACCACACTTTAATAAAATGTTTATTTTGTGCTGCCAGATCAGATTGGGGGGGGTTATTAAGCGCTATTTCACCTGCAGATGCAGAAAATTTGCCGGTTTCGCAAAGCGCTATGTGGTGAATAGGATCTATATGATAAAAAGAGGCAGTGCACTTTTTAGATATTAATGACCAATTCTCAAGCAATCCATTTTTCCCTACGAAGAGAATTTTTTCACTATTTGTGGACATAACTGAAGAGCTGGCATCAGCGCTAATTTCTCCAAAATCATGCACAATCGCTTCATTTATCTTGTAATTTTCGAGTCTATCGTAACACCGCACATGATGGTTACTTACCCAAACATAATATTGATCATTCGGTGAAAAATGGGGAAGCAAGTGGCTGGTTAACTCTTCGGCCGCGCTAAAAATAGAAACGGTCTGCCCAAACTGCACCCCCCGCATCTGCGCCTTATCAAACGTTGCACGGCGCAACCACGCATTTACAAAAATCACGTTTTCTAAATTGGCACGGGTGAAATTAGTATTATCAAACACCCCATTATTTAAATCAGCTCCTGGAATTTGCACACCACTTAGATCTTTACCACTAAAAGATTCTCTTGCTCGTGCCCACAAAGTAGCTGCGTTGGCTGCACCTTGTCTGAATGGTGATTTTTTAATGCGCGTCTGGCGTGTGCTTAGTGCAAATTCTTCGGTTGGCTTTTCTGTTTCTTGCTCTGGCTCAACCCGAGATGCCAGTATCCAGCTCCACACCTGCTTTTTAAAGTAAGGATTTTGCTTAAGCGGCTCTATTAGAAAATCCAAAATGACGGGGTTCTCTATTAAATTGAGCTGGTTCATATACATGTCTACTCTCGGCTCTACCACGGCGGTAGTAGAGCGGTGCATGGTTTTGTTCCAGCCTTTGGTTCGGCTTTGTTCTACTATGGCGCGGGCTACTAGGTATTCTTGGATAGATTTATGTGGGAATTGGTAGCGTTTGTCTGCGCCTTGTTGCAGGGGGGCGTTTAGTAGTAGGAGTCGTGCTTTTTCGTCATTGCCGAAGAAGGCGCGGTAGGTGTCGGGGTAGGCGCTTTCAAATTCTGGGCTGTGTTGTGCTACGGCTAATTCATCTTTGGTTAAGGCTACGGCGCAGTCTTGGCTGTATTCGAGGCCGTGTTGAGTGAAGTCGTCGGATTTTTCAGCTAGTAGAGTTTTGGCGGCTTCTTCTTGGGCGGTGAGGCCCACTTGGGCTAGGCGAGCATGGGCGCGTTCCCACCATTGTGTTAGGTAGGCTTCATATACTTGCCCTAAGGTGAGCTTGGATGAGGCGTTGAGTTGGGGTAAGACTTGCAGGATCATGCGTAGCACGACGGGGCGGTCTAGTTCTTTTTCTAGTGCGTCTAGTTGTGCTAAGGCTTCTTGGTATTGATCTAGTTTCCATGCGCTAGCGTGGTGGGCGATGTATTTTTCGATGTAGCTTGCTTGGCTGGCTTTGGAAAGGGGTGCGATAGTGCATTCTTGCAAGAGCTCAGGGCTGCCTGCGGGATGGAAATATTGTTGGTAGCCTATTCCTAGGTATTCAGGGCGGCTGGTTATGATGAATTGGGCGTTGGGCCAGGAGGCTAAATCATTGAGTGCATAGAAATTGCGATTGCGCTCTTTGATTTCATCGTAGCCATCAAAAATAAAGATGCAGCGTTGCTGGGTGCGTAGTTGTTGAATTTGTTTGGAGGTGAAGCCCTGCCCTTTTAGAAAGCTTTTAATGGCGTCTCGATGGGGGTCTTTGCTATTTCTTAGTTCAATAAATATGACTAAGGGTTGGTTTGAATCTTGGAGTTCGGTGTGTGCTTCTAGTTTTTTTTGGGCTAGGTAGCGATTGAAGGTGGATTTGCCTGTTCCTGCTGCGCCTAATAGTAGTAGTACTTTTTTGTTGGATTTAAAAAACGTTTCTACTAATACCTCTAAATCTTGTGCTTGCGCTGTTTGCCCCTGGGTATAGCCTTGTAGTGGAACGTATAGCGCTTGTGCTTCTTGAATATCGCCTGCGCTTTGTAAATGTTGCGCGTGGATGTTTTTTAGCTGGGTTGCGTTCTGCGCAGATTGGGTAGAGGGCGCTTTTTGTTGTAGGTTTTGGAGCTGTTGTTGGGCAGATTTGGCTTGTGTCAAAAATAAATTGGTGGAAGGCGTTTTCCAAAATGCATCCCATACCGCCAGCATAGCAGTAGGCACCCTCACCTCCTGTTGGGCTTGCAAGGAGTGTATTAGGTGTTTTTGTACTCGCATCAGCGCTTGGGTTGCGCTGCTTTGCACGGTTTTATTATTTCCCCAATATTTTGTATCTTGGATTTCAGTCAATAAGCGTTGAGCGCCGTCACTGGCCTTTGGGTGTGTGAGTGCTATTTCTTCTAGTAATAGACAGATTTTCTTTAAGAAATGGGGATGGGTTGCGTATTCATTTTTTCTGACAAATAGCTCAAAAAGCGTCCATTCTTGTGTTTTTACTAATGCTTCGGCATAGCGTGCTGCCATATACCAAGGATCTGCGAGTGTGCCAGGTATGAGTGCTTTTATATTTTGATAGATCTTAGGTAAGTTACTTGGATCTAGTTTAATAATGCCACTTACTAGAGTAGAAATAGCCACGCCTAATTGAAACGTGCCCCCTGCAACGACTTCTTTCAGTGTTTCATTATTTCCAATATGCGCCAGTGCTTGCTGAGTGTAGCGTGCTTGATGGCCGAGTGCATCATAGGCAGAGCTGCGGTCTGCATATTCAATTAGGGTGTCTAATAATTTATCTAGATTCGTATGCAGCATTTTATCGATGCCGCTGACTCCTGCTAGTACTAGAAGATCAAATAATTCAGTTAACGGAGCGAGGGCTATTTGTAACTGGGTGGTATTTTTTTCTATATGGGTATGGTGTAGGCGCGCATAGAGTGGCGGAATAATATCGACCAGCCTGCGTAGATTTTCTAAGCCAGAGGCATTGCGATATATTTCAAATGGATAGTTACGAATTGCTACGGCTAGGCCTTGTGCAACCCAGTTATTCATAATGGGGTTTTTAATTGGATCCAATGCATTTGCCATACTATTGGCTAAGGCAAAATACAGGCCCGGATCGGCTAGCGCACCTATATGGATAATTTCGGCGACTTCGCTAGCATCGTGCAAGGTGGATGTACTAAAAGCTTGAATAGCATGGCGCGCTATTGCATACACCTCACTTTGGAGCGGCAATTTTTCTGGGTGCTTAGTGCGTAGGAGTGCGTTGTAGCATTGCGCTACCTGCTGCATATTTTTAATATCAGACAGCGAATGGGCTTCTTCGTAAGAGGCTGTCTGCGCTTTGAAAATCGAAGTATCTAAGTCAAAGCAATGAGGTACCCCTCTTTCTTGTTCATATTGCTTAAAGTGGTTTATTACCTGCGCGCGCGTATTTTTAAACCAGTCCCCTAATAAGCGAGAAGTGACCGATATATCGGTTAAAGGCTCTGCTTGGGTGGGTAAAGTACGTAATTTTTGATGTGCTTGCACTTTGGTATCGGCATAAATAGCGGCTTGCATATAGGCACTGCGCGCTTTATCAAATTCACCGTGTAAAACATAAGCGTCACCTTTGCCAAGATACCGCTGCCCCTTGCTTAAAGCAGCCGATGCTGCAGTGGGCATTTTAGCTAGGTAAGGAGGCGGCAGCGTAGCGTATTTCTCAGGTAGAGCAGTAAAAGGGTGAGACTGTTTTTTTAGATCGCTAGGCTTTGCTGGGTGGCTAGCAGAAGCTGTAGGGTCTGTGGGCGCCGCAGGTATTTTTGCTCTTGCTGGGTCGCGTTTTGGTCTAGAGACTGCAGAGGTGCTGCTTGAAGAGGGGGGTGCAGAAGCAATTGGTTGAGGTAGGTTTAGCTTTTGGAACAAATCGCTATACCGTGTATAGATCGCCTCTAGCGCGGCCTGAGAGCTCTTGGGCAGAGACTGAGCGCAATCCAATGCATCTTTTGCATATTGGGTTGCTTGCAAGATATTGTTGGCGCGCATTGCATCTGCATACTGCAGCAAGGTTTCTACTTTTACTGTGGCAGGGTCATTATTGTGCGTTACAGGGTAATGACTGCTGTCTTGCTGTCGAGATACGCCCTGTGATTTTGTTTTTGCAGAAAATGTACCGCTCAGCATTTTATTTCCTTTTATTGTCTATTTTTCTTTTTTGCAGCAGATATACACCGCGCCAACGGTGTGCATCGTCAAAAGAGAAAATCTTAAGAATCCGTTTTAATAGTAATCAAGCATCAGCACCCCACTGCCATGCCGTTGTGTGCAGCCTGGTGTAGCACCAAGCACCAGATCATCTTAGATGCTAGTAACCTGCATTGCGCGCTATATGCATTCATAAAAAGCCCCCATCGAAGTTGCATGCTATGCGTGACTTCGATGGGGGCTTTTTATGAATGCGGCATTTTTATGGGGGTGCTGTGTTTTTTGCTATTTCTAAATTTTAATAACTGATGTTACGCATGTTGTGAAACGGCGAGTTATTGATCGGCAGAGCGCAAAGATTAAAAGTAGGTGGTATGCGCAGAACTTTCAACTAGATAAAAACTTTTAGTGGCAAGGCTTTCAGCGCTTTTTTGCGGATTTATCGAGTTGAGCGAGCACACCAAATCTCTGTAATTGCAGTGCGTAATTTCTTAATCTTACTACGCCCACAATTTAAAAAATTCAGATGATTTTGAGATATTTCCTATTTTTTACTGCGCACGAATGGGTAGGTTGGTGGTGAGGCACGAACCCCAACATGCACACGATGGCGTCCTTAATAACCAGCTTACGATTATCTAAAAGCAAAAAATAAAAGTCAGCGGTACGCATGTTGGGGTTCGTGCCTCACCACCAACCTACCGCTTATCACTAGTACTGGCTGGGAGGAATGACGCCGCTACAGGGTTTTGAAAGAAGTCTATTGCACTCACCGGTCTAGCGCGCCTCATTCAGTCAGAACCATCAAACATTAGAATTAAAAGAGTTATTGTTTGAACTGAGCATGGTATGTATTTCGCTCAACTCTGTCGAAATATTAGCTATACCATCAAAAATAGCTTGATCATGTTCTTTTGCAGCTGAGTCTTTTAGAATTTGTATTCTTTTCTTTACATTTTGCCTCAATGCAACGGAAAACACCTTTTCTTTCAAAATTTTAATATCTTTTATTTGAGTAAGAATATATAAAGATAAAAATTACTCTATACACTATGGAATCACCTATGGTGAGATATGAAGTGTGTACTGCGCTTACCTTTGAGTAAGCAAATGAAGATACTGTAGTCCAGCACAAAAGATGTGTTTAACTTTTCCCAGGGTATTAGTGGATAGCTTAAACACCGTACTTTCCCCATAGTTTCCCATGCGTCGCCGTAGCTTCTATGGCCATGCACCTTATAACCCCTAACACTGACAATATAGATCTTTGATCTTCTAAGAGTGTGGAAATTCATATACCGCCTTTTCAAAGAGCAGTATATAAAGATGAATGAAGCATTTGTCTAATACAACGGTATTGCTTGAAAATTTTTTTTATATAAAAACTGTGTTTTTAAAAAAATTTTATGGCGAAGCATTTTAAAAAATATCCTTCATTCTTTTGTAATTATTAATTACATACTGCCTCCAAAAAAACATATCATGAAACTTACAAATAAAATTACGCCCTCAATAAATTTTCCTGTGGCGCTGATTAGAAATAAAGAAACAGATAAAGAAAATACCAATGAAAACAAGGCTGACGCTACTAACTCATCTTTTAAAAAATACAGTTATAAAAATATTTACACCTCTATTTCTAGCTTTTTTCCCAAAACACTCAAATTAGATATTAATAAGATTGAGCGCAATTCTAATCCTGATCAAACAGATCGCCAGATACCACCGGAAATGGTAGACATAATTTTAGCGTATGTTACAAAACCATATATTCCAATAGAATCAGCACAAAAATTGTTTTTACTTATGAGGATCAATAGAACTTTTCTAAATCGAGTAAAAATAATATTAAAAAATGAGAATGTGAATTCTAGTTGGAATAAAGATAAAGACTGTATTCAGCAAATTGAAAGATCATTGAGATGGAACAGTTATATAAAATACTTAAGCAAAGCGCAACAAAGAGAATGGTGCAAGCGTAACGTGGATGCGATTGCAAAAAATAATACTTTACATGCCAATCAAATTGCATACCAGGTTAGAAGAATTCCAGACGTGGCGCAGCATATCAAACTGGATTTCGACAATATAACAGCTAAAGAAAGCAATACAATATTATGTTCCCTTTCAAAAAGAACAGACCTAAAATCATTAGATTTATACATCGGTTATGAGAGCATCCCTATCGGGCAAAAATTTACAGAGGCGCTCATAAAAATATTAAATAAAAACACAGCATTAGTTGACATTCCAAAACTAATATTTAGAAAAAATACATTTGATGTTAGCAAGCTTGATGCATTCATGCAGGCATTATCACAAAAAAAAGTTGGGGCGCTTAGTTTTAATGAAATAAAAATGAATGAAGAAAATATAAAAAAATGTTCTGAATATTTGAAAAAATTGGATATCCGATTTTTGTCAATAGATTGTGCCGCGCTCAGCCATGAAGGGATGAAATATTTAATTTTAAACCTACCGAAAAATCTAAAATCCCTATCATTAAAAAATAATAATATCGACACAAATATAGCTAAATTTATTTTTGAAAATCCAAAAGACACGAAAGTAAAACATATAGATTTATCACACAACCGTCTGCGCGATTTCCAAGTCAATGATTTACGAAAAATTGCAGAACACTTATCAATCGAAAAAATAAAATTATATTACTATGGCTTACACAATGAAAAATCTTATTTTACTGGAATACAGAATAAATATAAAAATGAAATTCAAATTTTCTTTGAATTCACACCACTTTAAAAAGTGCGATGGGATATGAAGTGTGTTACTTTATCTGCCTTTGATGATGCAATACTATATCGTCGCTCACTTATTATTGTATTTCGTCATCAAAAATCATCCACTGTGTGATGGTAACAAGCGTATGTGCGCTTTCCTGTTTATCGATTTCCTGAACCGAAACAATGCATATCATCTATCCAAAAAATTAAAATTTAATGCTTAAATTATATTTATTGCTGCTTGGTTACTTGACATATATTTCAATATATCGCCCTGAAATTATTACATGTTTAATTGCAAAGTTAACAAGCTATTCTTCATTTTAGCGTATGAAAGCTTAATATTAAGTTGAGCGTGTGCGCAAAAAACAAGGTCGTTACCTTATACAAATAGTTTCGACACTGATTAGTATGAATTCGAATTATCGCACCTAATCGTGTGCGGAGTTCGGC
The DNA here is from genome assembly GCA_031963045.1 of Mycoavidus cysteinexigens. Classification (GTDB taxonomy): domain Bacteria; phylum Pseudomonadota; class Gammaproteobacteria; order Burkholderiales; family Burkholderiaceae; genus JASSUD01. Next base: position 110,763 of record JASSUK010000034.1, read on the forward strand.
TGCTCGTGTGTTCTGCGAACGCTTTCATTTTGATTTTACATACTAGGAAACAATATGAAAAACACTAAAGACCTTAATACCAATTTCCAAGCAGAAGATGAATTCCTAACAGAATTTTGTGCTTCCGAAATGACCTTGGGGGCTGTTGGCGAGAAGAATGAAGCCGGCTTTGGTAAATATGATGATGTATAAAAACTAAATAAGTATCTAACCTAGCACCAAGCAAGCAGGCTTCACATCGGCTCTATTTTGGGAACACAAAATCCTAGATAGTAAAAGAGATGGAGCTCTTGCTTGGTGTTACGTCGGCTTACCCTACGCCGCAAACAGAGGGTAGTCAGCTAATAGTTGGAAGCACAAAGGTATCGTTATTGGCGATAGCCTGCGCAGAAGAGAAGAATGAGCGGTCATTTTAGAATTTTCAACCCCTTTATTAGATCTTCCTATGGCAATAGTTGGCATCGCTTACCCACATTCGCAAGCTTATTTAACCGATAACCGACATTGGCAAATCATACGTGATAAGGCTAATCAGGTTGCGGGTGCATTGTGGCAGGAGAAAGATTCCTACCATAGTACACATGTCATACAGGGAGAGAGGGAGTCGTATTTTTATTGTCTTTATGGCGATGCGTTTTCTAAAGTCGATAATGTTCCTCTGTGCGAAGCGGATTTATATGAAATTGCTTTAAAAGGCCCGGAGCAGTTAACTGCTCACTTTTGGGGGAAGTATCTATTTATATGTTTTGACAAAGCTGCCAAGCAATTTATCTGTTGCAGCGATCCTAGTAGTCAGTGGACTGTGTATTGGTCTTGGTCAGCGCAGCATGGCTTGTGGTTCTCAGATACGATTACCTGCCTGCATCAGGCGTTGAGAGAGCGAGGCGAACGCCCAGGGTGGAATACCACTTTTTTCAGTATGTGGTTGCGCACTGGGACGGTTCAAAACGGCACACTGCCTTTTGATTCTATCTCCGAAGTTCCAGCAGGTTGTGTAGTTGCTTATTCTCCAGGGCAAAAACCAAAAATGACGCCCGTTTGGGATCCGCTTGCGCATCCTACTCAGAGCGCATCACACAATCCGTTCGATATTCTCAAAAATTATCTTAGCCTGCACCTGTCTCCTAACGATCAGCCTGTGCTGGAGTTATCCGGCGGTTTGGAGTCTAGTTCCATTTTGCTGGCTTTGCGTGCGATATCCTCAGGGCCATTGAACTGTGCGCACTATTACAATAGTCATGTGGCTTCCTCTAATGAACTAGAGCACGCTCGAAAAGTCGCACAACACGTGCGCGCACGTCTGTATGAAATCGATACGCAAGTATTGTCATTCGCACCACTGCAAGAGATTCCGCAGGTGGCAAAGCCGCATCTTAGATATTGTCTATTAGGGTTTCAGCAATCCATTGCTAACCGACTAGATAAGGCAGAGAACACGCTACTTATCAATGGGCATGGTGGAGATTCACTGTTTCTGGCTCCACCTCCTTATAGCGCACTGGCAGATGCTTTACTCACTTTGCGCTGGCGGCAACTCAAGCGTATAGCGATGGGGTTGGCATTGATGCGTAGGGCCCCGCTTTTTCAGGTGGCACAGCGAGCGGTGAAGTCGCTGTTCTCGTCAGATCCCTTTCATCATATAGCAAGCAACTTTACACTTTTTTCTGAGGCCGCTCGCCAGCAACCCATCGATGGCCGATCGCATTTACATCCCTTTATCCAAAAAACAAAACATCATTTGCCGGGCAAGTGGTATCAACTCTTTTTAGCTTTTTTATCGCTTGATGATATTCGGTCACCAGCCTACCCTTTCAAGACATTCACACATTACCCTTTTTTGTGCCAACCCATGGTCGAAATGGCGCTTTCTACACCCAGTTATGCGCACTTTGAGGATGCTCATAATCGCATCCTTTTGAGAAAAGCGGTCTCTGAAGCAACTGGCTATCCACATCTTTGGAGGCGTAATAAAGGGGAAACAACCGGTATTAATCTACTTGGTATTCGCCAACATAAAGACTATGTGACGGCGCTCTGCTTGGAAGGATTTCTTGCAAAGTCAGGGTATATTGATGTAGCGCAAACCCATGCAGCTATTCGAGAAAGCAGTAAAGGGCACAATGGTTACTTTATGGATATTTTGAATATTTTCGCGGTAGAACTCTTTATTCAGGGATGGCAACGCGTGTGAGCAGACTAGAACCGCCCTATGCTTTGAAGACCATCCTTTTTCTAATGAAATGCTTATGGTCCAATACCTGGTCTGCGCATATTCAAGTGATCGTAGCCATTGCCTGCACCAGCGCGGCAATTGGCTTGAATGTAGCCGCCCCTATATTGCTCAAACACTTGATTGATCTCTTTTCTACTTCATCGCCTTCCATGATGGTGGCCTATGCACTTTGCATAGGGTATGGAGGTGCGTGGTTTTTCTCACAAGCTTTACGCCACGCAAATCAATACCTCTTTGTTGTGATCAATGAGCGCATTAAGCGCATGATCACGCTCAATTATGTCAGCCAGGTACTCGCTCGACCGGCAGTAGCGCTCAATGATCACCAAACTGGAACCACCACTAGTGAAATACGGCGCGCTCAAGATAGCGTCAAAGGTAGTCTGCTTGGGATTTTTTGGAATATTGCGCCCCTTTTTATCGAAATCGTGTTTGCTGGCTTTGTGGTGCTTTCTTTATTTGGTGCACTCTATTGCGCTGTTTTATTAGGATTTTTATTAGCTTACCTTTGTTTCACCACAGCGACAGTTAAGCGTTGTGAAGCGCTACAGCGTAAAGCCAATGCCGCAGCGGACCGTGCCTCTGCTAGCTTAATCGATGCACTAAGTCATGCAGATACCATCAAAGCTTTTTCAAATGAAGCCAGTGAGGTCGCACAACTGGATGATACTTTTCATGCTTGTGAGCAAACGAGTGTGCGTATTACCCGCAAAATGGGGATATTTGGCACGATTCAATTGCTCATTATCGGCATTGGCCTAACAGTCCTAACCTTCATGGCTTGTCGAGATATTCTGGCGCATCGGCTAACGATTGGCGATTTTGCACTTTTAAGTAATTATCTATTGCAGTTCACCTTACCGCTTGGCGCTTTCGGGTATGCGATACGAGAAGCGCATCTTGGTTTATTTAATCTAGGGGAATTGTTAGAAAAACTGAGCATACGTCAGCTTTTTCAGCCTATGCGTCCTATTCTTTTTAAGCAAGCACCCTCCATTGAATTCCGAGATGCCTGTTTTCACCATACTTTTGGTAAGCCGATTTTAAATCGTGCCCGTTTTTCTATTCCTGCAGGGACATTTTGCGCGGTTGTTGGCTCAACCGGGGCAGGAAAATCTACCCTGATGAAATTGCTGCTAGGGTTATATACGCTTGATTCCGGACAGATATTGATAGATGGTCGACCGATTGAAGCATTCGATGCATCATCATTACGCCAATCCATCAGCTATATGACACAGGATGTCCATTTATTGGATCGCTCCTTACTCGAAAATATCTGTTTTGCTTGCCCCCAGGCATCTAATGCAGCCATTCAACAAGCCATCCATGTTTCGATGCTAGCGCCGGTCATTGCGGCAGCGAAAGAGGGACTCGACACACGCATTGGGGAGCGAGGGAATAAATTATCTGGCGGCGAGCGGCAAAGAGTAGCGCTTGCACGCGCGTTGTTACGGCAAAGCCCTTTATTACTTTTGGATGAACCTACTGCAGCGCTTGATGCACAGACTGAAAATGCCATTTTTCAGCATCTTTATACCAATTATCAGCACACCACCCGGTTTGTTATTGCGCATCGGCTTGCAGCCATTAAGCACGCCGATTTAATTCTCGTGTTGAAAGAGGGAGTTATCGCAGAATCTGGCACCCACGAAAGCCTGTTAGCGCAACAAGGTATGTATGCGGATCTTTGGCATAAGCAAAACGAGATGCGACGTGCTTAGGTAGCATTGTATTCGTAGCATCCCATGCTAGATGGGCCGGATTCTGTATTGCACAGAACCCGGCCCAAATTGACAGAGTACGGTAAGCAGAAATTAGCTTCATATACTATCTATCCATTATTTAATTCCACTGCAGAACTTGCATTGCTCCTCTGTCCAGCTTTCGCGAAGAGGGATTTCAATATGTTCAATCACACCCTGCTTGCAGCTGATTTTTATGTTTTTTATAAGGTGTTTACCGTATACGGGAAGGCGCATGTATTGATACATAGCAAGAAGTGACTATGAGCAAGAATTTTCCCAGCACGGCAACGCTATGCACCGGACTGGATTTTAAGATTTTTCTCTATGGCCGCTGCGCTATTGCAGGTGCTGCCTGGGTAGTGTGCGTTATTGCCGGGCATTTAAAAAGCTGCCCTGAATATCAAAATGCTGTGCTAAAGCACACAGCAATTGATTCAGCCCCCGCAAGACAATATGTTTTGCTTATAAGGATCTTCAAAATAAAATGGTCTCTTCAAAAATTCACGCTGCTGCTGAGAGTTCGCGTAATGCGGCACTTATGGCCTCTTTCTTTGGCTCCCATCATTTTGCTAAAGCAAATGAGATAAACGACAAGCAGGATAAAGTCCTAGCTAATTGCACTCCTAGCCCTGAGTTTCTCGCGCTTGAAAAAACTTGTATGGAGCTTCAAAAGCAACTGGCTCAAAAAGATGAAAGACAATCGGCTCTTGAGGAACAACTGTCTAAAAAAGACCAGATGATAGAAAAATTAATGTATGCAGTACTTGAAAGAGTCTAAAAATAGAGTGCAGTGCTCCGCACAGAAAAGTCTATAAAAAATACCTTCCCAGCATGAGGAATCTATGATCTATTCAATGTATCCTATCTTTCTATTGTCAATCCTGACACAGGTACTAGCTACAACAAGGGCACACAATGATCAACTCCCCTACCCCAGTTCAATCTTTGTTAGCTCGACGCATTCCTTACGCTTCTAGCGAAAACAATCCCAGTGGATTGCTTGGCGCGCACCCAGCTATGCCGGCAGAGCACGAACATACTTTGACTCGCCTGGCAGTAGAAACATTAAAGCATGTTGATCTGCCTATCTCTGCAAAAGCTATGCCTAATAAGGCTTTTAATTCTAGTTTCTCAGAAAAGGCTGGCTATAGTTTGGCAGGTTTTACCATCCTGGCAGGTATAGCCACCGTAGCTGCGCTATTAGCACTCCCCACCATGCCCTTGCTGGGTATATCTGGGCTTTTGTGCATCCAGTTTGCCACCTGTATGGCTAGGATTGCAGCGCATTTATACTGCCTCGAGAGCACAAAGGTTCAAAAGTCTGAAGATTATGCAATGGAGCCATTGTTCCCTGTCGCTAGAGCGCGCAACACCTCCACTTTCATTGCTAAAGAGGCGCCCTCTTTAGGACGCCCCACTACTTTCTATCGCTGTGAGCATAGAGTCGGTCATGCAGCATGATTATTGATCGCTATGCGGTAATTGGGCAGCCTGTTTCACATAGCCAATCTCCATGGATCCATGGAGAATTTGCTCGTCAAACAAGGCAGCTCTTGGAGTACACGCGTTTGCCTGCTCCGCTTGATGGTTTTCTGGCTACGGCTAATGCTTATGCAGAGCTTGGGGGGCGAGGGTTGAATGTGACGCTTCCATTTAAGCAGCAGGCTTATGCGATGGCGGATGTTCTTTCTCCTCGAGCTTCATTGGCAGGTGCGGTAAATACTTTGCGTATAGAACGTGATGAGGAGCAAAGCGCACCGACGAAAATACGTTGGTATGGAGATAATACCGATGGTGTAGGGTTGGTACGGGATTTGGAGCGGCATATGCAGCACCCGCTTCGGGGTGCACGTTTATTGTTACTAGGAGCAGGCGGGGCTGCGCGTGGAGCGCTAGCAGCGCTGATAGAAACAAGCCCTTCAGATATAGTTGTTCTTAACCGCACCACAGCACGCGCTAAAGAATTAGTTGAGCACTTTACAGAACATGCTGCGCGCTATGGCTGCAGATTGCATGCGGCTGAAGATAGCTCATCTCTTTCTGCTAGCGACCCCAGGCTAAAGGCTTTTGATGTAATCATCAATGCCAGTGCAGCGAGCCTGCAAGGCAGCACACTAGAAATAGATGCTTCTGCTTGGAGCCCTTCACATACCCTTGCCTACGACATGATGTATGGCGCGCAACTTACCCCTTTTATGCAGCAAGCCAAAGATAACGGTGCTATTGCTGTTGATGGTTTAGGTATGCTGGTTGAACAGGCTGCAGAGTCTTTTTATATATGGCGCGAAGTACGCCCAAGCGTAGAGCCCGTTCTTGCTGCATTGCGAGCTAGATTAATTGAGGGCACGCCCTAAGCTATTTCCCTAAATACCCGACTATCTGACGCACTATTTTTTAGCAGGGTATTTATTCTTTGTAATTTTTGGAGATTATTAGGGCCTGTGGCATCTTCCAATAAGTTTTCAGCTTCGGCTATAAACAACGCATTATGTGGCGAAAGCCAGGTATTGGGGCTGGGTATGGCCGCTTTTAGAACGGCTAGTGCTGCGATGGCAGGGATTGCAGCAGATGCTGCTCGTTGAGATATCAACGGTTCTCTATCTTGCTCTTCTTCCAGTTCATCTAGCTTTAGATCGGAGATAAAGTTTTTAAAAATATCGCTGACCCTGGCATTGACCACGCTATTTTTCTCACTTTGTTCTTTGTGTTTTTGATCTTGTACATGCGCTTGTGTAATTGCAATAAAAGCTCCGAGCAAACCCATAAACATAGAGCTAATGACTGGAATAAGTAGACTTATTATAAGAGGGAAAACCCCATATGCGATTCCTGCCCCTGCTATAGCACTTACTCCAGCCCCAGCAAATAAGCTCCATTTTATACATCCAGGCACTTTTTCTAGTGCATACATCCATGCAGGCAGAGGTTTGTTATCTTCTAATAGTGCTCGCAGTTGTGTTTGCGTTTCAAAAAGTAAAGGATGGCGTACTTCATCCAGGTCAGACATGGGGATAGCGATGTCCGTACTCTCCATGGCACCATACGATGGGCGCCTAGGAATGAAAGAGGCTTCAAAAGGGTTTATTGATATATTCATCTGTATATTTTCTGCGCTAGATACGCTATTTTTTTACCATAATTTTCCCATCATCACGTAGATTGGAGTGGGGCATTATTGCAATCAGGATGCGATTTTTCAAGACTGAAGATCGCTTGCAAGTAAGCAAAAGATAAAATAGGAGTTACCAAAAACCAAGTTAGCCATTCAGGCAATAACTGAAGGGCTAGTGCATGAGAGATGCGCATAGCTATTTGTCTTTGTCCATTTTGTATAGCTGTTTTTACCATGGCAAAGAGGTAGGAGGTGCCAAAACAATGGGCTTGCTTTTTTAACAATAAATTAATTATCGCTACATCCGCACTTTTCACTGCATAATGCAGTGCGCGCTGCGCAAGTGTCATCATATCCAGAGAAGCGAGACTATCTTTGGTATATTTCGTAGATGGATGTATATACTTTTTAAGAAATACCTCTACTAAAGAGGGCGAACCTTCCTTTATAATTTTATTTAATAAAATTTCCCCATCATCATTTTGCATGAATATACTCACACCGTAATTTAATAAAGCATTTACTGCTGGTATATCTTCCTTTTCTACTGCACAACATAGCGCATAACCTAAAAGGTTATTCAAATTATCTTCACCAAGATTTTCATGAGAAGATGGCACGGAAGTGCTATTTTGTTTTATATACTTTTGAAGACACATCTTCAATATAGAAGGTGGGGCTTTTTGCAGCGCACATGGGAGTATTGCTTCGTTTTCATTATGATACCCCCCTACTTTTGCGCCATTTTCAAGTAAAATTTCTGCTGTAGCAGCATGGTCATTTTCTATAGCTATACATAACGCACGCTGCAAAAGCCAGTTAAATTTATTTTTACTGGAATGAGTATATATGTGATTTTCAAGCGGTATGTTTGGATACACGTATTTATACAGAAAAATTTCTGCGACGGGGGAAACATCTTTTTTTATAAATAGCGTGTGAAGTGCACGATAATAGAACTGTCTACAAAAAGTGCTTACTAATGAAAAATTATACATATCTTCAGGCAAGCAGCGCTCAAAAATATTTATGAGTAATTCATTAGGTAGGCCTTGCAGTGTGGCGCTTTGTTTTGCGAGACTTCCAAGCACTTGTGCCTGCGGCACAAATGCTTGGGGTTGAATGCTGCTCTGTGGTCTATTGGAAGGGAGTAAGGCTTGGACAGGCATATCGATGTCCTTCAGGAATGGGATCCTTAGGATACTTCATTTAATCAAAAAAACTCGCTACTCTATATAGACAATTCTTATCTGAAAGACAAGTAAAGACCTTATATTTTGCTTTTTTGGGGGGGTGGGCGATTAGGGTGGGGATTTTTAGCTTGCGGCTGTACAGGGAGGAAGGCTTGGCACGTCGCTGGCCCAGCAGTATATCTTCAAATAAGGTGTGTAGGTTGGTGGTGACGAAGGAACCCCAACATGCATATCAATATCCTTTTAAAACCTGCATACAGATCGCCAAAAGCGATGATTACAAGTTGGTGGTGCGCATTGGTCCTGCCCCATTTTTAAGACCACTCTAAAGTAGAAAAATTTGGCTTTTGGAATGATATTAAATGGCCAAATCTGAGCACTGTCGGGTGAATTCGGCAGGTGGCCATCCACTACATAGCTATCGCTTGTCAAGCTCTCAGCGATATTGCCTGGCGTTGCTTTAACAATCGCTCATTTTCTTCGCTTAAGCCTTTTACCCCTTCGATTAAAGCATTCCTCACTGTAAGAGCCTCTTGTGCTGTACTTGAGCACAGAAGCGTCCAGTACTCCGCTCCCTCTTTTATCACGCGCAGCAGGCGTACGGATTTATCTTCACTCCCAACTGCTAAATAAAGACTATTGGCCTTCTCTCTCCAGCAGACATCAGCCACACGCTGTATTGGATCTTCCAACACCAATTTACAGCAACCTGTCTCCACGTCCCATATACGCACGGTATAGTCATCACTGCCAGAGGCAATTAGATCGCCTTTCGGTGAAAATGCCACACTATTAACCGTACCGCTATGACCTTCTAAGACATGGAGGCAAACACCAGTTTTCACATCCCACAGGCGCACTTTATTATCCATACTGCCGGAAGCAAGCTGGTCGCCTGTTGAATACGCAACGCTAGTCACCCAACTTGTATGGCCGCTTAGAATGTGGTGGCACGCCCCGGTTACAGAGTCCCATAGACGCAATGTATAGTCATGACTACCAGAGACAAGCTGATCGCCTATAGGTGAATACGCCAAGCTACTAACCGTACTACTATGGCCATTTAGGATATGGTGACAATCACCAATTTTTACATCCCATAGACGCACTGTATTATCACCGCTACCAGAGGCAAGCTGATCGCCATTCGGTGAATACACTACGCTATAGACTGGCCTTTTATGGCCCTGTAAGGTGCGGATAGGAGCACCGGTTTTTAAGTCTCGCAGACCTACTGTATTGACCCATGTACCCGAAGCGATCTGATCGCCTTTGGGTGAACGCGCATGACTATAAGTTGAATCCACGCTAAAGCTTGGGGTATTGAGAAAGAAGTGACAACTGGTGTCCCAATTCCATCTATATAGCGCCGTAGACTCCCTTCTACCCGAGGGAGCGCTTTTGAGCGAGGACGCGATACTATAAATGAGGCTTGTCTGGCCGTTTAAGGTGCGGCTGGAAGCATCGGTTTTCACCTCCCACAGACGCACTTTATTGTCTAGGCGGCCAATAGAGGCAATGTGATCTCCTTTGGGCGAGTACAAGACGCGGGTAACTTCGCTTTTGTGGCCTCTTAAGATACGGAGAAGAACACCGGTTTTCGCGTCCCACAGACACACTGTCTTATCCAAGCTGCCAGAGGCAATCTGATCTCCTTTCGGCGAGTACGCCACGCCCGTAACGTAGTTTGTATGGCCTTTTAAGAGACGAAGAGGAGCACCCGTTTTAAAATCCCACTGACGCACTGTATTGTCTTCACTGCCAAACGCAATCTGATCTCCTTTCGGTGAGTAAACCACGCTAGTAGACCAAATGCCATAGCCTGTTAAGGTATAGAGGAGAACACCAATTTCTACGTCCCATAGACGCACTGTCCTATCCTCACTACCAGAAGCAAGCTGATCACCTGTGGGCGAAAACACGACACTTTGAACTTCCTTTGTATGGCCAGTTAAGGTGTGGAGAAGAACGCCGGTTTTCGCATCCCACAAACACACCGTATTGTCCCTACTGCCAGAAGCAATCTGATTGCCTCTGGGTGAATACGCAACGCTTCGAACTTCCTTTGTATGGCCAGTTAAGGCGTGAAGAAGGTCTCCGGTTTTCATATCCCACAGACGCACTGTATTATCTTCACTACCACAGGCAAGCTGATCGCCTGTGGGTGAAAACACAACGCTATTGATGGAATTTTTCCACCTGCCATCGCAAACGAAGGTCTGAATCTTTTGCCAGTTCGAAGTATCATATACATTGATATGGCCATTCAAAAGACCCACTGCGCATGTTCTTCCATGCGGTGAATAGGCGCAGGCTCGCGCCATGCTATCTTCTTCGAGAAATGGCAACTCACCAAACTGCACTTCAGCCATCTGCGCGCCATTTAAATTCGCACGGTGCAGCCATGCCTGCTGAAGTTGGACTCCTGTTAAATCGGCATCTTGTAACTGAGCATGATCGAACATCCCCCCACTCAAATCCGCATAGGGAACTCGTATTCCTCTTAAATTAGCTCCATTAAGCTGGACACCGCTTTGCACCAAGAAAGTCAGCGCCCTCGAAGCTATAGCTTGCACCTCTTCTTTTTCCGAGCGCTTGACCCAATCTAATAGCTTTTTCTGTAACCCTAGGTTTTGTTGAACTGTTTTTTTTAAAAATTCAAATATGAATGAATTATCAAGAAGGTATAACAGCTTAAAAAATGCATATTTCTCTATAACTTGATCGAGCTCCCCAGCTTCTCCTAAAATTTGCAATTGATTTGATGCATAGGCTAGCAAGCTAGTATCTGCGCTCACTAGAGCGTGCCGATATTTTGGCAAAATCCTGCAATGCAGCAAATATAGTTTGAGAACAGGCGAGCCTGGGGACCCATTATTGAGAGTCGGTGTAATTAATGCTTGTAATAGAGAACGCAGATCGGAGGGATGCAGCCGATCTAGCACTTCTAGTTGTATTTCAACAGGGAGTGAAACTAATGGGGAAGTTAAAGCTTTTTGCGCCGTCTGAGCAGACTGAATAGTGGCGTTCGAAATAGGAGATACCATCGTAGACACTCCAGGACCAGGTATTAATTACAGAAAAAATTGCCGCGCCTGTAGCTAGCTTTACTTTCCTAAATACTTCTGATCTCAGCGATAGGCGATGAGGGCAATTATTATCTTACCGATTAACCTCTTATAGAAAGCTTAGCAAGATAAGAGAGGAAATGTATAGCACCATCTCCATCCATCAGCTGATTTGACGTAATTCTGTGTTAATTGCTAGCTGCATATTACGTGCGGTGTGTGCCGCGGCTTGTGCAAAGTCTTCTTTGGCGCTGGCATAGAGTACGGCGCGTGAGGTGTTGATGAGCATGCCTGTTCCTGCTGCGTTGCGGCCAGCTTGGACGGTGGCGCTTAGATCGCCTCCTTGGGCTCCAATACCAGGGATAAGTAAGGGCATCTCTCCTACTATATGGCGTACGGCAGCGATTTCTTTAGGGAAGGTGGCGCCTACTACTAGGCCAATCTGCCCTTTTTGGTTCCATTTTTGTGAGGCTAGATGGGCGACATATTGGTAGAGTGGCTGTTCTGCTGGTGAGCCATTTATAGTGGTTTGTATAGTTAGATTTTGAAGGTCGGAGCCGCCTGGGTTAGAGGTGCGGCATAATAAAATGACTCCTTTGTCTTCATATTCTAGATAGGGCTCAATCGAATCTAGACCCATGTAAGGGTTAACGGTTAGGGCATCTGCGCGATAGCGTTCAAATGCTTCACGGGCATAGCACTGTGCGGTAGAGCCAATATCACCACGCTTTGCATCCAAAATAACGAGCAGGCCTGGGTGGTGTGTGTGAATGTATTCGATTAATTGTTCTAATGTTTCTTCTGCGCGATGTGCTGCAAAATAGGCAATTTGTGGTTTAAAGGCGCAGACATACGGCGCAGTGGCATCGATAATGGCGCGACAAAATTCAAAAAAAGCGTCTTTGTGTCCAGCCAGATGGGCAGGAAAACGGGCAGGCTCAGGGTCTAACCCCACGCATAAAAGCGAATTTGTGCGCTGCCAGGCCTGATTTAAAGAGAGAAGAAAAGACATAGCAGCCCCGTTAATGTGGAATATATACTCAATGCATAGCAAGATTCAAAAATGGCAGATGCCTCGCTCTTTACTGGCGCATTGTCCTAGCTAATTTTGGCACAACCTGTTCATAGTTGCTGCGAAATGGATTGATATCTAAGCCGCCGCGCCGTGTGAAACGCGCATATACACTAAGCTTAGAAGGTGCGCATACTTTGAGCACATCTGTGAAAATCTGCTCGACACATTGCTCATGGAAGCCTGCATGTAGACGGTACGATACTAAATATTGCAGCAAACTTGCATGGTCAATGGGGGCACCACGGTAGTGAATATCTATGCTTGCCCAGTCTGGCTGTTGGGTTACAGGGCACATGGATTTGAATAGGTCTGAGATCAACCTTTCTTCCACGGTAGTAGTTTCGTTATGTATGCGCAGCAGAGAGGGCGTGGGTTCATACACGCTGATGTCGACCTCTATTTTATCTAAAGAGATTCCTTCTAGCTCTTGCTGCACCAGCACGCTGTTTGGTTTGTGAGGAGCTGCCCAATTTTCTTGTAAAAAGAGATCAAGTGTAACGGGAGCACCACAAGCCTGCGATATATCGCGGCTCATCGTTTCTCGCATTGCTTCTATCGATGCTACTTTGATTTGTGCAAACCCGCTCAAATAGAGTTTCAGCGACTTAGACTCGACCAGATAGGGTGATTGAGCAGGTACGGTAAGTGTGGCGATGCCAACGTGTGGTTTACCGCGCTGATCTAACCACGAGAGCTCGTAGGCATTCCAAATATCTAGCCCCCAAAAAGGCAAAGGCGCTGTTATTCCAAGCGCTTCTCGTGCTGCTTGCCTGGGGATAGGGAAGAGTAGACCTGGATCATATTGCGTGACAGCCGCACTCACTTTACCTAGAGGGGAATCGTTAGGGGTGTGTAGTGCAAAGGAATGCATATAGCGTTTTTAACCGGTTAGACCAATGAATTATGGGATGGCTTATGGGAAATAGCGTGTTATGCCTCTACCTATTGAGCATTGAGGCCATACCTTACTGAACTTACTGAAAAATAATTCAGATTTCACTTCTTCCGCTCTCCTGCCTTTTCTATAAGAATACCTCATTCATTAGAATCTTGCTTTTCTAATTGCCTTATACCCTTGTATTCATACATTCTTGGCTTCCACGAACCCGCATAAGATATGTATTTATAATCTCAATATGTTCAACGTAAAAAACCAACTCACCCCTCCTGGAATATCAGCTGCAAACGCATCATCATTTTTATCTTTTATTAGGAGTGAAATATCGGAAGTATCCAAGCAGGATACTAGCGCATTACCAGAGAAAATTTTTATGGCAAGCTCATTAAACTCCGATGAAAGTATGCGCCCTACCGCAGATTTTTTAATAAATTATATAACGGCATTAAACAATAATGGATACACATCGGATACGATCATCTCCATGCTTCTACAGTATTTGAATACGCATGTATTGCCTATTGATTCTTCGCAAGATGCAATACAAAATAGCCCACTTACTACTCCGCCACCTCCTGCGCCTTACAAGCCCACTCTTCTTGAATCTTACTACTTTGATACTTCAGAAGAAGAAGAAGGAGGAGGAGATACTATGGAAGCATCTGCAGGCCCCTTGTCATCACAAGACATGCAAAACATTATCTATTCTATACAGAACTTTGAAAACACACCACCTGCTCCGATAGAAACGGGGTGCCCTTCTCATACTGTATTTTCTGATAATACATTTGATAATACCGCCCTCCATATTCCTCTGCTTAAAAAAAATGATGTTGCATTGTATGCACCTTCCCCTATACAACTTGCTACGATACCCTGCATTCCAAAAAATAGGGTAGCAAACACTGCAATGCATATGGCCACTCTACCTTTTACAGCCCCAAAAAAGAGTGCAGATACCCTATATAAACCAATCAGGCCAAAAGAAAATGTACTAATAAATACATTTAAAGATAAAATACAAATTATTATAAATGAAACTCTTGGAAGAAAAGATTTTTTAAAAAAATCCAGTCACCTAAAAAAAGATAATACTTATATAGCTTATATCCATTCAAATAATAATAAAAAACATAAAGACAAATTAAAACTTTACTCTAAAGAATTTCAAGAATTAGTGATGGATACCTATAGAAAAATTTCGGATAAAAATAAAAAATACCGACCAAGGGAAGATAAATTTATCCCCTTAAATTTTATTGGGGATTTATTTGACTTGGGAGAGCGTCAACTAAAAAATATCATACGTTCTTATACCTCCAGTGATGGATCCAAAATTTCTGTACTGCACACCAAAAAGATAGCCATGCATCACAAAATAGCGTGATAATTTTTACCTACCAATTTACCGAGCTGCTAAATTAAGGCAGACTCTAGGCCTTTTGCGCAGCTATCCATTGCATTCTTCGGCATGCTGATGCTGCATCACTCGTTTTAACTGATTTTTTGGAATCCATGCATGAAGGCTTCTCACTTTTTAATCCGTACGCTGAAAGAAGCACCTAGCGATGCAGAGACTGCCAGTCATAAGCTGATGATACGTGCAGGGATGATTCGCCGTGTGGCAAGTGGCATTTATAGTTATTTGCCGCTTGCGCTGCGCTCAATGAGAAAAGTTGAAGCGATTATTCGAGAAGAAATGCAAGCCGCAGGTGCATTAGAAGTTGCACTGCCCAGCGTCCAGCCTGCAGAGTTATGGAAAAAATCACAGCGCTGGACGAAATATGGTCCTGAGCTGCTTCGTTTTAAAGATCGCCATGATCGCGATTTTGTTATTGGACCCACGCACGAAGAGGTCGTGACAGATCTTGCCCGTCAGCTGATTAAAAGCTATCGCCACCTGCCGTGTAACCTCTACCAGATTCAAACCAAGTTTCGCGATGAAATACGGCCTCGCTTTGGTGTGATGCGCGGTCGTGAGTTTTTAATGAAAGATGCCTACTCTTTCGATCGCGATGCAGAGGGTTTAGCAGCAAGTTACGACAAAATGGTGTTGGCGTATGAACGGATTTTTACGCGCCTTGGGTTGGTTTTTCGTCGGGTACAAGCGGACAACGGAGCGATCGGCGGGCAAGCTTCGCAAGAGTTTCATGTCATTACGGCGGCGGGGGAAGATGCGCTGGCGTATTGTCCAGAATCTCAATATGCAGCAAATATAGAGGTTGCACAGGCGCTCCCCCCTTCAGGCAAACGCCCAGCACCGCATGAGACGCTCACACGTGTAGCCACGCCAAACACAACGACCTGCGCAGAAGTCGCTGCTTTTTTAGAAGTCCCTATTACGCACGTAGTCAAATCGATTGTGCTAATTGCTCAAAAAGAAGGGCAAGCACCCTACCCTGTTTTGGCACTGGTGCGCGCAGACCATACTTTTAATGAAATTAAAGCGCATAAGGTCATTGGGGATGCATTCCGTTTTGCAAGCGATACCGAAATTTTGCAGTGGTTTAAAACGCCTCCAGGGTATATAGGCCCGCTCTTTCAAGCAGAATCCACCGAGGCTCAAACAACGCCCTCCCCTATAAAAATCATTGCCGATTGGGCGGTATTGCAAATGAGGGATTTTGTCATTGGGGCCAATGAGGCCCACGCTCACTATCGAGGAGTGAACTGGGAACGTGATCTCGCAGCACCAGAAGGAGCCGATCTACGTAATGCTTGTGAAGGCGATCTCTCACCGGATGGCAAAGGTACCTTAGCCGTATGCCGTGGAATTGAGGTAGGGCATGTATTTCAAATAGGTACGAGTTATTCCGAGGCAATGGGAGCAACCTGGCTCGATGAGACAGGCCGTACACAACCCATCAGCATGGGCTGTTATGGCATAGGGGTGAGCCGCATTTTAGGTGCAGCTATTGAGCAGAACTATGATGCTCGGGGAATAATATGGCCTGAAGCACTGGCGCCCTTTGAAGTGGTGCTCTGCCCCTTGTCTTATAGTCGCAATGAGCGTGTTCGTGAAACCAGTCAAGCGCTCTATGCTGCACTGCAAAAAGCAGGCGTGGATGTCGTGCTCGATGATCGTGAAGAGCGTCTTGGTGCCATGCTAGCGGACTGGGAACTGATTGGCATTCCACACCGCTTAGTAATTGGTGAGCGTAATTTAGAGTCTGGGTGCGTGGAATATCAAGGCCGACGCGATGAAAAAGCCATGTTGATTCCGCTTGAAGAAGCTGCAGATATCGTGGTCTCTAAACTTTCAAAGGTCACTCTGTAGACTGGCTTTGGTTTAGGGCATGTCCTCAATTGCTTGAGGACATGCCCGACTCCTCCCCCCAAAAAAAGGAAAAGCTTGAACTTCCCCTACGAATGGCAAATCGCCTGGCGCTATACGCGCGTTGGAAAGCGCAGTACAGGCAATGGCTTTATTTCTTTTATTTCATTAGTTTCCATGCTGGGTATTGCGCTGGGTGTGGCGGCTTTAATTGTTGTACTTTCTGTAATGAATGGATTTCAAAAGGAAGTGCGCAATCGCATGCTGTCCGTGCTGGCGCATATTGAAATTTTTTCGCCTACGCGCGCGCAAGGGGCACTGCCTGATTGGCAGGCTATTTTGCGTACTGCGCAGCGCAATGCGCAGGTTAAAGCAGGTGCGCCCACTATTGAATCTCAGGCTTTGCTCACGCATCGGGGGGCTATTAGTGGGATTGGGCTACGAGGGATTGATCCATCGCTAGAATCACAGGTTTCCGATTTTCATCGGCAAATGCAGGTTGGGCAATTGTCTGACCTTACTGCTGGGCGCTTTGGCATCGTACTGGGAGCAGATTTGGCTGCCGCGCTGGGCGTACGCGTGGGCGACCCTATCACCCTCATTGCCCCTCAAGGCACCATCAGCCCGGCAGGGCTTGCGCCTCGGTTAAAAATGTTTAGAGTGACTGGCATTTTTCAGTCGGGGCATTACACTTTTGATAGTGCACTGGCCTTGATCCATATTGCAGATGCAGAAACTTTTTTACGCCTTGGTGCACCAACAGGGGTGCGCTTACGTATTGAAGACATGCAACATGCGCCGCAGGTGGCTCGAGAAATTGCAAATCAGTTATCGAGTGAGCTAGCTGTTTCAGACTGGACACAGCAAAACGCAACCTGGTTTTCTGCCGTACAGATCGAAAAACGCATGATGTTTATCATTCTGACCTTGATCATTGCCGTGGCTGTTTTTAATTTAGTCTCTTCTTTGGTGATGACAGTAACGGATAAACAAGCGGATATTGCCATTTTACGAACGCTAGGCGCTAAGCCTTGCTCGATTATGAAAATCTTTATTCTTCAGGGTTTAACGATTGGCTTAATCGGTACAGGCCTAGGTGTGGCGCTGGGCTGCCTGATCTCCGTGAGCATCCCCGAAGTGTTGCCTATTATCGAGCATGCTTTTGGCATACATTTTTTACCTCCTAGCGTATATTTTATTAATGAGCTGCCTTCTGAACTGAAACTGGCAGATGTCACACGCATAGCAGGTATAGCTTTCACCCTGTGTGCGCTAGCTACGCTCTACCCCAGCTGGCAAGCCTCCCGCATTCATCCTGCACAGGCGCTACGCTATGAGTAAATCCGCCCTTCTTTCTTCGGATTCAGATATCAAAGATCAAAATATTCATAGCGCACAAACTGATCCCACTCTTGTCCTTGAAGCCCAGAATTTAAGCAAAGTATTTATGCAAGGCCCTACCCCCGTTCAAGTACTGCGCGGTGTGAGCCTACGCGTAAAAGCGGGTGAAAAAATTGCTATTGTAGGTGCCTCGGGCTCAGGTAAAAGTACACTCCTGCATATTTTGGGAGGCTTGGATACGCCTTTAGCAGGACAAGTTAGCTTGCTGGGGCATGATCTACATACCCTCTCTGATGGGGCTCAGTGTGCATTACGCAATCGCAGCTTGGGTTTTGTCTATCAGTTTCATCACCTGCTCCCTGAATTTGATGCGCTGCATAATGTCGCCATGCCATTACTTATTCGCCGTATGCAGGCTTCGCAAGCCTATGAGGAGGCACGCGCAATGCTCGAGCGCGTGGGATTAGCGAAGCGCACTACACATCGTCCCAGCGCACTCTCAGGCGGGGAACGTCAGCGTGTAGCGCTGGCGCGTGCTTTAGTCACCCGCCCAGCCTGTGTGCTGGCCGATGAGCCTACAGGCAATTTAGATAATCGCATTGCAGAGCAGGTATTTATGGACATGCTAAATTTGTCTGAGACCCTGGGCACGAGCTTTGTTATTGTCACGCATGACCTAAATCTTGCAAGGCGTTGTGACCGGGCACTCGAACTAAGAGAAGGCCTATTCCACCCTTTAACGCATACCAACTTATGAAAATCACCGTTCTAGGCGCTGGCGCCTGGGGTACCGCCCTCGCCCACCATTTGGCCCATCATCATGACACGGTGCTATGGTCGCGTGATGCCGAATTTTCTAAACAATTAGCAAAAGATAAGCGAAATACAGCCTATTTACCGGATATCACGCTCTGCCCTGACTTGCAGTATGCAGGAGGACAAACAGAAGGTTTTCTCGCTGCACTCCAACATAGCGCACATGAAGACGCACTATGTGTGGTGGCTGTGCCCGTTGCAGGGCTGCGAGGACTGTGCCAAGCCATACAGCAAACAGGTTACCTGCCTGCTGATTTGATCTGGGTCTGTAAAGGTTTTGAAGTAGGAACGCATGCCCTCCCCCATCAAGTGGTTGCTGAAGTACTGGGCTCTACGCTTCGATGCGGCGTGCTGTCTGGGCCTAGCTTTGCGCGTGAAGTAGCGCAAGGGCTCCCTGCTGCGCTGACTGTAGCGAGTACCGCTCCTCTATGCTGCTCACGCACCGTAGCCGCCTTCCACAAAGGGGCTTTACGTATTTATACCGAGCAAGATGTAGTAGGCGTTGAAGTAGGCGGTGCAGTGAAAAATGTGCTGGCCATTGCAGCGGGGCTTTCAGACGGACTTGGGCTAGGCTTTAATGCGCGCGCGGCGTTACTCACACGCGGTTTGGCGGAGATGACTCGTTTAGGGGTGGCGCTGGGTGCACATGCACAAACGTTTATGGGTTTAAGTGGAGTCGGCGATTTAATTTTGACGGCTACAGGCGAGCTCTCGCGCAATCGTGCAGTAGGTCAGAAGCTAGGAGAAGGCCTGCCGCTTGATGCCATTTTGGGATCGTTAGGACATGTTGCCGAAGGCGTACGCTGCGCGCAAACCGTGCTTGCACTGGCACAAGCACACTCCCTCACCATGCCCATTACACAGGCTGTATGCGCCGTATTATTTGAAGGTGCTTCACCCCATGCTGTGGTGCAAAGCCTTTTAGAGCGCACAGGTAAAGCCGAGCGGGCGGGGTATTGATCTCCCCTATTCTGCAGTTCGGCTTCTCGCAATCCTTCTTCCGTCAGCCACACCGACTTCGCACGGTTGACCGGGTCATCAATAAAGCCTTTGGCGTGCAGCCGGTTCAACGCTGACCAATCCAAGCTTTTCCAGGACTGATTCACGTCGCATAAATTCAAGTGAAGCAGTGCTAGCACCACTTCGTCGATGGCTTGGTTGTTGATATCCATCCCATCTCCTTTAAAAAGTCTCCAAAATATCACAACGATGATGCTGTTTAACACCGCATAGATCTCAACGCTTGAAGCTGATAGAGATCATAAATAAGGTTATTAAATCACCCTAGAGAATCTCACATTTGCCGGAGCTGCTGCGCGCAGAGGCTTGACTCGTTATGAGATCTCGTAAATACGGTTGCTCTAGCGCTTCACGGATAATGGCTTGCTCAATGGGCGTAGCTGCGCTTTGCATGGCGGTTATCAGCGCTTCAGGCACCACGTTGCTGACTTGGGTGGTTATCACCATCTCAAAAAATAGGAACAGCTGCACCCAGGATGCGTCGTCGTATGCGTTGTGGTTAGCTTGCGCACAACTGGCTTCTATTTGAGGCAACAGCAACTTCAACATCTCTAAAACGTCATGAACCCTTTTGAACTGAAGTTTGTGGTTGAGGCGCTGGGTGAGTGTCTCCCATTGCTTGTCGTACCAATCCTGGTAAATTTTACCTAACCTGGGTTCTGTTTTGATTTCAGCCAGTTTGCTGTTGAAGGCGGTATAGGGGTTGTTGTGGTTCTCTAATAACCAGCTTAAAACGCGCGCATGGGTTGTTTGCTCCGGCTCTTCTGAGCGCCGATAAGCTTGATAAGCTGATTCCAGCAACGAGGGGGCATCGGGGTAGAGCTGCCGATACAGCACGACGCATTGTTTTGCATTGGCAACGGAGCCGGTGTCCACTACGCTGGTCAATAGTTCATACAGGTAGTTATGATCCTTGTTCGTGCTGGCTAGCAGTTCCTTGATGGCGCTGATCCGGTTATTTCCATGACTGTTCACAACACTCCAAATCACTTGCGGTAGATTGATAGTCACTTGCGGTAGATCGGTAGAATGGGCGAATGTCGCAAACATCGATGGATCAGCAGAAGCGAGCTCAAGTGCATCCTGATTGTGCTGATTCGTTAGGGTGACATCCGCCTGATGTGCCAACAGAATTTCGACTGCTTGGAAATCCTGACGTTGCAT
>JASSUK010000035.1:0-117388 GCA_031963045.1 Mycoavidus cysteinexigens
ACACAGCAGCCTCTATCTGTCCAAAGGGCACAGGATGCAGCACAAGCTTTATCTAGCGCTACTCAGCCTTCTTTTTTTAAGAAACGCTCCTCGTCTGAATTAGTTGCATCAGTTGTTCCGTCTGCCTTAACGGCTACTCAGGAACTGCCAATGGCTTCGTCGGTCCAGGAAAAAAGCAGGCAAGTAAATTATCTGTTTGAAATGGCGCTATTGACACTGCAATCCTTAGAGTTATCCAATAAAACTAGCCTGTTTCTAGTGTATGCGCACGACAATGCAGCGTATGGAAAGGCGGATGCAGATACGTCTAAATATCTGATAGAGAAATTATCTCAAATTCGGGGCAACCTCTATTCCGATCAAACGCCGATGGGGCAGCCGTATGTAAGGGCCTCGGAAGAATTGAGAGAAGATATTTTAACCAGTCAGCTTTGTTTATTACCCACCCAATTAAAAGATAATGTGGAGCCGGTTGAGAAGGTCGTAGTGTGCTGTTCAGAAGTGCTGGGAAATTATCTGAAATGGGAAGGTTATCCAGATTTTTACAAGCAGGTTAAAGCGGCGTATGAAGAGGACTGCAAAGAACCTAGTAACCCGAAGCACATACGAAGCGTTATCCGTGCCTTTGCCAGTACCTGTTCATTGCCAAAAGACTTTCATCATGTATTGACGGAAATGGCATTTTTACAAATCCGGGAAGAAAAATTGGGCGATGAGCACGGCATTATCCCGGTCTCTTTGACGCTCAACAGCTATGGACCATGTCTGGATAAGTTTATAGATCCAACGCGGGTTCGCATCAATGATATCACCCGATTTGAAGCGCAAATTCAAGCAGGAAAAGAGGTGTATCTGAATCAAGGCCTACACCTAACGCTGTTTAAACTGATCGAGCGGTTGTTCGTGAAGAGCAATGAGGTGCAAACATTTCTGGACAAATTTTGGCATGGATACAGCGAGTGTATTTCCCGGCTAAAGAGTAAGCCCTCAACGCTTGACTGGTATGAGTTTACCGGCCTAGTGGACGGCATCTTCAAAGCCATACAGATTGAGCAGTGCAGAGATCAAGCATGGCATCTATCCGAAACACGCATACTGCACACGAAGATAGTACAAGAACTGTTTCCACCTAAGCTCCCCTTAATAAATCTGCGGGAAGCGCTGTATCAGCATTATCAACGCTCGAATCTGTCGATTTTGCGGGTATCAGGTCAGGAAATGCTGCTTAAGGACTGTTATATCAATCTCGCAATTGTTGAAAGTCAGGCGCAACGTGAAAAAGATAAAAAAGCGTTGGAAAAGCAAGCCATAACTTTTGAACGCCTGCCGAGCGGAGAACAGATTGAGACGACCAATCCAAACAAATTGATTAAGTTAGAAAAGCTTTTTGAGCCACAGCAATTGCGAAATGGCTTAGAAGGGCAGCCCAAACGGATTTTGATTCAAGGGCGAGCAGGGATAGGCAAGACCACGTTATGTAAAAAACTGGTGCATGAATATTATCAGAATGGACGGTGGCAGGATCGGTTTAAGAGCGTGTTGTGGATACCTTTACGGGAACTCAAGACGCACTCCCACAAACGCTTAGAAGACTTGTTGTGCAATCAGTATTTTGTGGGTCATGAAAGTAGCCAAGCGCAGGCGTTATCGAAAGTTTTTCACGCGCATGAAGGCGAAACGCTTTTTATTCTAGATGGTTTGGATGAGGTCGCTAGCGAACTGGGTGGAGAAAACCCGTTAGGAACCTTTCTAAGGGTATTACTTGAGAAAGAGTATGTTGTTATCACTTCCCGGCCTACCGGGGTTGATGCAAAAACGCTTAATAAGCTGGATCTAGAATTAGAAACAGTTGGATTTAGTCAAGCCAATGTACAGACTTATATTCAAAAATTTGCGCTTAAGTCAAATCAAGCTGAGATTCAGCAATTCATCAACAGCACACCAGTAATTCAAGGATTGGTGAATATTCCGATTCAGCTGGATGCGCTGTGTTATAGCTGGGATAAACTGCCTAAAAATCAAACGTCCATTACGATGTCGATGATCTATGAGGCGATGACCGATAAGTTATGGCGCAAAGATGGGGGGCGCTCAGAAAAGAAGGACAATAACGGCCAAGCGTTATCACCGTCGTTGATCCAACGAGCGTCGAAGTTGAAGCTAGAACAACTCATGGGCGCAGAGATAGATTATTTAGGTTATTTAGCATTTAAAGGATTAGAAGCAGGGCGAATCGAATTTACTTTAGACGAATTAGATCAATGTCAAGACGAGCTTGAAAAAGAGTATCTAAAGATCAAATTGCCTTTTAGCTTTACGGAAGACCTTAAGCACACCTCCTTTTTACATACAGCAGATGCCGAGCGGCCCGAGGCTGAGCGCTATTATCATTTCTTGCATTTAACGTTTCAGGAGTTTTTTGCGGCCAAATTTTTGGTAAAGCATCTGCAAACCTATTTAAAAGCGGTAGAAGGGTCGGCTTCTACCAAAGCCACACAAATTAGCCTAGGCGTGATGCCTAACCAAACAGAGCTTGAAACGTTCATTGCTACGCATAAATATAACCCGCGTTATGAGATCGTGTGGTGGATGGTGGCTGGGCTATTGAAGGGTGCGCCACTAGAGCGTTTCTTTACTCTGTTAGAGCGGGAACCGCGTGACCTGATTGGCATACGTCATCAGCAGGTGATGATGGGCTGTTTAAATGAAGCTCGGACCCAATTGAGCAAAACGGGAATCCTTAGACTGGAAACAGAGTTAACGCAGTGGTTGCATTTTGAGATAAAACTACTGAACACATATGACAGTAGCCAATTAGGTCGTCGGAGCACTTTCCCGGAGCATGCGTTGCTTTCTAGCCTAAGCCAGGCTGAGAGTCGGAAAGTAAAATGCAATATTCTTTACACCTTGGGAGCACGCCCCGTTTTGTCAGAGAACGCTGTGCAGGCTTTGATCTTAGCTTTACAGGATGAGAACAATAAGGTCAGGTCTGCGGCAGCCAGTGCATTAGACCGTCAAATGACGCTGTCAGAGGGCACCGCCCAGACCTTGATCCTGGCTTGTCAGCATAAAGACAGTAATGTCAGGTCTGCGGCAGCCCATGCATTAGGCCGTCAGACGACGCTGTCAGAGAGCGCCGTCCAGGCCTTGATCCAGGCTTTACAGCATGAAACAAGCGATGCCAGGGATGCAGCAGCCAGTACGTTAAGCCGTCAGGCAATGCTGTCAGAGAGCGCTGTCCAGGCCTTGACCCAGGCTTGCCAGCATGAAAAATGGAATGTCAAGTTTGCGGCAGCCCATGCGTTAGGCAGTCAGACTACGCTGTCAGAGAGCATGGTCTGGGCTTTGATCGAGGCTTTGCAGCATGAAGAACGTTCTGTCAGGTCTGCGGCAGTCCATGCGTTAGGCACTCAAATGATGCTGTCAAAAATCGCAGTCCAAGCCTTGATTCAAGCTTTACAGGATAATGAGGACCGTGATGTCAGGGTTGTTGCAGCCCATGCGTTAGGTAGTGGGAAGATGCTGCTGTCAGAGGCTGCAGTTCAGAACGCTTTGATCCAGGCTTTACAGGATGAAGACAGTGATGTCAGTGTTGCAGCAGTCCGTGCGTTAAATAGTGAGAAAACTCTGTCAGAAGCTGCTGTCCAGATTGCTTTGATCGAGGCTTTGCAGCATGAAGATTATTCGGTCTGGTCTGCGGTACAGCGTGTGTTAGAAGAGCGGGGGGCGCTGTCAGAGGCTGCTGTCCAGAGCTTGATTCAGGCTTTACAGCATGAAGATAGTAAGGTCAGGTCTGCGGCAGCCAGTGCGTTAGAAGAGCGGTGGGAGGTCATACAAGCCTTGATCCAGGTTTTACAGGATAATGAAGAAGAAGATGTCAGATATACGGCAGCCAGCGAGCTAGAAAGGTGGGTGCCGCTGTCAAAGAGCGCCGTCCAAGCCTTGACCCTGGCTTTACAGGATAAGGACAATGCTGTCAGATCTACGGCAGATAGGGCATTAGAAAGACTGAATACGCTGTCAAATACCACCTCTCAGGTCTTGCATGTGGCTTTCCGCGATGAAGATCCTAATGTCCGTGCTGCGGCAGACAGAGCGCTAGAAGAATGGTGGGCGCTGCCAGAAGCTGCCGTCCTAGACTCAATTCAGGCTTTACAGCATGAAGAGCCGTCTATGAGAGATGCGGCCGTCTATCTACTAGGGAAGGGCAAGCTGCTAGGCTGGCTGGGAGTACATTCTGAGGCCGCTATCCAGGCGGTTATCCCGCTTTTACAGCATGAAGACAAGTTTGTCAGGTCTGAGGCAGCCCGTGCATTACACCGCCAGCCTAGCCAGACTACATGGTCAGAAACCGCTGTCCGGGCCTTAATCCCGGTTTTACAGCATGGAGACAGTGATGCCAGATATGCGGCAGCCCGCGTGTTATGGGGCCAAGAGACGCTGCCAGCGACTGTCGTCCAGGCATTGATCTCGGTTTTAGAAAAGGATAAAGACAGTAATGCCAGGTATGCGGCAGTCAGTGCCTTATGCAGTGAGAGGGCAATATCAGAGACGGCTGTCCAAGCTGTAGTCCAGGCCTCTCAGGATGAAGACCGTGATGTCAGATCTATGGCAGTTACAGCGTTAGGCGTTCAGACTATGTGGACAGAGACTATCGTTCAGACCTTTATCCAGGCTCTACAGTATGAAGATGTTGGGACCTGGGGGGCGGCAAACGCTGCATCATTTCACTCTCACCAGAGGATGATGCCAAAGGTTGCCATCCAGGCTTTGATACAGGCTTTACAGCATGAAAACAGTAGGGTCTGGTCTGCGGCAGCCCGTGTGTTGTCTTTACAACTTGAGCGGGTTTACACCATGCTACCCGAGCTAGAAGAGGATCAAATTCGAATAGTGTATAAGAGAATTTTGTTGAGCCACAGCCTTATCCATATTGCACTGTTGTACGTTCAAGAAAATAGGCTTTATTTTTATACGCCAGCTGGACCTCAATCTGTTCCTGTAGAGGTTGAGCAAATCGATAAACTGACTCAAGCTTTTACAGCAGTCCAAGCAGACCTATCAAAATTAGCTATAGAAGACAGCTCTGATGAATCAGAATCATCAGAGCTTGACTCAGAAGAGTCTGATCCAATATTTTCCGGGAAGGAAAGTGATTTTGATTGAAAATTAAAACATTCTCTATACCTGTTTATGAGCGCCTCCCTGTGTAACTGCATTAACCGTTTGTCCTGCAAATGTTTTTGTGGATTTATGGGAGGCGCTTTTATTTGTAATGCCTATACTGTGGAAAATCTAGCATCTATAGATATTTAGAGGCGTGGATATGCACCCGATTATTTTTGTGGCGTTACCGGGAAATTCTTTGTAAATAGGCTGCTGAAATATAAAAACTTGAACAAGTTGGAGAAGAAATTGTTTAACTTCATCACTGGGATGCGTCCGTCATCGCCCGCCCTGTCTTCACAGCATCTAGGCATATCCTCGCAGCATTTGTTAGGCCAAGCGCAAGCGTATAAAGCGATGGGAAATCTAGAGGAAGCCAAAAAATGGTACGAAAAGGCGATAAAAAAGGCTAAAACGGAACATGAAAGAAATCCTGGTGATTCAAGAGCAAAAATAACCTTCGATACGATATGTAAGGAATACTTGACTTTTATAAGTGGACTTCCATTAAGTGCGTGTCAAGAGCCAGGCGTTGCAGCTAATCCAGAAAAAAGCAAACAAGTGGATTATTTGTTTGAAAAGGCGTTGTCTACGTTGGGCTCTTTAGGGTTGTCCAATAAAACTAGCCTGTTTCTGGTGTATGCGCACGACAATCCAGCGTATGGAAAAGCGGATGCAGATACGTCTAAATATTTAATCAGGAAGTTATCTCAAATCCGAGTCAACCTGTACTCCGATCAAACGCCGATGGGGCAAGCACATTTAATGGCCTCGCAAGCATTGAAAGAGGATGGCAAACTGGAAGATATCTTAACCAGTCAACTCTGTTTGTTGCCGACTCAATTGAGAGCCGATGTGGAACCGGTCGATAAGGTGGTGGTATGTTGTTCTGAGGTATTGGAAAAATACCTGAAAGAATGGCCACACTATGAAAGTTTTTATCAGCAACTCCGAGTTGCTTATAGCAAAGATTGCGAAACACGGAGCACTTCGGCCATTCGTGAGGTGATGAGACGATTTTCACAAGAGCAAAAATATAAGGTAGGGTTCCATCATGTGTTGACGGAAATGGCTTTTTTGCAAATCCGAGCAGAGCGGCAGGAGGATCAACACGGCATTATCCCGGTTTCGTTAACCCCAAAGAGTGCTAAGGAATGCTTGGGTCATTTTATTCCCCAGACCACGGTTCGCATGGAAGATATTCCTCGATTTGAGGCGCAAGTCCAAGCGGGGCGAGAGGTGTATCCGAATCAAAGCCGGCACCTAGTGCTGTTTAAGCTGATCGAGCGTCTGTTAGTGGGTAGTCATGAAGCTACAACATTTTTGAACAAGTTTTGGCAGGGGTACGATAAGTGTATTTCCCAGTTAAAGAATGAGCCTTTAATGCTTGACGGGCTTGCGTTTGTCGAACTTGTAGACGGCATTTTCAGCGATATAGAGAGGGAGCTAAACAGCCAGCTTGTCTCTATCCTGCAGCACAAGAGGAAAATAAAAGAACTGCATCTACCCAAGCTCCCAGATCTGCGTGAAGTACTGTACAAACATTATCAAAGCTCGAATCTCTCGATTCAGAGGGTATCAGGCGATGAAATGTCGCTAGCTGATTGCTACATTAATCTAGCGATTGTAGAAAGTCAGGCACAACGTGAAAAAGATCAGGAAGAGTTGAAAAAGCAAGCCTCTACCTTTGAGCGTCTGCCGAGTAGCGAGCAACTTCAAGCCACGAATCCAAGTAAAGTCATTCCACTCGATCAACTGTTTAAAACACAAAAATTACGAGATGGCTCAGAAGCGATACCTCAACGCATTCTGATTCAAGGACGAGCCGGGATCGGCAAGACGACCTTATGCAAAAAGCTGGTGTATGACTATCAGCATCACAGGCTTTGGCAAGAGCAGTTTGATTGCCTATTATGGTTACCGTTACGGCAGCTGAAGACGCGCTCGCCTAAATGTTTGGAGGAATTGCTCTGCGACCAGTATCTGGTGATGCAAGGTCAGCGCCAGGCGCTCGCGCTCGCTGACGCGTTTAAAACACATCAAGATAAGACGCTCTTTATCCTAGATGGTCTAGATGAGGTGGTCGAAGAGTTGGATGAGGGGCGACCATTAAGAGGGTTTTTACAGGAGTTAATCAATCAAAAGTATATTCTTGTGACGTCTCGTCCTGCGGGAGTCAATGCGCAATTACTCGGTCGACTGGATTTGGAATTGGAGACGATCGGGTTTAATCCAGAGAATGTGAGAGCGTATATTAAGACGTACGCACCTGCGTCGGATCAAGAAGCTATTCAGGCATTGATCGATCGTATGCCGCTGATTCAAGGTCTGGTGAATATTCCGATTCAGCTGGATGCGCTGTGTTATAGCTGGGATAAACTGCCTAAAAATCAAACATCCATTACGATGTCGATGATCTATGAGGCGATGACGGATAAGTTATGGCGCAAAGATGGGGGACGCTTAGAAAAGAAAGACAATAACGGCCAAGCGTTATCGCCATCGTTGATCCAGCGTTCGTCAAAGTTGAAGCTAGAACAACTCATGGGTGCGGAGATAGATTATTTAGGCTATTTAGCATTTAAAGGATTAGAAGCAGGGCGAATCGAGTTTACTTTAGACGAATTAGATCAACGTCAAGACGAGCTTGAAAAAGAGTATTTAAAGATCCAATCACCTTTTAGCTTTACGGAAGGCCTCAAGCGTACCTCTTTTTTACATACAGCGGATGCCGAGCGGCCCGAGGCTGAGCGCTATTATCATTTCTTGCATTTAACGTTTCAGGAGTTTTTTGCGGCCAAATTTTTGGTAAAGCATCTGCAAACCTATTTAAAAGCGGTAGAAGGGCCGGCTTCTACCAAAGCCACACAAATTAGCCTAGGCGTGATGCCTAACCAAACAGAGCTTGAAACGTTCATCGCTACGCATAAATATAACCCGCGTTATGAGATCGTGTGGTGGATGGTGGCTGGGCTATTGAAGGGTGTGCCACTAGAGCGTTTCTTTACTCTGTTAGAGCAGGAGCCACGGGACCTGATTGGTATGCGTCATCAGCAAGTAATGATGGGCTGTCTGAATGAGGCCCGTATCCACTTGGATAAAAAAACGGTCCATAAACTTGAAGCGGATTTAATGCAATGGTTACGTTTTGAGATAGAGTCTGAAAACAATGATGTGAGCCAATTAGGTTGCCAGAGAATTTTCCCAGAGGACCTGTTGCTTAACTGCCTAGATCAGACTGAAGGCAGGACGAATATCATCCACACTTTAGGAGCGCGTCCGACTTTGTCTGACAATGGCATTTTGACCTTGATCACTATGCTACAGGATCAAAACGAAGATGCCCGGGATTCAATAACTAGAGCATTAAATGAACAAAAAACATTGCCTGCTAAAGCAATTTCAGCGCTGAGCGCAGTTCTACAAAACAGTGAAAATGAAAATGATGTCAGAGTGGCTGCAGCCCATGTACTAGGCGAGCAGAGAACATTGCCTGATGACGTCATTGCGACCCTAATCACTACGCTACAGAATATATATGAATATGAAGATGTCAATTCTGCGGTAGCACGGGCATTAGGCAATCAGAAAACACTGCCTGATCAGGCCGTTTCAACCTTAATCACTACGCTACAGAATAAATACGAACATGAGGATATTAGATATGCAGCAGCCAGTGCATTAGGCGAGCAGAAAATGCTGCCTGACCATGCCATTTTGGCCTTAATCACTGTGCTCGAGGATAAGAGTGAAGATGAATATATTAGGGCTGAAGTAGCCAGTGCATTAAGCGATCATAAAATGTTGCCTGGTTACGCCATTTCGGCTTTAAGCACCACAGCGCTAAAAAAAAGTGAAAATAAGGAGGTCAGGATTGCGGTAGTTAATGCATTAGGTAAGCAGAAAACCGTGTCTGATAGTGCTATTTCGACTTTGAACACCATAGTGATAGAGGATAAAGACGACGATGTCAGGATTGCGGCAGCTAGTGCATTAGATGAGCAAAAAATAGTGCCTGATAATGCCATTTTGCCTTTAATCACTGCACTACAGAATAAAAATAAATATATCAGGGTTGAGGCAATTAGAAATTTATCCGAACAGAAAACTTTGCCTGATGATGTTATTTTAGCGTTGATTACTAAACTACAGAAGGGTGATAAGGATAGCCGTGCTGCGGTAATCAAGATATTACGCAAGCGAAAGACGCTGTCTGATCACGCCATTTCAGCCTTGAGCGCCGCGCTACAGCATCAAGACCAAAAGGTTAAGGCAGCAGCAGCCAGGGTATTAGGTGAGCAGAAAACATTGCCTTCCAATACTATTTTGTCCTTGAGCGCTATGCTCCAGGACGAAGAAGATGAGATCAAAATTACGGCGGCCAGCGCGTTAGAAGAGCAGAAGACCATGCCTGATGATGCCATTTTAGCGTTGACCACAGCAGTACAGGGTAAAGGTAAGAATATTAGGCATGCTGCAGCCAGGGCATTAAGTTCTCATACTGACTCGCTTTATACATTGCTTCCAAGCTTAGATGTGGATCAGATTCAAGCCCTCTATAGCAGCGTTTTTCTTCTGCTAGGCGGACAGACTTCTGCGCTTTATATTCAACAAAACAGCCTCTATTTTTATACATCGGTAGGAATCAAATCTGTTCCTTTAGAAGCTCAGCAAGTGGAAAAGCTTAATCAAGCTTTTATAGAAATTCGTCCAGAATCTACCATTCGGGCTTTAATGAAGGCTTTGCAAGATAGCGATGGGAATATCAGGGAGGCGGCAGTCCGTATGTTAGCCGCTCAGATTACGCTGTCAGAGTTTGCTGTTCAGGCTTTAATTCAAGTTTTACAGCATAAAAATAGTGATATCAGGGAGGCGGTAGTCCGTGTGTTAGCCGCTCACACTGCGCTGTCCGAAACGGCCGTGCAGGCCTTGATTAAAGCTTTACAGGATAGCGCTTTGAGGGTCAGGTCTGCGGTGGCCAGTGCGTTAGGCAGGCAGCGTACACTGTCAGGGAGCGCTGTTCAGGCTTTGATACAGGCTTATCACGATGGGCATATCAGGGAAGCGGCAGCCCGTGCGTTAGAAGGCCAGAGCACGTTGTCCGAAGCCGCCGAGCAGGCCTTGATCGGCGCTTTACGAGATGAAGATGAGTATGTCAGGCATATGGCAACTAATGCGTTAGGGAATCAGAGTGCGTTGTCCGAAATCGCCGTGCAGGCCTTGATCGGCGCTTTACGGAATCAAGATAAGTATTTCAAGAATGCAGCCGTTAGGAATGCGGCAGCCCGTGCATTAAAAGCTCAGGGCACGTTATCCGAAGCTGCTGTGCAGGCCTTGATCAGCGCTTTACGAGATCACGATGGGTATATCGGGGAAGCAGCAGCCAGTGTGTTACAAGCTCAGAGTACGTTGTCCGACGCTGCTGTGCAGGCCTTGATCGGCGCTTTATGGGATAAAGATGAGAATGTCAGGCAGGCAGCAGTCCGTGCGTTAGAAGCTCAGCGCACGTTGTCCGAAACCGCTATGCAGGCCTTGATCAGCGCTTTACGAGATCACGATGGGCATATCAGGGAAGCGGCAGCCAGTGTGTTACAAGCTCAGAGTATGTTGTCCGACGCCGCTGTGCAGGCCTTGATCGGTGCTTTACGGGATAAAGATGAGAATGTCAGGCAGGCAGCAGTCCGTGCGTTAGAAGCTCAGCGCACCTTGTCCGAAACCGCTGTGCAGGCCTTAATCAGCATTTTTCAGGATCAATATGAGAAGATTAGGAATGTGGCAGTCAGTGTGTTAGGAAGCCAGAGCACATTGTCCGAAGCTGCCGTACAGTCTTTGATCGGCGCTTTACAGGATCAAAATGTAAATGTCAGGGAAGCGGCCGTCCGTACGTTAGGAAGCCAGCGCACGTTGTCCGAAGCTGCTGCGCAGGCCTTGATCAGCGTTTTTCAGGATCAATATGAGAAGATTAGGAATGCGGCAGTCAGTGTGTTAGGAAGCCAGCGCACATTGTCCGAAGCTGCCGTACAGTCTTTGATCGGTGCTTTACAGGATCAAAATATAAATGTCAGGCAGGCGGCAGTTAGTGCGTTAGGGAGCCAGCGCACGTTGTCCGAAGCCATCGTGCAAGTCTTGATCGGCGCTTGTCAGGATAAAGATGAAAATGTCAGGCAGGCGGCAGTCCGTGCGTTAGGAAGCCAGCACACGTTGTCCGACGCTACCATGCAGGTCTTGATTGACGCTTTATGGGATCAAGATAAGTATGTCAGGGAGGCGACAGTCTGTGCGTTACAAACTCAGAGCACCTTGTCTGAAGTCGCTGTGCAGATCTTGATTGGCGCTTTACAGGATCAAAAGGAATATGTCAGGCAGGCGGCAGTCCGTGCGTTAGGCCGTCAGAGCACATTGTCCGAAGCCGCCGTACAGTCTTTGATCGGTGCTTTACAGAATCAAGATAGGTATGTCAGGCAGGTGGCAGTCAGTGCGTTAGGCTGCCAGAGCACGTTGTCCGAAGCCACCGTGCAAGTCTTGATCGGCGCTTGTCAGGATAAAGATGAGAATGTCAGGCAGGCGGCAGTCCGTGCGTTAGCAAGCCAGCGTACGTTGTCCGAAGCCGCTGTGCAGGCCTTGATCAGCGCTTTACGGGATCAAGATGAGTATGTCAGGTATGCGGCAGTGTGTGCGTTAGAAGTTCAGAGTACGTTGTCAGAATCTGCCATGCAGGCCTTGATCAGCGTTTGTCAGGATCAAGGTGAAAATTTGAATGTCAGGCGTGCGGCAGTCCATGCGTTAGGAAGCCAGCGCACATTGTCTGAAGCCGTCGTGCAGGTCTTGATCGATGCTTTACGGGATCAAGATAAGTATGTGAAGGAGGCGGCAGTCTGTGCGTTAGAAGCTCAGAGCACCTTATCTGAAGCCGCCGTGCAGGTCTTGATCGGTGCTTTACGGGATAAAGATGAGAATGTCAGGGAGGCGGCAGTCCGTGCATTAAAAAGCCAGCGAAAATTGTCCGAAGCTGCCGTACAGTCTTTGAGCGGTGCTTGTCAGGATCAAAATGAGAATGTCAGGGAAGCAGCCGTCCGTGCGTTAGGCCGTCAGAGCACATTGTCCGAAGCCGCCGTACAGTCTTTGATTGGTGCTTGTCAGGATCAAAATGAGAATGTCAGGCAGGCGGCAGTCCGTGCGTTAGGCCGTCAGAGCACATTGTCCGAAGCCGCCGTACAGTCTTTGATCGGTGCTTGTCAGGATCAAAATGAGTATGTGAGGGAGGCGGCAGCCCGTGCGTTAGGCCATCAGGGCACATTGTCTGAAGCCGCCGTACAGTCTTTGATTGATGCTTGTCAGGATCAAAATGAGTATGTGAGGAATGCGGCAGCCAGTGCTTTAGGAAATCAGAGCGTGTTGTCGGAAGCCGCCGTACAGGATCAAAAGTAATCGCGAAATTACCCCCACTCCTATCCTGCTGCAAATGAAAAGTGTAGTCATCAGTTCCCATCTGATATTCAAAATGGCAAGAGCCATTTTGGCCTTTAGTAACCAGGTCTTGAGTTTAGAAAATGTCATCTAGATAATATTCAAATAAGACGAGTATGTGGGGGGCAGAAGTGTGCGCTAATGCATTAGATTTTTTTAGCTTTTGAAGCATCTATAAGGCGCATGCGTTAGGGATGGAAGCCTGTAGAGGCGAGGTTGGTGAAAGCATGTACATTCGAAAATCGAAGATTTTTGGCTAACCATCCCAATTAACGCAAGGCGGAAAAGGAAGCATTGCTAATGCTTGGTCTGTGTTTTAAGATTGGTGACGTTGGTAAGCGAAAAACGATACATTTCATTCCGACCATTCTTGGAATAGGTGAGCGCGCCCATTTCAATGTCAGAAAAATAAAAGACGACAGTAGGCAGCAACATGTTTTGAATGGTGCATGTGCCCTGATAAAAATGCTCGCTGGGCGTTTTCGAAAATGTCAATCCTGCGAGGGTTATTTCTTGGCCCAATTTCCAGCCAGTGCTTTTCTCGACGGCAGCCAACACCCCAATCAGCGTATTGTCTTTTGTAGGGTCTGAAATAGGATGGCTATCCTTTAATAGGATGCCTTTGTCCATTAAATCGAAAAAATAGTTCCATATTTCGCTGAGTTTGTCTGCTTGAGTGAGCAGCCGCTTTAGCGTTGCGATCGAATGCATAGGGTACCAAGCTCCTTGTTTTCAAAGAATTATTTATGATTAAACCGATTGTATTGGTCAGGGCCGATCCTGATTTTACACTAAATAAGCAAAAAATCACCCTGCAAGCTGTTTTTCATCGCGTTTCCTCTCTGAAGCCATAACTTTAGCCTCGTACTACTGCTCGGTAACGGGCTGCAGTAATTTCTTTATCTTGCTTTGTTATAGCTTACATCCAAATGCCGAGGTAATTATGCATTCAGTCCGCTGGAATATTGCTGTGTCATCTGATATGGATAGTCTGTACGATCTATCTCCAGTATGAGCGCGATAGAAATATCAATAAGGCAAATAAATACTCGGTAAGTCATGAATGGGGTTTTCTAATGGCCTATACATCTTCTACAAAGCAGCATAAAAGAGAGCGTTGGAATAAGGTGAAGGATACTTACTCCTGGAATGCCGCGACTGATTATCGATTGCACCCAAAAGAGTATAAAGTGGGAAAAGGCGAGCAAGGTGTTCTTTTGTGTGAGCCTTATAAATCAGAAATTCTGCCGCATTGGCGTTTCAAAGATGCTGCGACTGCTGAAATAAGCAGCACTAAAATTTTTGATATTTTCCAAGCGTACCTAGAAAAAGAAGATTTTGTAGGGGCAGATATGGCGCGCAAATTTCTGCAAATGGGGTATACGCGCGCACGCCGCTATGCAAATCATGCAGGCGGAAGAAAATACCATCCGCAAACCGAAGAAGAATTGCCGCATTCGCCGGAAGATCCTGTAAAAGCAGAGAGTGCTGCTATTTTTTATAAAAAATGGCAAGAAGCGGAAAATAATTCCTTGTATAAGGAAATGAAAGGGTATTGGAAAAAAAATTATGGCTAACCATTAAAATTGAATGTGACAGAATTCTAATAACGATAAAAAATGGCGCGGATCCTGATCCAAATCGATGCCTTTTCAGCCTCTGTTAAAAAAGCACAGTAGGTTGGTGGTGAGGCACGAACCCCAACATGATGACCACGGTCCTTTTAAAACCTGCATATGCATGTTAAAAGTGATAATTACACGTCAGTGGTCTGCGTTTTGGGGAACGTTGCTCACCACCAACCTATCGTTCATTGTGGGTTGATGGTGAGTAAAAATCTGATTTTTGGGTGTAGTGTAGAAGCGAAGTGACTCAAAAACATGCGAATATCTTTTCCTTTTAAACGCTGCCCACATCGATAGAATGAAAATTTTATGCTAATCTATCTTTATAAATAGTTGCATTTTGTAGTGAGAGGCAGATTCAGATTCCTCCCTTATTTGCGATACGCTTTAGTATCAAAAAAATTCTAAAAAAGTGCAGCGGTTTATGAAATTCATTTAAAACAAGCACAGAAAGCTGGTTTTAAATCTCGTTCAGCCCTCTGGATTCTCGTCCACGTTTAGTGGAAAAAATTCAGAGGGTTTTCTATCTCTTTATTTCCACATGGCTCGCGTTATGGATGATATTGCTCGTGTTTTTAATCTTGCTTCTCTAGGCATCGATGTGCCTACATGGGCTGATAAGATGCGACCGACATTTTTGCGCCTGCCCTGGGATAGTTACGAATTGCGTGGCCGTCAGCTTGCGGCGCTGCGTGCGGCAAGCAACGCAGAGCACAAAATAGTTTCTACGCCTGCTGCTAATACGGTGGGAGAAGGGGAGAGCGCATTTGCGCCGAAGGATTTTTTAAATGGAGTGTGCGAATTAGAAGCACTGCCTGCTTTTTGCGCACTAGAACCGCAAGTACAACAGCGGCTGTGTGCTATGGAGCGTCGGCGAAAAAGAGCGGTAGCCACTTTTTTTATCAGCGAAGAAGGGCCCGTTGATGGGCAGGCCGCGGGCCAAAACAGGCATGCAGCGCCTTCAAAGTGGCGAGTAGAACGCTGTGCAAGCGGGCAATTTGTTCAATATAACAGCCCTTTTTACCCAGACCAGCGGCAATTTGATGAAATGGAAGAAGAAGTCGTTCAAGACTCCAATTTTCAGAAAATTCTTCATTTTCTGCCTCAGCTTATTCGTGAGGCAGGGGAGCCTGTCTGCGAGCTGAAAGTGGTATGCCATCAGGTGGCATTGTGTGCAACGTCCGATACACCAGGTCATGGCTCTCCTGAAGGTATTCATCAAGATGGCGCTGACTTTATTGTTTCCGCTTTGGTGTTGCACCGCGAGAATATAGAGGGTGGTATGAGCCGGGTATATAGAAAAAAAGAAGATGGGAGTTATACGCTCTGCTTCACGCATACTTTACAAGCCGGTGAAGGTCTTTTTCAAGCTGATGAAAATACGGCTATTTGGCATGATGTTACACCAGTGACTGTAGCTGATAATACCTCTACGGGTTTGCGCACCACGTTTGGCTTTGATATTCATGTGTTAAAGGGTGCAGGAAATTGAATTTAGCTTTATGAAAATATAACCTAGCCAAACGGGATATTGGATAAAACAGGATGTGGTGTCAGACTGTGCGCAGCAAAATAGGAGCTGTAAATAAAAACATGCTCTGTTAATAAATGGTAGGTTGGGGTAAGGCACGAACCCCAACATGATGACCGCTCTGTTCTTTTAAAACCTGTATACGCATGCCAAAAACGCTGATTAAAAATCAGCGGTGTGCATGTTGGAGTTCATGCCTCACCACCAACCTACCGTTTATTACGCCTTATGCCAAGGTGGCAATTTTATTTATAAGCGGGGCAGACATAATGGAATGTATTCCTTCTTTCGCGGTAGTTTGGAGGCGTTGCGCTGCCTGGGTGACGGAGTCTGTAAAATTTGAAACGCGATTGGAAGAAGGCGGTTGTTCAGATAGCGCTTCAGTGGGTGCAGGTTGCAAGTTATATTTATAACTTGCACTACCAGGCACTAGCGTTATTTGTTCTTCTTTAATTTTATTAACATCAATTTTGAGGGTGATGTCTGTTTGAGCGAAGCTATTTTCAGGGTCGCAAGGCAGAATAATATTCACATCATTCAAATTCCTAACCGTTGCAATTTTTTCTTCTCGGAAAATAACTCTTAGCAGTACCGTGCCGTTGTGTTGCCGGTCTAAGTGGAAGTAGACTAACCGATTTGAATTGCTAGGATGAGCTGGTATAAATTCGGCGCCCGCCAGTAGCAATAATGCCTTACTTTTTATACTTAAAATGGCAGGGGAAATAAAACAAGAAGCTTGAGAGATGCAAGATGATAGCAGTACAAGTTCATCTTGTTTATTTTGAGCATACTCATGCTTTTTGCAAAAATCCTGCAAAAGTCCAGGGATAATAAATTTTTGCTTTCTAAAAAATATATCATTCTCTTTATATGAAGATACATTTCTAAGATTGAAATCGTATTTTTTTCCATCAATAAAAAGTTCAGATGTAAATCTCCTATTAAAATCTTGAATGCCTTCAGATGATATTAAAATATTTGGAGCGGTTTGAATATACTCACTGAAATTATTTACCTTTTTAAATCCATCGGCTGCCATTTTTAAAATAGCGTTTGGAACCAAATCTTCTAATATTGGATATACATCTCCGATGTCGTAGTGCTGTAAATGGCTAAGATCAATATAGAGGCGCTCTTTAATTGCCACTTTATAGGCATCAAATAGCGGGGCAAGATTAAACTGCGGGTCTAGCTCCAGCTCGGCATCAGGGTCTACCACTGCAAGTTTGTCTTCTACTATTTTAATAGGAGTAGACAAACAGTGGGCTAGCGCCAATAGTTGAGCGCTTTTTTGAGGGCGATCTTCTTGAAGGGATGTCGCAGCGGTAAATAGTGCATCATGTACATTTTTAGCGGCATCCGAGCGCAAAGTTAAAAGCAGCATCTCTTGCTGTTCTAGGGAAAAACTTTGAATAGCCTCGGTAATATAAGATATCAGCGTGGTTTCAGTTTGTGTTTCTGATTGGTCGGCGGCAGAGAGGTGATGGTAATGCGTGAGCTTTTGGATATTTGAAAATAAAGTATAAAAATAATGTGTTGCGTCACGCGCATTTTCTTGTATTACTTCTTTAGATGTTACTTCATTCTTTGTATATGTTTCTATGGCATTGTGCATATGCTTTTCAAGCATGTTTGCATAGAATAGTTTGGCCTGTTTTTCACAGGATGTCTGCAATTTTTGCTTCAATGCATCGACTATATTTTTAAAGCGACCTGCCTCTATAGTATGAGAGGAGGGCTGATGATTATGTGTTTGCGTAAGCGTGTCTAGATGCTTTTCTAGTGTTGGTATATCGCATTCCGATTCAGACCAATATTTTGAAGAAAGTGCTTCTATTTTTTTATAAAAATGCTCTAAATAGCTAGGGATTTTTTCAAGCTCTTTATATATACCTTCCAATGCTATGGCCATGCTTGGAAGCTTTGCAGCCATTGACTCTAAGGAAGCAAGAGGCAAAATATTAAGTACATGTAATTTGTCTTTAAGCACATAAAGAGATGGCATCTCAGCTGGGAGATTTTTTAGGGTGCTCAACGCTGTGTTAATGTGCTGTGCCACGCTTTTAAATATAGATGCGCTTGTGTTTGTGTCTGACTTTGGTATATCCAATGCCCCATAGGCTTTATTCAAAGTACTTAATGACTCTAACGGTACAGCAGCTAGCATGCCATCAAGAGCGCTTGTGTCTAAATGGGCGCTAACATCAGAGAAAACTTGCCGAATTTCGCCATCAACAAATTGGCTTAATGTAGAAGCAGGCCATTCTGACAAAGGAGGTGCAGACTCACTGGATGCTTCACTGTCTGTGTTTGGGCGAGTACCAATCCTACTGGTGTCAATTGCATCAAAAGATGCTTGTAGCCGGCCTTGTATTTTGCGTTCATTTTGTTTTTTTAAAGCAGCTTTTTGAGAAAAAGCGCGTTGA
The DNA here is from genome assembly GCA_031963045.1 of Mycoavidus cysteinexigens. Taxonomy (GTDB): domain Bacteria; phylum Pseudomonadota; class Gammaproteobacteria; order Burkholderiales; family Burkholderiaceae; genus JASSUD01. The sequence goes on from JASSUK010000035.1 coordinate 18,216, forward strand.
AGTGTATAGATTTCCGTACCTACTTTATAATTTTTACTTTTATAAGAATCCGAATCAAAACGGTCTTGTGCGCTGCATCCCCAAAAATCGGTGAGATCGGTTTCAAATTTTTTCAGGCTGCGTTGAAAGTGCTCCGTGCTTTTGCGAAGTGATTCTGTAATGTGCTGAGGCACAGTATATGACTGAAGTTCTGCGGCTTGTGCTAGCGCAGGAAAGGAGCTTAGTGTTTTTATATTACCCGCTAATTGATAGCCAGCGCGCTCAAAAATTAAAGCAGCTTCTTCAGCCTGATCTTCTATGTGCTTTAATTGTCGATGCTGCTGTAAATAGGCACGCAAGCTTTTGATGCCTTCATGATATTTCTTGGCAGGCGCGAAGTCTGTGGAGAATGCATGTTCTTCCAACGTTTTGGCCCATTGCTCTATGCAGTGATCTACGTGCTCTAGGCTGCTATAAGGTAAGTAGTCGAGAAGATACTTTAATCGCTGCTCATCCTGGATCTTAAGTTGCTCGCCCTCACTTTCGAGTTTGCTACCTTCCTCTGTGAGCCCTATGCCCTCACTTTCGAATGATTCACCTTTATTCTGAAGTTGCGTACCCTTCATTCGAAGTTGCAGGCCCTTATTTTTAAGTCGACCGCTCTCATTGTAGAGAATGCGGATTAGGCAGGCTGCAGCTTCTTTAGATAGCGATTCAGTCGTTAGCTTTTTGCTTGCTTTGAGTGGCAAAATAAGCTCATAGAACGTATCTACGCTTTTAGCAAATAGCTGAGCTAGCGTTTCGGTGTCTTGCTTCTGGCCTTGGTTGGCCAAGGCTTCTAATTTGCGTTTGGCTATTTCCTCACTTAATTTGCCATGAAAACTTAGAACAGAGGGGTTTTTAGGCGCTTGGAGCGTTTCGCTGTTGGGAAATTCCAGCAAGTTCTTTGCAGCGAGAAACTCCTCGCTGTGCAGGTCAAGCCACTCCAACACAGTCTCCAGAGTGCCTGTATTGAGCGTATCAAAATTGGTATCGCAGGATGCTTGCGACTCCTGCATTAATAAGTGTTGCCAGCTTCGCAAAAATGTAGAGGAAGGGTTGTCTTCCATAATTGGAGCAAGCTTTTTGATACACGTAGCGGATTGCAATACCTCGAGCAGAAGCGCTTTTTTATTAGGCTCGAGTTTGATCTGGCATGCTTGGAGAAAATCTCGCTCGTTCAGAAGAGCGGTTTCAATCTCAGATTGCGAATCTAGTTGCGTGCCCATCTCGATCAGGTTATCGAGCGTATGTTCTATAGCTTCAGGATTAAGCGTATTTCCGTTGGAGCTGCGAACAACCAACGCTCTTAGTAGCTCTGTACCTTCTTCTACATGCTTTTTCGAACGCACAGGCGGTTTGGCAGTTAATTGCTCCATTTGAAGGGCCGTTAACGTATAAGCGCCTGGCGTTTTAAGCCGAAGAGGTTTAGACGGTAAAACAGAAACAGGGGACGGTATGGATCTAAACATGAGCGATGGGAAATTCTCTGTTTGAGTACATCGGAGCCGATTTAAAACCGCTGGAAATCCTTATTTGCGAAAGCTATTAGGGGCTGGATATACCGGTGATATGAGCATGTAATGCACTGTATAACCACAAACAAGAACCCTATTTTTATTTTTTTAGGAGGCCTTAGGTTCTCAAAAAGAGAGAGGAAAGTGGCCTATACATTTTGTGTAGTGTGTATAGATTAAGCAGTGAATTACGATACGTAAAGTGCTAAGTGGGAAACATTAGATGCTGCAGGAGCACCTAGCCAAAGCGCATAGAAAGTAAACCTGAATTTGGTATCTATTATAAGGGATTTTGGCTTGGAGCGTATAAAAAATGTGGGCCGTATTGGCGGCAATCGCAGCAGCTAGGAGGGGGGTATTCGGCGTTTTCTGAGGTAAAAATATCAAGAAATGACAAAGTACATTACAGCCTATTCATATTGTAGTTACAGCCTAAAGGCATGGGCCACAGCGTTATGCTATCGCTTTTGCCATGATTAAAAGTTGGCGGTGCGCATGTTGGGGTTCGTGCGTAACCCCAACCTACTATATCTATTGAGAAAATATCTGATGAAATGTATGCCTATAGATAGTGCAATGCAGAGATCTTTACCACTCTCTATAAAAAAGGCAGCTACAGTACGAGCAGATATGGCGGCATCAATCGATAGATGCTTGAAACCCAATGGCACCGTAGGGCAGAGAAAACCACTCTTCTTCCTCCATGAGTGGGAGCAAGAAAATAGGTATTGGACTCCTGCCCTTTTACCCCTAGAAGTTTCTTTATTCTTATTTTTTCCTACGGCTCTGGCAATTATTTTGTTGGTAGGGATAGGGATAGCAGTGGAGGAGGCGTACACCTCCGTGTTGCATTCACTCAAGGCCACTTTTCCATCAACCACAAGAAAAGGCAAAGAACGGTAGGTTGGTGGTGAGGCACGAACCCCAACATGCGGACCACGGACTTTTAATTATTGCTTTTGACGAGTTGTCTGCAGGTTTTAAAAGGACAGTGGCTTGCATGTTGGGGTTCCTTCGTTACCACTAACCTTACGGGATTAATACCGTGGGGAGGGCTTTGGGGAAGGTTTTTGGCCAGTCTTCACTGTAATGTAAACCCCGGCTCTCATGGCGCCATTGTGCGCTTTCTACAATAAGTGCCGCGACTTGCGCTAAATTGCGCAACTCAAGTAAATCACGATCGATACGAAAGTGCGCATAGTATTGCTGGACTTCTTCTTGTAGGATTTCAATCCGTTGTTGCGCGCGAGCTAGACGTTCATCTGTGCGTACAATCCCTACGTAATTCCACATCAGGCGGCGTAATTCGTCCCAATTGTGCGCGATGACTACCGCTTCATTGGGGGCGCGCACACGGCTTTCATCCCATTCTGGAAGAGTAGAGTTGGTTTGCGCATTCGCTTCGAAGGCATTATTTTTGAGTGCGGTTTGAATAGATTCTGCTGCAGCTCTGCCCATCACGATGCATTCTAGTAAAGAATTACTCGCTAGCCGGTTTGCACCATGTAAACCCGTATAGGCGGTTTCCCCAACTGCATACAGTCCTTCTAAATCAGTACGCCCCTCTAAGTCAGTGACCACCCCGCCGCAGGTATAGTGGGCAGCAGGGACTACGGGTATAGGGTCGCGGGTGATATCCACACCAAATTTGGCACAACGGGCTAGGATGGTAGGAAAATGTTGCTGTAGAAAAGCGGCACTTTGGTGGCTGATATCTAAGTGCACATAATCAATACCATGCTTTTTAAGCTCAAAATCAATCGCGCGTGCCACTATATCGCGCGAAGCTAGCTCTGCGCGCGGGTCATGTCGCTGCATAAATCGTTCCCCGTTCGGGAGCTTTAATAGGCCGCCTTCACCGCGCACTGCTTCGCTAATTAAAAAAGATTTCGCATAAGGATGGTAGAGGCAGGTTGGATGGAATTGAATAAATTCCATATTGGCTACACGGCATCCAGCTCGCCATGCAATGGCTATGCCATCTCCTGTTGCTGAATCAGGGTTGGTGGTATAAAGGTAGGCTTTTCCTGCTCCTCCAGTGGCTAGCACTATGTGACGCGCGCCTAGCGTGAGGGTTTGGCCTGTTTCTATATCAAGCGCGTACAGGCCATAGCAATAGCTAGGGGAGGAGGGTTGGGCAGGCGTGGTGATTAGATCAATTGCGCAATGTGCTTCAAAAAGGGTGATGCATGGATGCGCACGGACTTTTTCAATCAACGTGTGAATCAGTGCGCGGCCTGTGGCATCTGCTGCATGCACAATGCGCCGGTGGCTGTGCGCTGCTTCTTGTCCAAGATGTAATCCTGAAATATGCGCTGAATCGGTAGTAAAGGGCACCTTTTGTGCTTTAAGCCATTCAATAGCGGCAGGGCCATGTTCAATAATAAAACGGCAGGCTTGCTCATCGCATAGTCCCGCTCCTGCTAGCAGCGTATCGTTGAGATGGCTTTGTGTGCTATCTGCCTCTCCTAGAGGCGCAGCGATGCCCCCTTGCGCCCATGCACTTGCGCCCTCGCCAAGTGGCTGCTTTGAAATAATGGCGACTTGATAGGGCATGCCCTCCTGCTGATTCTCTACGAGTTGCAGTGCAGTGCATAAACCTGCTAGACCACTCCCCACTACTATCACATCAAAATGCCTATTTGTCTTTGCCATTCTTGCTACGCTCTGGTTCATTTTTAAAGTATTTGAAGTGTAGCTTAATTAGCTTGACATCATAAAAAAAGCTTTATTTTTTAATGTAAAATTAAAGTGAAAAGCCATTCTGGTAGGGCAACATTTTTTATGCAGAGAGATCTCCTGTACCAAGACTTAAATTAGCTCTCTAATTTTTTTTCGTTTTCTTTTATTCTTTCTCTTGTTTTGTCAAGTCTTTTTTGTATTTTTGTTTTTGGTATGAAATCTATTAGGTTGTTATATTCATCTGAAGAATGGCCTGCTTGCTCTTGATGCAGTCGTAGTAGTTTATTTAATTCTAAAAAGTAACTTCCAGAATCTGCTTCATTTTTACTTCCTTCCCGTAGATCTTTTAAGTATTTTTTATCTAAAATTTCTTCTAAAAATTCTACAGTTTTTTTATATATTTCTATTTGTAATTGGATATCTTTTTTATTGTTTTGTGGCGGTGTTAATTTTTGATAATTTAATGTTATTGTGTGATTTTGTTCATTATTTTTTTGTGACAAAATATTTAAATGAAGAGGGTTATAAATTTTATCGCGTGTTTTGCCTGATCTTTTAGTGGGGTCGCCTTCATTTGTATGTGTTTTATGTGCGTAATCGCAGCAATGCATATGAATTTTATTTGAAAACATATAAGCTCCTTTATAGTTAAATTATAATAATAAAAACTATTTTTCATGGCTTATGGTCGTGCGAAAAAATATATTATTTCGCGAACGCTGCACCCATACATTGATATCGTGAAAAATCGTTTTCCAATTTTTAATATTTATATGTTGAAACTATTTTATAAAATGCCTACAGCTTTGTTAGAACGCTTTGCTATACAGAAGATCTGGGAATGCCGAGGTTTTGCAGCATGGCTGCTTTTCCCTCTTTCTTTACTTTTCTGGGCCATTGCCAGCATGCGGCGATTAAGTTTTAGGTGGGGGTTCAGAAAAACCGAGTATTTGCCGGTGCCGGTCGTGGTGGTGGGGAATGTGCGAGTAGGGGGAACGGGCAAAACGCCTATTGTTATTGCTTTAGTGCAGGCTTTGCGTGCAGCGGGTTGGAAGCCTGGGGTGATTTCACGTGGATATGGCGCACGTTTTATCGGGGTGCGTAGCGTGAGCGGCCAAGAAAGTGCCAATGAAGTGGGGGATGAGCCTTTATTAATAGCCCAACGCACGCAAATACCTCTATGGATAGGAAAGGATCGCGTGGCTGCAGGGCATGCATTGTGCGCTGCACACCCTGAGGTCAATATCATTATTAGTGACGATGGCCTGCAACATTATCGGTTAGGGCGTGATATTGAATTAGTGGTATTTGATCAACGGCTTGGTGGGAATGGTTTTCTTTTACCTGCTGGGCCATTGCGTGAATCATTGCATCGTCGGCGTGATGCAACCTTGATCAATCAAAATGCAAGTATTTCTTCTCAACAGCGCGAGACCCAATTGGCGCAAGCAGCTAGACAGTGCGTGGATGCACCTACTTTTAGTGTGCAGCTTCAAACGGGGCTTGCTTGGCATTTAACCGATCCATTAGAACATTGCGCGCTTTCTACTTTTGCTACACAAAAGGTATGGGCTGCTGCAGGTATAGGTGCTCCCGAGCGGTTTTTTGACACACTGCGTCAACATGGTATACAGCCTACGGTACAAGCTTTTCCAGATCATTTTGTCTATCTGGAAACAACATTTTTAGATATAGATGCTCAGGTAATTCTGATTACAGAGAAGGATGCAGTAAAATGCCGGGCTGTTTTGCCTTCTGTCACCGCGTCGCGCGTATGGGTGGTGCCGGTGGATGCAGTGTTAGAGCCTGGTTTTATAGATTTTGTATTGCAGAAACTCAAAGCGATTTCCGCTTAAATTCTTATATAACGAGGAAAACCTCAGTGGATGCCCGTCTACTCGAAATTTTGGTCTGCCCATTATGCAAAAGCACGCTCAGGCATGACCGACAAGCTAAAGAGCTTATTTGTACTATAGATAAGTTGGCTTATCCTATTCGCGATGACATACCGGTTATGCTTGTTGAGCAGGCTAGAAAATTGCCTGTTGACCCAGAGCCTGTCCCTGAAAAAATGCCACCTGCTTTATAGTGATGGCTACAAAAAATTTTCTATCTATTGTTGTTGAGTCGTTGAGCAGCAATACATATACGTATATAGCTTTTTCGGTTTAGGAGTGTTTGCGTGCAGGATGCACATTTTGTCGTGGTAATTCCCGCGCGCCTTCAATCTATTCGATTGCCTGAAAAGGCCTTGGCTGAAATTGATGCAAAGCCGATGGTGATACATGTTGCGCAACGCGCGCAGGCGTCTGGCGCGCAACGCACGATCATTGCAACGGATTCTCCTCGTATTGTGGAGTGTGCTAACCAATATGGTGTAGAAGCTATGTTGACCGCCGAGCACCATACGTGCGGAACGGATCGACTGGCTGAGCTTGCAGCCCGATTAGACTGGGCGGATGATCAAATTGTAGTGAATGTACAAGGCGATGAGCCGCTGATTAGCCCTCTATTGATTCGGGAAACGGCGGTGCACTTAGCGGCGCATCCTATTTGTGCGTTATCTAGTGTTGCACACCCTATTAGTTGCCCCGAAGAAATCTTTAACCCTAATGTGGTTAAAGTAGTGCTCGATGCGAGAGGGTATGCGTTGTATTTCTCACGCGCACCGATTCCTTGGGCGCGTGATGCGTGGTCAGGCGTGATGGGGGAAGCCGGATTTGCTCTAAACGCAAAGACCAGCCTCTCTAGCGCAACGAGCACTTTGCCGGTATATCGTCATATTGGGGTATATGCGTATCGTGCTGCATTTTTACGCCGTTTTACAAGCTTAGCGCGCGCTCCTTTAGAGGAAGTAGAAGCGTTAGAGCAACTGCGTGCATTGTGGCATGGCGAATCTATTGCCATGCATCTGACAGAAGAAGTACCTATTGGCGGGGTAGATACCGCCTCTGATCTAGAACGTGTACGCGCTTTATTTATTAAGTAATGCTAAGTAATGCAGATTTTTTTTAGAACCTGTTCTAGGGTATGTCCTCAATTGTCCCAAAGGGTTCATATTTGGGGGAGCAGGAGCGCAGGATCCGGATGTACTTAGGTACAGTGAGGATCCTGAGCACCGCACGACCCCGAAGATGGGCTCTTTGGGGCAATTGAGGATACGCCCTAAGAAATCTATACCAACCTTAGCTTTTAAAATGGCATATTGCTGGAGATCTTTTTTATGCGTTTGATCCTTTTGGGCGCCCCTGGTGCAGGTAAAGGTACACAGGCCCAATTCATTAAAAATGAATTTGGCATTCCTGGTATCTCAACGGGCGACATGTTGCGCGCAGCGATCAAAGACAATGCGCCTTTGGGCCTTGCAGCCAAGCAATACATGGAAGCAGGAGAGTTGGTGCCTGATGCACTGATTATCGATCTAGTGAAAGAACGTCTTGCCGAGCCTGATTGTGCGAATGGCTATTTATTTGATGGCTTTCCTAGAACATTGCCGCAGGCGCAAGCACTGAGAGACGCACATGTTGCTATAGATTATGTGCTGGAAATCGATGTGCCATTTGATGAAATCATCAAACGTATTAGCGGCCGACGCGTGCATCCTGGCTCTGGACGTATTTATCACGTGGATTTCAAGCCACCCAGAGTGGCTGGCAAAGATGATGAAACGGGCGAAGAGCTTATCTTGCGTGTAGATGACGAACCAGAAACGGTTAAAAGACGTTTGCAGGTATACATTGAGCAAACCCAACCATTAACCCATTATTATCAAGAGTGGGCTGCACAAAAAGAACAGGGTAGTGTACCTGCACCCCATTATCGCTGTATTTCTGGGTTGGGTAGTGTGGCAGATGCGCATGAGCGCATTGTTAAAGCATTGCAGCCTGGTGGGTAAGCGATTTTAGAATGGCAAAAAATGGAGTGTAGTGGTGCGCATTGGTAATAAATACGGAACTTCAATATGCGCACCACTAAATCTTATCGCTATTGCATTACATTAAATAAAAAATGCTCCAAAGTATTTTGGAGCTAAAATTTTGTGATGAGATAGAAATATTTTCAGGAAATATTAAAGACTTCTGGCCCATTGGGAAGAGGTTTTATATATATTTTTTCTATGCGCCCAATAATCTACATTATCCATAAGCTCAATAACTTCACTACTTGAAATTACTTTTAGGAAAGCAAATATTTTTGTTACGTGACGGGAAAGGTCATGTTTGAGTTTTTCCAATTTCCTTTCTCTTCGGCCTTCTGCAGTTGCGTAACTTGTTATGAACGTCTGTACGGCTTTTGCAATAGCTTTAATCGATTCAAATAAAGAAATCCATATTTCACATATTGCACGACCAAAGGCGACGAAAGGGCGTTGTAAAAGACACATGTCTTCGAGGTGCTTTTTCTGTGTGAAATTTCCTTTATCGATGGGTGTATTATCAATAATATTGCTTGTATTTTTTTTATTAGTTGATGATGCCTTATCGATTATATTGTGTAACGCGATAGTAGTCTTTGCGATATTAGCTGTTTGCTTCAGTGAATCTGCTTCCCCAGAATGGTTTTGTAGCTCCACTAGAAGACGACTACAAATATAACCTGCAAAGTTTATTATTGATTCTGCGATATTTTTTACGGATTCTTTTCCGAACTCTTTACATGCATGCTCTATGGGCGTGCCTGTTTTCGTACAAGTAAATACTTCCTCGGGTTCGATCAATTCCAATTCTTTACATGACGTTACTATAGTATCTATAGGCCCGATGCGGTCATCCGGCGAATAGGTTTCTAATAGTTTCAGCACAGCTAATGTTTGACTGAGTATTTCAGTTTTTATGGGGCTAGATGTGCGATTTACAAAGTCTATGAGCTCGGGCGGAATAAGATCTGCCTTACTAAAAGAAGGCTCTAATTCTATAAGGGGTTGTCGTGGGATTTGGCCGTTTAAATGAACGGAAGCTGCTGGGAGTCTAGGAGAAGATGGCGCGCTATTTGTCGCACTATTTGTCGCAGCAGATGTGGCTGTCATAAAAAAGTCTCAGAGAAATGGAATCACAATATATAAAGATAAACCGTAATCTATTGTTTGTACAGATTAATCTGTATCTTAGTTAAGATTATAGGAATTAAGTCAAAAATTTGCACACCTGATGCTCGCTTCTCGTTTGTAGACCTTCTCGAAGGTGTCCTTTACTTCTCCAGATGCACCAACTCCGCAGAGCGCTGACAAACGCATCGGCGAAGAAGGCAGTGCGCGGAAGTGGGTGATGTGCTACGAAGTCGCGCAAGGCGGCTTGCATTTACATCTAATCCGCTTGCGTATTCGGTGCAATCACCTCTCGGTTACCATTAGAACCCATTGCAGAGACTATCCCTGAGCGCTCCATTTGCTCGAGTAAGCGCGCAGCGCGGTTGTAGCCGATGCGTAAATGGCGTTGTACTAGAGAGATAGATGCGCGGCGGTTTTTAACTACGATATCTACGGCTTGGTCATACATCGGGTCTGCTTCGCCATCGGCTCCGTTTTCTCCACCTCCTTCTGTGCCTTCACTGCCTTCGCCGGTATTCCCATCCAGTAAGCCTTCAATATAAGCCGGTTCGCCTTGTTGTTTAAGTTTATCTACGACGCGGTGCACTTCGCCATCGGCTACGAATGCACCGTGTACCCGTACAGGAAAGCCAGTGCCTGGTGGAAGGTAGAGCATATCGCCCATACCCAGTAAGGATTCAGCGCCTTGTTGATCCAAAATGGTGCGTGAATCAATTTTGGATGAGACTTGGAATGCAATGCGGGTGGGGATATTCGCTTTGATCAGGCCCGTGATAACGTCTACAGAAGGGCGTTGTGTGGCGAGAATCAAATGAATACCGGCTGCACGCGCTTTTTGAGCGATACGAGCGATGAGTTCTTCTACTTTTTTACCCACTACCATCATCAGATCTGCCAGCTCATCGATTACCACGACGATATGAGGCAAATGTTCTAAAGGCTCTGGCGCATCGGGCGTTAGGCTAAATGGGTTGGGAATTTTTTCTTCTTGCGCTGCGGCTTCTTCAATTTTGGTGTTGTATCCAGCGAGGTTGCGCACGCCTAGTTTGCTCATAAGCTTATAGCGCCGTTCCATTTCCGCTACGGTCCAATTCAATGCATGGCCCGCCTGACGCATATCGGTTACGACAGGGCATAACAGGTGCGGAATGCCATCATAGATGCTCAGCTCTAGCATTTTGGGATCAATCAAGATCATGCGCACTTGATCGGCGGTAGCTTTATACAGCAGCGATAAAATCATCGCATTTACACCGACTGATTTTCCTGAACCGGTGGTCCCTGCTACTAGTAAATGCGGCATTTTGCCTAAATCCGCTACGATAGGCTTGCCGCTGATATCTTTGCCTAATGCAACGGTGAGTGTGGAGCCTGCCTGGGCATAGACTTCAGATCCTAAAATTTCAGTAAGAAATACGGTTTGGCGGTTTGAATTGGGCAGTTCCAGGCCCATATAATTTTTGCCCGGAATGGTCTCTACAACACGAATAGAAACCAAGGAGAGCGCACGTGCTAAATCTTTGGCAAGGTTGAGTACTTGGCTGCCTTTAACGCCCGTTGCTAGATCGATCTCGTAACGGGTAATAACAGGTCCTGGATACGCCGCAATCACACTGACGTCAATTCCAAAATCTTTTAATTTTTTCTCGATCAAACGCGAGGTGTATTCCAGTGTTTGTGCAGAAACTGTTTTAGGTGAGGAGGGCGGGGCATCGAGCAGTGCTAAAGGAGGGAGCGTGGTATTAGCAAAATCTTGGAATAAAGGTTGCTGCTTTTCTTTTTCAACACGCACAGAGGGTTGCACCGATACGACGGGCTCTACTATATGGATAGGTTCATGTTCTTCAATCCGCGCGCGGTCAAGCTCTAAAACGCCTTCTCGGCGCAAGGCTGCTGCTTCACCTACTTTGCGGTCACGCCGCTCTTCTTGATGCTGTTTGATTTTTATAAAAAAGCGGATCAGCTTGTCTCCAATATGCTCTGCCGTATTAAGCCAAGAAAAACGGAAAAATAGGGAAAGCCCAATACATAGAGCCAAGATCAATGCCAGCGTACCGCCTGTGAACCCCAGCGCCTGCAAGGTTTGTTGAGCAAGCGTGTGCCCTGTTACCCCACCTGGTGTGACGGTTGAAACAGAGAAAAATGACCAAAAACGCAGCGTCTCCAGCGCAGCGCTGGCTACGAGGATAAGTGCAAAAGCCAAGCAATCTAATGCGTTATGCCCGATAACGGGCAATAGTGCAGGTTTAGGATCGGTAGGGTGAGAGCGCAAACGTCGGTAACTGGATAAGACCCGTCGACTTAATAGCAAAACCCACCAATAAGAGGACGCGCCAAAGAAGAAAAATAAAATATCAGCGGTCCAAGCACCTGCATGCCCTGTCAAATTAGCGACTTTATTGGTTTGTAGCGTGTGTGTCCAACCTGGGTCTTGTGCGTTATAGCTGAGCAGGGAGAGCAATAAAAACACGGTGCATGCGAACAGCAGTAACCAACGAATCTCGGCCATAAGCCGCGATAAACGGTGTGGGACAGTGGTAGCTGCTGTATTGGGCTCTGTGGAAGAGGAGGGAGGTGGAGGGGTTGATCTCATAGAGCGGAATAAATAAAAGCAGATTAAAAAGTAGAGTGCACTATTGAAGAAAGGACATCTTTTGCCCTGTTAAGGGTTTTAAAATAAGTGCTAGATCTGCCAAATAGCTTTTTTGAACGAAAAAAGAGTATGCCTGTGCAAGCACTGTACAGTACGGGGTTTGGATACGCCCTATTGTCAGTAGACTCTTTTTTACAATGGAAATGGATATGCCCGATACAAAACATGCAAAGGTTCTCATTTTGGGCTCCGGCCCCGCAGGATATAGCGCTGCAGTCTATGCCGCACGCGCAAATTTATCTCCCGTACTAATAACTGGCTTGAGTCAGGGTGGACAATTAATGACCACTACGGATGTAGAGAACTGGCCAGCTGATGCGCAGGGCGTGCAGGGACCTGAATTGATGCAGCGCTTTTTAGAGCATGCCGAGCGATTTGGGACTGAGATGATCTTTGATCAAATCCATACCGCTAAATTGGATGAACGTCCCTTTCGGTTGCAAGGCGATGCCGGCGACTATACTTGTAATGCGCTAATTATTGCAACTGGTGCCTCTGCACAATACCTAGGTTTGGATTCTGAAGCCGCATTCATGGGGCGGGGGGTATCTGCTTGTGCTACTTGTGACGGCTTTTTTTATAAAGACCGCGAGGTAGTGGTAGTAGGGGGCGGTAATACCGCAGTGGAAGAAGCCTTGTATTTGTCTGGTATTGCTAAAAAAGTAACCGTTATTCATCGAAAAGACCGGTTTCGTGCGGAACCTATTTTGGTTGATCGCCTGCTTCAAAAAGAAAAAGAAGGTCGCGTAGCCATTTGCTGGAATCACGTATTGCAAGAAGTGTTGGGCTATGATTCAGGCGTGACAGGGGTGCGTATCGAACATACGCAAACCGCCGTACGGACAGAACTCGCTGTACATGGTGTATTTATTGCAATTGGCCATAAACCCAATACTGAGCTCTTTGAAGGGCAGTTGGAGATGGAGCATGGCTATATAGTGACTCGCACAGGCCACTTAGGTGGAGCTACAGCGACTAATATCGCCGGTGTTTTTGCCGCGGGGGATGTACAAGATTCTATCTATCGGCAAGCTATTACCAGCGCAGGAAGCGGCTGTATGGCCGCACTTGATGCGCAACGCTATTTAGAAAGCAGCATGTTGTAGGTTGCCATTAGGGCGCACGCGTGATGGGGAAAAAAAATACCATTTCAGAGGCACAATATATAGCGCATCTATTTATGCAGTCTGAGCACCTGCCTCCAAAGGTAGATGTGCCGGCTGCTAAGCAGAGCGCGGATGCCGCGCATGCAGAAGATGTGGCTTTTTTCCGCCGTATGACTGCAGGTGTGCAGCCTTTACGGCACGAAAAAAGAGCGCCAGGCCCTTCTTCTTTTGGTAAAAAATCAGTACTGGAAGGGCTTAAAGCGCATAAGGCACCCCATGCTTCTCGATGGTCTTCCAATTTTTTTGAACCTTCCGCCCCACCTGCTTTTATTGTGTCCGATGAAGCGCAACCGCATTTGCCAACAGATGAAAAAGGCGCACCGTATTTTTGCCGTGGTGGAACCGGTGGAAAAGTGCTTCAAAAACTGCGAAAACGCACCTCAGTTATTGAAGCTAGCCTTGATCTACATGGACTGTGCACAGAAACTGCCCGCGTTGCCTTTGAGGCATTTTTCAAGCGGGCATCGGAACAGGGGATGCATTGCGTAAAGGTGATTCATGGAAAAGGCTTAGGCTCAGTCAATCAAACGCCTGTTTTAAAACTCAGAGTACGGACATGGTTAACTCAATTGCCTATCGTGAGCGCTTTTCATGAGGCACCGCCCAAAGAAGGAGGCGCTGGCGCTGTACTCGTCTTATTACGCCGTAGATTGGAGTGAGCAACGTTCCCCAGCGCTCTACCAATGTCCTTTGAAAACCTGCTTTTAATTTCCTTACAATCCATTTCACGATGAACGAATTAAGTTTTGACACCCTGGCCGTGCGGGCAGGGACTATACGTACCGATTTTAACGAGCATTCCGAAGCGCTATTTCTGACCTCTAGCTTTTGCTGCGACAGTGCAGCGCAAGCGGCTGCGCTTTTTGCTAAACCAGAAGAAGGGTTTACCTATTCGCGCGTAACCAACCCCACTGTGAATATGTTTCAAGATCGCTTGGCTGCGATGGAAGCAGGGGAGGCGTGCTTAGCGACTGCCTCAGGGATGAGTGCAATTATGGCGGTAGTGATGGGCACGCTGAGTGCGGGTGACCATCTGATTAGTTCGCGCAGCATTTTTGGCTCGACTATGCATTTGTTCGATTCTATTTTGCGGCGTTTTGGTATTGAGACGACTTTTGTTGATCTAATGGATATTGATGCTTGGCGAAGTGCCGTTTTGCCTAATACCAAGCTCTTTTTTCTGGAAACGCCATCTAATCCTTTAACCAGTATTGCCGATATACACGCATTAAGCCTACTAGCTAGATCTGCCGGTATTCTGCTGGTGGTTGATAATTGTTTATGTACGCCCGCTGTATCTCAGCCTTTAAAGCTAGGAGCCGATGTGGTTGTGCACTCTGCAACAAAATATCTAGATGGCCAAGGGCGTGTGATGGGAGGCGCTATTGTTGGATCGAAGACTTTTATAAACGAAAAAGTCTTCCCGTTTATACGCACTACCGGCCCCACCCTTTCGCCTTTTAATGCTTGGATTCTCTTAAAAGGGCTGGAAACACTCAATATAAGAATGGAGCGTCAATCGGATAATGCATTGAAGTTGGCCATGGCTCTAGAGGCGCATCCTAGCGTGCAACGGGTTTGGTACACAGGCCTTGAGTCTCATCCTCAGCATGCACTTGCTACGCGCCAACAATCCTCAGGCGGCGCACTATTTTCCTTTGAGGTTAGAGGCGATACACCAGAAGTGCAGCGTGAGCGCGCTTGGCGTGTAATCGATCATCTCAAACTATGTTCCATTACCGCTAATTTGGGCGATACCCGTACGATGGTGACACATCCTGCTAGCACCACACATGGACGTATTTCTCCCGAAGCACGTGCAGCAGCAGGTATTAAAGAAAGCTTAGTGCGTGTATCGGTGGGGCTTGAAAATCATAAAGACCTCCTTGCCGATTTGACGAGAGGTTTATAAAGACCAAGATTTACGCGTTAAATTTTTTCAGATTTAGCCGTCTTATAGACTGTTGCCTATAGTTTTATAGTATTGACCCTTAAGAAAGGCGCGTTGTTGATATGCATCCCGGTAGACTGGTGGTGACGAAGGAACCCCAACATGCGTACCGCTGACTTTTAGTCTTTGTTTTTGAGATTTTGTAAGCGGGTCATCAAGGATGCAGTGGCCTGCATGTTGGGGTTCCTTCGTCACCACCAACCTACCGTTCTTTGCTTTTCTTGTGGATGTTTATAAAACTCTTTTATAGGGAATTTGCATGAAAAAAAGTAAATATGTGGCAGTTATATTAGCGGCTGCATGGAGTTTGCAAGGCTTTGCAGTAGAGAGCAGCACTTCATTGACCGTGCCGATGAATGCAGTGGACAGTAAAGGGGTGGGCACACAGCTCGGTACCGTTGAAATCCAAGAAACCCGTGAAGGATTGCTTTTCACCCCTAAATTAAAAGGTCTTCCTGCTGGCGTGCATGGCTTTCATATCCATGAACATGCTTCTTGTGCAGCAGGCATGCAAGATAATAAACCAGCAGCTGCTATCGCTGCGGGCACACACTGGGATCCTGAAAATACGGGCAAGCATTTAGGCCCCTATGCCAACGGACATCGTGGTGATTTGCCGGCTATGTCCGTCAATGCGAATGGAGATGCAAAAACCCCCGTATTTGCCCCTCGGATTAAAACCCTCAAAGAAGTGCGTGGCCATGCGCTGATGATTCACGCAGGCGGCGATAACCACAGTGACACACCTAAACCCGCTGGCGGTGGTGGAGCACGATTGGTATGCGGCGTTATTCCTTCGTAGAAAGATTGCCAAAATTCCACCAACCACAAAAAAAGCAAAGAATGGTAGGTTGGTGGAGGTTTGGTGAGGCTCTTATAGCCTCTCTCGGGTGCCGCTTATTACACGCAAAATGCTCTGGGTATGTTTGTATTGCTTTTGGGGGCGCAAGATTCTTTGCTACGGGTGCTTATAGATATAAAAAAATGCATAATTAATCCAATGAGATTTTTCCAGAGCTGCATTAAAATATGAGTATTCTTTATTGCCTCTGCGTTGTTCACTGAATTATCGTGTACAGATGGGGTTTTTATATTTTGATGTGCCTGCGCAGGAGTGGTGGCTTCTATGCTAGCCAAGCTGCTGGTTTTAATTTTAGTTACTATATTCGCTATATTATCAGCTGAGAGAGAAATTAAACTGAGGGCCGCACCATGCTCCAGTAAGGTTTTGATTGTGGAGATATTGTCTATTTCATTAGACTTGTATTTCTCTATTGCAATATCTAAAGCATTGCCGTGCAAGGTGTTTCCCAGATGCGGGTCTGCGCCAAACTGAAGCAAAATCTCAATGATATCGATACGATTTATCCACACTGCAAAGTTTAATGCAGTTTGCTTAAAATCATCCTGAGCATTCACCTCTGCGCCATGCTCCAGCAATGCAACTGTCATAGGCAAACTATTTTTTCTTACAGCGTAATGTAATGCAGATTGATTATGATCTGCCGCATTTTTCCCGTTCGCATCTAAGCCTAATTTTAAAAGTTTTTTGAGCACATCTTCTTGCATATTAGAAGCAGCTACATAGACTAATTCTGCCCCGTTATCTAGCAAAGTTTTTAGGCTGGCGCCATATTTAAGCAGCATCTTTGCGATGGAGAACATATTATTTTTCAGAGCGAAATGTAAAACGCTTTCCCTAATCAAATAGTTTATTTTAATGCCTAAATTTATTTTTAGTACCGTCTCGATAAAAATTGGCTGAGTGAATAAGGAGCCCCAATAGAGCGAGTCAGTAATCACATCAGAATGGATGCCAGCTTCAATAAGTGTATTTGAAAATGCTTTATCTTTAAAAAGAATTGCTAGTTCTTGGTTGTCAAAGCTAGCTTTGATATGCAATCTATTTCCCAAAAGCTTTTTTGCAAAGGCTGATTGAGTAAATAAGGTATTCCAATGCTGAGGCTTGCTCAGTGCATTAGGGTTAAATCCAGATTGAAGCAGTTTTTTTAAAAATGCGGTATCGTTTAATAAGACCGCTAAATATACTGGGTGAATAAACTCATTTTCAGCGCTAAGGATAAACATATTGCTTCTGAATACGTTATCTAATATAGCTCCACATAAATAATTTTCTGATACTCCATTCAAAAGGTGACGGGGCCCTATTTTAATGTAGCTGTCGATATGAGGGGTTGGTTTTTGAGTAAAAATGATATGTAAATTATTGAGGATTCCATTGGTGTGTGGATAAGTAAACCAAGTGGGGAAGTCCCCATTGCTATTAGGAATATGCAGTTCTACCAAATTTTTTCTTGTTAATGGCGTTCCAATATATTTGAGCTCGATCGCTTTAGGAACATTGCCTCGCCTGCATTTTTTTAGAAGAAAATTTTTTACTAAATATTCTAGTTCAGGGTCCTTTTTTTTAAGGATTGGTCCATCACACACTATAGTGTCGATAGTATTTTGTTGAAGTATCGTTGTAAGAAATTTTTCTGTGAGAATCTCTTTTGCTAATGGCGAAGATAAGAAAGCATGTATTTGCTTATCTTTTATTCCATCGGTATACCTGCCCCAAGTTTTACGGACAGTCCATTTTGTATCTACTACATTTTCAGAATATCTATTTGGAGTGAAGCAAGGGGGGGGCACATTATTTTGAATAGGCGCTGCACAGCCATTGCATATGGGATTTGGCATACGATTTGTGGAAGTACATCCGAAATAAATAAGCAGCGGCACAGCCTTTCAAACAGGCTGTGCGCATAGAATTTGCAACTATTGCAATGCCTTCTCTATATCGTAGAAAAGGTATAGGGATTAAAAAGCACTAAGAATGATCTAAATGTATTATTTTTTATATAAGAAAATTCTTTTATTTATTTGAGAAATCGTAGGGAGCAAAAGAGGAGGGCGCATTTAAAAGTAGGTCATCCCAATAGCCGCTGCAATCAGCAAACCTAATGCAATTCGATACCATGCAAAAACGCGTAGTGAATGCTGAGCAACAAAACGAATCAACGCATTGACTACCAATAATGCGGAGATAAAAGCGGCGATGAATCCGGCGGCAATGGCTCCAAAATCAGTCATATTGAGCAGGTGATAATGACGCCAAGCGTCATATACCGTGGCTCCCAACATGGTGGGGATGGCAAGGAAGAATGAAAATTCCGTTGCAGCTTGCCTGGAGACGCCTGATAGCATTCCGCCTATGATGGTGGCTCCAGAGCGAGAGGTACCAGGAATCATGGCAACGCATTGCCCTATACCTATACCGAACGCCTGTTTTAGACTAATGTGCTCGGTTTGCAGTGTTTTAGGCTGGATATTGCGCCCTTCTACCCAAAGAATAATCAGCCCGCCTATGATCAAAGCAGCAGCCACTACAGCAGGATGAAAAAGAAACTGTTTGATGGGGCCGATAAGTAAAGCACCTATGATGGCCGCGGGTAGGAAGGCAATCAGTACCGCTAACGCAAAATGCCGGGATGAGGGATCCCCTCGCAAAACCCCGCAACTCAGATGCCAGATCTTGGCACGAAATAGCCAGCAGACAGCCAAAATGGCACCGAGTTGAATGACGACTTCAAATACACGATCCCCATGAGATTCAAAATGAATCCATTCTCCTATTAGGATCAAGTGCCCAGTACTCGAAACGGGCAAAAATTCCGTCAATCCTTCGATAATGCCAAGAAAAAAAGCCTTAGCAAGGTACATCCAATCAATCATGCTCTATGTATCCTAGGAGGTTGGGGTGGGGCAGAGCCCCAGCCTAATTATCCAAAGCGTGTCTTTATTACCGCTATGGTCATATTCCAAATTGACTATTGCAGTGCTCGCTCTACTACCTCACGCACATCTTTGGACGAAGCCTGCGCTAATACCGTTTGAAGCGCTTTTTGCATCTTATTTTTGAGGGGCGCAATAAAATCGCGCCAGCGTTCTAGTGAACGGGCTAATCGTGCTGCAATTTGTGGATTGATGGCATCGAGCGCTAGCACGTACTCGGTCCAGAATGCATAGCCTTGCCCATCTAAGGCATGAAAATGGGCAGGATTACCACTGATAAAATTAAAAATAAGCGCACGTGCACGGTTAGGGTTACGCAAGCTGAAGGCCGAATGGCGGGTGAGTTCCCGTATCGCAGCTTGAACCGATTTTTTCTCGCAAACAGCGGGGTCTTGCCGAGCTTGCAGTGCAAACCATTTGTCTATTGCTAGCGGATTGTGCTTAAAACGTTCATAAAAATCAGCTAGTGCAGCATCTGTCTCTGTGCCTCCAAGGCATAGCAGAGCCCCCAGTGCTGCAGAGCGATCGGTCATATTATCCGCTTGCTCGTATTGTGTATGCGCTAAATCGGCTATGGCGTATTGGGGTTCTTGATGCCCTCCAAATTCCCCTCCTAGGCCTGCGCCCAGCACGCTGTTTAGCGCATCTTCTTCTATAGAAAAAGGTTTTTCCCAGAAGAGCGCTTGAGCGGAATCTTCTGTCTCTTCCCCATATAACCAGCCCCATACGCTATGTGTTTGAGGGGTACAGCAAGCTGTTAAATAGCAGAGCGCGAGGTTTTTCAGAGCACGCTGTCCGGCTTGTGCCAGCGTGGGTGTATAGGCATTTTTAACCAGATTACTTTGATAGCTGTGCATCCATTGTGGATATAGCGCACGTGCTAAATATTCCTGCAAGGCTTTGCGCGCTGCATGGACTGCAGCGGGATCGATAGCTTGGCCTTGTAAGACTAAGTGCTCAAAAATATCTGCTTCGGTTGGGAGGCTCAGCGCTTGTGCCCGGAAATCGGGGGTGAGTGAAGTATCTTCCAGTACCTGGCTAAAGGCTTGAACTAAGGTATCGCTTACTTGTATAGGCTGTTTTTGATTAGCGCTTTGCATCAATTTTATGATGGCTTGCATGGCTAAATGTTGACCTGCTTCCCATCGATTAAACGGATCGCTATCTTTTGCAAAGAGCGTGGTGAGTTCTGCTTCTGTGTAGTGATAGTCCACTCTTATTGGTGCAGAGAAATTGCGTAATAAAGAAGGAGTGGGTTGGTGCGGAATATGGATGAAATGGAAGGTTTGCTCGGTATCTGCTAACTCTAAAATTTGAGTAAAGGCAGGGGTTTGTGCAGAGTGTGCTCCTTCGAGATAGAGCGGTAAATCTTGCCCATCCGAACCTAGAAGGCCAATAGCGAAAGGAATTAAAAGAGGCTGCGTGGAAGGAGTGGTAGATAAGGACTGACGCAGGGTGATGCTATAGCGTTGCTGTGCCGCGTCGTAATGCGTGCGAACGTGCACACAAGGTGTGCCCGATTGGCTATACCAGCGCTCGAATTGCGTCAAATCGCGCCCATTCGCATCAGCCATAGCGAGCCTGAAATCATCACAGGTGACGGCTTGCCCATCATGGCGCTGAAAATAAAGCTGCATGCCCTTAAGAAAACCTTCGCGTCCTACTAAGGTTTGAATCATACGTATAACTTCTGCACCTTTTTCATAAATGGTGGCGGTATAGAAGTTACTGATTTCAAGGTATTGCTCCGGGCGGATCGGGTGGGCCATGGGGCCTGCATCTTCAGCAAACTGCATGCGTCTTAAACGACATACATCATCGATGCGTTTACTGGCTCGCGCCGCGCGTGCGCGTGGTGAATCTATAGTGGGTAGAGGGCCAGTGCGGCGTTGAGCAGGAGTATGAGCGATCTCTTGATCGGCTTCATAGGCTGCGCTATCTGCTGAGAATTCCTGATCTCGAAAAACGGTCAGCCCTTCTTTTAAGGTGAGTTGGAACCAATCTCGGCAGGTTACTCGGTTACCCGTCCAGTTATGGAAATACTCATGTCCGATAACGGATTCAATATTGCTGTAATCGCTGTCTGTGGCTGTTTGTGGGTCAGCCAATACATATTGGGTATTAAAAATATTCAACCCTTTATTTTCCATCGCCCCCATATTGAAGTCGCCAACCGCCACCACCATAAAACGATCTAGATCGAGCTCTAAGCCAAAACGCTGCTCATCCCAGTCGATGGATCGAGTTAGTGCATCTAGCGCATACGATGTTTTCTCTACATCTTCTTGTGCTGAGTAGATTTGTAATAGTTTGTTGTGCCCGGAACCAGTTACCCAATGGGTCTCACGTGTAGCGAGTTGGCCTGCTACGAGTGCAAATAAGTAACAGGGTTTTGCAAAAGGATCTTCCCAGGTGGCGTAGTGCCGGCCATCGTTTAGTGTGCCCGAGGCGATCAGGTTGCCGTTGGAGAGTAAAACGGGATACAGCTTCTGTGGAGCACGTAAGGTAACGGTATAGCGCGCCATCACATCAGGGCGATCTATAAAATAGGTGATTCGACGAAACCCTTCTGACTCGCACTGCGTAAAAAAACGGCCATTAGAGAGGTATAGCCCCATAAGCTGAGTATTGCTAATGGGCGAGCAAGCATTAGACAGCGCAAGCTCAAAAGTATCAGGCACATTGGCGAGCGTGAGGCCAGCAGCATGCCCGTCTTTATCGGTATGCAATGTGGGGTAGCAGGGCGCTCCATCGATGTGCGCTTCGATAAATTCTAGATGTTCACCATCTAAATATAAATCGGGACTAGGGGCCGCTATGGGGTTGCGCCGCATACGCATACGGCTATGGACTACCGTGCGCTGTGGGTCAAGATCAAACACCAGCTCTACGCTATCAATTAAAAAAGAAGGCGGGCAATAGTGTGTGCGGTAGGTAATTTGAGAGGGTAGGGATGTGGGCATTGGAAACGCTGTATGAAAAAAAACCGATGAACCCAGAGTGTAATAAAAAATGAACCCAAATAGCGGGTGCTCTGCCTAATGATTTGCATTATGCCTACTGCAAAAGGCTTCTTATTTCAGAGGATGCGTTTTTTTAAGAGCGTGCTTGGTAGATTTTTGGGTAAGATGTTGATAAGCAGAGCGCAAAGATTAAAAGTCTGTGGTATGCCTCTTGGGGTTCGTGCCTCACCACCGACCTACCGTGCTTTGCTGTGGTTAACGGAGTTTTTTAAAGCCCTATCATATAAGCCATTTCGGGTAGGTTGGTGGTGAGGCACGAACCCCAACATGCATACCACTGTCTTCTTGAATACCTGCATAACATCAGTTACGCACCACTATTGAGCTAGATTATGAATATGCAAGAAACCAAGTATTTACTCCGTTCCCCAAAAAATGCCAGTCATCTAATGGAGTCCATTTCTCAGCTTCGGGGTGGGAAGGCAAGCGCACGGGAATTGCTAGGTAAACAAAAAAAGCGGCCCACTCAAAAAATGGGCCGCTTTTTAAAAAATAGGTAAAACAAGCTTTATTTAAGCTTGGAACCTTTATACGTCACGTGCTTGCGCACAACAGGATCAAATTTAGTAATTTCTTTCCCGATCAACGTAGAGGTGAGCGTAGTGTAGAAGTGCCCTGTGCCGGCGGTGGATTTCAGCACGGTTTTTTGGCGTTTATTACTTTTAGCCATGGAGACCATTTCCTTGCAAAAGAGAGGCTTGTAGTCACAAAGCGCTATAGCAGCCTGTTCCTAATTCTATTAGCCGATATATTGAACCAAAGCAAAACAGTGCAAAATCCAAGTAGGTGGATGCTTACATGCAGCGCTTTGGTGACGTAAAAAGGAGTGCTTATGTGTATTAATACACGCCATAAGGATCATTCACGGCGGCTAGCACTGCCTCGATCCCGTATTTATCGATAATACGCAAGCCTGCATTGGATACGCGAAGGCGTACCCATGCTTTTTTGCTTTCTACCCAGAAACGACGGCTATGCAAGTTGGGTAAAAAACGACGTTTAGATTTATTGTTTGCATGGGAAACTTTGTTGCCGCTCATCGGCCGTTTTCCCGTTACCTGACATTCGCGCGTCATGAAGTCTTCCTTCGATACCTAAAAAACATCGACCTCCCGACTATCGGGAGGTCGAAGGAAAATATATTCCAAATGGGAAGTAATTAGATTGGTCGGGGCGAGAGGATTTGAACCTCCGACCACCTGCACCCCATGCAGGTACGCTACCAGGCTGCGCTACGCCCCGAAATCTATGCTAAAGCCGAACTTCGCAAAGGGCGCGATTGTAACAATAAAAAAATAATTTTGCTGCGTATCTACCGCTTTAAAGTGCACAGAAATGATTAAAAATTATAGTCATAGCGTAAATAGCACTATTTTTACCCATTTATCCCGAAAATTACGCTTGCGCCTTACAGGCAACTTCAACAGATTCGACCTGTGCTTTTAATTTAGGACTGGCTGCAAAAGTCACTACACGGCGAGGGGCAATGGCAACCCGAGCACCCGTCTTGAGGTTTAGCCCGGGTCGGCCTGATTTATCGCTCAACTGAAAATGCCCGAATCCAGACAATTTAACATTTTCATTATGCGATAGCGTATCGATGATAGTGGAGAAAAAATTTTCCACCAAGTCTAGTGCATCCTGTCTCTTCATCTGGGTTTTCCCAGCTAAAGTGGCAGCTAATTTGGCTTTAGTGAGGGTACTTGAGTCCATAGTTAACTACGCAAACGCGCACCATGTTGCGCCATTAATGCTTCTAAAAGCGTGCGCACGGCAAGATCTACAATCTCATCTTGCAATGTTGCATCGTCCGCTTGTAGCGTGATGCGAAAAGCCAGACTTTTTTCTTGTGGCTGCAAAGTACTAGGGGCAGATTCGCCAGATTGCAATGCATCTGCTTTAAGCTCTGCAGGAGGGTGAAATACGTCAAAAAGTTGAATGTGCTGAATATAGCCACATGCTTCTGTTTGGCGTTCCTCCCCGTGCGTTCCATGCCAGGCTGCGTGCAGCGTATCGAATAAAGCTTGTGACGATATAGCTTTGTCTACGATAACAGCAATATCTCGCTGTACAGGCTGAAATTTAGAAAGGGTAGGCGCATGAGGAACGGTGCGCTCTAAAAGTGCTTGCGCTGCTATTTCAAATACGATTGGAGCTTGAGGCAAGTCGTAGCGCGCCAAATGTTTGGGATGCAATTCTCCCATCCACCCCACTGTTTTCCCTTCTATCTCAATACGTGCGCTTCGCCCGGGGTGCAATGCAGGGTGCTCAGCAGCCATAAAACGAGGTAGGAGCGGCGCAAAAAGCGCTTCAATATCGCCTTTTATATCGAAAAAATCTACTTGATTGGCAGGAGAAGAGGTCGATTTACTGGATTTGATTCCCCATTGCACAGGCCAAGCGGGCCCATAGGCTAAGCCGCCAATATATTGAGGTTGATTAAAGCCGACAACGGACGCTTCACTGGCTGCGATACTGGCGTCTCTCAAAAAGAGTCGACCTACTTCAAAAAGGCGTACACGCTCTACTTTGCGATTGAGGTTGTGGCGCAACACCTGTACCAAACTGCCTATGAGCGTGGTGCGCATCACAGATAAAAAGCCTGATAAGGGGTTTACCACTTCAATAGGCGCTTGTTCGACATAAGGGCTGAAGTCTTGTTCCCAACTGGGGTCGACAAAACTGAAATTGATGGTTTCGTGATATTCGCGTGCGGCTAATTGATGCCGAAGCGCATGAATAGGGCGGCGATTTTCCGGCGCTCCACGCAGAATATGCGAGGCTTGAGGCATGCGTACAGGTAATGCGTCAAAACCATAGACACGTGCTATTTCTTCGATCAAATCCACTTCGATCGCGATGTCAAACCGCCAGGCAGGAGGCGTGACATTAAAGACTTCTTCTAGCGTTTGATTGGTGAGATTTTCTTTTTGAGTACGCTCAAAGGGTAGATCTAGACGATGAAAAATATCGGCAATTTCATCCACGCTTATCGCAACACCCAAAATGCGTTCAACTTGCGCTACACGTAATTGCACGGTAGGGCGCTCTGGTAGCTGGATGATCTGATCATCAACAGGCCCAGGTTTGCCACCACAAATAGTCAGAATGAGGTGCGTAATATATTCGAGATCATCGGGTATGGATGCGTAGTCCACCCCGCGTTCAAAGCGATGGCCTGCTTCGCTGGTGACTCGGTAGCGGCGTGCACGGCCTCGAATGCTATCTGGTTGCCAGAAAGCGGCTTCAAGATAGATATCGGTGGTATCGGGCGAGACGGCACTAGCTGCACCGCCCATAATGCCGGCTAAACTTTGTGGACCTTGCGCATCCGCAATAATACCTACGGTCTCATCGAGTTTCGCTAAGGTGCCATCTAAAAGTTGTAGCGTTTCATTAGGCTTTGCCCACCGTACTTCAAGGGGGCCTGTGAGTTTGTTCAAATCAAAGACATGATTGGGATGACCGCGCTCCAGCATCACATAATTAGAAATATCCACCAAAGCGCCTAGACTGCGCCCACCTGCACGCTCTAGCCGCTGAACCATCCAGCTAGGAGTAGGGGCGCTGGCATTCACTTGACGAATAACGCGACCCGCAAATCGCCCACATAGTGTGGGAGCGGAAATATGGACAGGCAAGCTATCCTGAATTTCAGCGGAAATAGGGGTTGAAATAGGGCGTTGTAAAGGGGTGTGTGTTAGCGCAGCAACTTCACGTGCAATACCAAAAATAGACAAGCAGTCCGCGCGATTAGGAGTGAGCTTTAATGTGAATTGCTGCTCATCTAATGAGAGATAAGTACGAATATCTTCGCCTATAGGTGCATCTTCAGGCAGAGCAAGTATTCCGCTGGCATCAGAAGGATCAGACAAGCCTAGCTCTTGCGCTGAACACAGCATGCCGCAGCTTTCTACTCCACGAAGCTTGCTACGCTTAATCGTAAAAGGCTTATTTTTATCTTCCGTAGACAGGGCCGCACCAATAAGCGCACAAGGCACTTTAAGACCGGGGCGCACATTGGGGGCGCCACATACGATTTGTAATAGCTCCCCAAGGCCTGCATCGACCTCACACACTTTCAATCTATCGGCATTAGGATGCTGCGTGGTAGAGCGCACTTGGGCTACCACTACCAGTGTGCAGGGTGGTGCTACGGGCTCTAATGATTCCACTTCCAAGCCAGCCATAGTAAGGGTATGGGCCAATGCTTGATTGGAGAGAGAAGGATTGACGAAGTGGCGCAGCCAGGAGTCGGAGAATTGCATAAGGTTCTAAATTGCCAGTGTGTAGGTTGGTCTTCAGGAGAACTTCTAATCTTTATTGAAAAGCCTTCAAAAACCGCAGATCGCCTTCAAAAAAGAGGCGCAGATCTTCAACCTGGTAGCGCAGCATAGCTAAGCGTTCAAGTCCTGTGCCAAATGCAAACCCTGTGTAGCGCTCAGAATCCAGTCCCATATTTTGTAGTACGGTCGGATGTACTTGCCCTGCCCCGGAGATTTCCAACCATTGGCCCGCATGCTTGCCGGTTTCAAAAAGCATGTCAATTTCGGCAGAGGGTTCAGTAAACGGGAAGTAAGAAGGGCGGAAACGGACCTGTAAATCTTCGCGTTCAAAGAATTTCTTCAAAAAATCGGTATAGATGCTTTTTAAATCCGCAAAACTTATATGTTCATCAATCCATAAGCCTTCAATCTGCGTGAACATGGGCGAATGCGTTGCATCGCTATCTACTCGATATACACGTCCAGGTGCGATGACTTTCAGCGGAGGACAGTGGCTACGCGCATAGCGAACTTGGATCGAGCTAGTATGGGTGCGTAGCATCAGTGGTTTGCCCGTTTCATCTTCTGCATTGATATAAAACGTATCTTGCATGGAGCGGGCAGGGTGGTTTTCAGGGCTATTTAGCGCGGTGAAGTTATACCAATCCGTCTCAATTTCAGGCCCCTCTGCGGTCTCAAATCCCATACTGTACAAAATGCGCTCGGCTCGTTCCCAGGCGCGCATAACGGGATGCAGACTTCCTCCACCTAATCCTCTTCCAGGTAAGGTCACATCAATAGCTTGTGCGGCTAGGCGGCGCTCTAGAAGCGCTTGCTCTAGCGCTTGTCGGCGTGCGCGCAAGGCTTGTTCGATACGTTGCTTAGCTTGATTAATTTTCTCGCCTTGCGCTTTGCGTTGCTCCATATCGAGCACACCCAGCGCTTTGAGAAGCTGCGTCAAGCTGCCTGCTTTCCCTAGAAAGCGTGCTTTTTCGTTATCGAGGGTGACCGTATCTTCGGCGTGTTCGAAAGCGTGTTGCGCTTCTACGATAAGCGATTCGAGATCCATGGAAGCCAATTTTTGAATGAATGACGGAAGGTAGAGTCTGTCTCTATACAGATCTCAGCATGAAATAAGAAAGGGGGCCCTTAGGAGCCCCCTTTCTTATGCCTTAATATGCAAGACTGCGTAGGGCATGTCCTCAATTACCCCAAAGGGCCCATCTTTGAGGTCGTGCGGTGCTCGAGATCCTCACTGTACTCAAGTACAGTTCCGGTCCCTGCGCTCCTGCTCCCCCAAATATGAACCCTTTGGAGCAATTGAGGGCACGCCCTATGCTACAAACCAAAAAGGTTAGGCAGCCAGGGCTGTTGCATTAGCTTGCTCAGTAGTTGCAGCAGCTTTGACTTGACCAACAATAGCGGCAAAAGCCAATTTGTCGTTGACAGCAAGTTCAGCCAAGACTTTACGATCTAGACCGATTCCAGCTTTAAGCAAACCGTTCATAAAGACACTGTACGTAATGTCATGTTCACGAACCGCTGCATTGATGCGGGTAATCCACAATGCACGAAATACGCGTTTTTTATTGCGACGATCGCGATAGGCATATTGCCCTGCACGCATGACCGCTTCTTTGGCAACGCGGTAGACGTTTTTACGGCGGCCGCGATAGCCTTTAGCTGCGTCAATAACTTTTTTGTGGCGGGCATGTGCTGTAACGCCGCGTTTAACTCGGGACATTGTTGCTCCTGAAGAGTGACTTATACAAAACGCCACTCATCATGGTGATGAAGATGGCGTGCCTCTGATTTAGAGATTTAAAATAAACTGTAAACAAAACGTTTAAGCGTAAGGCATCATTGCACGTACGGAAGGGGTATCCGCTTTATGCACAGCTGTACTGCCTCTAAGCTGACGTTTGTTTTTTGTGGTTCTCTTGGTGAGGATGTGGCGTTTAAAAGCTTGACCACGTTTAACAGTGCCGCCTGGGCGCACTACAAAGCGCTTTGCAGCGCTTTTTTTGGTTTTCATTTTGGGCATGAGAGCATCCAGAATATCAAAAGGGAACACGTAGAGGCGGCAAAGTCCTCAAAAACAATTTTCCACTAACCTTAAAAAGGATAGTGGAGGTAGATATTAGAGCGCGCATGCTAACTAGGGCAGGGCGCAAAAAAGCAAAGAAAAAGCCCAAACGGCCTGCTTTACAGGCAGTTTTGGCTACTTCAGACACGCCCTAATACACTTTAATGCATTACTTCTTCTTTTTAGGCGCTAAGACCATAATCATTTGCCGCATTTCCATTTTCGGCATTTGCTCTACTACAGCAATTTCGTCCAGATCCGTTCTTAAGCGTTCCAACATTCGAGCACCAAGAGATTGGTGCGCAATTTCACGCCCTCGAAAGCGTAGGCTGATCTTGGTTTTATCGCCTTCTTCCAAGAAACGCTTAGCGTTGGATAATTTGACGTTGTAATCGCCTTCGCCAGTACTGGGACGGAGTTTAATCTCTTTAATATGGACGATTTTTTGCTTAAGCTTGGCGTCATGGGCTTTTTTAGCTTCTTGGTATTTAAATTTACCAAAATCCATCAATTTGCAAACAGGCGGTTCAGCCTGCGGTGCAATCATGACAAGATCTACATCTGCTTGTTCAGCTAAACGCAAAGCTTCTGCTAACTTGACAATCCCAAGAGGCTCCCCTTGAGGATCGACGAGACGCATTTCCGGCACCGTAATTTCACCATTGATACGGTGAGACGACTTATCCTTATCGGTAGCGATGTTATTTTCCCTTTAAAAGACAAAAAATAAAAATAGCTTTACAGGGATGCGGAAGTTTTACGTAAAAATCCGGTCTGTTGTATCCAAAAATGCATTAGAAAAGCGCGCCACGAAAGGTAAAAAGGCGCGCCTAACTAGTGCCAATGGTTGCTATTCATTAAAAATGGGCAATGAGAAAAAAGCGCTTTCGCGTTACTGTAAAGTATTTATATCCTCGTGCAGCCTTGCCAGTAGGGCCTCAATAGGCATACAACCTAGATCGACACCCCCACGGGCTCGCACAGATACCGTTCCGCCTTCGCGCTCTTTCTCCCCTACAACCAGCAAGTAAGGAATTTTTCTCATCGTTTGGGCGCGTATTTTATAGTTAATTTTTTCGTTGCGCAAATCAGCTTGCACACGAATACCTTGTTCGGTGAGCTGTTGCAGCAATAAATGGGCATATTCGTTTTGTTTTTCGGAAATTGGAAGGATAGCAACCTGCACGGGAGCGAGCCATGTAGGCATAGCTCCTGCATAGTGTTCGATCAAAATACCGATAAAACGCTCCATCGATCCGCAGATAGCGCGATGCAACATAACAGGGCGATGATGCTGATTATCTTGCCCTACATAGTTTGCCTCTAAGCGCTCTGGGAGCACGAAATCTAGCTGCAGTGTACCGCATTGCCAGGAGCGGCCCAGTGCATCTTTAATATGGTATTCAATTTTAGGGCCATAAAATGCCCCTTCGCCAGGCAACTCTTGCCACTGCACATTGCAAGCAGAAAGCGCGTCGCGTAAACCCTGCTCGGCCTCATCCCATGTTTCATCAGCGCCTGCGCGTTGTTTGGGGCGAAGAGCCAGTTTGATCTCAATCTGATCAAACCCAAAATCTTTATACACTTGCATCGCCAACGTATTAAAGGCGATAGACTCAGAAATAAATTGTTCTTTGGTGCAAAAAATATGTGCATCGTCTTGCACAAAGCCGCGCACGCGCAAAAGACCATGCAGCGCGCCAGAAGGCTCTTTTCGATGACAAGAGCCAAATTCAGCTAGCCGCATGGGCAAATCGCGATAGGAATGCAAGCTTTGGTTGAAAACCTGCACATGTCCTGGGCAATTCATCGGTTTGATCGCGTAATCGCGCTTTTCCGATTCGGTTATGAACATGTGCTCTTGGAAATTTTCCCAATGGCCTGATTGTTCCCATAATTTTTTATCTAACACCAAAGGTGTACGGATTTCGCTATAGCCTGCTGCGCGTAAATGCTTGCGTAAATACGTTTCAATTTGGTGCCAGAGCATCCAACCTTCTGGGTGCCAGAATACCATTCCAGGCGCTTCATCTTGCAAATGAAACAGTCCAAGCTGTTTACCCAATTTACGGTGATCGCGCTTTTCTGCTTCTTCCAAACGTTTTAGATAGAGCTCTAGATCCTCAGTACGCGCCCAAGCTGTGCCATAAATGCGCTGCAACTGTTCATTGCGCGCATCTCCACGCCAATAAGCACCTGCTAATTTGATCAGTTTAAAGACTTTGAGTTTGCCTGTATTCGGGACATGCGGGCCCCGGCATAAATCAGTGAATCCGCCATGAGAGTAGAGCGTGATGGCATCGGCAGCAGGAATGGCTTCAATGAGCTGCGCTTTATAGTGCTCGCCTGCCTGCTTAAAAAATTCGATGGCCTCATCGCGGCTGACTACGCGCCGTTCTACCGGCTCATCCAAGCGGGCTAATGCCTTCATCTGCGCTTCAATGGCAGCGAGATCTTCTGGGGTAAAAGGGCGTGTATACGCGAAGTCGTAATAAAATCCATCTTCAATCACAGGCCCGATAGTAACTTGGGCTTCTGGATATAGTGTTTTCACTGCATAGGCCAAAAGATGCGCGGCAGAATGGCGCAAAATCTCTAGGCCTTCAGGATCTTTATCTGTAATGATAGACAGCGTTGCGTCGCTCTCGATACGTGCGCAAGTATCTACCAAAGTGCCATTTAACTTGCCACCGAGCGCTGCTTTTGCTAGGCCAGAACCAATGTTCGCTGCAACTTCTGCAACCGTTACGGGTTGCTCGAAAGTGCGTGCGGATCCATCGGGCAGGCGTACTGAAATCATGAACGTTCTCTTGCGCGGTATGCAAAGTTAATGTGTGGGAAGAGCTTTTGAACTGCTTCTTTTTGAACAAGTTCTAAGAGGCAGTGGGTGCGAAGAAGATAATGCACCATAAAAAAATGCGGCCTAGCTCAATGGTCCAAGGCCGCATTTTTAGCACATCGGTAAAGCGGTACTGCTAAAAAAACACTTTTCTTCCCTAGAATTTTTTCTAGCAACCCTATTTAAAAACAGGGGAAGGTGCTTTATGCAAATAACAGGCTAGCCACCGCAGCAAAAATACTAAAGTATGCATTGGTAGGCTCGATTGGACTCGAACCAACGACCCCCACCATGTCAAGGTGGTGCTCTAACCAGCTGAGCTACGAGCCTAAAGGGCGCGCATTGTAAAACGCTTTTTAAAGAAAAGCGACCCTTATTTAGGTTTGTTTATTCCATTTTATCTCTTGCAACACGGTTGTGGCGATTTCTTCAATGGATTTATGGGTTGAATCCAGCCATTTAATGCCTTCACGGCGCATCATGGCCTCGGCTTCATGGATTTCATAGCGGCAATTTTCTAGGGCAGCATAACGACTGCCAGGCCGGCGCCCATTGCGAATATCGGTCAAGCGACCCGGTTCAATCGAGAGCCCAAAAATTTTGTCTTTATAAGGTAAGAGTGCGCTAGGCAATTTGCCGCGTTCAAAGTCTTCAGGAATCAACGGATAATTTGCAACCTTCACGCCATACTGCATAGCAAGATAGAGGCTAGTGGGCGTTTTGCCACTGCGTGAAACCCCCACTAAGATCACATCTGCTGCCTCTAAATTTCGATTGGATTGCCCGTCATCGTGTGCCAAAGAGAAATTGATCGCATCGATACGGTTTTTATATTCCTGTGAATCTGCTTGATGGCCGCGTCCAATTTCATGGGTGGAATTTATTTTTAGCGTTTTTTCAAGCGGCCCGATAAACGGAGACAGCATATCCATCACCAGTGCTTGCGCCTCTTGAATAATTGCCTTCAGAGGTTGATTGACCAGGGTCGTAAATACGATGGCAGTGGGGGCGCTAGCATTCGCAGAGGCTAGTGCATTAATTCTATGCAGTGCGTGGTGTGCTTTTTCAACCGTATCGATAAAAGGTAAACGCACTAAATGAAATTTAGTGTCAAATTGAGACAATACTGAGTGTGCAAAGGTTTCAGCAGTAATTCCGGTGCCATCTGAGACGATAAATACGGTATGAGACATAATCGAAATACAGCCAAATAAAAGATTAGGGCATGCCCTCAATTACCCCAAAGGGCCCATCTTTGAGGTCGTGCGGTGCTCGGGATCCTCTCTGTACTCAAGTACAGTTCCGGTCCTTGTGCTCCTGCTCCCCCAAATAGGAGCCCCTTTGGAGCAATTGAGGGCACGCCCTAGACAATAAATAGAGGAATGAATAATAAAGAGGCGCTAGAATAGCGCCCTTTTTAGCTAATAGCATTTTTACCTTTATCTTCCACTGCATGAAGGGTTTTTCCTATGAGTACCAGCAGCACTACATCTGGCAATACGTCCTCCACTGCCGATGTATCCAGCCTCTCGCAAGATCTCTTTCCTATAACTTTAGATGGTGAAATAGGCTCACAACATGAATATGTGGTGCCCTTTGAGGCGGTGCGTATGAGCGATGTAGAGCGCGTTGGAGGAAAAAATGCCTCGCTGGGAGAAATGATCAGCCAGCTTACAAACGCTGGCGTGCGCGTGCCAGGTGGTTTTGCAACCACAGCACAAGCTTTTCGTGACTTTTTGCACTACAACAAATTAACGGCACGCATTGAAGTTTGTCTGAAAAATCTAGATGTAGAAGATATGCGCGCGCTCACACAAGCTGGCGCACAAATCCGCGAATGGATAGCACAAGCTCCTTTGCAGCCGCGCCTTGTTGAAGAAATTCGCACCCACTTTGCGCGATTGGAAAATGCAAGTCCGCGTGGTGCAAACCAAGCTCTCCCATCCTTCGCTGTGCGCTCCTCAGCTACCGCAGAAGATCTTCCAGATGCTTCGTTTGCAGGGCAACAAGAGACCTATTTAAACGTAGTGGGTATTGATGAAGTCCTGCAGCGCACCAAAGAAGTTTTCGCTTCGCTCTATAACGATCGTGCCATTTCTTACCGCGTACACAAAGGATTTTGCCATGCGGATGTAGCCTTATCTGTAGGTGTGCAACGTATGGTGCGCTCCGATATCGGTGCTGCGGGTGTCATGTTTACTTTAGATACCGAATCCGGTTTTCAGAATGCAGTATTCATCACATCCAGCTATGGCCTAGGCGAAGCGGTCGTCCAAGGTGCGGTAGATCCAGATGAGTTTTACGTCTTTAAACCCACGTTAGCCCAAAATAAATTCCCCATTTTGCGCCGTTCCATGGGATCAAAGCGCCTAAAAATGGAGTTTAACGAACAGGCAAAAGCAGGCGTGCGTACGATAGATGTCAGTGCGCAGGACCAAAACCGCTATTCGCTAAGCGATGAAGACGTAATTGCCCTTGCACGCTACGCCGTCATTATTGAGAAGCACTATCAGCGCCCTATGGATATTGAATGGGGTAAAGATGGCCTAGATGGGCAGCTCTACATTTTGCAAGCGCGTCCAGAAACCGTAAAAAGCCAAGCGACCGGCAAGGCAGAGCAGCGCTTTAGATTGAAGGGCGAGGCTCCTGTACTAGTACGTGGCCGCGCTATTGGTCAAAAAGTAGGAATAGGGCCTGTTCGTGTAGTGAGCGATGTCTCTGAAATGGAATTAGTGCAACCCGGAGACATATTAGTAGCTGATATGACCGATCCCAACTGGGAGCCGGTGATGAAGCGTGCAGCAGCGGTCGTGACCAACCGAGGAGGGCGCACCTGCCATGCCGCCATCATCGCACGGGAACTAGGTGTGCCTGCCGTAGTAGGGTGTTCCGATGCCACAGAACGCCTTAAAAACGGCATGATCGTAACCGTTTCTTGTGCAGAAGGGGATGAAGGGCGTGTGTATGAAGGTGCGCGCGATACCGAAATCACAGAAATAGAAACCGGCGCATTGCCTGAGTTGCCTATTAAAATCATGATGAATATAGGTAACCCCCAACTCGCTTTTGAGTTCTCTCAATTACCCAATGCAGGTGTTGGGTTGGCGCGCTTGGAATTTATGGTCAATAACACGATCGGTGTGCATCCCAAAGCCTTATTAGACTATCCCGCATTAGATCCCGAACTTAAGCTTGCCGTAGAGCGAGCAGCACGAGGCCATGCCTCACCCCGTGCATTTTATGTAGACAAGCTCGCAGAAGGGATTTCCACCATTGCTGCAGCGTTTCACCCCCGCCCCGTTATTATCCGATTGTCCGATTTCAAATCGAATGAATACAAGAAATTAGTCGGCGGCTCATACTACGAGCCCGATGAAGAAAACCCGATGCTGGGCTTCAGAGGTGCTTCCCGCTATCTAGCCGAAGACTTTGCAGCCGCTTTTGAGCTGGAATGTGTAGCGCTCAAACGCGTGCGGGAAGAAATGGGCCTAGAAAATGTCGAAATCATGGTGCCTTTCGTACGCACACTCAGACAAGCCGAGCAAGTGGTGGCATTGTTAGAAAAATATGGCTTAAAACGTGGCGAAAAGGGCCTACGCCTCATCATGATGTGCGAAGTGCCCTCGAATGCCATTTTGGCCGAAGAATTCTTACAGTATTTTGATGGCTTTTCCGTCGGCTCTAACGATTTGACCCAACTGACCCTAGGCTTGGACCGTGATTCCGGCATGAGCTGGCTCACTCAAGATTTTGATGAACGCGACCCTGCCGTACTCTTCTTGTTACGCCGCGCGATAGATGCCTGTAAAAAACAAGGAAAATACATAGGCATCTGCGGCCAAGGCCCATCCGATCATCCAGACTTTGCAGCGTGGTTGATGAAAGAGGGGTTAACTTCGCTGTCACTTAATCCCGATACCGTACTGCAAACCTGGCGCGCATTAGGAGAATAGAGGTTGGTTGGTGGTGGGCAATGTTCCCTAACATGCACACCACTTATCTTTAATTATCGTTTTTTTGTCTGTACATGCAGATTTTAAAAGGATAGTGGTGTGTATGTTGGGGTTCGTACCTCACCACCAACCTACGCGTCAATGTAGGTTGGGGTGACAAAGGAACCCCAACATGCGTACCACAGACCTTTTTTATTCAATGCGTTCAGCAATCACATGATAAATGCCTTGAATTTTATTTTTTGGGGTATCAAATTTTTCATACGCTTTATACATTACGCGGTATGTATCTCCAGGCATAGAAAGAGCCTCTAATTCGCTATAGCTGAGTGCGGTAAGTGTGTCAGGATCAGATGCTTTTGTTTTTAGCTCGAGCCCAGCAATATGCTCGGCATCTAGCGCAATCGCAAGTTCAGTGCTGATAGCCGGTCTACTACTATCGGATGCTTTTTCTATATTAAAATATTTCTTAATAGTGCTAATTTCGTTGTACTTGGAAATAACTTCATCTTTAATATTATAAATACCTGTAGCAACAGCTTCCATCCAAATACTCTCAACAGCAGCTCTAGCTTTAATAGCTTTATCGTTGGTAATGCTAACCTCAGTTACCAGTTCAACATCCTCTGTTTCTAACTGTTCATTGAAATGAGAAATATTTGCGGTTCGAGCGCCGAAAACATACATTATTGATGGCTGTTCAGTGCATATGTTTTCTTCATTTTTAACAGAACCCATTTCTTCATCTGTAATAGAGCCTATTTCTTCTTCATCTCCAATAGAACAGTTATCTTCTTCATCCCAAAGTGCAAAGCTTAAGGCTTTATCTTTTGATATGGAGAATGACATTGGGGCAGGATCATGAAATATTTCTCCTTCTTTTAAATGGCTGTGCGATAGTTGGCCGCGAAAAATAGGAGCATCTTCGATACCAAATCCATTTGCACGTAGCAGCATTAGTACTTCTGTAAATTTTTCTGTTATTTTTAGCGCCCTCTCATGATCCCCCTTATTGTAGGCCGTTCTAGCCTCTGCTCTCATGTTTCGACAGAATCCAGGTTTGCTACTATAGTCAAGGAGCGTTTGTATTAAATATAGTGCGCTAGTGTTGCCTGCGCCCACTCTTTCTTCAAGAAATTCTCTTGCTTGTCTTCCTTCTTGTAGATAAGAAAATTTACTCATATCTGAAGTCTCTTCAGTTAAATCAGATATAGACCTTACTTTTTGATTGTATTTAGCGCTTAATATTAATAAGGCATTTTCAAATTCGTCGTGATCAAAAATTTTTGTGGGGTTTTCAATTTCTAATTGATTTTTTGGTGGTGTATATATTTGAGTTGTATTTGCTGTGAAGTAATGTATCGCTGATATATTACTTCTATCAAGTGGAATATTATCGGGTAAATAATCTTGATTAGATCTTGGTTGGTCAGCACTATTGCTTTCTGCCTGCGCCGCTTGTGTATTTAAATTGGTATGTATTGGTGTTGCTGAATAGGTGAAATTTTTATTGTGTATTGAGGTGGGTTGCATGGATATATATTATAAAATTTATATGGGATACAATTATTCTGTAAGGAAGTAAATTAATAAAATTAAACGGTATATTTTGTCATATATGTTTGACTCGCTTTCTATGTTGTGTGATTAATGATATATGAATATTTATATATCATTTTGTTTATAAGGTAGTAAAAATATTATGATTCATATACATCAATCTCCATTGCCATCTAATATATTAACATTGCTGAGAAGAGAGCAAGTAATTGAAAGTGAAATTAAGCAAGAGGAGGGTGAGTGTGTAAATAATGTAATGGATAAATATGGAGATATAATAACTGTTCCAGAATCTCCTTGCAGGCTTCCATGGCCATTAATGGGCAGGATTTTTGAATATGCAGTCATGCCACTTATATTGAGTTCATCTCAAAAATGTTTGCTAGCTCTCATGCTCCTTGATAGAAGGTCTTTGGCTGAAGTTAATAGAATGTTAGTTATTAACCCTGTAATAAAATCAGAATGGATAGAAAATCAAATGCGGCGCTGCAATGACCGCATAAAAATATTTTCAAATAGAGGTAACCTAAGTCATGGGAATGTTCAGCGTGATGTTGAACTCAGACTGGTAAAGTTGCAGCATATATCTATTGATTTCAGTCGTATAAAATATAATATGATTTTTAAAGTGCTGCATGCTTTGTCAAAAAAAACAAATATAAAATCTTTTTCGGTTTTTGCAGATGGTTCATTTTGTAAACGGCCAGATAAATTAATAAATGCAATTGAATTAATTCTAAAAAATAATAAAGAATTAATTAATATTCAATATATATCATTGTGCAAAAATAATCTGAATGCAAACCATATTAAAAAATTAGCAGAGGCTTTGTCCGGTAGAGAAATTGACTTACTGGCCCTCGATGAAAATCCAATTGGGGAAGAAGGAAAGGCAATTTTAGTCAGATGCCTTCAAAATAGGACGGTACGTACTTTACAAATCAACGCAACTAAATGGAGTGGCGCAGAGGTAGCCAATTTTGCGGCGATGTAAAAAAGCATTGCGCAGCAGGCGCAATATAGATCGCACGCATTGCTCGATGAGTAGAGCAGCACTATCTGTGTAGATGTGACCGGGTAGCTATCCTTGCTTCACGCTAAATTAGGGGATTTTTTTGGATGGCTAGCACATATCTTAAGCTATGTCTTTAGGATAAGTCTTGTATATTTATAAGAATATTACAGCATATCTGAATGGTATGATGATATTTTTTTGTACAGCTTGGCACGCAGGTGAATTCCGGCCTGATGTCCTATTTTGCTGTCTTTTTGGAACCTGCATAGGCATGTAAAAAGCGATGATTACGGAGTTGGTGGTATGCATGTTGGGGGTTCGTACCTCACCACCAACCTACTGAAGCGCCTATGCAAAAGGGTTCTATCAAACTCCACCAACCACAAGAAAAGCAAAGAACGGTAGGTTGGTTGTGACGAAGGAACCCCAACCTACAAGCCACTGCATTCTTGATAACCAGCTTACAAACGTTCAAAAGCAAAAATTAAAAGTCAGCGGTATGCATGTTGGGGTTCGTGCCTCACCACCAACCTACCAAGATGCCCATGTAAAAGGGCTTTATCAAATTCCACCAACCATCGTTCTAAATGGTGTGCCGGGTTAAAAAACTGCCAATTTTTTGACTGAGCCAGCCTAAGCGTGTAGGAAATTGTGCTGCTACGTTGCGCTGTAGGCTGTTAGCAACTTGTTGGTATCCTTTTTCTGCTGCTATTTTTATAAGAGCGCGACTTTTCTGGCTATGTAGTACATTGAAATGTTTGCTTTCAAGTAGTGTTTCTACGCTATCAGCTAGATGGTCAATTACATAGTCATTATTTTTGGTAATGGCGTTTTGTAGCACCTGGATTTGTAATGGTTCTGGTAGCTGTTTTAAGTCCAAGCCTTTTTTGCAGAGGATGGCAATCGTATTCAAATGCCCATTCTTCGCTGCCCAATATAAGGCCGTGTGCCTATCGCTGTTTTCTTCATATATATCCACATCATTTTCTAATAAATACTCCACTATTTCTGTGCGGCCATGCATAGCCGCATAATGCAAGGGAGTATTTTTATTTATATCTTTTGCTTGTATATCTGCTCCCAGTAGGTGTAAATACCTTATTGTCGCCAGCTGACCATATTGGGAGGCATCATGCAGAGGTGTTTTTTCTTCTTTATCTTGTATATCTATATGGCTAGACGTTTTTATAGGCATATTGGTTTTTTCATCTATCCATCCATGTAGAATAATATCTATTATATCTAATCTATTTTTCCGGGCGGCAATGTGTAAGCCACTTTCTCCTTTTTTATTTTGTGCATTTATATTTAGACCTGCTTGAATGAAATGTTTTAAAAGAATAATTTTGTTATTTGATGCCGCCCAGAGGATAGGATGCAATTTCCCATCATAGATATGATCGTCGGTAAACATATTCGTTTCCAACATTTTCATGATTATATTTTTTCTTCTATCTATATGCGTTTGAGGAAAGTGATTCCGTATAGCGTGTATATAATCATTACATGCAGATATCAGGCCACTTCGTATATTTTCTGGAGGGATATGAAGAATAGGTTCTATATTCGGTTGTTTTTCTTGAGTAAGCAAAGTGGGG
This sequence comes from Mycoavidus cysteinexigens, assembly GCA_031963045.1. Classification (GTDB taxonomy): domain Bacteria; phylum Pseudomonadota; class Gammaproteobacteria; order Burkholderiales; family Burkholderiaceae; genus JASSUD01. The sequence continues at coordinate 57,387 of JASSUK010000035.1, forward strand.
AGGTTTTCAATAATAAAAGCACTCCATTCTTTACATAAATATGGAATGCCATCTATATATTTGATTTCCGCATTTACATGCGTAGTGGCGGTGGCATGCAAGGTGTTAGTTAATTTGAGTGGGTCACCTAATTTTAAGCTTGGAAAATCTTGCAATGCTAGATAGGCGCCTTTATTTCTGCCTATGATGGGCGCATTATGTCTAAATAAAATAAGTTTTCCGGCCTTTATATAATCTATATATTGTATTTTTTTAATGCTTTCGCTGGTTATATATTTTCTATACACAGCATCTTTTCTAATCGCTTTCTGTGCAGGTTTTGAAAAAAATAGTGGATGCCATTCCTTTATGGGTTTTTGCAGATTATCAGGATTTATTTTAAATAGATCGTATAGGATAGTCTGGACCAGACTAAAACTCGCCTTGTCTAGCAACAGTATATTGCTCCACACTTCCACTGAGCATAATTTTAAAATACGCAACTGAATTTCAGTAGATAAATCAGACCAGGTCGCGGTGGAGGTATTGTTAGCACAGTGGCCAGTGTATTTTTTTTGTTCAGATGCGCTTGGTCGAGGTGCAAGCAAAGTAAGGCCTGAAGCAGATACCGATATCACTTATTACTCCCTAATAAATATTATATGGTGCATCGTGTTAAAAAATGACCAAGACTTTTGCCTAGCCACCTAAAGCCAATGGGAAATTGTGATTTAATATTACGTTGCAAGCTCTTGGTAACCTGCTGGTACCCTTTCTCTTTTGACATTTTTAAAAATGCACGATTTTTCTGGCTACGTATTATATTAAGATGCTTATCTTCTAACATTTCTTCTACTCTATGATGCAGATAGGAAATGATATCTTTATTATCTTTCATCACTGCTTTGCGCAGTAATTGAATTTGAATTTGTGTAGGTAGTAACTCTACATTCATGCCTTTTTTAAAAAAAAGTATGATGATATTGAAATTTTCATTTCGAGCTGCCTCGTATAAGGCCGTATGTGTATAGTTATTTTCTGCGTATATATCCACATTATTTTCTAGTAGATACTCGACTATGTCAGTGTGCCCTTGCATAGCTGCATGATGCAGAGCAGTATTGTTATCTATATCTTTCGCTTGTATATCTGCGCCATTTTCATGTAAATATCTGACTACTTCAATATGCCCCTGTAGAGCTGCATAATGCAGGGCAGTAGTTTTATAGATATCCTTTGCTTCTATATCACCCTTATTTTCTAGCATATAGCGAACTACTTCGATATGCCCATATATAGCAGCATAGTGTAATGCAGTATTTTTATTGATATCTTTTGCATGGATATCTGCGCCATTTTCATGTAAATATCTGACTACTTCGAGATGACCATGTTGAGATGCATGATGCAGAGGCGTATTATGTTTCGTATCTAATGCATTGATATCAGACTGTATTTTTATCTCTATGCCTGTTTTTTCACTCACAAACCCCTGCACTAATACCTCTATAATAGGTAGTTTATTTTTCGCGGCGGCTATATGCAACCCCGTTGTGCCTTCTTTATTTTTGGCATGGATATTAAAGCCTTTTTCAATAAAAAGTTTCAAAAAATTCATTCTGTTTTTTGAAATAGCCCAAAGGATAGGATGCTGTTTTTCTTCATAGAGACTATCATCAACAAACATATTGCTTTCTAACATTTTTAATACAATATTTCTATTTTTTTGTATATGTGTTGGAGGGAAGTTGTGTCGCCTTGAGAATAAATAATTTTCACATGCCTCCGTGATATCAAAACATATATCTTCTGGCGGTATATCAATAATAGGCGCTATAGTAGGTTTTTGTTCTTGCGTGTGAAGTATTGGAAGGTTTTTAATAATAAAATGAGTCCACTCTTTAGATACATACTTCAGTCCTGTCATATTATTTGAAAATATGCTTTCATCTGCCGCAGCGGTATCAGAAAATATATTGGGTAAGGTGGGTGCATCGCCTAATCCGATGCTAGGCAAATCTTTTAATGGTAGGCATCCACTTTTATTTTTAAAAATAAACATTTTATTTCTAAATAAAATGAGCTTTCCTATTTTTACATAATCTAGATGTTTTATTTTGTCTAGACAAGGGCTGCTAATATATTTCTGATAGACCGAGTCTGTTTTTATGGCTTTTTTGGCTTCTTTTGAGAAGAGTAAAGGGTATAACTCTTTCGATGTTTTTTCCAGTTTGTTCGGAGCCATTTTAAATAGATCGTATACGATAGTATTGACCAGGCTAAAACTGGCCTTGTCTAATAACATCATATTAGTCCAGATTTTTATTGAGCATAGTCTTAAAATACTTAGCCTAATTTCAGCAGGTAAATTAGACCACGTTGCTATTGATCCATTTTCGATGTTTTGGTCAGCCGTTTCTTTATATTTATAGTTGCATGCTGATTGCGAAAGTGTAGGTAGACTTACTACAGATACCACGTGCTACTCCCTTGCTGATGGAAAATTTTAAAAGTACGAATTGTATTAATGGCTAAAATTTCCATTTCAGGCAAAAGCGAAAAAATGTATATATTTGCGTAATATAAAAATTCGCTGGAGTAAGCGAATTCCTAATTTAAATAATCTTTATTTTGAATAATAAAATAAGGTAGTGGTATGCATGTTGGGGTTCGTGCCTCACCACCAACCTACCGTTATTTGCGAAAAAAGGCTGGAGGTAGGTAACCTTAAGTTACCTACCTCCAGCCTTTTCTTCTATCTACTTGCCCATTCACCGCAAAGTAGAGGCACTGAGCACCGATTACTCCACTTCAGCAATTTCTGTTTTTACTTGGGGGTGAGGATCTCCCTCTGTAAACTGTAATTGAATTTTTTCTTCTGCATCTATATCGACTTTGGCTTTTCCACCATGTGAGAGTTTTCCAAAGAGCAGCTCTTCAGCCAGCGCCTTGCAAATAAGATCTTGAATTAACCGCTCCATCGGGCGGGCGCCCATGAGTGGATCAAATCCTTTTTTCGCTAAATATTGACGCACTGCATCGGTAAAGGTCACTTCCACTTTTTGCTCTTGCAGTTGCGCATCTAGCTTCATCAAGAACTTATCAACCACACGTAGCGTAATGTCTTTGCTAAGCGGATTAAAGCGCACGATGGCATCCAGGCGATTGCGAAATTCTGGCGTGAAAGTGCGTTGGATATCTGCAGAGGGGTCTCCTGTTTCAGCGTGTGCTGTAAAGCCGATTTTCGATTTTTGTAAAGCTTCTGCACCTGCATTGGTCGTCATGACTAAAATCACATGGCGAAAATCGGCTTGCCGCGCATTATTATCAGTGAGTGTGGCGTGATCCATCACTTGCAGCAGTATGTTATAGATATCAGGATGGGCTTTTTCAATCTCATCGAGTAGCAGCACGCAGTGTGGTTTCTTGCGAATTTCCTCCGTTAACATCCCCCCCCGCTCAAACCCAACATAACCGGGCGGCGCTCCGATAAGCCGGCTGATTGCATGGGCTTCTTTATACTCGGACATATCAAAGCGTACGAGATCAATACCCAGGGTAAAAGCCAGCTGGCGTGCCAACTCAGTTTTACCTACTCCTGTTGGGCCGGCGAACAAAAAGCTACCGATAGGTTTATCTACCCGACCAATGCCTGCTCGGCTCATTTTGATAGCTGAAGCGAGCATATCGATAGCGAGATCTTGCCCAAAAATTACATTCTTTAAATCGCGCTCCAGCGTTTTGAGTTTGCTGCGGTCATCTTGCGACACACTGTGTGCAGGCATACGCACGATTTTTGCAATGGTTTTTTGAATATCAATCTTGCCTATGGTTTTTTTCTGCTTAGATTTCGGCAGAATTTGTTGCGCCGCACCCGCCTCATCAATCACATCAATCGCTTTATCGGGCAAGTGACGGTCTGTCATAAAGCGAGCAGAGAGTTCCACGGCGGCTTGTAGGGCATCTAGAGAGTATTTCACACCATGGTGTAGTTCAAACCGAGATTTCAAGCCTCGCAAAATCGCTACAGTCTGGGCAATGGTGGGCTCACTCACATCAATCTTTTGAAAGCGTCGTGCAAATGCGCCATCTTTTTCGATCGTGTTGCGGTATTCCGAAAAAGTGGTGGCGCCTATGCAGCGGAGCTGACCAGAAGACAAGGCAGGTTTTAATAAATTCGAAGCATCTAGTGCCCCCCCTGATGCGGCACCCGCCCCCATAAGGGTGTGAATCTCGTCAATAAATAAAATAGCTTGGGGACGTTCTTTGAGCTCTTTTAATATAGTTTTCAGTCTTTGCTCAAAATCTCCTCGATATTTAGTGCCTGCAAGTAGGGCACCCAAATCCAAGGAATAGACGGTAGCGTCACGCAATACCTCCGGCACTTCTTTGCGCGTTATACGCCAAGCTAAACCTTCTGCGATGGCTGTTTTACCTACCCCTGCTTCACCAACCAAGAGTGGATTATTTTTTCTGCGGCGGCACAGTACTTGTACCACGCGCTCTACCTCATTTTCGCGCCCAATCAGTGGGTCTACTTGCCCATCTTGAGCGAGCTGATTGAGATTTTGAGTAAAAGCAGACCAAGTGCTTTCTTTGGTAGAGATTTCTGCTTCTGCAGGAGTCTCGCCCAATTTGGATTGCGCACCTTCTTCCATTTTAGGTGTGCCATGCAAAATAAAATTCAGCACGTTCAAGCGGGTAATGCCTTGTTGTTGCAGGTAGTACACCGCATGAGAATCTTTTTCACCAAAAATGGCTGTCAGCACATTCACTCCAGTGACTTCTTTTTTACTTTGAGAAGAAGACTGAACGTGCATGATCGCGCGCTGAATAACCCGTTGAAACCCAAGCGTAGGCTGTGTATCCACTTCATCAGACCCAGGCACAATGGGCGTGTTGTTTTGGATAAACTGGCGCAGCGTAGTTCGAAGGTTTTCAATATTTGCTGAGCAAGCAAGCAAAGCTTCAGAAGCACTAGGGTTATCTAGCAAGGCCATCAACAGATGCTCGACTGTGATGAATTCATGGCGAGCCTGACGTGCTTCCATAAATGCCATATGTAGGCTTACTTCGAGTTCTTGGGCAATCATATTTCCTCCATCGTGCATTGCAAAGGATGTCCCGCTTGTCGTGCTCTAGAAGTAACTTGTTCAATCTTTGTGGCAGCAATGTCGCGCGTGTAGATACCACACACTCCCCGGCCCTCGACATGGACTTGCAACATGATTTCTGTTGCTGTCTTGAGGTCTTTATGGAAGTAGTGTTGAATCACCATCACGACAAAGTCCATTGGAGTGAAGTCGTCATCTAGAAGCACTACCCTATAGTGCGAAGGCGGTTTTAGCTTCTGGTCTTGCCGCTCGAGGAGGGCGGCGCTCTGTTTTTCAGTAAAAGTAGTCATGTGCTCATTTTAAACAACTCGTGCTACTTCGCAATCGGTATTCCGTTAGATTTTGCAATGTGTTCGGGTTTCGTTACTTTTTTTAGTTTTGTATTTTTTTGAGTGTGGTGACTTTTTATTTATTTTTTTATTCAAAAAACTTTTCTCTTTCAGAATAATATTCATAATTTTTTTTAAAAATTTCATGTATTTTTGATTCTATTTCTAATGCTTGATATAAATTTTCTAATTTTTTATTGTTGGCGTCGCCTATAATTTTTCTTTTTCTGAATTTTTTTTCTTTTAATTTGGATAATTTTTTTTCTAAAGCATGATGTGGTATTTCTTTAATTAGATTTTTGATTGTATGGTCATGATCCTTTTTGTATATATATAAACTTAATAATATATTTATTTGCGAGAAATACGTACCTTTCTCCTTCGATTTGCATGGATTTTTATTGTTTAATATTATTTCTTCTAGAGCGGTTATTTTTTTATTAATATCATCTAATTTTTTGGTGTGATATTGTATTATATTATCTTGGGTTGCTAGTTCTTTGTCGAGGTCTGATAATTCTGTTTGTAGTTTTTGTAGATAAAGTTTTTGATAATTGAGATTTAATTGATGTTCAGAGGGTTTTAAATTTATATGTTCGACATTTTTTAATGGCATGGGGTATGAAATAATCAATGGTACTTTTGAAGGGTTTTTTCTAAAAAATTGATTAAAGGAAAAATTTCTGCCTTGTGGAGGTCCTTTATATTCAGAATCATCGATGTCGTACATATTGTCCTTTGTACGGATATCCTTTTTTTCAGATGGTGTGTATTGATTTATGCTTATGAATCGAAGAATTCCTAGCATGCTATCATCCGCTTTGGTTTTTTAGAGAGATCTATGTCAAATATCAGTTATTACTTGTTGATTTTAATAGATTTTCTAAAATAGGTAGGTGCTGTTGAGAAAAAATGACTCGTCTTGCGAAGTGGATGTGATTTTATTGGCGTGTTTTAGTGGAGGGGAGGGTAGAGTAGAGCTTCATTAGCCTGGCTTATATCACATACCTGGTAATTTTTTTATGCAGCTTTTCATTTCCTCTAGCAGGGGTTTTAAAAATTCTTCTGCTTTTTTGCTGGGTTCTTCTAAATCAGAAAAAGTTTTCATTGGATTATGTTTTATTTCTCTTGTTTCTTCAAAAACATGGTGCATGATTTTTTCATATATTTCTAATATTTTTATATTTACTTTATATGCATCTGCATCCGTTTCCTGAGTTTCATTTGTGGAATTTTTGTGTTTAAAGTATTTTTCTGTTAAAACAAATAGGGTTTTTTCTTTTTTTTCTATGTTTTTTTTATAAAGTTGTATTGGGTTTTTTAAGTATCCTTTTATTTCAGTAAGCATTCCTAAAGTGTGTATATTTGTTGATTCATGCATTTCTTTTTTATTTTCAATATTATTTTTTCTAAAAAAGGATGGAGGATGTATATCTGATAATAGACTGTCTACGGCCATATATATTCCACGTATTCTTTCTTTTGATGTCTTTTTGTGAGGCCCATGCTCATAGACGATCATATCATTTGAATATTCATCATTTTTCATAAATTTAAGCATAATTATATTCCTTTTTGAAATATAAAAAATCCTGATGATTTTTTGGAAATTTTTATGTGCTACTCCTTGTAATTTCTAAAAGAATATTCTTATACATTATTTTAAATTACCCATTAAAAAATCCATCCATTTTTTCTGAAAAAATGGATGGATTTCCGAAGATTTTTTTACAATACTATCCCTTATTGCGCAAAAGTAATGTGTAGGTTGGTAGTGAGGCACGAACCTCAACATGCGTACCACGGTCTTTTAATTTTTGCTTTTGACCATTTATAAGCAGGTTTTCAAGAAGACCGTGGTTTGCATGTTGGGGTTCCTTCGTCACCACCAACCTACAATTTTTTAAGCGAATAGGGGTATATTTTTTATTTGCCCATTCCACTATGCCTTAACAACGCATCGATACGTGGCTCTCGTTTTCTAAAAGCTATAAAAGAATCCATTGCGCTGCGGCTGCCGCCTACTTCTAAAATTTCTCGACGGTAGTGCGCACCGGTTTCTGGGTCTAGCACAGGCGTGCCTTTTCTTTCTGCGGCTTCTTCAAAAGCAGCATAGGCGTCTGCGGAGAGTACTTCTGCCCATTTATAGCTGTAATAGCCTGCTGCATAGCCGCCTGCAAAAATATGGCTAAAGGTATTCAGTGTGCGAGAGAAGGGCGCTTGTGGGAGGACGTTGTATTTTTTATGCATGGCTTGAGCACAAGTTTGCAGATCTTCTTTTTCAGGGTTGAAATCGGTATGCAATTTCAAATCTAGCAAGGAAAAAACAATTTGTCGCAAAGTACCTAAGCCAGTTTGAAAATGCTTAGCAGCTTGCATTTTGTCAAACAGAGCGCGAGGTAATGCTTCACCGGTATCCACATGCGCGGTTAATTGCCTGAGCTCTTGCCATTCCCAGCAGAAATTTTCCATAAACTGGGAAGGGAGCTCTACGGCATCCCATTCCACTCCATGAATACCCGAGACGGCTAAATCTTCAATTTGGGTGAGCATATGGTGTAAGCCATGCCCAAACTCATGGAAGAGTGTGATGACATCGTCATGGGTAAAACAAGCGGGCTTATCGGCTAGAGGGGCTGAGAAATTGCAGGTTAGGTAGGCTACAGGAGTGTGCAAAACCCCTTTTGCATCGCGGTAACGCGAGCGCGCATCATCCATCCATGCTCCGCCGCGCTTACCGGGGCGTGCGTATAAATCTAAATAAAATTGTGCAATAAGGCCGCCACTCTGTGCATGGAGTACTTCAAAAAATCGCACGTCTTTATGCCATACCTCGGCTGTGGCTGGGCGTATGGTGATATTAAAAAGGGTTTGCGCTACCTTGAAAAGCCCAGCAAGCACCGCTTGCTCGGGGAAGTATTGTCTGACTTCTTGTTCCGAAAACGCATAGCGTGCTTCACGCAATTTTTCAGCGGCAAAGGTTATATCCCAGGGCTCTAAATGGGTAAGACCCAGTTCTTTAGCTGCAAATGCTTGGAGTTCTTCCCATTCTTGCTCGGCATAGGGGCGTGCGCGCTGAGCTAGGTCTTCTAAAAAGTCCTGTACTTGCTCTGGAGACTGCGCCATTTTGGTTACCAGCGATAAATCGGCAAACCGTGCATAGCCCAGCATATTGGCTTCTTTGCTTCGAAGGGTCAGTTGTTCCTTAATAATTTGCGTGTTATCCCATGCCGCTTGCCCTTGCCCATATTCAGGCCCTAATTCAGAGGCCCTAGTTACATAGGCGCGATACAAGGCTTCGCGTAGGGGGCGATGGGTGGCGTATTGCATCACGGGGAAGTAAGAGGGGAAATGCAGCGTGAAATGCCATCCGGATTCGCCTTGTTCCTCAGCCGCAGCGCGTGCAGCGGCTCGATCATCATCGGGCAGGCCTTCTAGCTCGGTTTCATCCAGTACTCGGTATACATACGCATTGGTGGCATCTAGCGCATGGTCTGCAAATTGCTTGCAAAGCGTGGCTTGGCGTTCTTGCAGGGCCATAAAGGAGGGCTTGAGCGCTTCATCTAGCCCCGCACCAGATAAGCGGAAATCGCGCAGTGCATCATTGAGGATTTTTTGGCGCGTAGGAGTGAGTGCGTCATAAGCAGGGCTATTGCGTAGCGCTTGATATTTTTGATAGAGCGCTAGAGATTGCCCAAGGCTAGACCAAAATTGGGTAACGCGCGGCAAGTTTTCTCCATGCACTGCTCGTAATTCTTCCGTATCGAGCACCGATTTCAAGTGCCCCACTATGCCCCAGGCACGTCCTAAGAAGTCTGTAGCCTCCTCCAATGGAGTAACCACCGTTTCCCAGCCAGCAGGCGTATCAGGCGCGATAACGTGCTCGAGTGTAGCCGTTGCGTGCGCCAATAGAAGGTCTAGCGCAGGGCTAATATGCGCGGGACGAATGGCTGCAAAGCGTGGGAGGTCAGAAAAATCAAGTAGAGGATTGCCAGCGCATGCAGTGAAGTCTAGAACGGGAGGGAGGAGTGATAGAGAAACAGACATTCGAAGCCCATTAAAAAAGTGGAAAAAGCAACTAAAGAGGAAGCTGGAAAAGCTTAATCCGTGCCGTGGCTATTGCCTGCCATTATAAGTTTACCGTTCATAAAGTGGCTATTTATGTGCGCAGATATCTGCTCCGTAAAGGCTATAGAGAAGCGCGCATTTTCCGATGAGAAAGGTGCTTCATGCGAACTAGGTTAGGAAGATCTACACTTCAGACTCATTTTTTTCTTAGGTAGATTTAAGACTTCATTTTGTGTATAAACAGATTTTTCTTGTTGTTTATATGCAATATCGTCGTGATCTTTTTTGGGAAATATCCATATGTTACGCACTGCAATAGGGCTGGGCTCTTCAAAAGGCCCTTCTATGCATTTCAGATCGCCTTCCACTGCCGATATAGCTTCTACAGCCACTACCGCAAAATCTACTCGTTCTCAGTTTCAAAATAATGTACAGGCTGTGGTGGATAACCAGTACAAGCCAACCGATTTTTGCAACAATCTGCTACCGGTGATTGGAAGTGTCGACACATTCCCTGCCTACGGCGAAATAAGCGAAAGCGTACGGAGTAGAAAAAAAACAATCCATTTATCCGTAGAAGAGGGTTCAAATAAATGGAAAATACTGGATTTCGCTATTTCGCAGCAAAATGACAAAGTGATTCAGGCGCTGATCAAAAAACATATGGATGCATCTAACGCGCAGAGCCGCGTCAGTGAAACTGCACCTAACACGGCTAAATCAACTAAGACACTAGAGCGACAGTATGCGGACCACGCACAATTGCTTCGCTGCGCATTTGCTCAGTATAGTGATGAAGCCATTCCAATGCTGATCACCCTATGTGCGGAGGCGCTTAACTTACGCAATGTACATGATACAAAAGAGAATGCGCAAAATACAACTCAACCGAATGACGCATCTATAAAACAGTACTGGGAAAACCTCGCATTACTCCGCCGTCTGCTACCAAAAAAGAGCCCAGATAATATTGATATTCAATCTTTGATGAAAGCATGTGCGTATACGCTGAATTCACAAGGCGGCGTAATTAAAAATGTGCAGACTCCCGCTGAACCGGAGGATGCGCCCATAGAACGGTATTCAAAAAACTTACTACTACTGCATTTAGCCATTTTGCAGCAAAATGAAAAAGCGATTCAAGCGCTAATTAAAATATGTGTATGCGAGTTTAACGAACAGAATGATGCAAGTGAGAACACGCAAAACCTAGCTAAATTCATGGGCTCTCCAGAAGAGCAGTATGAGAAGCATTTAAATCTGCTTTCCTACGCCGTTTCGCAAAATGCTTATGAGATGCTTCCGTTTTTGATTGAATCTAGCACAGATAAGTATAAAAGAACGCTACTCCATTACACAGCTGCAGACGGGTTGCCTAATCTAGTTAAAATCTTACTGAATAGCGGTGTGGAAAGAGCATTGCCGGATGTAAATCAAATGACTCCTCTGCATCACGCAGCTCAAAATGGCCGTCTCAAAGTAGTGGAAGCTTTGCTTGAGAGAGAGGCAGAATTCGTACTGCATGGAATAATTCATAAGAAAAAAGAAGTAGATTCTTTGAGTTTAGATAAAAAAACACCTCTATTTCTTGCCGCTGAATCTGGCCATTTCAAGGTAGTCAAATTTTTGCGTGCGAAAGGGGCGAACATACATCTAGCGGCGCGCAATGGAGAGACGCCTTACAGCATCGCGCATAAATTGGGTCACGAAAAAATAGCAGATTTTTTGAAAGATGAAATGGAGAAAAAGCAACAGAAATGGGAGGCAATAAAACCAAAGTCACAGGGCTTGCTAGGGTATGTGCAGAGCTGTTACACCTATCTACAAGGATGGGGGGCATACCTCTATAAGTCGTAGAAAATGCGTAAAAGCAGCCAGCCTATGGCGTATTGATTTAGGTATGCAGTTTGCAAAATTACTTCAATATTGACTTTTAATAAAAAATATGCATGTACGCAAATAAAAAATTTTACTTGCATGCCTAAATCCCCACTCTTTACAATCCGCCCGTTTGCGTCGCGCATCAGATTCTTTTTTCTGGAAAAATAGCGGTATATTCAGGGCTTTTACGGAGTGCATTTATAATATGGTGCTTCGGTGTTCTGGGTTGCACAGGCTATGCGCATCGGCGCGCTCCACCCTTTACATACTCACGGGTAGCCTATTGGCACCCCATTTTAACTAGCGTGCTTGCGTGTATTGCAACCGCTGCCTTTTTGCGACCTTTGCACTTACGCAAACCGCACTCTACAAAATAGGCTGTCCCAATATGGGCAGTCATTAGGAGAAGTTATGTCCAAACCTATGTCCCTTGCTGCGGTTACTGCCCTAGCTACAACGCACACAGATGAAGATCCTCAAGAAACCGCCGAATGGCTAGAGGCGCTCGATGGGGTATTTAATGCACCGGGCTCAGATAGGGCGCACTATCTTATTGAGCGGCAAATTGAATTTGCGCGTCTACATGGCGATCATTTGCCTTTTACTTCGACTACGCCTTATATCAACACGATAGATGTAGACCAGCAGGCTCGTAGCCCAGGAGACCATGATCTGGAACACCGGATTCGCTCCTATACGCGTTGGAATGCGATTGCAATGGTGCTGCGTGCAGGGCGGGACACGAATGTAGGTGGGCATATCGCTTCTTTTGCCTCTGGAGCTACGCTGTATGACATTGGTTTTAACCATTTCTGGCATGCGCCTTCTGCAGAGCATGGTGGAGATTTAATTTTTGTACAGGGGCATTCTTCCCCTGGTATTTATTCTCGTGCTTTTTTATTGGGCCGTTTGACTGAGCAACAGTTGGATAATTTCCGCCAAGAAGTTGGTGGTGAAGGGCTTTCTTCTTATCCCCATCCTTGGCTCATGCCTGATTTTTGGCAGTTCCCAACCGTTTCGATGGGCTTGGGCCCCATCATGGCCATTTATCAAGCGCGTTTTATGAAATACCTGCAAGCGCGCGGAGTGGTAAAAACAGTCGGGCGCAAAGTGTGGGCGTTTCTGGGTGATGGGGAGATGGATGAACCCGAATCGCTTGGAGCCATTGGTATGGCCGGGCGTGAGCGTTTAGATAACCTCATTTTTGTTGTGAACTGTAATTTACAGCGCCTAGATGGGCCGGTTCGCGGGAATGGAAAAATTATTCAAGAGTTGGAATCCAGCTTTAGGGGTTCTGGCTGGAATGTGATCAAAGTGGTCTGGGGCAGCCGTTGGGATGCGCTTTTGGCGCGCGATAAGCAAGGTATTTTGATGCGCCGCATGATGGAAGTCGTGGATGGCGAATATCAAACGTATAAATCCAAAAATGGCGCCCATGTACGTGAATATTTCTTTAATACGCCTGAGCTCAAAGCACTAGTAAGCGACTGGTCGGATGAAGATATTTGGAATTTAAATCGCGGCGGCCATGACCCCCATAAAATTTATGCTGCCTTCAAACAGGCTTCACAAACACGCGGCCAGCCCACGGTTATCCTAGCGAAGACCATTAAGGGCTATGGCATGGGAGAAGCAGGTCAGGCGCAGAATATTACGCACCAACAGAAGAAAATGCCGGTTGAAGCGCTCAAAAAATTCCGTGACCGCTTTAATCTGCCGATTACCGATCAAGATATTGAAAATGTCCCGTATTTAAAATTTGAAGAAGGCTCTAAAGAACTCACCTATATGCGCGCACGTCGCGAAGCTTTGGGAGGGTATTTGCCTGCCAGACGTCGTAGTGCCGCATCGCTTGAGATTCCTGCCTTGTCTGCTTTTGATGCGCAGCTTAAAAGCACGACAGAAGGGCGAGAAATTTCCACTACGATGGCTTTTGTACGTATCTTGGGTACGTTACTCAAAGATAAGGTATTAGGTCAGCGTATCGTCCCTATTGTGCCGGATGAATCCCGTACTTTTGGGATGGAAGGACTGTTTCGCCAAATTGGAATTTGGAATCAAGACGGGCAAAAATACGTACCGCAAGATTCTGAACAGCTTATGTTTTATAAAGAGACAGAAACGGGGCAGATTCTTCAAGAAGGTATTAATGAAGCGGGTGGAATGTGTGACTGGATTGCGGCTGCAACCGCGTATTCCACGCATGGCGAGCCTATGATCCCATTTTATATTTTTTACTCGATGTTTGGCTTTCAGCGTATTGGCGATTTGGCTTGGGCTGCTGCCGATATGCGTTCACGCGGCTTTTTGCTGGGCGCGACAGCTGGGCGCACCACGCTCAATGGAGAAGGTTTACAGCATGAAGATGGGCATTCGCATCTAATCTCTGCCTGCATTCCGAACTGCGTCAGTTATGATCCGACCTTTGCTTACGAAGTGGCAGTCATTGTGCGCGAAGGGCTGCGTCGCATGGTGCAAGAGCAAGAAGATGTGTATTACTACATCACCCTGATGAATGAAAATTACGCACATCCCGCGTTGCCAGAAGGCAGCAGTGTGGAGAGCGATATTCTAAAAGGGATGTATCTGTTCAAAAAAGGGCAGGGCGATGCAGATCAAAAAAACAGTGCGAAGCAGGCTAAACAGGGCGCACACGTACAGTTGCTTGGATCAGGTACTATCTTTAATGAAGTGATTGCCGCTGCCCAGCTTCTTGCTGAGGATTGGGGCGTAACGGCTGATTTATGGAGCTGCCCAAGCTTTACCGAGCTAGCACGCGAAGGCAATGCCGTAGCACGTCATAATCTGCTGAACCCGAGCGATAAACCACAGCACTCCCATGTTCAAACGCTGTTAGCGCCGACTACAGGGCCTATTATTGCCGCAACAGATTACATGCGTACTTTTGCTGAGCAAATTCGCGCATTTGTTCCCCGGCGTTATGTGGTGCTAGGTACAGATGGTTTTGGTCGCTCCGATACACGCGCCAAACTGCGCCATTTCTTTGAAGTGGACCGCCATTGGATTACCGTAGCGGCGCTCAATGCCTTAGCAGAAGAGGGCACGCTAAAACGGGATGTGGTTGCACAAGCTTTAACGCGTTATCAATTGGATGCCAATAAACCGAATCCAATGACGATCTAAATGGTCGCTATGCGACTCTACCTCCTCCTAGGTAAGTGAGGACAGGCCCCTAGGGCGCTCCTCAATTGCCCCAAAGGGCCCATCTTTGAGGTCGTGCGGTGCTCGGGATCCTCACAGTACTTAAGTACATCCGGATCCTGCGCTCCTGCTCCCCCAAATATGAACCCTTTGGGGCAATTGAGGAACGCCCTAGATGGGCCTGAGGTACTTTTCACCTTTTTAAAAGAATAAACCCTGCGATGAGCCAAACGATTGAAATCAAAGTGCCGGATATTGGCGATTACCAGAATGTACCTGTCATTGATGTGCTAGTTGCCCTAGGCGATACTGTTTCGATGGACCAGTCTTTGGTTACACTGGAGTCTGATAAAGCCACGATTGATATCCCCAGCCCTTTTGCAGGGGTTATTCGGCAGATCAGTGTGAAGTCAGGAGACCCGGTATCAGAAGGCTCAGTCATTGCCTTCATTGAAGTGGAGCAGGCCGGTGAGGCGAAAGCGGCAGCAACACAAGCGGCTCCTGAACAGCCTGTAGCAGCTCAAAAAACAGCACAGCAAGCTTCAACCGCTCCTTCCGAAGAAGCCTCAAAAGGCAATACGGATGCACAGTCAAAACCCTCTGCCGCACCAGAACAAGCCTCTTCTCAGCCTGTAGCCAGTCAGACGATAGAAGTCAAAATACCGGATATTGGCGATTACAAAAATGTACCTGTTATCGATGTCTTAGTTGCCTTGGGCGATACCGTGACAGCGGATCAGTCTATAGTCACGCTAGAATCTGACAAAGCCACGATTGATATCCCTAGCCCTTTTGCGGGAGTTATCCGGCAGATCAGTGTAAAGGCAGGAGACCCGGTATCAGAAGGCTCCGTGGTGGCTTTACTCGAAATAGCACAGGCCGCTAGCGCATCGTCAGAAGGCGCACAGCCGACCACCGAGCAAGGTGCTTCAAAAGCCGCCTCTGCATCCAGTAGCCCTGCTTCTACTGTATCCTCGTCCAATACGGCAAACGAAGCGCGCCAAGCTATACCATCAGCTCAAGAAAAAGCAGTCGACCTCCATAGCGCATCCAATACAGCCGAGCGCACTGGCACTGCTAAGCATGCAAGTCCTTCTATACGCAAATTTGCTAGAGAGCTTGGCGTAGACATAGCCCGTGTTATTGGCACAGGGCCAACAGGGCGTATACAGCGTGAAGATGTGGTGAATTACACCAAGCAGATAATGCGCACGGCACAAGAGCCTGGCGTAGCAGGTGCTAGCGCATCGGGAGGGGAGTTGGGGCTCTTGCCTTGGCCTAAAATAGATTTTTCAAAATGGGGTAAGGTCGAAGCTAAACCATTGTCACGCATTAAGAAGCTATCAGGCGCCAATCTGCATCGCAATTGGGTCATGATTCCCCATGTGACTAATCAAGATGAAGCCGATATTACCGAGCTAGAAGCCTTCCGCATCCAGCTAAACAAAGAGCATCAAAAAACCGGCCAAAAAGCCACACTACTCGCATTCCTACTAAAAGCCTGTGTAGCCGCACTCAAAGCCTTCCCAGACTTCAATACCAGCCTAGACGGCGATACGCTGGTCTACAAGCAGTATTACAACTTGGGCTTTGCTGCAGATACGCCAAATGGGCTAGTAGTGCCTGTTATTAAAGATGCAGATCAAAAAGGCGTGCTGCAACTAGCACAAGAAACCGCTGAACTAGCTGCTCTGGCGCGTACGGGTAAACTCAAACTTGACCAAATGCAAGGAAGCTGTTTTTCCATCTCTTCATTGGGAGGGATAGGTGGAACCGGATTCACGCCTATTATCAATGCCCCTGAAGTGGCTATTCTTGGTGTAAGCCGCGGCGCTCTACGCGCTGTATGGGATGCACAGCAGAAGCAATTTGTTCCGCGCTTAATGGTGCCTCTCTCTTTATCCTATGACCATCGGGTTATTGATGGTGCGCAAGCTGCGCGCTTTAATGCTTATTTGGTTGGATTATTGGGCGATTTCCGTCGAGTATTGCTGTAATTAAAAGCAGGTGGTATGCATGTTGGGGTTCCTTCGTCGCCACCAACCTGCCGTCCTTTGCTTTTTCTTGTGGTCAGTGGAGTTCAGTAAATCCCTTTGACATAGTTATTTCGGTAGGTTGGTGGTGACGAAGGAACCCCAACATGCGCACCACAGTCTTTTTGAATACCTGCGTAAAATCAGTCCATAACTTTTCACTAAACAGGCGCTAAAGCATATGATTGGCCGCATTGCAGGTACGGTGCTTGAAAAAAACCCTCCTCATATACTCATTGACTGTAATGGGGTAGGGTATGAAATTTTGGTACCTATGAGCACCTTTTATAGGCTACCCGCACTAGGCGAAATGGCGGTATTACTCACCCACCTTATCGTTCGGGAAGATGCCCATCTGCTCTACGGGTTTGATAATGCCGAAGAACGCGCCACATTCGTCAAAATATTAAAAGTCAACGGTATTGGCGCGCGTACAGCACTGGCTATTTTGTCTGGACTCAGCGTGAGTGAATTGGCGCAAGCAGTGGTATTACAAGAAACAGCGCGCTTAACCCGCATTCCAGGAATAGGCAAAAAAACAGCTGAGCGCCTTTTGCTCGAACTCAAAGGCAAATTGCAAGAAGAACAAGCCCATGCAATGACTGGCATTACCAGTAATCACACCAACGATATTTTTGAAGCATTACTGGCCTTGGGGTATTCAGACAAAGAAGCGCTCAAAACGACGCGCGACTTGCCTGATGGGGTATCCGTATCCGAAGGCATCAAACTAGCCCTCAAAACACTCCTCAAATGATAGAAACTGACTCACTCAATAGCACGCGCCTTATCACTCCCGCACCCATTTCGTCGCAGGAAGTCGTCTTTGAGAACGCGCTGCGCCCACGCCAATTGAGTGACTACATTGGTCAGAAAAAAGTATGCGAGCAGCTCGAGATTTTTATCGAAGCCGCGCAAAAGCGCGGTGAAGCGCTGGATCACGTGCTGTTGTTTGGCCCACCCGGCCTGGGAAAAACCACCCTTGCCCATATTATTGCGCGTGAAATGGGCGTGAATTTGCGCCAAACGTCGGGGCCCATTTTGGAGCGTGCAGGCGACTTAGCTGCGCTATTAACGAATTTAGATGCGCACGATGTACTCTTTATCGATGAAATACACCGTTTATCTCCTGTCATTGAAGAAATCTTATATCCCGCATTAGAAGATTATCAAATCGATATCCTGATCGGTGAAGGCCCCTCCGCGCGCAGCGTTAAATTAGACCTTAAACCCTTCACCCTCATTGGCGCCACTACACGGGCAGGAATGCTAACCAATCCTTTACGGGATCGCTTTGGCATTGTGTCTAGACTCGAGTTCTACAACGTAGAAGATCTAGCCACCATCATCCGGCGCTCTGCCAATCTCTTAAAAACCTCCATTGACGAAAAAGGCACGCTCGAAATTGCAAAACGCTCGCGCGGCACCCCCCGTATTGCCAACCGCCTACTGCGACGAGTCAGAGACTACGCACAAGTCAAAGCGCCAGGAGAGTCTATTACTTCAGACATTGCAAACGCAGCACTGACCTTACTAGATGTAGATTCCGCCGGCTTTGATTTAATGGACCGTAAATTTCTTGAAGCCATCGTCCATAAATTTAATGGAGGCCCTGTAGGTATCGATAATATCGCTGCAGCGATTGGTGAAGAACGTGACACTATTGAAGATGTGCTCGAACCCTATTTAATACAACAAGGTTTTTTACAACGCACCGCAAGGGGGAGGGTAGCCACTCCCCAGACTTATCTGCATCTTGGGGTGGAGATGGGTTCTTAAAAAAGTAGAAAATTTAAGAGTCACTGATGTTATGTAGGTATTCAAAAAGACTGTGGTATGCATGTTGGGGTTCGTGCCTCACCACCAACCTACCGAGATACCCATGTAAAAGGGTTCTATCAAACTCTACCAACCATAAGAAATGCAAAGAATGGTAGGTTGGTGGTGAGGCACGAACCCCAACATGCATACCACCTACTTTTAATCTCGCCTTTCTACAACATACGTAACATCATCGATAATTATTACCTTAGGCACGCACTTTGAGTTTTTTTTCTATTCCTACGCATTCTTTTATTCCATCATTGAATACGTGGCCTTACAACCACCCTATTTCTAGCGAAACCAGTCCCTACGAGGCAGAAGAATGCACCCCTCTTCTTAGCCTGATGCACATACCGGAACCCTCACAATCTGCACATACGCAGTCATGCCATTCACGTTATGCAGCTTTAGAAAAAGCTATAGATGAACGCATAACACTTCCTATATGTATCACCCTACTTGCTAGTTGGCTCTTAGTGTCAGCTGTCGCTTGTATTAAACACTGTCTAGAGCAAGAAGCATCTCCACCTGCTGTCTATGCTTCTTTAGCTCTTGGAATAGTTAGTGTATGGACAACGTGTATAAAATTTCGCATCAGTATACAAATGCCATCGCTAGATGATGAAATAGAACTCATTCGCGTAGAAAAGACAAGGCATTTAAGAGATATTGAAGCCTATGCCATTCACCTTGAAAACGTCGCTCCATTCAAGGTCAACGAATTTGAAATTTGAAAATAGGCCGTGTTAAAAAAATGCGCAGGGTGTATCTGCCATTGCCAAAACGTATTTCTTAAAACGTATCCGCATAATGCTGGGCAGCGCTAAAATCAAGTGCGCCAGAATAGATAGCTTGGCCACAAATTACGCCTTGCAAGTGAGGCATATGTGTATTGAGTGCATGGTCGGAATGGACCGCTTCAACCGCCTGCATTTCTTGAGCCTGGTTCAACGCTTTTTGTAACGTACATAAACCCTGAATATCTGCTAACCCTGCAAGCCCTCCGCTGGCAATCACGGGTAATTTGGTAGCAAGAGCTAACTGCCCAGTCATTTCTAAATTTAAGCCCTGCAGCATGCCATCGCGGCTAATATCGGTATAAATGACCGCTGCACATCCATCATTTTCTAGCTGGCGAATTAAATCAATGGCGTCATGTTCGGTTACATGGCTCCATCCTGCAGTAGCCACTCGGCCTTCCTTGGCATCTACCCCAAGAATAATATGTCCACTAAATGTCCGGCAGGCAGCCGCAAAAAATTCAGGATTATTGACCGCAGCCGTACCCAAAATGACATAAGACATTCCTGCATTGAGATAAGCCTCAATGGTTTGTAAATCGCGTATTCCACCCCCAATCTGTATAGGAATACGGTTAGCTGCAGCCCGTACAATCGAGCGAATAGCGTCTTTATTTTTAGGCACTCCAGCAAAAGCACCATTTAAATCCACAATATGCAAACGCCGTGCACCACAAGAAATCCAATGCAATGCCATGGCACCAGGATCTTCCGAAAATACCGTAGCACGTTGCATATCGCCTTGTTTTAAGCGTACGCACTGACCCTCTTTTAAATCGATTGCAGGAATAAGAAGCATGGAAAAAACAAAAGTTAACAGTGAAAAAATAAAAAATAGCTAGTCAATGAATCTAAGGCGCCCAATGCGCAAAATTACGGCACAGCTGTAACCCTGCCTGCCCACTTTTTTCTGGATGAAACTGCGTAGCAAAGAGATTGTCTCGCGCAACCGCACAAGCAAAGCGCACCCCATACTCCGTTTCCCCTGCAATACAGTTTGAGTCATCAGGGCATACATAAAAACTATGCACAAAATAAAAAAAACTGTTCTGAGGAATGTTATTCCACAGAACATGCGTAGATGGGGCGGAATCAACGCCGGATGCGGCCAGACCCCATGGAGTCTGGCAAACCCGATTCCACCCCATATGCGGCACCTTAAAGGGCGACCCATCTTCCTGTATGCGGCCCTCCAACTCAAATCGCATGCTACGACCAGGTAGCAAACCAAGCCCCGTAGTATTACCTTCCTCACTATGTTCAAAAAGCAGCTGCTGGCCTACGCAAATGCCAAGTATTGGCTTAGTACGCGCCACATCCATTACCGTCTCATACAACCCTGACTTTTTGAGCGCATGCATGCAAGTTTGCATAGAACCTTGGCCAGGCAGCACCACATGCGTTGCAGCATGCAATGCCTCTTTTTGTGCTGCAAGCTCTACACGCGCCTCAGGAACCGCACGGGTGAATGCTTGCGCTACAGAATGCAAATTACCCATTCCATAATTCACAATAGCGATAGAAATAGTCATAACAGGGAAATAAAGTATTAACAATGAGGAGGGCAACTAGGCAGTTAATCTTGAAAGACCATACCTGCTATTAGGCGAAATGTGTGCGTACCCTTGTAATAATTCAGAGTATCTAATTAATTCAAGTTCCAAAGATTGGATATTGCCTTCGAAATATTTTTTACTGTCTTTAAATAAAACGGTGGCAGGATCGTCTTCAGCCAGGCCTGGAAGCGCATCGTTTATACGATCAACTAGCTTTTTCATTTCGTTTCTATGCGATGCAACTTTATTGGGGATATCGAGGTTATGAACCGCTACAGTATCTTCCCAGCTTCTTATCTTTCCTGGAAGCTCTTTAGTTAGGCGTTTGCAGTACAAGCCTTCGCGGATTCCACTCACTATAGCCACTGCCACTACTATGCCGCAAGCCATTTGTATTGCTAGCGCCCATACTCCAGTAGAAATGCCTATCTGTAATGCTAGATAAGGATATGCACTAACCCCGCAAACCAGACTCGCTACTACGGTAGTGAATATTAAAAAATTACGTACAGTGGGCCAGCTATCCTTACGATTTTGTAGAGCTAGAAGTTGCTCGCCTACTGCTTTTAATTCCTTTCGCTCTTTGAGCGAGCTGCTGTCTTGTATGCATTTTCTGTTCTCGATCTTTGTTATAAAGTGATACCTAGAATGAAATGGAAAGCTGACCTGCTTTAGAGAAATAGGCCTAAAAGTACGTAAAATATCCTCAAGCGCTGCTACCTCTTCCTTCCCATCCTTATTAGCAGGCATCTTGCCTTTTAGAACCTCCATAGCATAAAGAGGCTGCTCAGCCTGACTACAAGAAGAATATGAACGAATCACACTAGTAACCACCAACCAATCCTTAAAAATTATTTTTTTAAAAGCCTATTTTAACCACACCATGAAACCTGCATACGCATGCCAAAAGTGATGATTAAAGGTAAGCGGTATGCATGTTGGGGTTCGTGCCTCACCGCCAACCTACAGCGAACGGTAGGTTGGCGGTGACGAAGGAACCCCAACATGATGACCACTGTCTTTTTGAAACCTGCATACGCATACCAAAAGCGATGATTAAAGGTGAGTAGCGCACTCTGTTGGGCAACGTTGCTTACCGCCAACTCTGCGGCTGAAGTTACCATTTTGGCTGTAAACATGCTGGAATTTACCCCTACCATCCACCAGCAAACAGGCATTTTCCTATAAAAGATAAAAAAATTTACATTTTTTCTTATGAATAGGCTCGGTTCTAGACAAAATATTGCTTATATTCCGCGCCGCTTCACAGTTAACAGCGCAGCGGCTGTAGCTCAGTTGGATAGAGTACTTGGCTACGAACCAAGGGGTCGTGGGTTCGAATCCTGCCAGCCGCACCAGTATTTATAAGCCTATCAGCGGTTTTCTATTGAGGGGCTTTTGCTAGTGCACCCAGCATGGACGCACTCCTGGAGGTGTAAGTCCTCCCGCAAGCAGACAACAGGTCGGGTAGCCTGCCATTTTTATCAAAATAAATATCAATTATGATTAATAACATAACTACAACGATTGCTTATCGAGACTGTTCAAGAGGAACGGGCGCATTTTGGGATCACCACAGAATTCAATCTATTACTGATGCGCGAACTATTGCTGCGACTCCAAAACCGAGTGCAGATACATCGCCAATGGAGATTCAAGCAAGTTATAAGATAGATAACGTAACCCACAAAGGTCACTATTGTGAGAACCTTTTGCCAAAAGGGATGCCAAAGCAAAGCCGAAAAGGGTATGGGCTTCTTATTATTCCTGGAGGAAATTGGTCATTGCGCGGAGAACTTCCTAAACCATCTAAAGACCATATTCCTAAAAAAAAGGATGTGGAGGCTCAAAAGCGCTACGAAGCGCGTGAAACATTTGAGCATCTGTTAGTACGTGACGCAATAAGAAAAGGGCGCCCAATACTTGCCATCTGCCATGGATCAGCAAGGCTTTTAGAGGCTTTTGGCGGAGTAACGCACTGCGTAGTGCCTAATACTCATCAGTCACGCCAGATGCTTTATATTTGTAGAGATGGCTCGGTTGCGAATGTTGCGGATCAGCATGCAATACAGTTTATTAACTCAAAGCATTCACTATTAAGTAGGATAGTTCGTTGGAAAAAAATACCAACTGACCAATCCGAAAAAGGAGGCTGGAGAAAAAACACAAAATTTGTG
This sequence comes from Mycoavidus cysteinexigens, assembly GCA_031963045.1. Classification (GTDB taxonomy): domain Bacteria; phylum Pseudomonadota; class Gammaproteobacteria; order Burkholderiales; family Burkholderiaceae; genus JASSUD01. Next base: position 80,310 of record JASSUK010000035.1, read on the forward strand.
TCTACAAAACTACCAGACAAAGTAAATAGTATGCACTGGAGTGTTGCGGCTGAAACAGTGGCAGAGACCATGGAATTCCAGTTACGCAACTATGAAGTTCATTCAACAAAAGATGCCAAAGCTGAAAAAACACAGGCTTTTCGTCTTGCCAATTTAATGGTGACAGCCCGTTCTCAAGATTTCCCAGACTGTTATGATTCTCTAAAAACTAAAGCAAGCACATCATCCGAAGAATACCCTGAATATTCAGCTGAAGCTTTTGAAACACGGCATGGTGCTCCAACTATCGCAGTGCAATGGCATCCTGAAGCTTATGAAACGGCAGAAAAAGGAAAATCTACTGCAAAACGAACAACAAAAGATATAACAGGCTTTCACCATCAATTGATTTTGTTTCTTGCTCAAGCAGGCTGGGCCTACCAGATGCGCATTCAAGCTGTTAATGCCATTAAAAAAGCTGCGGCGAATAAAGCTTATATAGCAAGTGGGAATGTGGCTTATCTTTTACAGAAAACTACTTTTCGTATGACTAAAAACGAAACTGTTGTTGATCATGAAGATTATGATTATTTAAGTGATGCGATATTGAATTTAGCTATTAGCGAACCCGATGAATTACCTAATGTCACTTCACAAATGGCATCGCTGAGTATGAGTGAATTTGCTTAGTTTCATAGTGGATACAGAAAACGCTCTGTGCCTGTTTATTAATAATTTTATATAATACAAAATCGATAATGAAGGTGCGACGCGACCACACAGCGCGGCATCCATCGGACATAACGCGAATAGAAAGACAAGCAGGAAACGCCTTATGCTCACAATATACGGTCGACTTCGGAGAGATTTGTTTCGTAGTATCCGTTGAAAGTGATCCGTGTGCCAAGCGTCGGTACGCTGAAAGCAGAGGAATAGGCTAATGAGTTACATCCGACGCTAGAAGGATTTAATCGATTAGGTCAAATGTATTTTGGTCCGATTGTGCAGCAGATTTTAGAAGCACCTTAAATAACAATTTAAATGAAGGAACTCATGCGCTGACCGCAGCCCCATTTGTTAGATCATATTTTTTAGAAATAAAAAAGTTAGCCGGAATTCTGAATGTCATAGCTCGCTAAAATAAGGCAGCAGAACAATGAGGTTACCCATGGCAAAGAATATCGTCCTTTTCTCCGATGGCACAGGCAACAGTTCTGCTAAGGATCAGAAGACCAATGTTTGGCGCCTGTTCCAGTGCTTCATTCTGATCCAACGCATACTAAAGAGCTTAATCCAGATGCTCGGAAAATAGTGGAAGATAGTTTGCGATTATTAAAAAAATCGACCGTATCGTAAACCTCACAAAGCAAAAAGCCTCCCATATGGGAGGCTTTTGAATACTGGTGCGCTATTTATAGCAATAGAATGACCTAAAAGCCCTAAGGGGATACGCCATGGCATCCTCTTTATTCTCTAGGGCTTTTTACTGCTCCTCTTTGCTGTAGTAGCTTTTCATTCTCCTCACTTAAATCGCTTACTTCTTCGATTATCATATCTTTCACATTCAGTTGTCCATGCGATGATATCCATTCCAATTCCATTGCATATCCTTCTTTTTCTTTTCTTACCTTCCATTGGTGCAATAAATGATCTTTATTGTTGGTCAACAGATAAGAGCCCTCAGGTGTCTCTTTCCAGGCTATGCTATTGCTATCCTCGCTACATTCTTGAATCACTTTTAAACATTTTCCAGATGCAACTTCCCACAGGCGGATCGTATTGTCATTACTAATTGAAGCGATCAGCGCTCCGTCGGGCGAATACGCTACCCCCGAAACAGTGTCTGTATGTCCTACTAAGGTATGCAAAGCTGCGCCGCTTTGCGCATCCCACAGGCGAACTGTTTTGTCAGAGCTGCTTGAAGCGATCTGTGCTCCGCTGGGCGAATACGCCACACCAAAAACAGTGTTTGTATGTCCTACTAGCGTATGCAAAGCTGCGCCGCTTTGCGTGTCCCACAGACGAACTGTATGGTCAACACTGCCCGAGGCGATCTGCGACCCATTCGGCGAATACGCTACATTACCAACCGGCTTGGTGTGTCCGTGTAAGGTGTGAACAAGAATCCCGGTTTGCGCGTCCCACACACAGACTGTCTTGTCAGAGCTACCAGAGGCAATCTGTGACTCGTCCGGCGAATACGCTACACTGAAAATAGTGTCTGTATGTCCCACTAAAGTATGCAAAGCCGCGCCGCTTTGCGCGTCCCACAAGCGGACTGTCTTGTCATGGCTACTTGAGGCAATCTGTGACCCGCTGGGTGAATACACCACCCGGCCAACCGACTTGGTATGCCCTTTTAAGGTATGTACAGCAGCTCCACTCTGAGCATCCCACAAACGGATCGTATTGTCATGACTGCTAGAGGCGATCTGCTCACCGTTCGGCGAGTACACCACGCTCCAAACATGGCTTGTATGTCCTTTTAGCGTGTGTATAGCGGCCCCGCTTCGCGCATCCCACAGACGGACTGTGTTGTCAGTGCTGCCTGAGGCAATTTGTACTCCGTTCGGCGAATACACAGCACTATTAATAGAGTCTGTATGTCTCTCTAAAGTGCGCATAACAGCTCCATTCTGCACGTTCCACAAACGGACTGTCTCGTCAGCGCTACCCGAAGCAATTTGCGCCCCGCTTGGTGAAAACACTACGCTAGAGATCTCATCTGTATGTCCTTTTAGAATGTGCATAGTAGCCCCGCTTCGCGCATCCCACAGACGGACTGTCCCGTCAGCGCTACCCGAAGCAATCTGCGCCCCGCTTGGTGAAAACACTACGCTAGAGACCTCATCTGTATGTCCTTTTAGAGTGTGTATAGCAGCCCCACTTTGCACATCCCACAGACAGATCGTACTGTCATCACTGCTCGAAGCGAGCTGTGTGCCATCTGGAGAGTACGCTACACTCCGAATAGGGTCTGTATGCCCTTCCAAGGTGTGCACAATTGTGTTGCTTTGCACATCCCACACACGGACTGTTCCGTCAGAACTACCTAGGGCGATCTGCGCTCCGCTTGGCGAATACGCTACGCTCGTAACAGGCCCTGTATGTCCCTCTAAGGTGCATACAATTGTGCCGCTTTGCACATCCCATATACGGACTGTCTCGTCAAGACTACCTGAGGCGATATGCGCTCCGCTTGGCGAATATGCTACGCTCATAACAGGCCCTGTATGTTCCTCTAAGGAGCATATAACTGTGCCGCTTTGCATATCCCATATACGGACTGTTTCGTCATCACTGCTCGAGACGATCTGCGTTCCGTTTGGCGAATAGACTATATTCTTAACAGCGTCTCCATGCCCTTCTAAAGTATGTATTTTTTCCCAATTCGAAGTCGTATATACGCTGATATCGCCGTTATCAAGGCCTACCGCACATGTTTTACCATCTGGGGAATAGGCGCACGAAGTCACACTACTTTCTTCTTGCAAATACGCTTGTTCGCCAAACAGAGCCCCTGATATTTGGGCTCCGCTTAAATCTGCCCCCCGCAGCCATGCCTGATGGAAATTTACCCCTCTCAAATCCGCTCCCTGTAATTGCGCAGCGTCAAATACACCATAACTTAAATCTGCTCCAGGTACGCGTATTCCTTTGAGATCTTTACTATTGAATTGCACGCCAGCTTTTACCAAAAGCGTCAATGCATTTGCTGCGATGGTTTGCACTTCTTCTACTCGGGAGCGTTCTACCCAACTCAACAGCTTGTTTTGTAGTTCAGAGTCTTGCTGAATTTTTTCTTGTAAAAATTTCAATATTTCCGGTTGATCCACAGGCCAAAACAGATCAAGAAATGCACTCTTTTTCACAATCTGATCGAGTTTCCCCAACTCCGATAGTTTTTTTAGTTGATTGAGTGCAAATTTTTGCAGTGCCTCGTCTGAATGTACTAAGGCCTTTTGATGCTTTGCTCGAATCCTGCTTTTAATTAAATGGAGTTTTAAAGCGGGCTCTTCTACCGCACCTCCATTCCGAGTGACTGTTGTTAGACCTTCAAATAATGCCTGGCGACTTGAGGAATCCAGATGATTTTCTGTTTCTTGTTGAATCTCTACAGGCAGTGAGAGAAATGGAGATTGGGCCGAGTTTTTCGGAATACAACAGGTTTGAATAGTTGTTTTAGGAATAGAGGCTATCATTTGTTTCCCCGGATTATATTGCTTAGCTATAGACAAGCTGAGTTTGGTTTGGGTGAGTGTAAGAATTCATATTAATTATAGAGCATGTTTGTCTCGAGCACGCGCCGCAGTATCCGCATTTTGACCCACTGAGAAAACTGCCTAAAGCACGTTACCAAAAACAGGCTCGGTTGATGTGCCCCCAAAAAGTCAGATTGATTGAAGTGCCCCCAAAAAGTTAGACATCAATCTGACTTTTTGGGTTTTTAAGTGACCGTACCCCATTTTTAGGACCACGGTCTCTCTTCTTGCGCATCCGTTAGTCCTGTTGTTTGAGCTTCTTAGGGTCAGGCTTCGTACCTGGATTATTGGATGTAGGTGTCTTATCGTTATTTTTATCGTAATTTTTCAAATGAACCGCAGGGACTGTTGGCAGTTTCGTAAAATCTTCTTTCCTATGTTCCACGAAAAAATGGCCCTCGACGACACTATGGATGATTCTGGTCGTATATCCATCCTTCCCTTTTCCTTCATTCTCACTTTCAGTATCGCTTTTATAGCCTGGCACCTTTATTTTATCTTTTACATGCTGTTTATTGTCTTTCTTAAACTTATCTGGATCCGCCGTGTCTTTGTCTTGATATGGAACAACGTACTTGAATTCGGGCCACAACTTTGATTCAACATCTTTATTTTCATTGGGACCTGCCGTGAGTAGCAAACCCGCGCAATTCTTTTGCTTGTTGTCGGTACCACAAGGCTCGTTGGTTGAGACAATGCGCTCTCGCGTAAACTGTTTGAGATCGATAAGCTCCTCAGTACCGTCTTTTTCCGCTATGGTAATGTTGCCACATAGATGAGTAAGAATTAGTAACCTTTCACTATGTGTGCAGGCCTTGATCGAGTTGCCTTGGTCATCTTTTTTTACAGGTACCTCCACGGTGCTATACATACCCGCGCTACGCGCCGCTATATAAAGCACTGTACGCTCCATATTCTCTGGATTTACGAATACGTATTTCGCAACTCCAATATTACGCGTGCTCTCTTTATCCTTCTCTTGTAGCCATCGAGCCTGTCTCATTTCACTGGATTTGTGTGTTGTTTGTTCTGGTACTACAGTTCTAATAGGTTGTGTTGTGGAAGTGGCTGTAGCTGTAGAAGCTGCAGTGGAACCGGAATTGTTAACGTTACCAAAGAAGTGACGGCGGGAGTCGGCAATGGCCTCTTCCAAACCTTCGAACTTATCCTTATCTGAGCTACTATCACTATTATTCTCGCTCTCACTGCTCTCCTCTTTTTTCCTTTTGCCTTGTCTGACAACAGAATAACTTCCCGAGAAGGCTCTCTCTAAGGACTGCGCAGCCTCAGCGCTTAACTCTTGGCAATCTGTAGCTCCGAAGTAGAGGTGATCAGCCTCCCCTTCATTGCTGGCCGGTGGCGAATTTGGAGGTGGAGATAAAGATGAATTTGTAGATACAGATAATTTTGAGAATGCAGTCTCAAGGCGAGGTCGATTGCGTTGCTCTAACGGCTGCGCATGTGTAGGAAGATTTGAGAGACTTCCAGAAGAAGATGTAGAGTTAGAGCGAGAGCGAGAGCGAGATGGAGCTGGAGCTGGAGATGAAGAGCGAGATGAAGCTGGAGATATAGATGGAGATGAGTCGGAGGGTGTGCTTGTATTTTTCGTAGTAATAGTCATGATTATCTCAATTAATAGAAAATAGATTCTTTTAATTACAATTCGTATTTCTAATCCCGATAGTCAGTATAAAAAATGACAAGGTATTTTTATAAATAGGTACGAACTTTTGTATAACTAAAAGAATCATTTTTATTAAGAAGATGCTGATTTAATTGAGAAATGAGAGGCATGCATTATTTTAGAAATAGGGCGCATGCAAGAAAAAACCTTGCCTCGATTTGACGTGCAGTTGGATAAATAAGAAAACGGACTAGTGCGGAGCGAAAAATAGACGGATAAACGCACAAATACGCTGTCGACTAAAATGGATAAAACTATACGAAGGGTTGGGAAATGCTGAAGAGACTATTGCCGATATTCTTTGGCATAGTAGAAAAGGGATGGCCGCGCACTACAGTATTGGTCAACTGGTCGAACTTCATCAGGCATGAGTGAAGATCGAAGATAGGATGCATCGTTGGAATATATCTTTATTTATGAAGGGTATGCGATTTGATAAATCTGATTCGCAAGCGCTTACTAATCAACTTGCGGAGAGTTTTAAGCAGCAACATGGCGAGCGTTTCAGTCAAACTTGGGGAGACACGCTATCTCGCAACCTATCAAAATCAGCTTCAGAAGTCGTCTCCGCATCCGATACCTTTAGTCAGATGAGCCAGCTCCAAAATAAAATGGGAGCGATGACGAATACCGACTTTAAAACTCTTGGGGTAGCGGTGGAAAACACGCCTGAAGCCAGCGCCTATTTGAACAATTATTTTATGCATCATGCGAATCAAGAGGTTCGCCACGAATCGGCTGAACTAGAGAAGCGTTATAGTCCTATGGCATGCACCCTAGAGTAGGGCAGGCAGCGGCATGCCTCACTGCCTTAAATGGGCCAAGCATTCCTTCAGGTCCGCAGTACGGCACGCAATTTAAAGCACCTTGCATGCGGTGGCAAAACGCCGATGGAACGGGTAGTCGGATTGTCTTCAAAAATTCCTTTTCTCGAACCGCCCGGTGCGGACCCGCATGCCAGGTGGTGTGGCAGGGGCGGAGAAGATCCCCCTTATGCCGATCCGATGACATATCCTGCAACATTACTTTGTCCAAGGATAGTTCAGCAACTAGTCTTTGAGCTTATTATTTTCTTCCTCCTCTAACTGCGTTCGTACAGCTATACCAATCGTCCGCATTTCTCTAATGATAAGCCCGTACCTGTATTTTTTAGAATCCGCATTATCATATATAGGCTTATAAAACTCGCTATAGGAAATATAGCCTCTCACTTTAGCCTTCCCAGGCAGAGTAAGCCATTTTTCACTTACTGGCGACTCCATAACAGAAGGTACCCATTGCCCATCTATAGGGGCGCTACCATATTCAGTAATTTTAAGTTCTCTATCTTCCCATTTCGCCATTTTCACCTTCCATACGTCAGGGAAGTCAGTTGCCTTGCAAACAATGTTTGCCCAAACATCGCAGATCACCGCGTCTTTGTCCCAATCGGAAAATTCGTCTGGAAATTTCCCATCAGTCGAGGGTTGGCCTAAGACAATACAGAGATGCTCTTTCGGCCATTCAACGATATCTATTGATCCTAACCGACTTTTACCCTTCTCCAGCTTTCCATCCATTCGCCTTTTACCTTTCTCCCACGATCCATCCATTAAGCTTTGCCAAGCTAAAAAACTAAGGTCTCCACAATTTGCTACTGTAATCTTATCTATAGATGATTTCTCTGGCGCATCCTCGCAAGCGTTGACGCGGTCAGTAAGCGCTGGCTGACCGTACAGTTCAAATTTTTTAGAGGGTGGATTAGGTCCATAAGATTTATTTACTGATTTGCCCGGAATGCGCTTTCTTATTTCGCTAAGAGTTTCCCGCGCTGCCGCTATGCGTTGCTCTACAAGAGACTTGCTAGAAGAGTCTGCTGCAGATGAAATACTAGATGCTGAAAGCCCCGATATATTGTCAGAAGGATGGGTTTGTATCAGGGGTGAGTTTTTTTGCTGACTTTTAGGTAAATTTTCACACAAAGCGTGAGATGACTTAGGGGAAGCTTCAGAAGCAGATTGCGTGGATAAAGATGAAGAATTGGGTGTATTGCTCTGAGGCCGCGAATTATTGTTTGCATTAAGAGAAAACATATATAGCTCCGAAAATTAGGCGATCTAATTATTTGATGCCGAATAGTAAGCTATTAGCTATTTTTAAGAATATGCGTAACTCACCGGGTGCCGGTGGATTATTCACCAACTGAAGCAATTTGAATTCATACAAGTAGATGTAGAGTAGATATCTGGGGATTACTTACCTTGCCTGTTTTATCAAAGGCTGTAATTACAGTATAGAAAAGGCTTAGAAAAACAGAATAGAAACCTAGCAAAAATGTATTGTTGGACGAAGTGAGAACTCGGAGCATTGCACAAATCATTGCGCAGGGGCTGGCTTACCATCGGGCGCTTGCTCCTTATGTGTGTGATTCATAGACGCCATTTCGATCACAAGAAAATTAGCCTAGCATTCATGTCGAGGTTGAACCGCCCATACAGGTTGCTCCTAATAATGCATAGCGACAATGTTTCCTGCAAATTTTGGGGATAAGTAGGCGCATAGATGCTGAAAGTGCCGTCTGGTAATCGCCCCCTTTTTTTGAGATGATGTAAAAGTAGAACTCAGGCGCTTTGACCCTGCCCCAATATTTTTGACCGTTTAAAACTAGAAAAATTTGGCACAATTTTCATATCTAAAAGGCGGTGCTTTGCGTTTTTGTTAAAGGCGAGGCGAGGATAGAAATCCTCGCGGTCTTTAGGTGTCCGCTGATTTCTGTGCTCAGCCTTATTGCTTTTTATAAACTCCCTGGTAATTTTTAAAAATAGATGGGACGCTTTCTAAATCGCATTAACAATTAAGAGAGCATTATGGGACACGTCTACTGGGATGAAGCAAAAATGCGAGATGCTACAGAATCTCCTGATATTTTGGCATTTGGTGATTCTTGGTTTTGGTATCCGAATAATAATCTTTTGAATCCTATTAATCGCTTTTATAAGCAACCGACTATTCTATGCTTGGGCGCTAACGGGGCGCAGGCAACCCAGTTAGCTACAGGTTTTTTTCTCGCACAATTTAAGTCAGCGGTGAAAGGCTATGGAGCCGTTTCGATAGTCATATTAAGCGCTGGCGGCAATGATTTTGCGGGCTTCTATAATTTGCAAAAAATTCTGCTACCTAATTGCTCTGAAGCAACTACACCAGAAGCATGTTTTATGGAAGGTATGCCAGATCAACTATTTAATATAATTCGACAATCGTATAAAAAAATTATTTTATCTGCGCTGGATTCTCGAAAAAAAATAAAAATTTTAGTGCATTGCTACGACTATGCGATTCCGACAGGCATTAGCTATTTAGGGCTTGGGCAATGGCTCAAAGTTCCGATGGATGCTTGTCGTGTACCTGATCCAAATGATCTGTCACCGGACTCATTTAGATGCCGGCTAGTCAAACAGCTGATCAACTCGATGGCGAAGATGCTTGATACGCTGGTGCAAGAGTTTTCAGGGATAGTGATACGTGTGCCAAGCGTCGGTACGCTGAAAGCAGAGGAATGGGCTAATGAGTTACATCCGACGCTAGAAGGATTTAATCGATTAGGTCAAATGTATTTTGGTCCGATTGTGCAGCAGATTTTAGAGGCACCTTAAATAACAATTTAAATGAAGGAACTCATGCGCTGACCGTAGCCCCATTTTTTAGATCATATTTTCTAGAAATAAAAAAGTTAGCCGGGATTCTGAATGTCATAGCTCGCCAAAATAATGCAGCAGAACAATGAGGTTAACCATGGCAAAGAATATCGTCCTTTTCTCCGATGGCACAGGCAACAGTTCTGCTAAGGATCAGAAGACCAACGTTTGGCGCCTGTTCCAAGCACTCGATCAGACAAAAGTTGATCAGATTGCGAAATACGATGATGGCGTAGGGACTTCTTCCAACAAGTATCTCGCTGCCATTGGTGGCGCCTTCGGATGGGGGCTGAAACGCAACGTTATCGATCTCTACAAGTTTGTTTGCCTCAATTATGAGAAAGGGGACAACCTCTATGGGTTCGGATTTAGCCGTGGCGCTTTCACTGTCCGTGTCCTCGTTGGTCTAATCGCAACGGAAGGATTAGTCACTTTCCGTTCAAGCGAAGAACTCGACCACAATGCGGCAGCAGCCTATAGGCACTACCGCTACAAGAGATTTCCGACACGAAGCCCATTCGTCTTCGTTATGCGCCGCTTGTGCAATGTACTGCTTGCCGCCAAAGACCGCATCAAGGGCTATCTAGCCTACAGCGAGATTGCAAAACAAACGAAAGCGGCTGGACGAATAGAAATCCAGATCCGATTTCTCGGTCTTTGGGAAACCGTAGAAGCCTATGGAATGCCATTGAAGCGGGGTATCGACTGGGTACTCTGGCCCATGTTGTTTGGCGACCTTATCCTCTCGCCGCTGGTTCAGCGGGCCTGTCATGCCCTATCACTTGATGACGAACGAACAGCCTTTCATCCGCTCCTATGGGATGAAGTCGCCGAAGCTAACATGGTCGCAAATCATCATGTTCCAGCTGGCCGCATCACACAGGTATGGTTTGCTGGTGCGCACTCCAATGTAGGTGGTGGATACCCGGAAGATCAGCTCTCATTAGTATCACTCAATTGGATCATGGCTGAAGCTATTGACCACGGTCTCATTCTCAAACAGGAGACCGTCGCACAGCTCATGGCCGCACAGTCACCTTATGCTCGTCTGTACGACTCGCGCGCAGGCTTTGCTTCCTATTACAGCTATGCGCCACGTCAAATTTTTATCAAGCAGGATGGGCAAGGAAATCCCATTTGGCCTATCGTCCACCACAGCGTGGTGATGCGAATGTTCTACGGTACGGATCATTACGCACCGATATCGTTGCCGTATAAATTTTGGGTGCTAGCACCGGACGGAAATTTACTCCATATGGGGGACATTTCATTGTCGCCGAAGTGGAGCAGAGTAAAGAAATTGGCTGCTGGCGAGCAGCCCACGACTAAAACGAACGATGCAATCGCCGCTGAAAAGACCTTACTTATTAGGGCGATTCAACAGCTTGCACGCCCAAACCGGGAAGCGATCCGCTTGGTTTGGGACGCAGTATTTTGGCGGCGGTGTTTATACTTTCTCACAGTTGGGCTAACCATCGTCCTGGCGCTATATCCATGGCTTGGAAATTTCTTCGCAAAGGCAGTGCGGAGCTTGGTGACAAGCATTCCGGTTTTGGGAAGCAGTTTCGAAACAAGTTGGGAATTCTTTGCGAGTCAATTGAATGCCGAGTCTCGGGGCCCCATTACTAGCACCATTAGTACGTTTGCTTCCATCCTCCCGACCTACGCGACACCTTGGGAAAATGCGCTTGAAAACCATCCCATCGAATGCAGCTTAATTGCTGCAGCGATCATGGCGAGCCTAGCTGGAGGAACTATCCTGCAAAAACGAATTCACGATCGCGCCCGACTCGCGTGGCACAAAACCTTGCGGCTGGACTATGCAAAATGGTGCGAGGAGAATCAAAAAGGTTGGCGCAATAGCGTCCTGCTTATACTCATCATCGCAGTCGCCTCCTTGATTCTGGCATTTACGCTTGAAGCAACCTTGCTCATTAAGGTCGAGCTTAGCGTCGTCGTTGCGACGTTGGTTGCGCTGCTTGGATTACAGAGTCTAGGCCAGCGACCAGTTTCTCAGTCGCAAACGACGGCTACCCAAGGCACCTTCGCACTTTCAGTGGCCAGATTTTTGCGCAACAATCGATTCCTGCAACACATCTATACATGGTTTTTCCAGCGTGCTGTGCCGATCCTATTCGTGCTGTTACTTTTAGTCACTGGATGGGGGATCGCCAACCGATTCCTATTCGACATAGCCAGCAATTCGGGGCAATTTTGCAAGAGTAGCTCTGCTGGCAACACGAGCAAGGTCGAGAAAACAGTTACAAGCAGCGGCATTTTTCATACCAACGACCTATGTTGGGCGTCCGGATTGGTGCTTGAACAAGGACGAAGTTATCGCATTACACTCACCACACCAGGCGATTGGGTCGATCGAACCACTAGGACCGATGTGGCTGGATTTCATGCAAATAACTTTAAATACATCGCAGCAACGCCGCTAAAGCGTTGGTGGAAGGAAAATTGGTTTAAGCCCATTGCCCGGATCGGCGTGATCGGCAATGACGAATATGTCCTTAATTCAACGGATACATTCGAGAAATATAGCGCTCCTCTTTACGATAACGGGATCAAGCCAGCAAAAAGCAGTGGTGCTCACAACAAGATCAAGAATAGCATCGCCCAAAACTGCACAGCCGCTGCCATAACACCTGACGACTGCAAGGTGCTTATTAGCGAAATCAAAGCACAAACTACAGGAGAATTATTCTTATATGTGAACGACGCAGTGTTGATGCTGCCCGGAGCCACTGATTTCTTTTATCGTAACAATACCGGCACCGCTATGGTCACAGTCGAGCCGGTGTTTACATCATTAGCACCTAAAAAGTAAGGCGCACAGGGGGCTACCTACTACAACCAGTCAATATCAATGTTTGGCCTGCGAGATTATTGCAGCTAGAACTAGCTTTTCTTCTCTTTTAGCTGCTTCTTTTACTAAATTTTTTGTCTCTCTCGTATCTTGTCAAATTGCACTTAAGCTTACTGTTTCCATTTTTTCAATCCTTTGTTGCAAAGTGCATAAAAGTGTCGCTGAAAATACTTCATCTTTCAGGGCTTTCAGACCCTCTATTTGATACCGTTTTGGCATGTTTTTGCCAGGGATCCATAGGAGGTATGGTACGTGTTGCCCATTTAAGGTATTTAAACTCATAGAGGGCTTTGTTTTTAAGATTAGCTTCAATATCTGCTAAAAACTTTAATATATTTGCGTTAGCATCTTTTTAAATGATTTTAAAATCGTGTAAATACCTTATTTAATAAATAATAAAAAATGGGGGGATTCCCCTGCTACTTTTAGTTGTGTGTAAAGATACTCTTTAGGAAATACAAAAATACTGAGTCAGAATATTCAATTTTCCTGGCTATTATTTTAATTTTTATAGACGAGCCTTCTCGTATATTTTTCTAATTGAATAACTATTATTCAATTGGGGCAGAGTAACGCACTCAACGCGCCTAGTCTAAAGTTTCTTCATACTCCATTTTTGGTCTGTACTGGCCATTATGTTATTTCCGCATGGGCTAAGATTCACTGTGGAGAGAACGAATATGGCGAATGCATTTTGCATTAGCTGGAAAAATTACTAGAGTGGATTAATTGGCATTGGTTGCCGGGTTAACTCCAATTTTGTAGATTTATCGAAAATGGCCGCCTGTATTCGCGGCAGTTCTGCACCACCCCATCGGAGGTTTTATGCTTCTTTCTGCACCAGGACAAGTCACCGATTTTGAGAATGACCAACAACGAAAAGCGTGGTCGAATCATCTGTCAGACGACATTAATGACGCAATCGCTGGCATTGGCGCCTGCACAGCTCACCCACAGTATGTCAATCCGGCAATCAAAGATGTTTCTGCTTTCCAGGTCGTGCCGATACGTTGGCCCGGATTTCCAAAGCTACTTTATGCACAATTTCAAACCAAAGAACAAGCATATGCTGCTGCTGATCATGTTTTACCGATTGCTGACAAACAGAGTATCCGGGGCGGTCGCGCATTGCAGGACGAATATCTGGAGTGGTTCATTCATCGTGACGCCAATGGCAAGATCAAGTCCATCGACTTCACAACCGAGACGCAAGAGTATTGGACCTTTCTGTTCTCGGTTTCAAAAGATTTAGCTGCGAGGAAATACACCGAGATTCTCGGAACACACGTTAGCGTGAGTGAGATCTCGAAAGGCCAAGAATACAATCCATACAACAAATTCAACACAACGGCCGGCATTATTCATTTGATTCAGCCGAACAATACTTTACCGGCTGAGCTCGACATTGCCGCGCAATCCACACTTCCACGCCAGGATGATACTGGAGTCACAATCAGCGACATCGTCTCGTGTACACACTGCAATGGTTCTAATGGTTTAGGCGAAGGCGGGCGCAACAGTGATCCGACAATCGCCGAGCAGGTAAATGCAGTCGCTGCAAGCGGTTGTTTCCTCACCATTCCGAACCCTGTGGGGCTTTATATCCAAGGACTAGATTTGAGCGGGTGGACCGCCCCACCCGGAGTTTCTCTGGCTAGCTGCTGGAAAATCGTCAGAGGTACGCCCGCAGTACGTGCCAGTTTTTTGGTGCCGGACGGATTTAAATTAGAAGATTTCAAAATTGATGGAAAAGCCGTGAAATATGCTGGACAAATTGCCGATAAAATTTCCGTATTCCTCAATGCGGCTTTTGGGCAGCCTAATGCGGTGGCTCTGCCGCCGCCGCGACTATGCTCTGACACGCAAATGTCGGCAGCCTTCACTACCTTTGCTGCTTTGCCAAAACGAAGCACACGTAATGCGGGGCATCTATGAGCGCGCCGCTTCCGGAGCCGGTAGTCGAATGTAACGAGATCCAGGGAGATATCCTCGCTGGATTCCGTAAAGATCATGTGCGGCTGATATTCATTACGGTAGCCGACGCTGCGATACCGGCATTTAAAGTCTGGCTGCGTTCCCTCGCGGACAAAATAGCCTATGCTGATGTGGTTCTGGATTTCAATGCTGCGTTTAGTACGGCCCGTCGCCGACTTCAGACTGATCCGCCAATGCAGGCTACATGGCTTAATGTGGCCATAACCGGCAAAGGCGCGCAACGATTGCTGCCTCAAGAGCAATGGGCACAGCTAGAATCAACTTTTTTGGACGGGCCGTTAGCCGATGCCAAAACTGTGGGAGAACCAGAAGAAGGATTGCCAGAAGGGCCACAAACCTGGTTGATTGGCGCAAAAGGAAATGAGCCTGACGCCATGTTAATTATTGCAGCGGATGCCCTAGCAGATGTTGATGCAGCAGTTCAGTTGCATTCGAAAACGCTAGCGCAATTGAGTAATTCTGCCAGCGACGTCTCGCTTCACATTGAAGAAGGCAAGACGCGTGCCTCACTGCCTGGGCATGAACACTTCGGGTTCAAGGATGGGATATCGCAGCCTGGCGTCCGTGGCCGCGTAGGAACGGATATGGGGCCATTTGTCACCAGACGAGTATTGGATCCTGCTGATCCACTTTCAACCCGATTCGCCGCGCCTGGACAGCCATTGTGTTGGCCGGGTGAATTTGTCTTGGGCTACGAACGTAAACGTGAAGCGAGTATTGATTGGAAGGATACGGTGACCGACCCCTCGACCAGCCTGACAAGGAATGGTTCCTATCTAGTTTACCGTAAGCTCCGGCAGGACGTGCCCGCGTTTTTGTCAGCGGCAAAAATGATGGCTGAGCAGCTTGGAGAAAATCCGTCATTTGGACCGCGTTCGGCCGAGTTTGCAGCCGCCGCTCTAGTGGGGCGTTGGCCTAGTGGAGCCCCTCTGGCGCGTAGTGTCCTATCGGATGATATTCCTTTAGGAAAAGATAGCTTTGCCAGCAATAATTTTTTCTACAGTAAAGCCAGTAGGGCGCCAAAGTATCAACCGGAGTTAGGCCTGCCTCCAGACCAATTTCCCCAAGCATCGGTGGATGGTTTTGGCAATATTTGCCCCTTTGCAGCACATATTAGGAAGGTTAATCCACGCGACCAGCCAACCGCCGATCAAGGTAGCAGCGAACGCACCTTGGAACACAGGATATTGCGACGTGGCATCCCCTATGGTGATGACTACGATCCCGCGTTACCTCAAAGTGCTTCGGTCGATCGAGGGTTGCAGTTTTTATGTTATCAGTCGTCAATCACTCGTGGTTTTCAATTCCTGATGAACCAATGGGCAAATTCTGAGCAATTCCCTCTCGGCCGTGGCCATGACATTGTGATAGGACAGAATGGTAATGAACCTCGCCATGTGACAATGAGGGCCCCGAATAACTCTGAGGTGACCGTTAATTTTCCCGTCCGCTTCGTCAAAACAACGGGGGCCGCTTACTTGTTCTCACCGTCTCGGACCGCGTTGATAAATCATTTTGGGGTTTAACGAAGAGTAACCAAAGCCCGATGTATGGGGCAACTGGTCGAACTTCATCAGGCATTAGTGAAGATCGAAAATGAGACACTCTATTGTATGAAAATCAGAGCAGAGATATAAATTGCGACATTTAATAAATGAATCGATTTAATATTTTTTATGACTATATGACTCATCAGATATAGTTTTTATCTTTGGAGATGTAGCATGACCATGCACGGTATTAGCAGTACTAGCTCACCTATTCACCGTCAAATTCAAACTATTCATCAAGCCGATACAGATGTGCTAATAACAAAATATAACGAGCTTGTTGAAGAATTCCAGGCATTAAAGGCAGAAAATAAAGAGTATAGAAATGAAAATAAAAATAAATTATGCGTCATAGAAAATTCAATTAAAGACCTAGAAAAATTATTAAAAAATTCTATTGAAGAATCTAAAAAAAATGTTGATTCTGCTTCGAAGCAGCGAAAAGGCCATATTTCTATTACATTTCCATTGACATGTGCTTCCCTAATTCGATATGAGGGCCTTGGTAGAACTTTAGGCGATGATGAAGAGGGTTACGTTAAAGGAGAGCAACTCTTATTTGAATTTAATATAAAACTTCCAAGAAAATTTTCTGTACATATTCACGGTTATTCTGGGGTGCCTTCTTCTATAAGACATGAAAAATTATTTACATATAAAGTTTATGTCGGCAAATTAGGAGAAGAAAGACGGCATGAAAAAGAATTTGCGTTGAGCTGCTATGGATTTAAATATTCTCATGCCGAATTTGAAACAAAAGAGGAAGAGTATAATAATATTATTACCATCGCTATGCCAAAGTTGGAGCGTGAAAATTTATACTGGAATGGTGGGCATGCTATTCTTCATTTGCATTCTTTAAAGATTATTTCAAGGGAAGAAGAAGTTTTTTAAAAAAATTAAAATAATTTGGCTTTTTTAACCAAACAAAACCGAAAATTTATGGTGTTGCCACAGTATCACTGATGTAAACCAGCAAAAGACAAGCAGCACGCATATAGTCGCTTAGGCTCTCTTACCAAGTACAACCTATTTAGCAAGATGGGCTTTTTGTTATTCTTAGATTTCTGTTTCTTTAAAAGCTCAAAAAACCAATAAAAGGCCCGAGTTCATTCTTACGGGTATATAAGATACCGTCTCCAACTTAAAATATATCTCAGTAAGAAAAAGAATAGGCCAGGAAGGTTTTATGCCTCAAGAGTCAAAAAGAAAAATGTATGCGTGTTCCGGTAAGTGGAATACAGCAAGCTTTAATCGTAAGAGTGTCACAACGTATCTTCTATATCTGACCCCTGATACTGCGGACGGTAGTCAGCTATCAATTTGGCAGAATGAACAAGCGCACTTGTTTGTTTACCTTCATGTCATAAAGCGAATTAAGGAACCTCCGCATAGCCCTAACGCGCGGTCATGCCATTGCTGTTTATGCGCGGTAAGGAGGTATGACGCTGCTATCGGTTTATTCAGCGTTTTCCTAGTGCGATCTTTTATCGGAAGTAAGTTGATTAACCGATGGCGAGGCGCAAGCTATAGCCATTTTGCTAATTTATAAGGAAGGGCGATGACTACTACAGCTGAACAAATCGTAGCCACTTATCCGATTCCCACCTATCGCTTTATTGTGACAGTGGGAAACGAAAAGATAGCTTTTAAGAGTGTTTCTGGCTTGCAGATGGCGGTTGAAAAAATAGAGTACAAGGATGGTGCGGGTGGTCTGTTTAAGATGCCTGGGCAGAGTCAGGGAATTAGTCTTACCCTGAAGCGAGGAGTGATAAAAGGGCAAAAGCAGTTGTATACGTGGATTAGTTCGATCTCGTTGAACCAGGTGGAGAAGAAGGATATTTCAATTAGCCTGACGAATGACGTAGGCACTGAGTTGTTAGTGACTTGGAATATATCGAATGCATTTCCGATCAAATTGAGTGCGCCTAACTTCGATGCTAGTAGTAACGAAGTGGCTATTGAGGAACTCAGCCTAGAGGCCGATCGATTATCGGTGGAATTTCATTAAATGCATAGAGCGCGCGCGCGATATAGGGCGTTTGATACTTTGAGACTCCTTCATCCTTAAGGAAACCAGATATGCCAGTTACCCCTAAACAGCCTGGTGTCTATATAGAAGAACTAGCTGGGCTATCGTTATCGATTAATAGTAACCCGACAGCTGTGCCAGTGTTTGCTAGTAACAACACTGTATTCAATAATAAATTGGCTGGTAGCGCAGTCAAGCCGACTGATGCTAAACGCATCAATTCGTGGTTAGAATTTACGGAATTAATGATAAAGCTTGGAGATAATGGTTCTTCTGATGAAGTTGGATTTAAATTCAACCCTGTCGACAACCTCCACTTGTCAATGCGAACCTATTTCGAAAATGGCGGTGGTTATTGCCATATCGTGGACGTTGCTAAGTTAGAGGCAGAAGTGCCCAAATTGGATGATGTAACGCTGATTGTGGCCGCAGGAGCAGATATTAAAAGTCAAGTGACCAAGTTGTGTTCTTCAGGCGGTACGTGCTTTGCGATTTTTGATGGTCCTAACCCAGCTGAGGCATCCACAGATGAGGCATTCAAGGCGCAAGCTACATCTGCAAATTACCCTAAAAATCGCTATGCAGCTGCATATTACCCCTGGTTGTATGCCAACTGGGCAGACACTAAAGATGAACAGGGAAAAGTGATAGCAAGAAACCCTATCCCACCAAGTGCTGCAGTTGCTGGCGCTTACTGTAAGGTAGATATGGAGCGTGGCGTATGGAAGGCCCCTGCAAATGTAGAGCTCTATGGTGGCGTGACGCCAGCTGTCAAAGTGTCAGATGACACACAAGCTGCTTATATGGGGACCGGCCCCGGCCCCTCTATTAATATGATTCGCCAATTCTTGGGCACTGGCACGACAATCTGGGGTGCACGCACCTTGGATGCTAACTCAGATGACTGGCGCTATATCCCTGTTCGTCGTTTATTCAATACTGCAGAGCGTGACATCAAGAAAGCGATGAACGTAGCGATGTTTGAGCCTAATAGCCAGCCGACTTGGGAGCGGGTACGCGCTGCAATTGACAATTATTTGTATGGCATTTGGAAGCAGGGCGGCTTGATGGGCAATACCGAGAAAGAAGCGTATTTCGTGAAAATTGGTCTTGGTCCGACGATGACCGATGACGATATTAAGCAAGGCAAGATGATTGTTAAAGTAGGTATGGCAGCAGTGCGCCCCGCAGAATTTATTATTTTGCAATTCACGCAGGATATGGTGCAGAGCTAAAGAGATAAGCGGTGCATGGTTTGCGATCAATAAAGGAGAATTTTTATGGTAGCTCCAGGCGTTTATATTGAGGAAGATGCTTCTTTGTCCCTATCCGTGCAGTCCGGTGCTACTGCAGTGCCGGTATTTGTGGGGAATTTTATAGAAAAGGCTGATTTTGTTGGTCCAAAAGATAGCAACAGATGCATCGCGATTTCTAGTTGGCTTGATTTTACGGCTCGATTTGAAGGGTCGACAGCATCGGAAGTAAAAGTCACTCTTGGGGAAGATAAGACGAATGATTGGCAGGAGGAGCAGGCAAAAGTATGGGCCGAAAAACTTGCTATTGAAGTGACGGAAGCAGGCGGCGAGAATTCGACCAAGAGTAAATTAAAGACGAAGTTGGAGGTGTTTTTAGGCGGCCTTGCTGATAAAAAGTGGATCGTGAAAAAAACGGTGGAGCTCAAAGCGGGTATAGGAAATGAATCCCTTCTGGCTAATTGGCCAAAGGAAGTGGATGAAAAATGCACAGAGGCCGATGCAACAAATTTCCCAAAAAATACGGCACAAAGCTGGATAAATACGTGGATTAACAAAACGCTGCAGCAAGTATGGCAGGAATTTAATACTCAAAATGATGCAAACACAGAATTTACCAACGAAGTAAATGCATCGACAGCTCAGGTGGTTGGGGCTATTCCAGCAGAAGTAATCAAACGCTTAGAGGTTAATGCTGCGACGACTGTTACTAGCAAGCTCGCATTTATTGTAGAAAAGAAAGTCTATATGGCTCCTGAAGCTGCTGACTCTGCAGCAGTCAATGTTAACTACGGTGCGTTCGCATTACAGCACTATTTCAGTAATGGCGGTACAGGCTGTTATATCTTACCGTTAGCTAATAATGACACTCTGGCCACGCTGCCGCAGGAAATCCAAAAGCACCCAGACATCTCATTGCTGGTATGCGCAGAGGAAGCAACTGATCTGAAAAAAAAATTGAACGTTGAAAAAGTAAAGGTCTACACGAGACTGGGTGAGTTGCTTGGCAAAAATCTGGGCTATTTCTTATTAGCGGATGAACAAGATCCAAACACAGAGAAGGCCCAAACCGCTGTGTATTACCCGAATTTGGTGACAACGTTCCAGCCATCGCTGCCCGCAGTTGAAGATATTTCATTAAGTGTAAGTGGCGCCGCAAGGGATAAGGGTACGCCCATAAAAATTACGATTGCCAAACTGACCGCGCCAGCTTCCGATACGTTGCGCAAAGCAATTATGGCTAAGGTTGGGGAAGCATTTAAGAGAACCATAGAACTAACTTCACAGATCACCCTTCCACCCAGCGCCGCAGTAGCCGGAGCCTACGCACGTACGGATTTAGAGCGCGGCGTATGGAAAGCGCCTGCAAATGTATCGCTTAACGCAGTCGAGCGCGTTGAGGCGATTGTTACCGATGCAACTCAGGGATCTCTGAATGAGGGGGGCATTAATGTTATCCGAACCTTCACAGGTCAAGGTACGGTGATATGGGGGGCGCGTACCTTGGCTTTCAACTCGGATGACTGGCGCTATATACCAGTACGCCGGCTTTTCAATGCAGCAGAGCGGGACATCAAGCGAGCGATGCAGGTTGCGGTATTTGAGACCAATAATGCCCCGACGTGGGAACGCGTTAGATCCGCGATAGATAGCTATCTCTACAGCCTGTGGCGGCAAGGTGCATTGATGGGTGCTAGTGAGAAAGAAGCCTATTTTGTGCACATCGGCAAAGGCATTACGATGACCGATGACGATATTAAGCAGGGCAAGATAATTGTTAAAGTAGGCATGGCAGCGGTACGGCCGGCTGAATTTATCATCTTACAGTTTACGCAAAATGTGGCGTAGGGCATGAGGTAGAGGGTAGAGCATATAATCAGAGCCAATATTCGGCATTCCGGGTAACCAGAGGTGAAAGAGCGATGGCGACACACACCCAGCCAGGCGTATATATACAGCAGCAGACGATTCCCATAACGCGGCCTGAAAGGGCTACAGCAGTTCCTGTCTTCATTGGCTATACCGGGAAAGGAGGCCCCTCCCAGCAGCTGCACACAATCAATGCATTTGCTGACTACGTCGTGAAGCTGGATTCTGGAAAGCGCTTGGAATTTACTAACTCCGTGAGGCTAGATTCGACTACGGCCCAGAAGACAGAAATGAAGAATGGCTATCTATATACCGCACTTCAGCATTACTTTGAGATTGGCGGCGATCCTTGCTTTGTGCTGTCGGTAGGCGAGCGTAATCCGGGTGACGCCCTCAATAACGATACGATTTTACAGAATCTGAAAGATGCAGCCCGATCTCCTGCACTCGCCAAAGAACCTGACATTACGTTAATGGTCATGCCAGATTTAGCACTGCTGAATGAAACATATGGGGCCTCGGGAAATACCAAAGAAACAGTCGCGCAACAATGGGCTGATGTATACACAGCCATACTGGAAACCTGTCAAAAGAACAACTGGTTTGCCTTGTTAGAAAGCCCACTCGACGTTGATCTTGCAAAAGAACTTGCTAAGCGTAGTTTCAACGAATACGGAGAGTATGGTGCAGCATACTGGCCACATCTAAAGGTGAGTAGCAGTAGTTCGGCTCAATATATTCCTCCTTGTGCAGCTGTAGCTGCCATGGTGCAACGCATAGACCAAGAGAAAGGTGTTTGGAGGGCCCCCGCCAATGTGCCGCTGCCACAGGTGATTGCACCTAGTGACTCTCATTGGATGGCGCAGGATTTATTTAACGCGCAAGGCCCCTCTATCAATGTGATTCGCAACTTTGTTGGGCGTGGTATGCGCGTGTGGGGGTGTCGTACATTGGCAGATAGTAGGCGCGTGCAACACCAATACATACAAGTACGTCGATTGCTTACCTATATTGAATTGAATGTCACCGAAATGTCGCGCTTTGCGACATTCGAACCCAATAATGAAATTACCTGGCTCAAACTCAAAGGATTGACGCAGTCATGGTTGCGCCAACTATGGTTTGAAGGTGGCTTGTTCGGTGCAGTTGAAGAAGATGCATTTCGTGTGTTGATTGGTCTAAATGAAACGATGACCCGGGAGGATGTACTGGCAGGAAAATTGATTATGCAAGTGCGTATTGCTCCCCTCTACCCAGCAGAATTTATCGATCTTACGCTGCAGTTTTATACGAGTGAAAGCAATATGACGCAGAGTGTGCCAGTAGCTTTTCAACAGAATAGGAGCATTCCGGCATGAGTGAGACTGCTGCCGATAAAGTCAAATCACTTTTTACCCCTGAGGTCTCCCATCGCTTTTTGGCTAGCTTTTTTTTCAACAACATCCCCAGTCCATTGGATTTGCGTTTCCAAAAAATCTCTGGCCTCAATCGTGAATTAGAAACCAGCGCATATCGTGAGGGTGGAGAGAATATAAGCAATCTCCATTTTCCGGAGCGGATTACACACGGCTCTTTGGTGTTAGAACGCGGCGTAATGGACTTAACGCCATTAACCTGGGTGTTTAACGATGCAATGGGAGGATTCAATATCCGCCACGCCACTGTGGTAATCATGTTGCTCAATCATGCATCGGCGCCAGTCTGTAGCTGGACACTGACACGGGCATTGCCGGTGAAATGGCATACCAGCGATCTAGATGCTAATAGCAATGCTGTTTTGATCAATACGTTAGAGCTCGCCTATGAAGATATGCGTTGGCTAGGGGGCAAAGCATGACGATAGAGATTCGTGAGTTGGTGATTCAGGCACAGGTGACACAGAGCAGCACTCGAACTGTATTGCCTGTACTCAATCCCCATGAAAAAGAGCGATTGGTCGATGAGATTACGCGCCAGGTTTTGGAACAACTGCGCGAACAACAAGAGAGAACATTATGAGCCTCAAGGGACGTGTTTTATCTAAGCTAGGTATCGAACGCGCTTTAACCAAGCTCATTATCAATGCCTATTCAGATCGCGAGATGAAAAGGTCCGCAGGTGGCATTGAGGCCATGTACAACCCCAGCTCTATCGATCTGCAATATACAGGCAACTACACGCCGATCGAATATATCAATCAGAAACAGGTTATTAATCAGTTCAGCATGATGCGGCCTAGCACACTCTATCTTGAGCTGATGTTTGATGCGAAATTGCCTGACAATACCGAGTCGATTGATAACCAGTTAGACCAATTACGGGCGGTTTGTTGCTCTGTAAATAAGGAGACTGGAGAGCCACGCTTCTTGAAAGTGCAGTGGGGCAACATGCGTTGGAATGACAAAAACAAACGTTACTTCGCCGGTCGCCTACAATCCTTAGCGATAAGCTATACCTTATTCGATCGTGATGCAACGCCATTGCGCGCGGTAGCCAAGTTGGGTTTAGAAGCTGATGAGAGCTTAGTATTACAAAAAGCAATCCAAGGGGAGCTAGCACCCAAGAAAGTGGCAATAGTAGCGCCTATGGGACCATTGCCGACGATCGCTACGATCGCTGGCGCTGCAGTTGGCTCTGCAGCAGTGGATTACCTTGGGTTGGCGGTAACGAATGGCTTAAATAATCTCTACGCTATTGAACCCGGTTCACGCCTAGTTGTGACGACTGCGACGGGAAGGTAAGGATGGCCTCTACCATTTCGCAATCCTCGTCACCTCCTGAGTTGGAAATCCTTTTTGGCTCAGGTAAAGAAAAACTATCGCGTCTAGTCGATGCGCGGCTGGAGACATGGTACGGGGTAAATCAAATTCCGTCTGCTAAGCTTTTGTTACGTGGAGAGCTAACCAGAGATCGAAAACTGATTGATGAGCATGCAAAAGACACAAAGCTTTGTCAGCCTGGTACGCAAACACTTATTCGCATTAAATTAGGGCCAGCCTTATTTACCGGGATCGTGACCGAACAACGTTTGGAATTAAGGGTTGGATACTGGGAAATGACTTTGCGACTGAAGCACGATTTGCAAAGGTTGGTAGCGTCTTACCAGAACCAAGTATATGAAAATGAAAGCGATGAGAAAATTATTCGCGGTTTGCTGACTGCCAAAGACATAAAGCCAGGCAAGTTGGATGGCTTGCAAGTAAAACATACGCAGATGGTGCAGTTTGGGTGTGCCGACTGGCAGTTCTTAAAGACCCGCTTGAGTGCGAATGGAGTATGGTTAAAGCCAAAACCAGAATCCAATGAAATAGATGTCATCAAGCCTGCAATGGGCGGTAATAGCCATACATTGGATGTGAGCACATCGGCAGAAGAGGGCATGCTCCTAGAGACAGCGGAGCTTGAATTTAGCATTCAATCTCTACCCTCTAGTGTGGAAGTGTCCAGTTGGGATATCAAAACACAAAAGATGTCAGAGTCGAGCAAAGGCCAGGCGTGCAAGTTGGGGGAGAAAGCGTTAGATCCCTCCAAGCTCAAGCCTCTGAACACAACCCCCTGGTTCTTCACGCACAGCCTGCCACTGCCCCCTGATGAAAAATTAGCCCTTGCTAATGCTAGATTGCTGAGGCAGCAAGTCGGGGGAATTAGAGCGCGCTTTACCGTTGAGGGAAATGCTAAATACCAGTTAGGGGATACGTTAAATCTGGAAGGTTTAGGATCCTATTTCACAGGCTCAGGAGTCATTACCGAGGTGCATCACAAGATGGCTCAGGGTAAGTGGCGAACGACCATCGTATTAGGTTCGGATCCAGTCCTAGAGGCAGATAGTGCACTAGTGCCTGAGGCAGTAGGTTTGCATATAGGAGTCGTAGACAGCTATAAGGCAGACCCAAATGGATTAAACCGTTTGCGGGTAAAAATCCCCGCTTTGCTAGGCAATAAATCGTTATGGGCGCGTTTCGCAGCTCCCTACGCTAGTAAAGATAGTGGATTGTGTTTTTACCCAGAAGTCAATGATGAGGTGGTGTTAGGTTTTTTTGATGCCGACCCCCGCTATCCGGTGATTTTAGGCGCGATGCATAACCCCAAAAATAAAGCACCGTTTGCTCCGAGCAAAGACAATGCAGAAAAGGCGATGGTATTTGTCAATGGCGAAGTCAAACAGAAATTGGCTTTTAATATAAAAAATGCGTCCGTGCTATTAGACAACAATGGAAAAGAAAGTGTCGCTTTGACAAGCGAGGCAATGCAATTCAATGCCAAGGCACAGCTAACCTTGCAAGGTAAGGCAGGAGTCAAGATTAAAGGCGCAACGGTGGACTTATCGAACTAGATGAAGCCCCGTGTAGAAAAGATCAAACGCATATAAAAATAGCACAGGAGGCGAAAGCGCCATGGAGCATACACAGGAGGCAGTACTTGGGCGGGGCTGGGCATTCCCCCCAACCTTTGATATAGGCGATGGGGTCGTGATGGCACAAGACCTGCAAGATATCCATGAGAGTTTGCAAATCCTATTTAGTACCCAGCCAGGAGAGCGGCTTATGCGTCCGGATTTCGGCTGTGATTTGCAGGCATCGGCATTTGAAAATATCAGTGAGAAATTGATTGCCGAGCTGACTACGCACATTACCGATAGCGTTTTGCGTTATGAAACGCGTGTTGAACTGATTGCGGTGAATATCTATCAAGATCCCAAAGAGCGCAATTGCTTACAGGTACAAGTGCTTTACCAGTTGCATGGCACGGAGAATGTGTCCCAACTCAACGGCCAACTCGACATTCTGGACGGTGGTGGGATGGTGTTCCAATGAAAAATTTCATTGTGCTAGATGAAGATATGCTGTTTTTCGAACCGCAGTTTGCGCATCGGATAGTCACCCCGACGGAGCCTGCAATGATACGCGGAAGCGGCCATGCCACGATCAATGGACGCCGGGTCTGCGTGATGGGAGACGAGAAAAAAGTACAAGTGCAAGCGACTTATAGGGTGCCTGGTCACACTCCGGGGACGGGAATGTTAACCATTATGTCTCTGATGCCGGACCAGCAGGCTTTGCGCTGTCGTAGCCGGGCTGGGTTGATTCTCAAAGGCCAGCAATTTATTGCACGTTTTACGCAATTATTGCCAGCAATGTCCACGGCACCCACTCCGGTGCCAGACCCACCCACACCGGGCATTGGCAAAGGACGTTTTATAACCACACAGCTCCTGGCCAGCGTTGGCTAGCAACATCCGCATAATTCCTCTATTGAGAGATGGATACGCATATGATGGATTTACCTCGAGAAGATAGCCCGTTTGTGCTGGATGATCGTGACATGTTAGCGCGCTTGACGGAGTTTAAGGACTATTGCGACAGGATACCTTTCGTTGATTTAAAAGGTAAAAAAGCGAATTGGGGCCGTGTGTTGTTTGCCCCATATCAGTCCCCTGAAGAGTTAGCCGAGTTGCTGTTCGGTGACAAGAGTCCTAAAGATCTCAGTCCGAAGCTAGAGCAAGCAGATAATTGGAGTCAGGTAGCATTTGAGCAGCATCTCACTGAAGAGTTGGCTAAGCTTCTGCCGTTTGCTAATAAACACCCTGACGAGTTAGCCCAGTTATTGTTCGGTAGCCAGAGTCCTAAAGATCTCAGTTCGAAGCTAAAGCAAGTAGATAGTTGGAGTCAGGTAGAATTTTCCAAGCAGTTCTCAGAAGAATTGGCCAAACTTCCACCGTTTGATACACCGTTTGAGAATAAGAGTCCCGAAGCTTTAGCTAAGCTGCTGGATGACCCAGGATTGTCCGATGGTACCCTGCCGCCGCACCAGGCTTTTTTGCTCGCATTTTACAAGCTTCTCGAAACGCCCCGCCAATTACTCAATACTTTCCCTGCGGCCCACCGACAGTTGTATTACCGCAAGGTATTAGGGTTGACTGAACATGGCATGATCCCAGATAAAGTGATGGTATCGTGCCGCCTCACAGAGGACACACCGCAATTGCTGCTGCCAAAAGGCACAGAACTGGATGCAGGGCAAGATAGTCAGGGTACGCCAAAACGCTATCAATTTGATGCGCCTGTGCTTGCTAATCAAGGGGCGTGGACGGATTTGCGGTGGGTAATGCTTTCCGAAGCAGGAGTTAAGGCCGTAAAAGTAGCAAAAGTAGCAAGAGCGGATGCCGATCAGAAGGCTGAAGAGGCTAATAAACCTGGCGCCAGTGAGGACGTTAAAAAGGCAGCAGAGAAGGCAGAAGAGAAAGCGAAGGAGACAGCTGAGGAGGCTGAAAAGGCTACAGCTATTCGGTATGTACAAGTACCATTCGATAAGAGCGTGGGCACACTTTTACCAGAGCCAGGTGCTAGGCTGTTTGAAGTGCCAACACAAGAACAAGAGAAGGTCAAAGCCATAGCCCAACAGGGGCGTGTGGTGAGTTCGCCTGTATTAGCCATGTCTGTGTCTGGCGCGCCTCGCATAGTTACGGTTACATTCGATAGTGCAGCAGCAGAGAAGGCCAGATTCACAGCGCAATTAAGTAGCGAAGACAAATGGCTGACTGTCGGTTCAAAATTAGAAGATAACAAAACAGAATTGACTTTGACTGTCTCGCCCGAGTTAGGGCCAATCACTCCCGCACCCGGCTTAAATGGGTTTTCAACAACCGCACCCTTATTAAAGATCACCGATGTGGGCGGTATACCTGTACCTAAGATTAAATCGATTAAAGTCGACGTCATAAAATTACAAAATGTATTAATGAGTACCAAGGATGGCGTAGCGCTGATTAATGAGGGTAGCTATCCGTTTGGGCTCTCTCCACGAGTAGGATCTGGCTTTAATTTGGTTTCGCCTGACTGGTATGGGAACCCGTTTGCAATTACCTTGACTTTGACGCCACAATGGGCTGATTTGCCGGCGATGTCTTTTAGAAAGTGGTATGCCGGATACACTGATAAACCTAAAGACGACAAAGAATTTGTGGTGAAGGGTGGGTTATGCTCTATCAGCAAATTGGCCCTGAATGCTGAAGATAAAGCCGTTAAAGGGCAATTATTCAAAGATAATGGCGAGACTGATAACCCTCCCACCGGACTAGATATCGAAATCACTATTCCAAAAGGTGAAATGATACAAGCTGGGCCGCTCACGCCTGATGACAGTGTAGACCCCAGAGATGGGCTTAAATGGGTACGTATCGAACTGAGTGAGAAAGATTTTCGGCATGCAGAATACTTAAAATCGCCATCCGGCCTCAACCCACCTTACACACCACAATTACAGAAGCTATCTGTGGGCTATTCCTGTAATGATATCGGGGGTGGCGATCAATACTTACTCACCCCCTTTGGCCATTGCAAGGAAGATGCCAGTACATCGGACAAAGCATTTCCCGAGCCCGAACTCTATCTAGGTTTTACTGGCCTTCTCCCAGGGCAAGACTTAAACCTACATTGGCAGCTACAAAGCCCCCGTCCATTAGACATACAGTGGCAGTATCTGCATAAAGACAACGTGTGGAAGTCCCTGGACGCAACGGTCTATGACCAGACCAATGGCTTATTTGAATCCGGTCTATGGTCTTCCCCGTTGCCACACGACGCATCTTCAGAGGAGCCTTGGATGCCAGGCGGCCGGCACTGGATACGAGGCATTGTGGTGCTACCCGAATCAGAAAAGTCAGAAGGCAATTCTGCACAAGAAAGCCCCGCCGCCTCGGATTACCCTTGGCTATTTGGCCTCTATCCCAACAGCACCACAGCAACCCTAGTCAATGGGGATACGCTGGAGAATGCCCATTTCGAGTCGCCTTTGCCTGCTCTCACCATTACGCAGACCGTTGAAAATATCGATGGGCTAGACAAAATCATTCAACCATGGCCCTCTTACGGGGGCCGAGGGCCCGAGTCAGAGCCTGCATTTTTCCATCGTGTAGAGCAGCATCTAGCGCATCGGGGCCGTGCACTCACTTGGCGTGACATTACTACCTTGCTGCGTGAAAAATATCCAGAAGTCTACGATGTGCGAGTTGCAGAACCTATATCGGATGAAGGCGACCCTCTAGGCCATCCTATTCAACGCCTAGTGATCATTCCAGCCAATGGAAAAATGGATAACGCGGATCCCTTGCGGCCCGCATTTAATCCTGCGCGGCTTATACGGATGACAGACTTTCTGCGTGGTATTGCATCGCCGTGGTTGAAGTTGAAATTGGAAAATCCGACTTATAAAGATGTGGAATTTACCAAAAACACGAATGATAGCCATTATCCCCAAATCATCTACGATGTGATCTTTGCTGAGCATGTAAATGCCGACTATGCGCAGAATGAACTAAAACGCGCATTAGAGCGTCAATACATGCCCTGGGGTTTCGATAAAACCAGTGTAGTGAAAATTGGCGCACAACTAGATAAATTCGAGATGATCAAGTTTATACAGCAATTAGATTTTATTCATCAGGTAAAAACACTCACGATTAAATCTAGCAAGGACCAGGAGCAAAGCAAGGACCAGGAACAAACCACAGTAACCGGCTCCAGCACCGAAGTATTTATTTTGACTTTTAAAGATAAAGAATAGGAACCGCCATGGCAAGCAAGCCCACCCAAACTCCAGAAGTGCTTGATCGTATTCATTTCGACACGCTGCTCAAGAAAGGGGAGCAGGTGGTGCGCGATTATGCCAGCAAGACCTGGACGGATTTAGAAGAGCATGATCCAGGCATCACCTTGCTGCAAACGTTGAGCTATGGTGTCTCCGATTTGGCATATCGCCATACCCTGCCTTTGGAGGACTTGTTAACCCCTGAGTCAGGAGCGATTTTTAGCGAGAAATTTGCGCCTGAACATATATTGACCAGTGGCCCCATTACTGAAGACGATTATCGGCGCGTTTTGCTGGACCTACACAGTACGGGTGATTCTACAGGCGATTTCTATTTCAGAAATGTGCAATTAAAGCCAGAGCCCGCCGATAAACGTCACCGCTATTGGTATGACCCAGACGCAAGGGAATTTTTGTTGGTTGGTCCAACACAGACCAACCTCGTTTCTAGTGAAGTGAAAGAAAAGGTAGTGGTAGGGGGTTTTACTCTCTATGTCGAACCCAATATGGGGATGGAATCAGATCCTGCCAAACAGGTATTAACGGATGTATTAACGAATTTTTTGCACAACCATCGCAATCTTTGTGAGGAAGTCAGGGAGATAATATGGGTTAAGCCCGACAAGTTATTCCTATTTCGCGCCGATATCGAACTAGAGGATGACTGTCAAAATCCAGAAGAGGTGATGGCACAGATTTTGACAAAAGCGCAATCTTTAGTGTGCCCAGTTGCTCAGCATGTAACTGTCAATGAGCTTGCCAAACTTGGGATGAACAACGAAGCTATTTATCAAGGGCCTCAGCTTAAACATGGATATATCCCCGAACTCCCGCAGGAACGGGATTATGCTACAAGCCTCAACATATCTGTCAGTCCATTAGTTAATCAACTGTTAGCAATCCCTGGCGTAAAACGTATACAGAAACTGGGTTTTTGCAAGGAAGCCAATTGTCCCGAAGTGCAATGGGATTGCACTATAAAACCCGATGTAGATACATCTTCTCCAGCTTACTACTTTCCTCAAATCTGGCAAGGGAAGACTTTTAATACTTCTGCAGAGATCAAAGATTTGAGCGAACAAGTGAGGCTGTTTAAACGGGGGCAGCGTGTAAAGCCAGAGGGATGGGAAGGAAAAATTTGGCAGCACATAAAATCCATGCGCTCCCCATTGATTCAGCCCCAGAGTCCACCCCCATTCCGTGGCCGTTGGCGTAACCCTGGCGACTATCATAAAGCTAGCCAATATCTCCCTCTGTGCTATGGTGTGCACGAGCCCGAGCCGAATAATAAACAAAAACAATTGCGCCGATTTTTACTCCCTTTTGAACAACAATTAGCGGATGGTTGCGCACAACTGGCTTTATTGCCTGCCCTGTTGTCATTTGAACGTGGCGGTGCGATCTATGATGGCACCGCCACCGTTTGGGGTCATCACGTAAAATTTTTAGAGCACGAGTTAGATGTAGAGTTAAAGTCAGAGTTAACTAAAGACGAGAAAGATAAGTTTATTACGTTCTTGATATCCGAAGCACAGGATATCGTCAAAGAACGTGCCATCATCAATTATCTGCTGAGTTACTTTGGTACCCATCCCATATCAAAAGTTTTATTGAACGCGGTTAATCCAGAAGATTTCCTTTCAATCCAGCGCGGGTACTTAGCGCAGCAAGGAGAACTTGGTTATGAACGAGCCAGCATTGAGGTGAATGCAGTATCAGCTTTGCAGAGGCGCATCGCAGCTAAATTAGGGGTGGGGGCCAAATTGTTCTACCCCATTCCAAAAGAGAAGGAAGAACTCAAATCCTATTTGACTGATCTCCCATTCTATGTAGTGGAACATCGCGCATTGCTGCCTAAGCAGTCTGCTGATGTTAAGGAAGGGGATTGGATAAAAATTACGAACATCACCAAAGATAAAGATAAAAATAAAATTAAAATAACAAAGCAATCCAACGGATTGATTGATAATCAATATATTAATTTGAAAATAAATACATACTTTTTTATCGGTGTAAATATAGAAAAAATTGATAATAATATTGAAGTTCAATTAGATAAACATGAGCAGCTTGAAGCCTATATAAATAAAATTGAACAGAAGGAAATAGATAAAATTATAGAAGATGGAAAAGCATTCCTGGAAACATGCAGCGAGGTGACTATCGATCCTGTGACAAATGAAGAACTTACCATTGGTCTAGGAGAAGCGCAAACAGCATTGAAATTTGAAGTAGGGCAACTAATTGATCTTCAAATCCTGAGTCGTACCATTTTTCGTCTTAAAATATACAGAGTAGAGGAAAATTACTCTAAGATTGTCTTCAAGTTAAGCGATAACAATAGTAATAGTAATAGTATCCAGCTGAAAAATACGATAAATAACATAAAGGGCGGAATTACAAAAGAGATGGTGCACCTCTATCAAAGTGTTTTCTGGTTAAAAGAGAAGTCGCATGCGATAACATTTGTAGAAGATAAAAAGATAATTAAATCCGATATCTACCCAATCCAATTAAAGTCGGAAGATACTATTGATATAGTGGATAAATATACGGGACAAGATATATATAAAAATGTAGAAATTGATTCGGTCGATCCTGAGAAAAATACTTTTACGGTAAAGAAAGAGCTAGATAAAATTGATGAAAGTAAACATGTTTTTTATATCAAAAAAGATGACGTAAAAGAACGGTTTACTTTTACCATCAGTGTCGTTTTTAATCAGGAATGGTTAAAAGATGTTAATGACCCATACATCACCATGGAATGGGTACGGAATATAGTATCAGAAGAGATTCCCAGCCATATTACGGCCCAAATTCATTGGCTTCCACCCGGTAGTTTAGACGGCCAATTTTCCGAATTCGGAAAAAGGTATGCCGAATGGCAAAATGGCGGCGCCCCATATTGGGGCGAAGCCTCGTATAAGTTACTGTCATATTTAGGGCTAGGCGAACTCCCTGCACCAGTGCGGGGGATTGGCATGATGATGATTTCGGCGCCAGGAGATAAGAACAGAATAGAATATATAGGAGAAGAAGGAGAAGATAGAAAGCCACCCGCCAAGCCATGGGACGATAAAAAAGTAGAGCAAACAGGCTTATTTTTCGTGCCAAAGGGTGATGTTAATAGCCCTCATTAGCAGCCTATATTTTATGAATGAAACAGAGATGGGTAATGTCATGAGGCAAGGTCAATACACTTCTGTTTCTTGAAAAACTCTAAAAACCAATAAAAGGCCCGAGTTCATTTTTAGGGATATATAAGATACCGTCTCCAACTGAAAATATATTTCAGTAACTGATGTTACGCAGGTTATAGAAAGGCGAGTTATTGATTAGTAGAGTGCAAAGATTAAAAGTAGATGGTACGCATGTTGGGGTTCGTGCCTCACCACCAACCTATCAAAATGGCTATGTGAAAGGGATTCATTAAACTCCACCAACCACAAGAAAAGGCAAAGGATGGTAGGTTGGTGGTGAGGCACGAACCCCAACATGATGACCACTTTCTTTTTGAATACCTGCGTAACATCAGTCAGTAAGAAAAAGAATAGACTAGACCAGGAAGGTTTTATGCCTCAAGAGTCAAAAAGAAAAACGTATGCGTGTTCCTGTAAGTGGAATACAGCAAGTTTCAATTGTAATAGTGTCACAACTTATTTTCTATATCTGACCCCTGATATCACGGACGGCAGTCAGTTATCAATTTGGCAGAATGAACAAGCGCACTTGTTTGGTAGCCATCATGTCGTAAAGCGAATTAAGAAACCTCCGCATAGCCCAAACGCACCGTCATGCCATTGCTGTTCATACACGGCAAGGAGGTATTACGCTGCTCTCGGTTTATTCAGCATTTCCCTGGCGCAATCTTTTATCTGGAGTAGTTTATTAACCAATGCCGAGCAAGGCCAAATTAAAACTATATAACGTTATGTATAAGCTATGGAGATTTATCTCGAGCTGACGTTATTGAGGATGCTAACTGATTAAAAATGTGGGGAATTTAAACTATGTCCGATAACAAGAAGGGAGTAGGCCCGCCTATCGATGATCTTAAGGCGAAATTTCTCGCACAAGCCATTCCACTGGCAGAAGACTTTGCGAGCTTGATCAATATCGCAGACATTGGCCGCAAGGCTGCCGGCCTGGCGCCCGATCAGAATGAGACCACCGGCGCAGGGCTCGAACGGAAAGACACCGGTCAGCTCGCGGTGAGGCTTGGGGACGGTATTCAAGTAGATGACTCCTCAAGGGTTTGCGTCAAACTTAAAAACGGTTCAGGTCTTGCAGTTGATAAGGATGGGTTAAGTCAGGAACCTGTCCCATTATTTGAACAGTTAGATATGAAGCAGCGAAGAGCTATATTTCGGTCACTTTATGAGAGCAGATTCTCCTTGTTCCAATGGACAAAACTGCCGGAATCTAATCTGGTTAAAGCAAATCAAGATCAATTTGGTAATAGTGTCAGTCTGAGCGCCGATGGCCAGACTCTGGCCGTCGGGGCAAACGGTGATGACAATGATATGGGATCGGTCTATGTTTTCACTCGTTCAAAAGATGCTTGGACGGACTCGCAAAAACTCCCGACGTCGGAACATAGCCTTGTTCGTCGTAACTTTGGTTACAGTGTCAGTCTGAGCGCCGATGGCCAGGCCCTGGCCGTCGGGGCAAACAGTGATGACAATGATATGGGATCGGTCTATGTTTTCACTCGTTCAAAAAATACCTGGGCGCTACAAAAAAAAGTGACGGCAAACGTTAGGGCTGAAAAAGATGCCTTTGGTCTTAGTGTCAATCTGAGTGCCGATGGCCAGACCTTGGCTGTCGGGGCACCCGGTGTTGGCGATACTAAGAACTTGACAGCATCAGGCGCGGTCTATGTTTTCAGTCGTTCAGGAGATGCCTGGACAGAACAACAAGAAGTAACGGCAGGTGGGGAGGCTGTTTCAGGAGATGGTTTTGGTACGCATATCAGTTTGAGTGCTGATGGCCAGACCCTGGCCGTCGGGGTAAGCCGTAAAAGCTCGAAATCAGGAGGCTCGGTCTATGTTTTCAGTCGTTCAGGAGATGCCTGGATAGAACAACAACCAAAACCAATGGCATTGGACGGGGCTGTAGGAGATTCCTTTGGTGATTATGTAAGTCTGAGTGCTGATGGCCAGACCCTGGCCGTCGCAGCAGGTGGTAGCAATTTTAAGAAGGGGGCTGTCTATGTTTTCATTCGTTCAGGCAATGCCTGGACGCAACGAAAAAAATTGGTGGCATCGGATGGGGAGGAAGGAGATCACTTTGGTGACTATGTAAGTCTGAGTGCCAATGGCCAGATCCTGGCCATTGGGGCGCCTTATGATGACGATAAGAAGGGCTCGGTCTATGTTTTCAGTCCTTCAGGAGATGCCTGGACAGAACAACAACCAAAACTGATGGCATCTGATGGGGCTTCAAAAGATTACTTTGGTCATAGTGTCAGTTTGAGTGCCGACGGCCAGGTCCTGGCCGTCGGAGCATTCGGTTTTGATACTACAAAAAAATCAGGCTGGGCCTATCTCTTTCATTAAGAAATAAAATTTCTCAGCAGAACGGCAATATTGTCGGGGGGCTCTTAAGGAATGACCGTCTCCATACCTACTGGTGACACTTCGTTTCGATCGCAACCAAGAACCTGAATAAAAATGGGGGGAATGTAAACCATGGCCGATAACAAGAAGGTGGTAGGTCTGCCTATCGAGGATCTTAAGGCGAAATTTCGCGCACAACCCATTCCACAGAAGAAAGACTTTGCGGACTTGATCGACATCGCAGACAGTGGCCGCAAGGCCGCCGGCCTGTCACCCGATCAGGGCGCCGGCACCGGTGCGGGTCTCCAACTGGAAACAACCGGTCAGCTCGCGGTGAGGGCTGGGGACGGTATTCGAGTAGATGCCTCCTCAGGGGTTTACGTCAAAATTGAAGAAAAGTCAGGTCTTGTATTTAATAAGGAGGGGCTATTAAGTCTGAATTCTGTCGCAGCGGTTGAGCAGTTAAACACGGCGGAGCGAAAAGCTATATTTCGGTTACTTTATGAGAGCGGAGTCTTGTCCAAATGGAAAAAACTGACGGCATCGGATGGGGCTGAAGGAGATTTCTTTGGTAAGAGTGTCAGTCTGAGCGCCGATGGCCAGACCCTAGCCGTCGGGGCATACGGTGATGAAGATAAGGGACTGGACTCAGGCTCAGTCTATGTTTTCAGTCGTTCAGGAAATGCCTGGACGGAACAACAAAAATTGACGGCATTGGATGGGGCTCCAGGAGATTACTTTGGTGATCGTGTCAGTCTGAGTGACGATGGCCAGACTCTGGCCGTTGGAGCATACCGTGATGACGATAAGGGCTTGGACTCAGGTTCGGTCTATGTTTTCCATCGTTCAGGAAATGCCTGGACGCAACAACCAAAACTAACGGCATCGGATGGGGCTGAAGGAGATTGCTTTGGCAATAGTGTCAATTTGAGTACTGATGGCCAGACCCTGGCCGTCGGAGCAAAAAATGATGACGATAAGGGCGCGTCATCAGGCTCGGTCTATGTTTTCAGCCGTTCAGGAAATGCCTGGACGCAACAACCAAAACTGACTGCATCGGATGGGGCTTCATTAGATTACTTTGGTGCGAGTGTCAGTCTGAGTGCCGATGGCCAGACCCTGGCCGTCGGGGCACACGGTGATGACGATAAGGGCTCGAACTCAGGCTCGGTCTATGTTTTCAGTCGTTCAGGAAATGCCTGGACGGAACAACCAAAACTGACGGCATTGGATGGAGCTCCAGGAGATTTCTTTGGTGAGAGTGTCAGTCTGAGTGCCGATGGCCAGACCCTGGCCGTCGGGGCAGACGGTGATCAAGATAACGGATCATTCTCAGGCTCGGTCTATGTTTTCAGCCGTTCAGGAAATGCCTGGACGCAACAACCAAAACTGATGGCATTTGATGGGGCTCCAGGAGATCGCTTTGGTGAGAATGTCAGTCTGAGTGCCGATGGCCAGACTCTGGCCAT
Source organism: Mycoavidus cysteinexigens (assembly GCA_031963045.1). Classification (GTDB taxonomy): domain Bacteria; phylum Pseudomonadota; class Gammaproteobacteria; order Burkholderiales; family Burkholderiaceae; genus JASSUD01. The sequence continues at coordinate 117,075 of JASSUK010000035.1, forward strand.
CGGAGCAAAAAATGATAAAGATAAGGGCTCGGACTCAGGCTCGGTCTATGTTTTCCATCGTTCAAGAAATACCTGGACGGAACAACAAAAACTGACGGTATCTGGTTGGAAGCCAAAAGATTCCTTTGGTACTAGTGTCAGTCTAAGTGCCAATGGTCAGACCCTGGCCGTCGGGGCATCCGGTGATGACGATAAGGGACTTAATTCAGGCTCGACCTATCTCTTTTGTTACAGAACGGCCATATTGCCGGAAAGCTTTTAAGGAATAACCGTCTCCATATTCACTGGTGACAATCCGCTTCTATCATCGATTG